>CANRWW010000068.1 GCA_947643665.1 uncultured Porphyromonadaceae bacterium | reverse complement strand
AAAATTTCTTATTCATGTCAAGGATTGAGCAACGGTAGATGCCCGTGGATATGTGATTATCTTGCTTTCGGCATGGTATTCCATGTGGAATACAGCCGGACGCACTGATTACATATACAGGCGTGGGCTTCTGCAGTTGCCGTCCGACATGAATAGGGCAATGCGAGAAGCCTCAAGCAGTAGGATGGCAACAGATACAGATTCCTACGCTTTTTTCATACCAATCTAATGCCAACGAGAGGATGACCGCGGCGCACACTCATGCAATGAGATATATCCTTATCTTCGTATTATTTGCCTTGTCGCTGACAAAGGCATACGGATTCTCGGGAGGAACCGGCACCGAAGCATCTCCGTTCCTGATAAGTACTGCCGAGGATATGGCGGGTATTCCAAACAACACTACTGATTATTTCGCCCTTGTCAACGACATCACAGACTGCATTCCCGTAGAGATTACTTTCAAAGGGCACCTCGACGGCAGAAACCATACCATATCGATAAACCGCGAATACCAACTAACAAATTACGCCTATCATAAGACTGATTTCGGCCTTTTCAATGAATGTGTCGGTGCCGAGATAAAAAACCTCAAGATTTCAGGTCGATTCTACGTGAACTACTTCAGTAATAACAATGGGGTACAGAGCGTAACATTATACTATCTAAACAATACATTATATCTCGATTTATACTTTGCGGAATTTGCAATTGGTGCTTTATGCGGCCATGCATCGTCATCCACCTTCATAAATTGTTCCGGGGGTGCAAGTATTGAAGGACGAACCTGTTCCAAAACCGAAGGCCGCTCAACCTACGACTGCTGGGGCAGCGAAGTATATATCGGCGGTCTTGTAGGGAATGCTATAGACTGTTCATTCAGCGTATGTTCCGTTTCTGGTAAAATCACATCGGCTCTTTATACAGAAGACTTTCAAGGATGGCTCGTCGGACATCCAGCTCTTGATAATCTAAATTCGCCAGAACCGTGTGCGGTCGGTGGCATTACGGGGTACGCCTTGAATACACAATTCCATGACTGCTTCAATACAGCCAGCATCATCACGGACAACTGGTTACGAACTGGCGTATCTGTCAGCATCGGCGGGATATGCGGTTACAGCGACTATTCCAAAATGACATGCTGCTATAACTCTGGGACAATATCGGGTTACCAACCGTCTTCCATGGCCGGAACGGAGGGTTCTGTAACTGCAAACAATTGCTTTTCTGCCTTGAATACAGATGCATTCCCTTTGTTCGGTTGTACGGGAAACTTCACTAATTGCTACTCTGTCCGCTCTGACAATTTTGACCGTACCGATGCCACTGCAAATTCAGCATGGGGCGAGAGCACAAGCGCAACCAACCTTTCGATGCAATCATGGTATGCCACGAAAATGCCCTTATGGGATTTTAATGAGAAATGGTATCTTCCAACTGGCACAGAAAGCCTGCCTGCATTCCGCATCGAACCTGACATAACTTTTTCGGGCAATCTCGTATATGGTGGAAAATACACTGTATCATCGTCCAACCTGTACAAGACCATCGAAATCACGGATAACACACCTGATGGCTTAGACATTGACGGAAACAGCATCACATTCAAGAAATCGGGCATCATAAATCTCAATATCCATCAGGAGGCCATCATCCCCTACCGGCCAATCAACAGGAATATCTCATTGAACGTATCACAAGCTCCACTCCAAATCGACGGCGGGATCTTCTCTATGAACTACGGCGACGAAGCGCCCGAGTTCAAGCCTACATACACGGGATTCCTATTTAATGATGATGAGAGCATCCTCACCAAAAAGCCCACTTTACTGTGCGACGCATCAAAAACATCAGACGTCGGGGATTATGTAATCATAGTATCCGATGCCATTGCAGAGAATTATCAAATTATATATCATCAAGGTATATGCCACATCTCCCCAAGAGAACTTACTGCCACGCCCATGGCCGCTTCAAGGAAATACGGGTCCAACAATCCGCAATTCCAGATAGAATACTACGGTTTTGTTAATGGCGACAACCAGAGCCTTGTCACGACCAGACCAACGGTTTATACCGATGCAGACAAGTCCAGTGATGCAGGCACATATGCCACATATTGCAAAGGTGGTGAAATATATAAGAACTACACCTTGAAATATGGTACTGGTGCACTAACAATCGAAAAAGCCAATCTGCATGTAGGCGTCGTGAACACCACACGCGCAATGGGCGAGATTAATCCGGCTTTTGAGCTGACTTTCGACGGTTTCAAGAACGACGATGATAAATTCAGCCTCGACGAATGGCCAAGTGCCGTCTGCACAGCAGATGCAAACTCTTCAGCCGGCCAATATCCAATAGAACTACAAGGAGGTTCTGACCATAACTATAATTACGTGTGCAGCAATGGGATACTTACCGTAACGGAATTTTCAGGAATAGAGAGCCCTGAAATCGATATCGCGGATGAAACTATGGAGATTTTCACACTCACAGGCCAAAAAGTCATGAAAGAGAGCCTCTCACCGGGCATCTACATCATCGCCACCCAAAAAGGATTCCGCAAAGTCGCGATAAAATAAAGCACCATTTGATAAAGGAACTGTGTTAAAATCAAAGTAACTCATTTATATATAACACAATTCAGCGGTGTGACTTCTATGAGTCCGTACAAAAAAGAGTCGGAGACTCTTTAACCTATAGAAGCCCCATCTTTACGCAGTGGAGCGGAATTAAATGGGTTTCCACAAGTAAAACATCTCCAACAGAAGCATCTCGACGCTTTTTTTTGATGATAGCGATTTTGGCTCTGATACAAAGAGGCTGCGCCGTAAAGCTTATTTATGGCACAGCCGCTTTTGGCTGTCAAAACATAAAATAAATATCTAAATAAAAGTCACTTGCTAAAGATTACAGTAACAACGGCGTTTCCCAGCACGTGGAAACGCCGTTTTTTGACATAGTGCAATTTTTT
>CANRWW010000067.1 GCA_947643665.1 uncultured Porphyromonadaceae bacterium | reverse complement strand
AGAGCAGCTGACTCATAATCAGAAGGTCCTTGGTTCAAGCCCAAGTAGGACCACGACAAGCGAAAGCAAAACACTAAAGAATCCCGAAAATCAACGATTTTCGGGATTCTTTATTTTAGTACCGATATACTATTGAATGTCTCAGAAAACAGATAGCTGTAGCCAGCGGTTATTGGAGGCCGTAAACTTCAATTTTTTGGACATCATGTTATTGTTGTCATTTAGTTGGTTCAAACTGGTCTTTCCCCACCCCGCAGAGTGGACATACCCAGTCTTCAGGAAGGTCTTCGAAAGACGTCCCCGGCTCAATGCCGTTTTCAGGGTCTCCTACTTCAGGGTCATAAACCCAATCACACACGGTACATACATATTTGTCCATAATTGAAAGTTTTTTAGTTGTCTAGTAATTAAATATGTGGTTTGAAAATATTTGGCAATCTGGTCTCAGCGGCGTTGTGATGGCACCTTTCTGTATTTTAGGAATGCTTTCCTAGGTGTATGCATGGCTTTGCCGTTCAGACTGTGGTGAAACATGCTGCCGGTTTCCTATAAAACAGATTCTCCAGTGGATTTGTTCTCTTTTCCCGGTGACCGGCCTAATAAATTTTGTGTAATTTTCATGATGTAGATCCGGTTGCTTTGGGGCGTGGATGATGTGATTTGTTATAGAATGAAAATTTGCTTACCTTTACACTCACAAATAAAATATTAAACTAAAGAATTAAATGAAAGAAGATATGCAGGCGCCGCATGACGATGCGAAAGCGCCTAAAAACCAGCCATCTGGCAAGAAAAACGGTGGCGGTGAGCGCCGTCAGCGCGATAACGCTGCTGCGGCATCCGTCACGGATGCCGCAGACAGATCAATGCTGCGCATAGGCATTACCCACGGCGATTTCAATGGCATAGGTTATGAAGTGATATTGAAAGCGTTTGACGATAACCGTATGCTGGAACTTTGTACGCCTGTGGTTTACGGTAGCGCCAAAATCGCTGCGTTTTACCGCAAAGGGCTTGAACTTCAGGGCACTCCTGTCGTGCAGATAAACGAACCCGCACAGGCGCGCACAGATGCATTGAATATTATCAACGTGATAGGACAGGAGGCTCATATATCTCCCGGAGAGTCAACTGCTGAGGCTGGAGCGGCGGCTTTTGCAGCTCTTGAACGTGCTGTTGCCGACTTGCGTGCAGGGGAGATAGACCTTTTGGTCACAGCGCCTATAAACAAGCATAATATCCAGAGCGACCTTTTTTCTTTCCCCGGACATACCGAGTATCTTGAGGCTTCAGCCGGTGATGGTGGAAAATCGTTGATGATACTGTGCAACGATACTCTTCGTGTAGCTCTGGTCACGGCTCATCTTCCTATTGCCAAAGTGCCGGATGCCATAACCGAAGATGCGATCATTGATAAGATACGTATATTTGAAGAATCGCTAAAGAAAGATTTCGGCATAGTAAAGCCACGCATAGCAGTGCTGGCGCTTAATCCGCACGCAGGTGAGAACGGACTGCTTGGTGCTGAAGAGAAAGATATCATCGCGCCTGCCATCTCAAAGGCGTGGGAGCGCAAGATACAGGCTTTCGGACCTTATTCTGCCGACGGATTTTTTGGCAATGGCCTTTACAGCAAATTTGATGGTGTGCTGGCAATGTACCACGATCAGGGGCTTGCTCCATTCAAGACATTGTCAATGGAGAATGGTGTGAATTTTACTGCCGGGCTTCCGATTGTGCGCACATCTCCCGATCATGGCACAGGATATGACATAGCCGGTAAGGGTAAGGCATCAGAGGAATCAATGCGCGCGGCTATATATATGGCCATTGATATATTCCGGAATCGCGCCATATATGATGAGATGACGGCAAATCCATTGAAAAAATACTATCATGAAAAAGGCAAGGACAATGTTGTGCTTGACCTGACCAAAGATTGAAGTATTGCCGGGGAGTGATATGAAGGTGGTGGTGGCTTGCGATTCTTTCAAGGGGTCGCTGACTGCAGCGGAGGCTTCCTCTGCGGTGGCTGAAGGGGTGCGTGCCATATTGGGCAGAAAGGCTCTTGTCGTCTGCGTGCCTGTGGCTGATGGTGGAGAGGGGACTGTTGATATGATTTCCGGGGCGCTCCGAGGGGAATATGTGACTGTTGAGGTGGCAGATCCCTTCGGGCGCCCCGTTGCAGCTAAATATGCGGTCGTCTATCAGGGAGGTGATGCCGTGCCTACTGCTGTGATAGAGTTGGCACAGGCGAGTGGTTTGACCCGTTTGTCAGATGAAGAACGTAATCCGATGCGGGCATCTACGTTTGGCACCGGACAGATCATTGTTGATGCATATGCCCGAGGATGCCGTAAATTTCTCATAGGTCTTGGAGGCAGTGCCACCAATGATGGGGGGGCGGGTATGCTTAAGGCGTTGGGGGTGCGCTTCCTAGACAAAGACGGACGGGAGCTGCCAGAAGGTGGTGCTCCACTTATACGGCTTGCCGGCATAGATACATCGTCGGCCAGGTATGATATAATGCAGTGTGACTTCAGTGTGTTGTGCGATGTGGATAACCCTCTTACGGGAGTGCGCGGGGCATCGGTAGTCTTCGGGCCACAGAAAGGTGGATCGGAGGCTGATATAAAACAGCTTGATAAGGCGTTGTGCCTATATGGGGAACATTTGTCCGGCATTGCGAAAAAAGATATCGCATCCATGCCAGGGGCTGGAGCCGCCGGGGGAACCGGTGCGGCTTTCATGGCCTTTTTTAATCCTGTGATATCTTCCGGCATATCAACTGCGTTGCGGATTATAGGATTTGACGATATGGTTTCCGATGCGTCGCTGATCATAACAGGGGAAGGGCATATGGATGCCCAGACCTTGTCAGGAAAAGCCCCATGTGGCGTGCTTGCTGCCGGGATGCGTAATGGCGTACCGGTAATCGCACTTGCTGGTGGTGTTACCGGTTCTGCCCGGTTGTTGGACGCTGGATTCGCCGCTGTCACGTCAATATTACCGGATGGGATGCCGCTTTCCGAGGCTATGCGTAAAGAGACGGCATGGCGCAATTTGAGCCATGCCGCTATGAAGGTCGCTGGGTCGTTTTTTAGGGATTATTTAACGTGAGTTCGATATAAGTAATCAGAACAACGTCAATTGATTGTCCG
>CANRWW010000066.1 GCA_947643665.1 uncultured Porphyromonadaceae bacterium | reverse complement strand
CCCATGCGTCCTTGGCTGGACTCCCGTCAAGCTCAGGAACACCGAAAGCGGCCTCGAAGCCTTTGCGCGGCGTTCCTTTTATAAGCGAGTTACCTTCAGTCTGGCCACCTTCGTACGCACCCGCTATGGCATACACACATCCGTCGTCAGCAACATTGATGGATCCCCAATTGGCACGGCCCCCCTCAGGCACATAAAACGAGGTGTTGACACATTTGAAATTACGTGCATCCGCATCGCCTACAGCCACCAGATGGTGGTAAAGGTCTATGCCACAATTTTCCAGACCAGCTTTTTCACCCATCCACGAGGCGACGGTCTCACCCGTGGAAAGTTTGCGTATATACGGACCGGCTGACCTGTATTTTAAATCCTGGTCATTCATAAGTAGCTTGGACCGATTGGCACTGTTGCCGTCCACCCAGAAATTATTCCAATTCTGTTCAAGAGTGCAACGGAAAGATGTGGCACGGAAACCATCATACCCCGGCTGGCCATTATCTTCAATAGTCACCACTATTTCGCCATTGTCGGTAAGAATTGCTACAGGCATACCATCCCTATGTCCCTGCCTGTAACTTACGCGTTGCGCCTTTGTCCATGTAGCCCCATTGTCAAACGAACGACTAAGCATAATCTCTTGATCGTTGTTTCCAACAAGCTCCAAAGAAAAATAACAATGTACTTCCCCTGACGGAAGTTGCAGGAATGCCGGTTCCCAGCAACCGTCGTCTCCGATATGGCTTGCCGTATGCACCCTGATCATGTCGCTCCATGTTTTTCCGCCGTCTGTGCTCCGCATCACATCTATTGAAAACGGGCGCCCTTCGGAATATGGCTGAGAGGGACGAGGATTTATGCCAAGAAGCAACGTGCCATCTTCAAGCTGGATAATGTCTGGATTGCACATTTCCCATTGTGGAGTATTTCCAATAATAAGTTGAGGTGTACTCCAGGTCTTGCCATAGTCAGTGCTGAAAGTACATTCCACTCCACGGCTCCATGCACCTCCTGTCATCATCAACCGTCCATCCTGCAACTGTATCATGCGGCCATATCCGCTGGGCGGTGACAGAGGCACACACCGGGTAGACATATCCCAATATATACGCGACCGGTCGAACGGTTCATGCCTCAACGCACTGGCGGTAAACATCTCTGATGTGACAACCGACAAAACTGTAAAAATAATTGGTGAAACAAATTTCATGGCCAGATAATGACAACTTTATTAAATGTAAATCTTCTGATGTTCGCCAGAGCCATCAACGTAACGCACCTTTACAATATAAATGCCTTTCCCCGGCATTTCAATACTTGACGATGACGACAAGGCAACAACCGCACCGGCAATATCATAGACTTCAAGGCCGGAAATCGGGAAACTGCTTTCTACAGAAATGCGGGATCCATCCACATGTATCACAGACCGCGCGGGAAAAGAAATGCCTTGAAATGACGCCCCTGTATTATCAACCAGGGTAAGTTCCGGCCAGGTCCACGACGCCTTGTCAAGCGCTTCGGGTATGGTCTCGAAAAGCAATGCATTGCTACGGCGGTCGCGCACCTGAATGTTCATCCTCATCTCACGGGAAGAGGGGGGAGCGCATGCCTCGCCAAGCATAGACCATGGAATGGCTACCTCCATCATATAATACCTCTTGTTGAGATTCAATACATACTCCACTCCGGTTGCCTCAGTCTCAGATTGCCAACGGTTGCTGCCACCGCGGCGCACAGTCGCCTTACCGTCCGTACCGAAAAAGAACTTGAACATACCCTCCTGAGGATATGTATCGCAGCATCCGGCTACGTCCAGATACAGGAATATCCCGTCTTTGTCCACCGCATCGGTGATTATGTCTTTGTCCTGCACATAGGCATAGAAATAGAGCTTTTCGTTGTCATACAGGAAATCGGCCTCGGTGCGGCAGCCGGTCTGGGTTCCCATGGTAAGCTGCTTGCCATTTTTATAAGCCCAAGCATCCTTGGCGGGTATGCCGTCAAGTTCAGGAACACCGAAAGCGGCCTCAAAGCCCTTGCGCGGAAGCCCCTTTACCAATCCAAGGACGCATCCACCGCCATATTGCCCTACGTTAGCCATGGCATAGACATAACCGTCATCTGCCACGCCTAAGGAAGACCAATTGGCAAATTCATTTTCATCACGATGGAACGGCATGCCGACCGATTTGAAATTGCGGGCGTCGGCATCGCCTACGGCCACAAACATCGGGTATTTGTCTATCTCCGTAGTAGCGCGTCCATCACTGTTTCCCATCCAGGATACCACCGTCTCACCATTGGGAAGTTTACGGATATACGGGGCGGCAGAATTATATTTCTTGTCTTCATCACGCTCGAAAATCATCTCACGGTTTCGGCTTCCTGCATCCACCCAGTGGCTCCAGTTGTCATCAAGCGTGCAACGGAAAGTGGTAGCACGTGGAGAGCCTATATAATTGGAATGCCCGAAATCCTCTATAATGCCCACAATTTCATGGGCATCAGTTATTATAGCAGTTGCCATGCCGTCACGTGAACCGGCACGGTAGCATACACGCTCGGCTTTCCCCCAGGTAAGACCATTGTCAAACGAGCGGCTTATCATGATTTCCTGATCATTGTTGCCAACGACCTCCACCGAAAAATAACATTGCACCTCTCCTGACGGCAATTGCAGGAACGACGGCTCCCAGCAACCGTCGCCACCGTAATATTCCGCATCGAAAACAAAAATCGGATCACTCCATGTCTGGCCGCAATCGGTGCTGCGTACCACACGTATTCCAAATTTCCGGTCTTCTGTCCAAGGCTCGTCAGGACGCGGATTCAGCCCCACAAGAATGGTACCGTCGGCGAGCTGGGTAAAATCAGGCGAGCCGTAATCGTACCCTGACGGATTGCGTACAATCATAGAGGGAGTCGACCAACTTGCACCATAATCATGACTTACAGTATAAGACAGCCCTCCCCCATATCTTCCGACAATCATAAGCCGTCCGTCAAGCAACTGCACCATGCGTCCATAGTTCCCTCCCCACCCCATGGCATCTACACGGGTTGACATATCCCAGTAAATACGTGAGCGGTCATATGGCTCATGTCGTGCCGCCTGTGCGGCAAATATAAAAGTTCCGGCACACAAGAGCGCCAAGGCGATGGATTTATGAAATGTATGTCGCATGATTGGCTTTCGTCAAAAAGATTGTCTGGAAAAAATCAGATAGAAATTTTACGTCGTTCCACAGAACCGTCGGCATATCGCACTCCTATGATATATATCCCGCTGCAAGGTAATTCTATGGTTGTTACCGCCGATGAAGCCGCCAAAGTCCCTGCCGGAGTAAAAGCCTCCAGATATTGCACTTCGCGCGGAGTCTCAACTGTCACACTGTTACCGGATACCTTGAAAACAGATTTTGCTGCAGGAACACCAACGGATTCCATTCCGGTATTCTCCAAAAGTGTAAACTCCGGCCAGGTCCACGACGCCTTGTCAAGCGCTTCGGGTATGCTCTCAAAAAGCAATGCATCGCTACGGCGGTCACGCACCTGGATGTTCATCCTCAT
>CANRWW010000065.1 GCA_947643665.1 uncultured Porphyromonadaceae bacterium | reverse complement strand
CCAAACTTTTTACCGAAAAATTTCTCAAAAACTATGTTCTTTAGCAGAATTTACACAAATGAACACATTGAAATGCATGCCGTAGCACATAGGGCAACTACCATATCCAACTGATATAATGCGCATTACACACAAAATACCTAAAACATGGCAAATTTTCTTTGCAATTCCTCCCTGTTAGCCTCCAATATAACCTTTTGCAAAAAATCCCATGCATACAATCATTACACATAAGTAAACCATAGAAATTATTTCATATTATCTGAGAGCATAATTTCAGCCGGTTTTTGTCAGAAGATGAAGGAATATATTGGGCCACACGGCTGAAGATGAGCATTAAAAGCGGTGAAAGGATGACACAGAGAATATAACGCCTTATTATATGGTTGATTCGTAACAATTTTCACGACTTACTAATAGAAAAGAATTGGCTTAGCGGTGGAAAATTTTGTAATTTCGCAAAGTATTATCCAATATTAAGGGACAACACAGACACGTCTTATTTTCAAAATTTCAAAATCACGCATGAAAACATATATAATATCTGTGATGGCGTGGATAGCGATCGCCTCAACAGCCACTGCCGATGCACAAGAAATAACTTTCAATAATGAAGCGGCCGACACTACCAGAATTACCGAAATACTGGTACAGGAAGCCGCCACCCCTTCTCCCGGCAATGTGACGCGCATAGCCGAACTGTTTACCGGTGTCCCCTATGCCCCCGGCACACTGGAGAGGGACAACATAGAGACGTTAAGGGTGAACTTAGACTCACTTGACTGCACCACATTCGTAGAGACGGTGCTCGCACTGGCTTATACTGCCAGAGAGCACCGCCAGAGTTGGCGCGACTTTGCATACAACCTCAGGCGGCTGAGATACCGCAATGGTGAAACCAACGGCTACTCTTCACGCCTCCATTATGTCAGTGACTGGATTGTAGACAACATCGCGCGCGGCAATATACGCGAAATAACGGCTGAACACCCCAAAGTGCGCCACAGGGTAAAATCACTTGACTACATGACAAGCCACCGCGACTTGTATCCCGCACTTGCCGATGAGGACAATTATAATAATATGAAAAGCGTGGAGGCCGGATTCAGCAATCATCGATATCCATATATAAAAGGGAGCGGACTCAAAAGCAAGCATCTTGCGGAAATAGCCCGCGACGGAGACATCGTCGTATTCACAACTTCAATACAAGGCCTTGATGCAACACATATGGGGATCATTAAAATTGCAGACGGCATACCCATGCTTTTACATGCATCCTCCAAGGCTGGGAAAGTGCTCCTTGACCAACTGTCAGTATCAGAATACATACACCGCAACCGTCCGGAAGGCATAAGACTGCTGCGGTTGAGTGGAAAATGACAATCAAGGTATATACAAAAAAAGAAGTTTCCTTTATCGGGAAACTTCTTTTTTTGTATATACGTCCGTAATCATGCTACCGGCAAAAATGCCATAAGCAACCGGACATCAGATCGGATAATTATTCGGGACGTTTGGTCTTCTTGCCATAACCGTAAGCGGCGGCAGCGCCGAGCTCTTCCTCTATGCGGAGAAGCTGGTTGTATTTTGCCATACGGTCTGAGCGGGAAGCAGAACCGGTCTTGATCTGTCCGGCGTTGGTAGCCACAGCAATGTCTGCAATTGTAGCATCCTCAGTCTCGCCTGAACGGTGAGAGATAACTGCTGTATAGCCATTGCGCTGAGCCAATTCCACAGCACGAAGAGTCTCGGTAAGCGAACCGATCTGGTTAACCTTAACGAGGATTGAGTTTGCGCAACCTTCGTCAATACCGCGCTTGAGATATTTAACGTTGGTAACGAACAGGTCATCACCTACCAGCTGGCAACGGTCGCCGATAAGGTCGGTGAGTATCTTCCAGCCTTCCCAGTCATTCTCTGCCATACCATCCTCAATAGAATCAATGGGGTATTTTTCAACGAGACCTTTGAGGAACTCAGCCTGCTCCTTGGATGTGAGTTTTGGAGCATCGGCACCCTGCTTCCAGGTATAGTCGTAAACGCCATCCTTGAAGAACTCTGAAGAAGCGCAGTCAAGGCCGATGGTAACGTCTTTACCGGGTTTGTAACCGGCAAGTTCAATAGCTTTGATGATCACGTTGAGGGCATCTTCGGTACCGTCAAGGTTGGGAGCGAAACCACCTTCGTCACCTACAGCGGTTGAAAGATTGCGCTCTTTGAGCACTTTCTTCAGATTGTGGAATACTTCTGTACCCATGCGGATGCCTTCGTGGAACGAAGTAGCGCCGATAGGACGGATCATGAATTCCTGGAAACAGATGGGGGCGTCAGAGTGCGCACCGCCGTTGATGATATTCATCATAGGCACGGGGAGCACGTATGTATTGCAACCGCCGATATATTTGTAAAGGGGAAGGTCAAGATAGTCGGCAGCAGCCTTTGCCACTGCGAGGCTCACACCTAGGATAGCGTTAGCACCAAGATTGCTCTTGGTATCGGTGCCGTCAAGTTCAAGCATTTTCTCGTCAATGGCTATCTGGTCAAGAGCGCTCATGCCCTTGAGAGCCTCGGCGATAGAGCCGTTTACGTTGGCAACAGCTTTCAGGACGCCTTTGCCCATGTAACGGTTCTTGTCACCGTCACGCAGTTCAAGAGCCTCGTTTACGCCAGTGGAAGCTCCGGAGGGAACAGAAGCACGACCACGTGCGCCGCTTTCAAGGATTACGTCTACTTCTACAGTGGGGTTGCCACGTGAGTCAAGCACCTCACGACCGATAATTTTTTCAATTTTCATAATTTATTGCTTTTAGCTTTATCTGATTGTCAGTTTTCAGTCATAACATCAACCGCATGGAAAGCGCATAATAGGGCTGCCACACAGCTAAATCCAAAACGGATTTTTCCACTGCAAAGTTACAAAAATTTCGTAATATTCACCTTTTTAACTTCCAAAAAAGAAATTCCGGCCCAATTAAAAAAACTGAAAAAACAAAGATAATAACGAAGCCTCAATACTGGCTTGTAAGAGTTAGCGACGACGTCGGGAAAACATGCCTCAGATCATCGAAAAGCGGAAGATAATTGCGATGGGAAGGTGCAAGTACCACAAAATTTATCTCAGTCTGGCAATTTTCATAATCAAACCGGATAAAATATGTGGACAAACGCACATCATGTTTCCTGAACACCTCTTTATAAGCATCTATATTCTCAATGATGCCGTTTACCCGCAACCCCAACGTACGGTTTTCCAGCCCCATATGGCGCTTATGCTCCACGCCCTCCAGCAACACAAGCGTAAAAAGAATCAAAGCCGTAGCCACTATCGAACAGAAATACATTCCCACTCCCACTGCCATACCTATGGCGGCCGTCATCCAGATTCCGGCGGCTGTGGTAAGTCCACGCACAGACCCCTTCATATGTATCATGGCACCGCCCCCAAGGAAACCGACGCCAGTGATCACCTGTGCCGCGATACGCCCCGGATCGCCGTTTTTCAACCCAAGATACACCTGAGGCACATATATGCTGAGGAGCATAGCCAGACATGATCCCATAGAAATCAATGCAAAGGTGCGCACCCCGGCAATCTGCCCTTTTCGTTTCCGCTCCGCCCCCACAAGAGCTCCGAGCACCATGCTCATGACCAGCTTGAACACACCGTTTCCAAGTGTCACTTCCAGCGAATTCAAATCCGCATACACCGCTTCAAAGAAATGCATCATCAGGTATATTTTTTAATTTCAGTAAGTCGTGGAAATCATTTTATCTGAGAGCATACTTTCAGATAACATAAAGCCATATTATATGATTGATACGTAATAATTTTCATGACTTGCTTATTAAATCAATCTGTAATAAACCAACCCGCACACACCAATGCTCCGGTCATATATACAGCCCTCCTTCCCCCAATTATAAAAGACGGCATAATACAAACCAACGAGAAAGCACAAAGCATTTCAGGTAAACAGGATCACCAGCAGCGAAAATACCATCAGATAAAAAAACGCATCACTGGATGCTACCCCAAATAGGGCTAACGCCAGTGATGCGGGCTTCTTATATCAGGCCGCGCTGGCAGAAGTGCCGCGCAACTTCGATATCTGTCTGATGACAGCCTGAAAATTATTCGGCTGCGGGAGCTTCTGCTGCAGGTGCCTCAGTTGCGGCAGCTTCGGGAGCAGCCGCAGACTTTCCACGGCTACGACGGGTGCGGCTAGCCTTCTTGCCGGATTTCTCCTTGAGCATGTTCTCATTGTAGTCAACAAGCTCAATGAAACAAGTCTTGGCATTGTCACCAAGGCGATTTCCGGTTTTGAGGATGCGGGTATAGCCTCCGGGGCGTTCTGCAATCCTCTCTGCGATCTCACGGAAAAGGATGTTCACTGCATCCTTATTCTGGAGGTAAGAGAATACCAGACGGCGGTTTGCCATGCAGTCGTTCTTCGCACGGTTGATAAGCGGCTCAGCGTACATACGCAAAGCCTTAGCTTTTGCCAGCGTGGTGAAGATTCTCTTATGCTGGATAAGAGAGATGGTCATGTTGGCGAGTAAGGCGTCGCGGTGAGCTTTCTTGCGCGAAAGATGATTGAAAGATTTATTGTGTCTCATCGTTGTTTATTACTCTTTGTCTAATTTATATTTTGAAATATCCATTCCGAACGACAGACCGAGATCGGCCAGGAGCTGGTCAAGCTCCGTGAGCGACTTCTTGCCGAAGTTGCGGAACTTAAGGAGGTCGGTCTTATTGAACACAACCAGTTCACCAAGTGTCTCCACTTCCGCACTCTTAAGACAGTTGAGGGCACGGACGCTAAGGTCCATATCCACAAGTTTAGTCTTGAGCAATTGGCGCATGTGCAGGATCTCCTCATCAAACTCCTCTGAGCCATCTGTCTCAGTGGTCTCAATAGTGATCTTCTCGTCAGAGAAAAGCATAAGGTGATAGATCAGGATCTTTGCTGCCTCCTTAAGCGCCTCCTTGGGCAGGATGGAGCCGTTAGTTGTGATTTCAATAATGAGCTTCTCGTAGTCGGTCTTCTGGTCAACGCGGAAATTCTCAACAGCATACTTCACATTTTTGATGGGAGTATAGATCGAGTCGATGGCCAGAGTCTGGATATCCTGGATATCAATCTGGTTCTCATCGGCAGGCACCCATCCGCGACCCTTGTTTATGGTCACTTCAATAGTGAAACCCGCGCTGGGATCCAAATGACAAATGACCTCCTCAGGATTGAGGACTTCGAAGCCCGAAA
>CANRWW010000064.1 GCA_947643665.1 uncultured Porphyromonadaceae bacterium | reverse complement strand
CGGTCCGTATCGCTCATTTGACTCAGCACCTGAAGTCAAATCACAAGGATCATACCACAGCACGCGCACTTAAGGCTCTCGTCGGCAAGCGTCGTCGCCTGCTTGACTACCTTATCAAGAAGGACATCACACGCTACCGTGCGATCATCGCGCAGAAAGAACTGGGCATCCGCAAATAATACAGCGGTTCACCCCAAACTTACAGGGTGGTGCGTCGAATTCGACGCACCACCCTCTTTTTATGTACAGACGTAATGTCACCGCTGCCCCACATTACCCATATATAAATTTCTGAATACTTACTTAACCGCAAATTAATATTTATAATGTTGAAAAACATCACAGGTGCCTATGAATATTTCAATAAAATAATTACTTTTGCATTACAGAGTGGGCCTTGGGCTCCATACTTCATACAATAACTTACCTAAAATCAAATAACAATGAGCAAACCTTACGTAGTAGGAATAGATATCGGTGGCACCAACACCGTATTCGGAATAGTGGACGCCCGTGGTGTAGTCCTTGCCAGTTCCTCAATCAAAACCCGCAAACAACCCACCATAGAGGCTTATATCGACGATCTTTACACCGAACTGACCAAGCTGATGGAAGCCAACGACGCAGTTGACAAAATCCATGGCATAGGCATAGGCGCGCCTAACGCGAACTATTATACCGGCATGATCGAACAGGGAGTAAACCTTCCATGGCCAACACCAATCCCCCTTGCCCGGCTTGTCAGCGAGAAATTCGGCATCCCGGTATCCGTGACCAATGACGCCAACGCGGCAGCCATAGGAGAGATGACTTATGGAGCCGCCCGCGGCCTGCGCGACTTCATCATGATCACACTCGGCACTGGTGTCGGTTCCGGCATTGTAATCAACGGCCAGTTGGTATATGGCCATGATGGGTTTGCAGGGGAACTAGGCCATACAATTGTGAAACGCAACAATGGCCGCCTATGCGGATGCGGGCGCCGTGGCTGCCTGGAGACATATTGTTCTGCCACAGGTGTGGCACAGACAGCACGTGAGTTTCTTGAAGCCCGGCAGAACGAAGCATCACTCCTGCGCGATATCCCCGCCGACGAGATCACATCGAAAGATGTGTATGACGCTGCCGTCTCTGGCGACAAACTTGCCAAAGATGTGTTTGACTTCACCGGCGATCTCCTTGGGGCTACCCTGGCTGATTTCACGGCATTTTCCGCACCCGAGGCGTTTACCCTCTTCGGTGGCCTAAGCAAAAGCGGCGAACTGATCATGAAACCTCTTCGCGACTCACTTGAACGCAACCTCATGCCGCTATGGAAAGGAAAAGTAAAAGTGCTGCTGTCTGAACTGAAAGAAGCCGACGCCGCCGTTCTCGGAGCCAGCGCATTGGGCTGGGAAGCAAAATTTTCCGGGACAGGTCCATCTTCCGTGCCAGTGAATCCCCATTCCTAAACCGTCAGACACCTGACTGCGACTGACCCCTGAATGAATGCAAAAACGCACGCCGGTAACCAAACACACAATCACATAACCGGCGTGCGTTTGTTTTTTATATTGTCACAGCACTGGCTTCGGCTACTTTACGGCCATATAATCAACACCACAGACCATACACATTTGAGACCTACCCTACTTACCCGGATACTATTATTGGCAACAGCGGCATACGCATGTCTGGCATGCGCATGCACTGACAGCTACAACCGCCGAGCCGACAGCATGATGGCACGTGCGGAATCACTGATGGAGGAACATCCCGACAGCGCCTTGACGCTGCTTTACAGCATAGACTGCAAGCTGCTCCAAGGCGACCGGCGGCGAGCCCTCCACGGACTGCTGGCCACGCAGGCACGAGACAAAAACTACATTGACCAGACGTCGGACAGCATCATGGTGCCCGTAACAGAGTATTTTGATGGAACCGACGACAGATACCACCGTATGCTGGCACATTATTATATGGCTAAAATCAGGTATTACAGCAATAACTGTATAGATGCTACAAAAGAGGCAGAATAAGCACTTGAATTACTTGATGACGATATCGAAAACAAACTTTACTGGCAGGGACGGATATATGATGATCTTGGCGAAATCGCACACATGACCTCAAATCACAGGCAAAGCATAGAGTATTTTTCCAAAGCCAAGGCAAGTTTCGACAGCATACAATTATATGACTGGTCTGCCGATATTTGCAATGCGCTCACTGTTGAATATCAAATAGTGAATGAATGGGATAAATCTGCAGCGCTGATTGAAAAAACAGATACCACGCAATTGAGTCCTCTACAAATTACTATATATAAACGGAATCTTGTAGAGGAGTTATGCCACCACGGGCAATTTGAAGAAGAAAGAAAACTGTTCAAAAATATACTTGTGTCCTCCCCTAAGCCAATAAAATGGAAAACATCTATGGAAATTTGCTGTTGAACACCAGTCAATACGACAGCATATGAAACATCTGACTTTACTCTTGCCACACTTCTGTTTTTAGGGTCATCAATTTCTTCCCATGCAGATTCACCACAAAAGATCCCTGTCAATCCAGATCCCACCCGCAAAGGAGGTAATAAGCGCGATATATCCTCCCCAATCCCCAAATGCTACATAATTGAGGGAGTACTGCATGTGATATCTCCCGATGACTGGAGCTTCGCGACAGTCACGGTCACAGGAGAAAATGGAGGAATGCAATCCATAAACAGTGGCTTCCTTGATGAAGGAATTGAAGTGTATATTCCTGCTGAAAACGGTTATTTCTCAATCTGCATTTTAACAGAATCAGGCAACGAATTCATCTGCGATTTCACACTATGATAAAGTAACAGCTGATGCATTACGGCTTGGCAAAAATGCACTAGAATCAACTCATTTATTCACCAAATTCTTTTCGAATATGAAAAAGGAAATTCTTAGTAGAGTAACCATAGACATGGAACTACTCTCTGACATGGAAACACTGAATATAGTAGGTGGTTTCAGCTATGACCCTAATACGACAAATGCTGAAAAATGTGTGACTAATCTTAGCAAATGTGTGACCAATGGAGACGAATGCACATTCAATGAAACC
This sequence comes from uncultured Porphyromonadaceae bacterium, assembly GCA_947643665.1. Taxonomy (GTDB): domain Bacteria; phylum Bacteroidota; class Bacteroidia; order Bacteroidales; family Muribaculaceae; genus UBA7173. The sequence goes on along the minus strand of CANRWW010000064.1, from coordinate 2,592 downwards.
AAATGCATAGTCAAAGGATATGCTCAGACAAGGCAACAGAATCATATGCTTCTTAAAGGACAAGGACAAAGACAAAACAATGAATGAAAATATCCTGCGTAAAACCACAATGTAGACGTTCTGTAAACACAAGCAATCTCGTCCACTAGTTTTTCATATTTAAAATAAATTTCAAAAATTCATTGCATAATAAAAATTTAGTTTTTACATTTGCATCAAATCATTCATCAATCTGAGAGATCCTGGTTCTCAATAAACACTTGACAGATTTATTTTACCTGGTCAAATACATCAATACTCCAATAATCATGAATAAATGCAGATTAACCATATTCGTACATCTATTATCGGTAATCCTAGCGATGCCGATGGGCTCATGGGGCAAACGGAAGGGATGGAAACAACGGATACAATCGCCGGAAAAGAGTTCAAAGAGGTGGTAGTGGAGGCGCAGATGTCAATGCCTATAGAGGACGGACAGGCATACATCCCGGGGGCACGTTCAGCGCGTATTACGTATTACCGAACCACACACAACTGTCGGTACATCTGGCAGATGAGGCATCAATATTCAACACCCGATACAGGGGCACCGCCAACACTCGCCAGTATTTTTCAACCAACACCACATCAGTGAGAGCGATGTATGCCTTTAAATTCCTGAAAGCATGGAGCCTTTCACTGGATATGGCTTATGTCCACACCCTTACCACACAAAGCGGCGTACCCGATATAAACGAAAACATGTGGAACGGAAAATTTTCCCTCTCTGGAAGCGTAGCCCAGAAACATTCCTTCTCCCTGACAGGCACATACCAACCGATGTCGCCCGGGCCGAACATGTACACTTCCGTCATGACCCAAAGTTCTTCATTCAACGGGACTATCGGCAATCCCGACACAAAATGGCAGAAATATTACATGCTTTTCAACTATTTCTGGTTCGCATCAAATCGGTTGACCATGGCATTCAGCGCGAAATACAGCGGAATGATAGACGCTACTGTAAACGGTTATATTCCCTTTAACGATATCATGTACCGTTTTCCGGTCACGAGCGGCAACAATGACGAGCTATACCTGTATCTTACAGGAAACTATAATTTCACAAGCAGCCTGTCTGTCACCGCACGAAGGTTTCATCAGACAGGAATTTTCGAGCAGAACCGCTGGATTGTAACCCCGAACGCCAGTATAAATTACACTCCCAACAACCATATAATGATTATGGCACTTTTCGGCGGACCGGACGGAAGAGCGAGTTTCCCCAACGGCAGCTATGAGAAGCGTCCCCAATGCTCCCTGTGGCTCCGAGCTTCATACACCGGCAAAAACTGGGGAGTAAGCATTGACGCCACCCCGCTCAACAAATATTTCAAAACCGTAAATGAGACAAGACATACATATGCCGACATCAATTCAAGATACTATGACGCATCATTAGGCAGATCTGTGTCAGTGACTTTCAATTACAGTTTCGAGTATGGCAAAAAAGTAGACCGTTCGCAATCAATAAGAATCTCGGGCAACAACGGCACTACCATCAGGTAGACCGCTCTTCGAGATACTTGACACAGGCTGCAAATATCCATTAATATTCCCCGACGAAGAGACCCCGCAAAGATATGACAGCGTGCAGAAAACAAACAAGCCTAGATTTGTAAGGCAGCGCGATGCCATGCAATGCGGGGTCGCTTCTTTAGAGATGAGGAGACTCCTGATGCGGCCATACGCCGCAGGAACAAAACCCATATACCTTTTAAAGCTCAAAGACAAAAACAACAAATAAATACATTTTATACACGGCAATATATTGATATGATATAAGCAATAAAATGCCATACGCAAATTTTCAACATTTTCAAATAAATTTCAAAAAATTTATTGCATAATAAAAATTATATACATATATTTGCATCCAACAGTTGGTCACAACTGAAATACAAGATAGAATCTAAATAGTTTATTTTAATTAATATTCCAATATAACCATGAATACATTCAGCTCCACTATATTTATACTTCTATTATCAATTGCCAATGAGTATTTGGGGACAAATAAAGGCGTAGGGAGTATACAATATGTAAACATATATTATTGTAAACAAAGGCATTGAAGTATATTCCTGCTGAAAACGGTTATTTCTCCATATACATTGTGATAGAATCAGGCGATGAATTCATAAGCGATTCACACTATGATAAAGTAACAGCTAATGCATTACAGCTTGACAGAAATGCACTAAAATCAACTTATTTATTCACCAAATTCTTTTCGAACATGAAAAAAATTCTTAGCCATGTATAATAAGCAAAGAATTATTATCAGACATGGAAACGTTAAACGTTATTGGCGGGAATGACTACGCCCCCATGCAACAAAAGATAAATGCACCAAAAATGGATGCATCAATAATGGATGCAATGATTGCGCCGATGGGAATACAGATAATTATTGTATTGACATAGGTTGCATACGTGAAGAAGTAAAGAAAATTGCGCCACAATGTGGTAATGGATAACCAAATGAACAACGAGGAAGTCATCTTGACTTTTTGAGTCTGTTAATGTGTTTAAGAAATATCACATGGA
>CANRWW010000063.1 GCA_947643665.1 uncultured Porphyromonadaceae bacterium | reverse complement strand
TATTAATGTTCAGGTGCTACAATACAAAGGTAATACATTTTGTCCTCCGAAGCAAATTTTTGTCCTCCTTTTGTCCTCCTAAATGAAATCTAACAAAATTAGAATGAAACACGGTTTGCAATCCACTAAAATAAATTCGCAGTAAAACAGTCTATTATCAGGGGATTGCATGTTAAATACGATTCTAATTAAATTCTACGATATTTCAAATAGCTGCTCCCAGGCGGATCACAATAAGATTTATTAAATCACATTAGGCCTCTGAAAATCAACGATTTTAGGAGTTTTTTTTTGTTTTATGCCTCAATTCCAAATCGGAGCAATGCATTGCAATATCCAGTACACAGAAATGCGCAAAAACACTGGATGACTGAATCATAAGCCCTTTCCAAACAATATCATCCGTTAAAAAGCTAATTTAGTGACCTTATTAATTGATGTCGGATTTGAGATGGAATGTCCACACAGAAAATATAATGACAAGTAGGAGCAATACAAGGAAAACTATCGCGGTACTATGGAGGATGTTTCCGATTCCCACCAGTGGAGCCACAATGGCGCCTACAAGATAACCGGCGACGCCAAGTAAAGCGGATGCCTCGCCGGCCTGTGCCCGACCTTCGTTCATGGCAAGGGCATTTGTTACGCTGAAAATCATGCCTCCGGCGAACAACATTGTTACGGAACAAATCTCAAACAGCATAAAACTGTGTATATGCCAAAGTGCATATGCTCCAACTCCAACTGACGGCAATAGTATGGCTGAGGCAAGGACTACCGCATTCTTGAACGGATGGAAGCGCAGCGAAAGCATTGACCCCGCCGCCAATGCCAATGAGTTTAGTCCGATAATAACGCCATACATGGTTTGAGAGAATCCATAATGTGTCTCCAGAATGAACGGTGCAGCCGAAATATAGCTGAACAACAATCCTAATGCACAACCTTTCAGACTTATATGTACCATAAATTGAGTGTTCTTCATCAGCCTGATGTAACCTGGCAAGGTCTTGTACCATGCCAATGTGGTACGATTCTGTCTGTAAAGAGACTCCTTAAGTTTAGGGGCGATACAAAGCACCCAAAAAGCAAAAGCGGCGAGAACAATGAACACAGCCTTCCAGCCGCCATAATCTGCTATTACACCACCAAGTACGGGCGAGGAGGCTGGCGCAAGACCATTGATCGCTCCGATAAGGGCCATCAATTTGGCCAATTCACGACCTTGATATATGTCGGCAGGAATGGTACGAGCCAGAAAATAGCCACCTGCAGCCCCTGCTCCCTGAACAAACCGGCAAAGCAGAAACACAGTCATACTGGGCGAGAAAACTGAAGCTACAGCTCCAACGATGAAGATCATAAGCGAAACCACCAATACGATCTTGCGTCCATAATGATCAGAAATCGGCCCCATCAACAGCTGGCCTATACCGAGACCTATCATGCCGAATGTAAGACTAAGCTGTGCCTGCGATGCCGTGCAATGAAAATAACGTGCCATCTCCGGCAGCGATGGAGTGTACATATCGTTGACAAACGATCCCAATGCACTGAGAAGCACAAGATACAGCACAAGAAACCTATAATATCCTTTATCGGTCTGTGCCGGTCTCAATTGTAGCTCTTTTTGTGGCGATTGTGACGCTTGTTGTTGCGGTGGCTGTTGTTCCAAATGACTGTCATCCATAGTTGAACCATTTTCAACAAATAACGTTTCTGTATTGCAATGGGTTTAGCCGCTTCCACAACAAAACAATCACTATTCTTTATTTATAGTCATCCGATATTGTTTTGGGCTGATTACGACCTGTCGCTTAACCTGCGGTTGAGAGTAGGGTTGACGAATATTTGGGAAACTACGCATAATTGATGTATCTTTGTATGGTGGTAAGAATTAAAAGAATGTGGGGATTGGTAGATCTAAATCTTTTTATAGAATTTTATGGAACACAAGAAGATAGTTTTGGAATATGAGGCACTGGCACATGATGAGCTTTTTGATACAGACGCCGAATTGGTAAAAAAAGCGATGGGTGCCACATACAGGGGATATGCACCTTATTCGCATTTCAATGTCGGAGCGGCAATATTGCTCTCTAATGGTGTGATTGTGGAGGGTGCGAACCAGGAAAATGTGGCTTATCCCTCAGGGACATGTGCCGAGAGGTCGGCATGCTTTTACGCGCATGCACGTTATCCTGAAGCGAAGTTTGAAAAAATCGCGATCGCGGCGCGTGGCACTGATGGCGAATTCATTTCGGAGCCTGTGGCTCCATGCGGAGCTTGCCGTCAGGCGTTGCTTGAATATGAGATGCTTGCGGGAAAACCTGTGATGGTTTATCTGGTTGGCCGTGAAAAGGTTTATCGTATTCCTTCGGTTATATCGCTTCTGCCTCTGGCTTTTACGGAGTTCTAAATCACAGACAGTTCCCAGTCTCATGATTTTTTCGTAATTTTGTGGCGTGGTGGATTGTCCGGGCTTTTTGGACAGTCTGTCAATTATATAAATGTATCTGGTCTTTTTTATGGCTGGATCTTTTGGTATATCTTTTAGTGAAATAATTTTTAGGTTAAAGCAAATTGGATATAGATCCCTTACCGACAATAGTGAGCGCCTTGCAGGGTGCTCTCACATCATGCGATTTGACAGGCATTATTGCGGCTGTCATCAATAATGCTGCTTTTGGCGTACCCCAGATCATTTCTGTCTCTCTGGCAGCCATTGCGCTATTGGTTTCCGGTTTTGTAAGCGGCAGCGAGATCGCTTTTTTTTCTATAACCCCGCAGCAGGCAGAAGAACTTGAAGAAACTCCGCGCAATGAAGCTATCAGGCGTTTGCTTGCGGCTCCAGAACGGCTCCTGGCTACAATTCTCATCACCAACAACCTTGTCAATGTAACCATAGTGGTACTTATGAGTTTCGGTCTGTCGGCAATTTTCGAGCAGATGGAACCGTGGCTCAATTTTTTATTACAGACGGTTATATTGACCTTTCTCATACTCCTGTTCGGCGAGATTTTGCCTAAGTTGATCGCGAACACCAACCCCATGCGTTGGGCGCGTGTGGCCGCCGGTGGAGTCAATTTCCTTATGAGGCTTTTTTATCCGCTATCTTCGGTGATGGTCAATTCCACACGTTTCGTGAATAAAGTTGTTACCAAGCAGGCACGCAATATAACTGCTGACGAACTTGGACAAGCCCTGGAGCTTAGTGTGGCTGAAGGTGGGCAGGACAGGCAGATGCTGGAAGGCATATTGAAATTCGGTGATACTACAGCTTCTGAAATAATGACCCCCCGGGTGGATATAATCGGACTTGATCATGACATGGATTTCTGCGAAGTGATGAAGGTGGTAATTGATAAAGGATATTCGCGTCTACCGGTTTTCGGGGTTTCACAAGACGATATCCGTGGCGTATTGTATGCCCGCGATCTTCTTCCGTATGTGCAGGATGGTTTTGATAATGTAGATTTTGAATGGCAGACATTGATCCGTAAGCCATATTTTGTGCCAGAGGCGCGAATGATCGACGATCTTCTTGAAGATTTCCGCCGTCTAAAATTGCATATCGCTATAGTGGTGGATGAATTCGGCGGCACACAGGGAGTGGTGACACTTGAGGATGTGCTTGAAGAGATCGTAGGCGACATCAATGACGAATATGACGAGGATGAGAAGACATATCGCCGTCTGCCCGACGATACTTATATATTCGACGGTAAAACCGTGCTGACAGATTTTTTCCGTGTCACAGGGCTTAACGAAGAGGAGTATTCCGCCGTAGCCGAAGATTGCGAGACCCTTGCCGGTATGTTGCTTGCCATAAAAGGTGATTTCCCCAAGGAGAAAGAACCGCTGGTTTATGGCCGCTGTAGATTTCTAATCCTTGACATGGAGCACCATCGTATCGCATCTGTGCGTGTGAAAGTCATGTCTGAGCTTCAGACGGCTTGAAGTGACAGTGCTTTTGAAAAACTGTGACACAAGCGCATCTTCAATATGCTTATTTATCGCGACGATATTATAAAGGTATATGCATCCCGTATGGATGCATCCTCCGGAGGAGACAAGATTGACAACTTGCATTTGCAACGGCAAATGGTAAACCAGCTGCTTTCCGAAGCATTTCCGGGATTTACACCCGGTATCAGACATTTGCCGTCCGGTGCTCCTGTGCTTGAAGGTGTACCAGGCGAATGGGGAATATCCGTAACCCATTGCCGCCAGATAGTGGCTGTCGCGATTTGTAGAACTTCGTCCAGGATTGGCATAGATGTGGATGAGACTTCGCGTGGCAATCAGCTCAGGCGTGTCGCGCCACGTTTTCTGTCAGCATCGCAATTGGCAGAATGGACTTACGGCGACGAATCTCTATTGTTTGCATGGAGCATAAAAGAAGCCATATACAAAGCTGCCGGGATACCAGGTTTGCCATTGTCGGAAATACCGCTTCCAGACCCACTTGTATTTACTTCAAACAGACACGGGAAAGTCGTATATGACAATATGTCATATGACCTTTTGGTTATGCCTGACATGGCTGGCTGTGGCCCTATTGTGCTTGCGTTGGGAAACAAAATAGTGTCTTCCGCAATGAAAAATTGATGCCAGGTATATGCATATTCCGTAAAAATATGTAATTTTGACATCCTTTCCTCCTCCCAATCAAGAAAATTTGATGTTAACAACTTAATTCAATACCCTATAAATGAAACGGATATTTCTGCTATCAATTCTGGTAATAGCTTTCTGTGCAGGCCTTTGCGCGCAGGACAATCAGGCACAGAAGAAAAAGTATCAGGTGTTTGGTGTGGCATTTTACAATCTGGAGAACCTTTTTGATACCATAAACGGTAACGGGACCTACGATCTGGAATATTCTCCCGCCGGAGCCAAAAAATGGAACGGCATGAAATACCGCAATAAGATTGAGAACCTGGCAAGGGCCATAGCAGCTTTCAACACCCCCAGTACTCCCAACGGACCGGCTTTCATCGGTGTATCCGAAATAGAGAACCGTGCCGTACTGGAAGATCTTGTCAAAGCTGTAGATGACCGGTTGCGTTCTGAAGGACGGCAACCTTGGAACCTTCGTGTGGTACACCATGATTCACCAGACAGGCGCGGTGTAGATGTAGGAGCACTTTACAACGAACGTTATTTCAAGTTCATCAATGTCTCGAATACAACGCTTACGATTCCTGATAACCCGAACTTCCGTACTCGCGACCAGATGTGTGTTACAGGACGAATGGGATCGGATACGGTAAGCATCATTGTCAACCACTGGCCTTCACGCCTTGGAGGACAGGAGCAGTCGTCTTATCTGCGTGAAGCAGCCGCAGCCTTGAGCAAGCATATTGCAGACTCCATATGGAACCTACGTCCCAATGAAGGGGTAATTGTGATGGGCGACCTTAATGACGATCCCTTTGACAAATCATGCGCCAAAGTACTTGGAGCGTCAAAAAAAGCAAAGGGTGTGCAACCACATGGATTCTTCAATCCATTCTGGTCTTTGCTTGATAAAGGCATCGGTACATTAGCATATAACAGTGCCTGGAACCTTTTTGACCAGATTATAGTAAGCGGCACACTGCTTGAACAGAATGCAGGCCCGACATCATTGCATTTCACACGCGCGATGGTAAACAATTTTGATTTCCTCAAAGATACGGAAGGAACGCGTCAGGGTTATCCACGCCGCACATTTGCATCCGGCATGTATTTGAATGGCTATTCAGACCACTTCCCCACGGAGATTTTATTGCGCCGCGAAGTGAAAACCCGCAAATGAACATTTGAAAAGTTATTCTTAAGCTGCTTAAATTTCGATGAGCGACAATAACAATCATCCCCTTGGTGAAGCTCCATGGTTTCACGTGATATTGTCAACCGGTCTAGGCATCGGTTTTGTTCCCGGTGCCCCCGGCACAGCCGGAGCCTTTCTGGCTATGGCAATATGGTATGCGCTTTATCTTTTGCTGGATGTCACGACACTGTTTTTCGTGACGCTCATATTAATTGCTGTTACAATGGTTGCCGGCGTCTGGACTTCACGTGTCATGGAACGGTATTGGGGGGAAGATCCACGTACAGTGGTCATTGACGAATTTGTCGGTGCCTGGATGCCATTGCTATTGGCGGCCATACCTGGGCATAAAATATATACCGGTGTCCTTGCTTTGGTAGGTTTTGCGGCATTTCGCCTGATTGACATATACAAGCCCCTCGGATGCCGCCGGATGGAAGTCGTGCCCAACGGTTGGGGCGTAATGCTTGATGACTTTCTTGCAGGTTTCTATGCCCTTGTTATTGTTGTTTTTGTTCAACTTGCCTATAGTGGGACTGTGGTTCTCCCGTTCTGATCCACAGCTCCTCAAACAGCATGGGATCATGGCAATCACACTAGAAATCACATACTTAATATAAAATATGGATTTGCCAACAAGCATCCTTCTTTCTGAAAAACATGTATTAAACGAAAACATTTTTTCAGGGCTGGCGCATGAGATTTAACTCAAATTCAGTCAAAAATTCACCTG
>CANRWW010000062.1 GCA_947643665.1 uncultured Porphyromonadaceae bacterium | reverse complement strand
CAGTTAGCGGCTTAGCCAAGGCTGAACAACCTCAAATTTTACCGAATCATTGTACTGTTCATATGCCGGAGTTTTTATTTCTACATAGCCTGACCATATTGAAAGCGCTAAAGGCGTGGAGAAATTATGGATTGATATGTCTTTAGGAAAGTGGGTATGATTGAATGCGTGCATAATGCCTTTTCCAAGGCGGTGGTAGAGTATGCAGCCCTCCCGCTTGAAGGATGGGCTACAAGTATCGTCATCAAGCCATGCCGTAAAATCACGTCGTGCATAAAAAACACATGCGTCATTGGCAGCATCGTCCTGCAACAAGTATTTCAAGGGTGCGTTCATCCCTGTTTTCATGTAGCGGTATCAGCCTCGTTTATGTGGCCGGTTTTTCACAAAGCAGGCGTTGTAGCTCTCCGCCCGTTCATTTATTTGCGTGTGAAAGTAGGCATAAATTTCTTAATCTCAAAATAAAAAGCCATATTTTTGCAATTGCATGCAGAAATATGGCTCTTTTTGTAGCTTCATGCCATGTAGCGGGGGTCGCTACAGCATATAGCCGTTTTATCAACAAAGTGTAAGACCCCGTAATCTAAAGCGAACCGTCTTCTCCTTGGGATGACTTATCACCGAAAAGGTCTTTATATATCAAGTCTGTTGCGCCAAGATGATCCTGGATATATCTTCCGGCGGCATCGCCGGCCTGATGCAACCGGGAAGCTGACGTGGCCAGACTGCTTATGACGCCATTGAATTCATCTCTTGACGCGATCGAAAACCCTCCACCGCATCTAATTAAATCTGACGCCTCCTTGAATTTAGAATGGTTGGGACCAAATATTACCGGAATGCCATACACGGCGGCTTCATTCAAATTGTGTATGCCCGCCCCAAATCCGCCTCCTATATACGCGACATCAGCATAGCGATAAAGAGACGACAGTTTTCCGAAAGAGTCTATTATGATGCCGCTTACTTGTTTGAGGCGTTCCGGAATCTGTCCATTTGGCAATTTCGCACGTTTTATCTCTCCTGTCCATTCCGAAAGAAGGATTGCCGGCTTGTTGAATCTGTTTCGAAGCCGTTCGAGACGTGTTTCATTGAATTCATGCGGGGCAATAATGAATTTTACTTCCGGATGGGCATTCAGCCATGGCACATAAATATCCTCATCGGCTTCCCAAGAGCTTCCCGCGATGAAACGCAAAGGCGCATCATCACCGAAGCCGGGAAATCCAGGTATTTCAACTGTGGCACGCATCACGTCGGTCACCCTGTCAAAACGTGTGTCACCCGCAACTGTCACATTTTCCACCCCTATAAGTTTGAGCAGACGGCGTGAGCGCTCATCTTGCACATACAGCCGGTCAAAGCATCTGAGCATTCTGCGGAACATGCCTCCTGCGCTACGGAAAAACCGTTGCCCAGGTCGGAAAATACTGGATATGATGTATGTGGGGATGCCCCGTCGCCGAAGATCCTGCAAGTAGTTGCCCCAGAATTCATATTTTATGAATATTGCCATAGACGGTCGAGCCGCGTCAAGAAACCTCTTCACACGGTGTGGAGTGTCGAAAGGCAGATAGACGACAGCATCCACAAAGGGATAATTCTTCCGGACTTCAAACCCTGAGGGAGAAAAAAAACTCAGAAGTATAGGTTTTTCAGGATGTTCGCGACGCAGACGCTCTATCATCGGGCGCCCCTGTTCGAATTCCCCCAACGATGAAGCATGAAACCAGATACATCCCGGTTTGCCACCGAGACGGCGCCCCAGCGTCTCAATGGCACGATGTTGCCCGCGTATCATTTTACGCACTTTAGGGCTTCGCCATGACGCTATGTGCGCGGCGAGTCCGTAGATACGGATTCCTGTATTATATAGCGGATTCACTGGCTGGATGCAGTTACTCTGCGGGAGCGATTTCAATTATAGCCTTACGTAAGCGTTTTATTGTCTCCGGACGTCCGATCAGCTCGGTTATGTCGAACATGTGAGGACCTTTGCACTCTCCGACTACAGCAAGCCTGAAAGCATTCATCACATTACCAAGATGATAACCTTTGTTTGCTATCCATCCAAGCACTACAGGTTCGGCCGCCGACGAAGAGAAATCATCAAGGCTTTCCAATACGCCGATAAGTTCTTCCATAATCTCCGGCGTACCCTCTTTCCAGCGCTTTTTAATATCCTTTTCGGCATAACCGTCCGGTTCCTTGAAGAAGAAACGTGCCTGATCCCAAAGATCATTGACAAAATTAGCACGGCTCTTCACCATGTCTATGGCACGGGATATGTATTCATCGGAATAAGCGGACAGCATAACTCCATTTGCCTCCAGAACCGGTTTGAACATATTCGTCAGTTCATCGACCGGCACCTTCATAAGGTACTCGTGATTGAACCATTTCCCTTTTTCAAAAGCAAAACGGGCACCTGACCTAGAACAATGTTCAAGCGAGAATTTGTCTATCAGCTGCTGCATGTCCATTATTTCGGTATCATCCCCGGGATTCCATCCAAGGAGTGCCAAAAAATTGATGACCGCTTCAGGAAGGTAGCCTTTTTCACGGTATCCGGAAGATATCTCGCCGCTTTTCGGATCATGCCACTCCAGAGGGAACACAGGAAAACCAAGGCGGTCGCCATCGCGTTTTGACAGCTTTCCTTTGCCGTCAGGCTTGAGAAGCAGCGGCAAGTGCACGAAGTCGGGACGCGTATCTGCCCAGCCGAATGCCTCATAAAGAAGCACATGGAGCGGCGCCGACGGGAGCCACTCCTCCCCTCTTATCACATGGCTTACTTCCATGAGATGGTCATCAACGATATTGGCAAGATGATATGTGGGAAGGTCATCCGCGCTCTTGTACAATACCTTGTCGTCAAGTATGGAGGAATTTATCGTCACCTTGCCTCGGATCAGGTCGTTGACTTCCACATCACGTCCCGGTTCTATAAGGAAGCGCACGACATAAGGTGTGCCTTCTGAGATAAGGCGCTCAACCTCTTCTGAAGGGAGGGACAGCGAGTTACGCATCTGCATGCGGGTGGTGGCGTCGTATTGGAAGTTGGGATGCTCTGCGCGAGCTTTTTCAAGCTCGGCAGGTGTGTCAAAAGCGATGTACGCCTTGCCGGCATCAAGCAGCAGTTTTACATGCTCACGATAAATGTCGCGTCGCTCACTCTGTTTATATGGGCCATATGCACCACCTTCACGCACTCCTTCGTCTATGCCTATTCCGAGCCATGCGAGTGCTTCATTGATATAATCTTCAGCACCGGGGACAAAACGGTTGGAATCGGTATCCTCTATGCGGAGAATCATGTCCCCTCCGTGTTGACGCGCGAATAGAAAATTGTATAGAGCGGTGCGGACGCCGCCTATATGAAGCGGCCCTGTTGGGGAGGGGGCAAAACGAACCCTTACTTTCCTTTCCATAGTCTTATGGGGTATCTGGTATAGTGCGAGTGGGATAAATCAAATTAATATACAAAGAGGACTGTAGACGAGCGACCTGCACGAAGCGCCGACGACGCATAATCCGGCTGCAAAATTACAAAATAATTTTTGAATTTATTAACAAGACTGGCGTCTCTTTACTTATGGCCTGCGTCCCGGCTGTCAGAAACCGGATCACCGGAGCCGAATTCTTTATGAAGAGCCTCAAAGCGGGCCGATGCGTCCGGTCCGAATTTTGCAATGGACGCACGCACCCGTTCAAGCGACTTTTCCTTCATGTCATTATTCTTGGAATAAAATTTATCGGCATAGCATATCAACCGTTCAAGAGTGCTTTCAGGCATATATGAACGATCCGGGGTAAGCGCCGGAGCAAGACGCTCTACATCCGCGATGGTGAGTCCGGCACCGGTATGCCGTTCGGCTACACGTGCATACACTTCAGGCGCTCCTGAGCACCGCAGAAGATCGGCACCAATCCGCCCATGGGCCAGATATGGCTCTTTACCATGGCAATGTATGCCATCGGCATCAGTAAGGAATATGCCTATGTCGTGGAGCATGGCAGCCGCTTTTACCTCCTCCGGATCAAGCGGGAGATGGTTTGACTCGGCCAGTTGGAGCGACTTCTGCGCCACAGACCGGCAATGTCGCATGTAAATATCCCGCAGAGGCGTCTCTGCGGGATAATATCTGTCAATCAATGCTTGATAGTCAAACATATGATAAGCAATGAAGCATGTTTTACAAACTGAATATACAGACAATTACATATCAAGCACCCAATTCCAGTTATGCTTGTCTTCGACCTCTCCCAAGCGTATGCCGCCTAGGGTGTCATACAATCTGCGTGTTATAGGTCCTGGTTCGCCGTTTTTGGCGATAACATATTTTTCACCTAAATCAATGTCGTGTATCTCGCCTATGGGAGAGCATACCGCAGCAGTACCGCAAGCGGCGGCTTCTTCGAAAGATGCGATTTCCTCCACGGGTATGTGGCGGCGCTCCACAGTCAGTCCCATGTCTTCAGCCAGCTGCATAAGCGACTCGTTGGTGATGGAGGGCAGAATTGATTCTGAAGCAGGAGTAATATATTTGCCGTCTTTTATCGCATAGAAATTGGCAGGGCCGCACTCGTCAAGATAGCGTTTCTCTTTCGGGTCAAGATAAAGCACTGCTGAATAGCCGAGTTCGTGAGCTTTCTCACCGGCCACAAGGCTGGCCGCGTAATTGCCTCCCACCTTGAAACGTCCTGTGCCCTTGGGGGCCACACGGTCAAATTCCCGCATGATACATATGTTGGTCGGTTTGAATCCCGATTTAAAATACGGGCCTACCGGTGTTACCAATATCATAAAACAGTATTCATCGGCGGGCTTTACCCCAACACGTGCAGTCATGCCGATTTCAAGCGGCCTTATATATAAAGAAGCTCCGGAACCATACGGCGGGATGAAGCGCTCGTTAAGTTTGATGGCCATCTCTGTCATCTTAAGGAATATGTCCGTCGGGATGGGTTCCATCTTTATGCCGCGGGCGGAGTCCTGGATGCGTTTCGCATTCGCCTCAGGGCGGAATACCCTGACTTTTCCGTCCTTGCCACGGAATGCTTTCAGGCCCTCGAATATTTCCTGCCCATAATGAAGCGCGGTAGCTGCAATATGCATCTCAATTGTCTCCGATGAGGAAATTTCAATCTCACCCCATGCGCCGTTACGGTAATAGCAACGCACATTATAGTCGGTGGGTATGTATCCAAACCCAATCTCAGACCAGTCAATGTCGGCTTCTTTCATTTTGGAATTTAGTTAAAGGTGGTTGTTATGCGCTTTTGCGTCTCCGTTTCCTTCGATTATTGCACGTTATAGATTGAAATACTTCGGAAGTGGAAGCGCTTATGGCGCGATACTAAAGTGTTTATTTTGGCCGATTGCAAAACGGCGCTTTAAAAAGCACTATCTGGCGTTTTTTCAACCGTTATTTTTCGCAAATATACGGAATTAATTTTTACATGTGCAATATTTCAAATATTTTTTACAACATCAGAATCAATTTTACATCTGCGATATTTGGATAATTCGACCCACACAAAACTGCAACACAAATGTCACATATACATGTTACACTTTTGTATGACACATTTCATCTTCGTTTATTCGTCGTAGTACTGGATACAGATCAAAAAAGTTCGCTTTATTATTTTTCCACGCAAAAACATCTACATATAACACGCTAAATAACAAGAATTTAATTCTATTAAACAAAATTTATTCAAAAAAACTTGTAAAAAAATTTGGCAGATAGAATTTTGTATGTATCTTTGCAGCGTAGTCACAAATGTGTTACAAAATAAAAACAAAAAAAATATCAACATCAAAATACTTCCAGTTATGAGTTCTCAAAATTTCCAAACTAAACTACTAAGCCTTCAGACTAATCTGCTGAACTTTGCTTACATGCTGACCTCAAATCGTGACGACGCTTACGACCTCCTACAAGACACAACTCTCAAAGCTCTTGACAACGAAGACAAGTATGTAGACAACGTGAACTTTAAAGGATGGGTGTTCACCATCATGCGCAACATCTTCATCAACAATTACCGCAAGGTGGTGCGCTCTGCCACAGTGATAGATCAGACAGAGGATCTATACCATCTCAATCTACCGCAGGAGTCAGGACTGGATACACCCGAAGGCTCCCTTGCAGTAGGCGAAATATCCGATGCGATCAATTCATTCAGCGACGATTACCGCATACCATTTTCCATGCACGTAGCAGGTTACAAATACAACGAAATCGCCGAAAAAATGAACCTGCCTTTAGGCACAGTAAAAAGCCGTATCTTCTTTGCCCGCCGTCGCCTGCAGGAAATGCTTAAAGACTACCGCTAAGAATCGGCAACATACCTCACACACTGTTATTACAGGAGTTTTAGAATAACTGGAAAATATTCGGACACCTGATCTGCGCTGATGCGTGACGGGGCAACCTTCTCTGAAGATAACGTATCCTTGCCAACCACAACGCTGAATAAAGTCCCCATAAAAGTTGCCGACCATTTGGCACAACAAATCGCTCCCCGAAAGTTTGATGTAAAAACTTTCGGGGAGCGATTTTATTACAACGAAGAGACCTCCGGAAGACAGATCAAAATCCATCAGCCATATACATATAGTAATATCCGCAAAAAACAGGACCAATCAGTTTCATATCACCACACCCTATCATAAGTAATATACGACCGATACGGAAAATACCGTAAAGAATATTTTGAGGAGAAAACACCACCAAACCATGCCTTCACAAAAAATTTGCAAACAAACACACAGAAATATCGCTTAAAATTTGGATAAGTTAAAAATAGTCCCTACCTTTGCATCGCTTTTGAGGAAGATCACTTCAAAACTCATCTGCTCCACGATTCGCTAGCTCAGCTGGTAGAGCACAACACTTTTAATGTTGGGGTCCTG
>CANRWW010000061.1 GCA_947643665.1 uncultured Porphyromonadaceae bacterium | reverse complement strand
TGCGATTGGATCTGGAACGGCGAGATCGGTGATGTGACAAAAGTTGAATGTGCCACAGACCGCCCTATCTGGCCCCAGGGTCTGAACGCTCCTGAAAAAGTAGACAAAATACCAAAGAACCTTAACTGGGATCTCTTTACAGGCCCCGCAAAACTAAATCCATACAACTCAATCTATCAGCCGTGGAACTGGCGCGGATGGTGGGATTACGGTACCGGAGCCCTCGGCGATATGGCTTGCCATATCCTTCATCAGCCTTTCAAGGCTCTCAACCTCAAATATCCTATCCTGGCAGAAGGCTCCTCCACACTGCTGCTCAATGCATGCGCACCGCAGGCACAACATGTGAAATTAGTGTTCCCCGCACGCGACAACATGCCCAAAGTAGCCATGCCTGAAGTTGAAGTCCACTGGTATGACGGCGGCCTGATGCCTGACCGTCCGGAAGGTTTCCCTCAGGGAATGCCCCTCATGCGCGAAGGTGGCGGTCTCACCATTTTCCATGGTACAAAAGATACCCTCGTATGCGGATGCTACGGCCAGAACCCGTTCCTGCTCTCAGGACGCAAGCCCAATGCTCCCAAGATCTGCCGCCGTGTCAACACATCCCACGAAATGGACTGGGTGCGTGCCTGCAAGGAAAACAAAGAGAACCGCGTGAAGTGTACTTCAGACTTCTCAGAAGCAGGACCATTCAATGAAATGGTAGCCATGGGCGTTCTTGCAGTACGCCTGCAGGGTCTTAACAAAACTCTTGAATGGGACGGCGAAAACATGCGTTTCACCAATATCGGCGACGACGAGACACTCCGTACCGTTATCAAAGACGGCTTCACAATCCACAACGGCCACCCCACTTTCGACAAGACCTGGACAGATCCCGTAAACGCACAGCAGTTCGCAAACGAACTTATCAAGCACACTTATCGCGACGGATGGAAACTTCCCGATATGCCAGCTTGAAAACCGAACATGACCAAAAACCAACAATATTACCAAAAATAAAATGAAAAGAACAATTTTATTCGCGCCGGTGCTTATCGCAGCACTCATGGCTTCATGCGGAAACAAAAATGCAAATAAGGCAGAAGCTGATGCTGAAGCTATTGACACCGTTGCAGCGGCTCCATACACCGTACTTGACAAAGAGCAGGTAGACCTCGCATCTTTCCCACAGGACGCAGAAGGATATTATGTGATTTTCAACGGGAAAGACTTCACCGGTTGGCGTGGTTACGGCAAAGACAGCGTTCCCGGAAGATGGACTGTTGAAGACGGCGCCATCAAATTCAACGGTGCAGGTGGAGGAGAAGCGCAGACCGGCGACGGCGGAGACCTTATCTTCGCAAAAAAACTCGGAAATTTCGAGCTGGAGCTGGAATGGAAAGTTTCAAAAGGAGGCAACTCCGGTATATTCTACCTTGGCCAGGAAGTCGTATCCAACAAAGAGGACGGCTCACAGCAACTTGAACCCATCTATATTTCCGCACCCGAATACCAGGTTCTTGACAACGCGAACCATCCCGATGCCAAACTTGGCGTGGACGGCAACCGCATGTCGGCATCCCTTTACGACATGATCCCTGCCAAACCACAGAACCAGAAGCCTTTCGGCGAATGGAACAAAGCTAAGATCCTCGTTTACAAAGGCACTGTAGTTCACTCACAGAATGGTGAAAATGTAGTTGAATACCACCTCTGGACTCCCCAGTGGACAGAAATGCTCCAGAACAGCAAATTCAGCGAAACCAACTGGCCTCTCGCCTATGAGCTCCTCAACAACTGCGGCGGTGAAAACCACGAAGGCTATATCGGATTCCAGGACCACGGCGACAACGTATGGTTCCGCAACATCCGTGTGAAACCCCTTGACTAATCCATAAGGAAACATGACTTTAAAATCATTTATTCCTCTTTTTGCAGCAATGGCACTGGCTTTCAATGCCATTGCTGCAAATACACCCAAAAAGGAGATCGGGATACAGCTCTACTCCGTGCGGCAGCTCCTTGAACCCGGTAAAAAATATGACGGGAACGTAGGCGGCCTGATGGAAATGCTGGGAAAAATGGGCTATACACAATTTGAAGCCGCCAATTACAACGACGGGAAATTCTATGGCCTTACTCCGGCAGAATTCAGCCAAGCAGCCATCAAAGCCGGCTGCAAAGTGACCTCTTCACACACCGGTCGCCCGCTAAACGACGAAGAACTCCGCTCCGGCGATATCTCGGGATACCTCGCATATTGGGACCGCTTGCTTGACGACCACAAAGCCGCTGGCATAAGCTATGTGGTATTGCCATGGATGAACGTGCCTTCCAATCTTGCCGATCTCCAGAAACAGTGCGACGCACTCAACAAAGTGGGACTCATGGCAAAGGAAAAAGGCCTCCGTTTCGGATACCACAACCACTCCCACGAGTTCCAGAAAGTAGAAGACCAGACTATGATCGACTACATGATTGAACATACCGATCCGCAGAATGTGCTTTTCGAGCTGGACGTATACTGGGCAATGATGGGACATGCCAGCCCTGTTGATTATTTCAACAAATATCCAGGCCGTTTTCCTCTGCTCCACATCAAAGACCGCAGAGAAATCGGACAAAGCGGCATGGTTGGATTTGATGCCATATTCAACAACGCCTCCAAGGCTGGTCTTGAAAAATACTATGTTGAAATAGAGGAATATACCGACGGCATAGAAAAAGGCGCCAAAGAAAGCGCCGACTATCTGCTGAAAGCGCCGTTCGTAAAATCCTCATATAGCAAGAAATAAAACTCCACGGCTTTAATGCCTGAAATCCCCCTACAGATTGCCCGGCTCCTTACCGGGCAATCTTATCTAAAGCAAACTCACTGCCATGCCACAACAGGAAGATACCCAAATGTCATTCTGGTCGCATCTTGAAGCCCTGAGATGGGTATTGATGCGCATCGTCATCGTATATTTCATACTTGTGGGCATATGCTTCACCGCGATGCCGCATATCTTCAACAGCGTAATACTCGGACCTACATCCTCTGAATTCATACTATATCAATGGCTTTCAGGGCTTGGCGGTGACGGCACCTTCTTCCCAGACTTCAGCGGTGAATTCAAGGTAGACATAATCAATGTGAAGCTGGCTTCACAATTCATAACGCATATCACGACCTCTTTCTGTCTCGCTTTCCTGCTTATATTCCCCTATCTGGTAAGCGAGGTATGGATGTTCGTGCGCCCGGCCCTCTACGACGGGGAGAAACGCAGCGTACTAGCCCTGCTGTTTTTCGGCGTCCCGATGTTCTATCTCGGATGCGCCACCGGTTATTTCATAGTATTCCCGTTCACATTCAGATTCCTCGCCCAATACCAGCTCTCCACAGACATCAGCAATCTCATCTCGCTAAACTCATATATCGATAATTTCACCATGCTCATCTTCGTGATGGGAGTGGTATTTGAATTGCCTTTCGTAACATGGATACTCTCGCGCATGGGACTTGTCACAGCCTCATTCCTGCGTCAGTACAGAAGACATGCAGTGGTAGTGCTCCTTGTCCTTGCAGCCGTCATCACCCCTACAGGCGATCCTTTCACACTTATGATAGTATTCGTGCCGTTGTACCTGCTCTATGAACTGGGCATCATACTCGCACGCAAAAAAGACACCGCAGAAGAGGGAAAGGATGAAGACCGGCCGCTTGCACAGTCTGCCTGACAAGCCTCCGATAGCAATAATAAAACAATAAAAGGCGATGTGTCCAATCTGACACATCGCCTTCACGTTTCAACTATTTATTTATGAGAGCCTCAGTATCCAGTATCACTACTCGATAAAAAGGACGAGGGATGTTAAAAATTTGATGTCGTTGTCTCTTTGTCCAAGTAATTATAGTAAATTCAAATATCGTTCATCTAAAAAAGTCTGCCGCTCACAGCGGCTTTCTTTGTTCTTTATTACTATAACAACCCGTATGCAATGACGTTGAAGCGTGGAGAGCTAAAAGTGCTTAAATATTGTTTAATCCGGGAGTCTTACGCACCCGTCCTGGCAAAGCACCACGGCATCAGAGTCGGCAAGGCGG
This sequence comes from uncultured Porphyromonadaceae bacterium, assembly GCA_947643665.1. GTDB lineage: Bacteria > Bacteroidota > Bacteroidia > Bacteroidales > Muribaculaceae > UBA7173. The sequence continues at coordinate 3,568 of CANRWW010000061.1, read as the reverse complement.
CGCACCGCACATGATACCATATCTGCGCGCAACCCAAGAAACAATGCCAGCGCGCTAACTGCAATTCCCGTAGGATGCATATGCAAAGCAGACAGCACGGCACTATCAATTTTTTCAGAAGGAACCGCACTACTTTTCTTTTTTGAGCGGCATACATCGCATTTGCCGCACGAACAGGCGGCCTCTTCTCCGAAATATTCCAGAAGCGTTACATTGCGGCATCTGCCGACATCAAAAAGAAATCTGCCCATGGCGCCGATGCGTTGTTTCATCTGCTCACGCCGCCACTCATACACTTCACGTGGGAAAACAAGGTCGCTTACAGGTTGCCTTGAAGTCAGGAACAGCACATATGGCGTGGAAGAACGGGGCACGTAATGTATCACTCCGAGACGCCCGAGAAGAAGCAGGTTCTCATACACGGTGCGGTCGGTAAGGTCAAGGGATGAAGCAATAACCCTCTCATCTATATGTTCATAGTCCGCAAAGATACCGGTATAGTTCCGTAATATGAACTGAAACACCCGCTCGCACCCAGGATTAAGACGAAGGTCATACAGCTCATCGCGCCTCATTATCACCATCAGCCGTGAGCGCGCATATACCTCTTCCACATACTCTATATATCCCGACTGGCCAAGGAGCTTAAGGGCGCTTGCCGTTGCTGCCGGCTGTAGCGACCATCGTACACAGAATTTACCGAGATCCAGCTCACACAGGCGCTGGAACCCCTCCCCCATAGCCACGTTCAAGTAGACACAGAGCTTTTGGTAAACATCCCTGAGGTAGTCTTTAGGCGGGAAAGCCGCGGAGAGACGCCGCGTGAGCACGCCTTTGTCAACCTGAGGATTGACCAATGACACGGCAAAAGACTCCAGCCCGTCACGTCCGGCGCGCCCCGCCTCCTGGTAATACTCCTCAAGGGAGGAAGGAGGATCCACGTGCACCACTATCCTCACGTCAGGTTTGTCTATGCCCATACCGAAAGCAGTCGTGGCCACCATCACACGCATCTCGCCGCTTTTCCAACTGTTCTGCCGCGCATTCTTCTCTTCCGGTGAAAGTCCCGCATGGTAATATCCGGCACTTATTCCGGCATTACAGAGCATTTCCGCCATAAGAGCGGCTCGTTTACGCGAACGCACATATACGATGCCACATCCGTCCACGCGGCTCAGTACGTGCACAAGCGCGGCGTCCTTGTTTTCGCAATGGCGCACAACATATGAAAGGTTTGTGCGGTCAAAAGTCAACCTGAACGTCTGCGCACCAGATCTGAATCCCAGACGCGCACGTATGTCGTCGGCAACTCTCGGTGTGGCAGATGCTGTGAGAGCCAGCACAGGCGCCTGCGGGAAGAATTTTCTAAGTTCCGCTATTTTAAGATAAGAAGGACGGAAATCATATCCCCATTGCGAGATACAATGCGCCTCGTCTACCACGATAAGCCTTACAGGCAGCTCCTTGATCCATACTGCGAAACCCGGGCTTTGGAGTTTCTCAGGAGACAGGTAAAGAATCCTGGCATATCCCAACCTGCATTTGTCAAGTATAAGTTTGCCTTCCCTCCTGGTAAGGGCGGCATGCAGGAAAAACGCGTCAATCCCATGGCTGCGCAGATTGTCAACCTGGTCTTTCATCAAAGATATAAGAGGGGTTACCACCAGCGTAAGCCCGTCAAGCATCAATGCCGGCACCTGGAATGTGACAGATTTGCCGCCACCCGTTGCCATAAGCCCTAGTGTGTCGTTCCCGGCAAGCACAGACCCGATGATCTCGGCCTGCATCGGACGGAACGAGCCGTACCCCCAGTGTTTCTTGAGGATGTCTGCCGGAGAGATCATGAGGTCAGGTTCAATTTATGCGTATCTCCTTTACCTGAAGCTGGATGGAATTCTGTGCAGGCTGATGTTTGTTGTCCTCAATGGTATAACATATGTCAAAGCGGCAACCGGCATGGATGCGTGTGAAAAGATCGGCTTTGTTAAACGCGATACCGTTGAAAACCTTTCCGGATGTGTCATCCACAAGCTCGAGCTTTATATGTTCAAGCTGTCGTCCTACAAGTTTGGAAGTACCGAAATCCATAACGCCGCGGGTGCAGAAAACCGGTTTCTGGTTTCCAGGGCCGAATGGATTGAACCGCCTGAGAGTGGCGATAAATTCCGGTGTTATCTCCGAGAATGTGAGATATGCATCTATATCGAACTGCGGATGCAACTGCGACGGCAGTATATTCGAAGCCACATATTCCTCAAAACGGCGGGTAAACTCAGGTATGTGCTCCTCCTTCAAAGACAGACCCACTGCATATGTATGACCCCCGAAATTTTCCAAAAGGTCGCGTGTGGAGTCTACAGCCTTGTATATGTCAAATCCCTGCACCGAGCGTGACGATCCTGTAGCAAGTCCGTTGGCAAGTGTAAGCACAACCGATGGCTTATAGTACAACTCCGTAAGACGCGATGCCACTATACCTATTATTCCTTTGTGCCAGTCCTTGTTGAAAATCACAATTGATTTCTTGTCGGCCTCGGATGCCTGCCTGTTGGAAAGTATGGCATTGGCTTCCTCAGTGATGCGTTTGTCAAGCTCCTTGCGGTCGCGGTTATACTGGTCTATGTTCTTCGCCCTTTCATATGCGTCGCCGATGACCTTTGATACAAGCAACTCCACAGCCTCACGCCCGCTCTGCATGCGCCCTGACGCATTGATACGCGGTCCGATCTTGAACACCACATCCGAAATGGTAATCTCCCGATTTGTAAGATTGCATATGCGTATTATGGCACGCAGCCCCATGTTTGGATTAGTATTCAACCGCTTAAGCCCGTAATAAGCCATTATGCGGTTCTCATCCACCATAGGCACTATGTCGGCTGCGATCGAAACAGCCACAAGGTCAAGCATGCCTTCAAGATCTGTCTGGGGTATACCGTTGCTGATGGCAAAAGCCTGCATCAGCTTATAACCGACTCCGCAACCAGACAGATGGGGGCACGGATAGGCCGACCCCTCCATCTTCGGATTCAGTATTGCCACAGCCTGGGGCAATTCCGCATCAGGCACATGATGGTCGCAGATTATAAAGTCTATGCCATGCTCACGCGCATGGGCAATCTCTTCATTGGCCTTTATGCCGCAGTCGAGAATGATAACGAGTTTTACACCCTGCTCGGCGAAATCATCAATGATTTCGCTTGAGATCCCGTATCCCTCCTCGTAACGTGTAGGGATAAAAAAATCTATGTTCGAGTAGAAGTTGGACAGATACTTATATACGAGAGCCACAGCCGTGGTGCCGTCCACGTCATAGTCCCCATATACCATTATCTTCTCTTTTGCCCCCATGGCTTTGTTAAGGCGGTTGACAGCCTTGTCCATGTCTGGCATAAGAAAGGGGTCGTGAAGATTTTTAAGGCGTGGGCTAAAAAATCGCTCCGCCTCCTCCACAGACGTGATGCCGCGCTGCACCAATAACTGGCTCACAGGTGGACACGACGCATACCGCTTGGCCAGCGCCGTCTCTATCTTCTGCTCTTCTTGTGTCAGGGGTAAATAATTCCAT
>CANRWW010000060.1 GCA_947643665.1 uncultured Porphyromonadaceae bacterium | reverse complement strand
GGCTGATTGTTTTATTGTTGGACAGCAGAATTGTTATATCGAACTCACGTTAATATACATGCCAGATCTTTTGTAACAACTATATTGCTGTGTATCTTCCTGCTCCCATTATTGGCACAATGCGACGAAAAGAATGAATTTGACGAGTTGCCGTCACAGATCCAGAAATTCGTATCACAATACTACCCGGAAACGGCTGTTTCACATTATGATTTTTCAGACGGCACATATAACGTGACGCTCAGCAACAGCGCCCAACTGGAATTCAACTCATCAATTGCATGGACCAGCATAGACGGACGCGGCTCCATACTGCCACAGATGCTTCTATATGATCAACTGCCAGCCCCGTTGTATTCTTTTTTGGAAAGCACGGGAAACATAACAGAAGTATACCGCATGAGCCGCAACAGTTCTACAATCACACTCGGGTTACTTGACAGCACGGCTGTATACGATATGGCAACCGGAAAAATAACAAACTAAACAGTTGCCAAGCCCGTATCATTTCATCTTCACAAAACGCAATACCGATTTATAAAGGGGGAAATTAAACGTAAGTACCGCACCATCCGACAGATCGGCACTAGCCTCATATCCCATATCCTCGAAAAAGGAATCGAACCATAACAACGTGTAATGGTCTACAAAGGGGGTAGGGTACAAATGCCCCTTCAACATCCCAGCCTCCCACCTGCTGCGGTTGGTCTCCGCACCGGAAAGATATATGATATCAAACGCCGGCATACCAGTAACGGAATTTACGGTTGGTGCCGCAACTTTACCAACATCGTGCGGTATAATTGCAAGCGTGTACCTGCCACCGGGAATTGCCCATCTCACATCAGTATCACGGTCAAGGAATTGCCATTTTCCTGAAATACCTGAACCGGCATCCCTGGCACATATCTCCGATATTTCATCCATACTCCATGACGTACGCAAACTCCTGGCAGGATCCATGCGCCACTTGATCGCAGCATCCCTGAAGGACATGGATTTTGTACCTCCAAAACGCAATGAACGGATCTCATCCGTGCCTTCACCTCCAAGCACATATACTCCCCCATCTTTTCCAAGCCAGACCCTCAATTTTCCTCCGCTGCAGTCTATGGTCAATGTATTGCTGCGGCCATAAAGCTCACGTTCATTATGAAGTTCATTCTTGTCCAAGGATACAGTGGCACCGTCGGACGACACCGAGTCAAGCATCACATTCAAGAAACGGCTGTCAGAAAACCCGTCATGTAAAACCGCCGTACCGTAAACCCCTGTAATACGCCGTACGGGCCGGCTGTATTTGTCAAGCAATTCAACTGTCCACTTCTGGCCATCAAGCCCTCCACCCATATGATTTCCACCAAAACCAAGCTGGCCTTCCAGTATAAATTCATGGCATCCGTCAGGCAGATCCACCGTTACAAATTCATTGGATTTGACGTTAGCTTCCGGTAGTTCCCGACGCTCCCATCCCGCGGAATGCACCCACGGACAACACAAACAGACAATAGCTATAAAGCACAGCTTTCTGAAATACGGGACAGCAAAACTGATATAACCCTCACGCATTTTCGATATTATAACTCATAAAGCCGCTTGCACTCTTCCACGAATGCATCATCCGGCATATCATATGGCAACCAATGGATGGTGAACCCCCGGCGCTCCATACCACGGAACCATGTCATCTGCCGTTTGGCAAACTGATGTATCGCAATTTCCAGCCCATCGCGCATCTCACTGTAAGACAACTCTCCAATAACGTAACGGGTGAGAAACTTGTACTCCAAGCCATAATAAATGAGATCATCCGGCTCAATCCCCGATCGCAGCAGCTCTCTCACCTCATCAACCATACCGGCATCCAGACGCGCGTCAAGCCGCCGGGTGATTTTCTTGCGCCGAGCCTCGCGATCTATATCTACCCCCACGATAACAGCCGGAAGAGGTTTTTCCGGACGGACCATTGCCTCAATCCCTGGATGATCTGCATAAAAGGTTTGAATCTCAATGGCGCGGATTGCCCGTTTGGAGGTATCTATATCGGTGACATTATGAAGTGTCTTCATCCTTTTAAGGATAGCAGTCAATTCCTCCAGGGACAAACCGTTGAGTTTTTCACGCAATTCCCTGTTTTCAGGCACCTCCGGCAAGCGCATCCCTTTCAGAAGCGACTCTACATAAAGCCCTGTGCCTCCGCAGACAACAGGGAGGGCGCCACGCTCCTTTATGCCACCGATTACTTCCGTGGCATCCCGCAAATATTCATAAAGGTTATATTTGCTTCCGGCTGGAGACACATCTATCAGATGATATGCCACATCGCCATATTCCTCCAGATCCTTTCCTGTACCGAGATCCATGCCACGGTAAACTTGCCTGGAGTCACCGCTTACGATCTCTCCCCCTAAAGCACGGGCCACATCTACTGCCCTACGGGTTTTTCCCGAAGCTGTAGGTCCGACAATTGCCAATATTTTTTCTGTTACCATAACTCTATCCACTTGCACGCATACGTTTGTTAAACAAACGCTTTAACGGATACCATAAACTGTCTTGATTGTCGCGTGCCACGGTAAGCCAATGATGGTCGTCGTAGTTCACGTCCCAGTTCTTTATATCACGCAGCCTGAATGTTGGTTTGTAATGCTTTATGCTATACAGCCTCCTTCCACGGTAATCATATGTCTTCCACGCCATGGCCACTTCATATATGCGGTTAAGCTCACTGACAAGATCATTACTCAGAAGATGCTGAGATGCCATCTGCCTGAGATTGCCCCATGTGAACCATTCTCCACCGATTTTTGAATCCACGACCTCTTCACTGTCAGAAAGGAATGCCAGGTAATGGAACATATTCTCATATGTAATCCCGTCTGGAGAACTGTATGCCAGACGTATCTCAGCGTCAGAGATCCCGGTAGTTTCTGCAAACAGACGAATGGCATTGTGGATATTCTCCCTCTCATAATATTGTGTTTTCACTACCGCGGGGGTATCGAAACGCTTCACCTTGGCTCCATTGTTGAACTTCAAACCTGTGTCCACCATATTGACAAACAGCTTGTCGCCATGGAGTATCAGATAGCGCAAAGTGGTAGTCCCCGGACGCCTGGCATAATTTTCCTCATCGTTTTGACAATAATATACCCACAGATAATAATAACGGCATCCTAAATAAATAAGAGACAACACATATATGGTCAAGGGCATCCATATAAAGAAAAACAGATCGGCATGGTTAAGATCCGTGTTAATGTAATGGGCGAAATAATATCCCCAATCAACAATAGCCAGAAGCGCGGAAAGTGCAAAAAGCAGACCTGTCTGATAACGCCATTCGCGACGGAACAATCCACCGATGAAGCCATGCTCTATCACATTGCCATAACGCAACTTGCACCGACGGCATACGGCAGGCTCACGCCTGTTCAAAAGAAAAGCAAGTGTCACTATGGCTGCAACCGGGGAGGTTACCAGAATTACCAGAACAGGTGTGTCGGGAAGAAAAGGCTGCCCGTTAAGCTCATAATGTCCTTCACCGCGCACAAAGAAATAAAGACCCACCACAAACAAGGCGGTAACAAGCATGACTGCCGACACCTCCTGTATAAGACGGGAGCAAGAAGGGACGTCACGGTTGCGAAGCATTGTATGCATCCATTGCAATGCCAGGAAAAACAACACATTGAGCGGAGCTACCCATTGACGGGGAATCAACGGGGCGCAAACCGTAAGAACCGTAAGCAATCCAACCGCAACCGCCCAGTTTCTCCACAGGCCGAATATGGCCGTGGTCATACCTTCCTTTTTTTTATAAATTCGATACATTTAATTCTATCGGGACAGTTTTGTAACCATGCAGAACCAACAACAATCCAACGCAAGGTTTGGTTCTGCAGCTTCATACTCATTAAAGGTTCTGACGGAAATAATCAATCATGCGTCCGTAGACAATGGCACGGGCGTCACATCCGTTAATAGAGTGGTTCATTGCAGGAAACAGGAACATATCGCAATATCTGTCGGTAGCCTGGAGGGCGCTGACAAATTCCATCGTATTTGAAAGATGCACATTATCGTCGGCAGTGCCATGCATGATCAGCAGGCGGCATCCGAGACGTGAGGCACGATTCACAGGAGCGCTTTCGTCATATCCTGATCCATTTTCCTGTGGAGTGAGCATAAATCTCTCCGAATACACCGTGTCATAATAGCGCCACGATGTGACAGGCGCAATGGCCACGGCTGCTTTCCATGGGGAATCTGTGGAAGTAACTCCCATAAGGGTCTCATATCCGCCATAGCTCCATCCACTCAAGCCGATCCTGCTGCCATCCACATATGGCAAAGAAGCCACATAGCGTGCAGCGGCAATCTGGTCTACTGTCTCGAAATGTCCCAGTCGCTGATACACCACATCACGGAAAGATGTGCCACGGCCACCGGTACCACGGCCGTCCACACACACTACAACGAATCCCTCATTGGCAGCATATACATCCCAGTCCATACGCCAGCGGTTTACCACCTCCTGCGATCCGGGGCCGCTGTACTGCCACATTATCACCGGATAACGACGCGACGGATCAAAATTTGCAGGCTTGAGCATATAGCCGTTCAATACCGTACCATCAGACTGCATGGTGAAAAATTCCTTTTTAGGCGCCCCTGAATAACGCGATGCATATGACGCATTATCTTCAAGCACACGCACTTTCTTACCTTTGCCACTGTACAGTGTGTGCACCGGAGGGGTAGATGCCGTGCTGTGGTTTATAACAAAATAGCTCATTGCAGGATTAAAAACGGCGCTCCCCCACCCCTCTGCAGGAGTCAGGTTTTCCACCTTCTTTCCCAATTTATCCACACGGCATACCGCACGGTTGATGGCGTTAGCCACACCGTCGCCTGCCGGCACAGTCTGGTAATAGGAATTGCCAAGGGGGTCGGTTCCATAATATGCCGTAACCTCTGCACTTCCGGAAGTAATACTCCTCAGCTCCTGGCCCGCATAAGAATATTTGTAAAGGTTATTCCATCCTGTACGCTCGCTCATAACGACAAATCCATCGTTCTCAAACGATATCGCCTCATATGCAAGCGGATTAAGCCATGCTTTTGCCTGCTCCACCAGCAGCGACTTGACCACGGTTGATTTCGGATTTGCCACATATACTTCCATGCGGCTCTGGGCACGGTTGAGCGTCACTATCATCAGACGGTCAGCACTCGCACCGCCGAACTCCAGCCTGGGTATGTATTCAATGTTGGAATCAGGAAGCCGCACCTCCTTTGTCTTACGTGTATCCACATCATAAGAGTGTACCGTCACAACAGAGTTTGGCTCTCCGGCAACAGGATATTTATAAGAAAACACACCAGGATACAAAGCAAACTCCTCGCGTGGCTTGCACCATCCGCTGTATTCACTGAAAGTAAACATCGGTACACGGCTCTCATCATAACGCAGATAGCAGAGAGAAGTGTTGTCCGGCGCCCATGTCATGGAACAATCCGTGGAAAACTCCTCTTCGTAAGTCCAGTCCGGAATGCCGTTTATTACCCGGTTTGCCTCACCGTCGGCAGTCACCTGCACTTCCGTATCGTAGTCGGTCTTCTTTATGTATATGTTGTTATCGGCCACAAAAGCCACCATACGTGCATCCGGGGAGAAAAGCGGCGACTGCTGCATTGCCATCGTCTTGCTCAGGGGACGCAATATGTTTCGCTTTATCTCAAAAACATAATATGCGGCTTTTACAGAACGCCGGTAGACCGGTACCGTATTTGTACGCACAAGCAATTTGCTCCCGTCCGGACTGATAGTAAAACCATCTATCGCTGAGATTGTGCTTTCACGGGTATGGGTTACGTCCAGAACAGTCTCAACCTCCTTACCCGTTGCCACATCATATTTCACAATTTTGGTACCGCCATCGTCCATGCGCAAAAAAGTATCGCCGTCCGGCATAAACTGCATTGCACCTGGAGTTTGAGGTGCGTTACCCGGGTACACATACTCGCTGATAGCACCTGTATCAACCACACCCGCAGGGATCTTGGTTCCAGCTGCCGAGGCGCTCCCTATGCTGGAAACGGCAGCGAATAAAATTCCAAACAGAGGATATGTCAAATTTCTCTCTTTCATCTTGTCAATAATGTTTTTCTCCTTATTGTCAATAACCACAGCATATATTACCCCGTTTCCCCCTGCCAAATACAATAATCGCCAAAACTGTTTGCTTCCGGCAAACCCAGCCCGCCATTTACCACAACGACATCTGTGCCGGATGGTCAGGAGTTATTTTCCTGTCCGGTTCCTTGTAACCGAATTCATTTGAGTTATCCTGACGTGGCTGCTTGGGTTTCTTCCCTGCCGGTGGAGTTGCGATCAGCCAGTCAGTCTCCTCAATAGTCTCATCTATCGCTGAGATGCGCACTTTGGGTTTTCGTCCCCGCTTGCCTCCTTTGCGCTTTATATCTCCTGTATCATTCGGAGTTTTGCTACCGGCAGTTTCCTGTCTGGAGGTTGCAGGAAAGACTTCCAACGTATCGCCATCTGACACCATCGGCTCAGAAGCAAAAGAAAGGGTTTCGGAGCCGGACGGATAGTTGGAAGTTTTATCCTCAGATTTCACGACGATTGACTTCAGACGGTCTATCTCGGCACGCAACACATTTTCCGATCTGGCATGCTCATACAGATTGTTTTCTATGGTCTTTCGCAAAGAATCTGCCTGATCTTCCAAATTGCGTATGGTGTTTTCTTTTATGATCATAGCTTCCACATATTCCGCCTTTTCCAGCTCATGCCGCTTCAACTGCTCTGTAAGAGCATGTATTTCATCCTTCTGATGACGTTGAACCGATTCATTTTGCTTCCTGGCATCCTCAAGTTTGTCAAGCTGTCCATGCATCTCCTCCACGACACGCAGGCTTTCATTCGCCTCATCAAGACGCTCTGACAGAGAATCCCGTTCTGCCTCAAGACGTGTATGCTCCACACGCAAAGATGCCAATTCCGCCTCTGCATCCACCAGTTTGCAACGGATCGCCTCAGCCTCGTCACGAGCCTCAACAACTTTCCCTTGCAAATCATTTATCATCGCTCCGCCAAATTCGTCCTTGATTTTTGCCTGTTCCAGAGCCTCATTCAATTTCCCCACCTCCAGAACCAATTTATCGGCCTGGGCACGCGCTGCTGCGATTTGCTCATCTTTCTCTGCAATTTCAGTCTGCCATGACTCCGTACTGGAAGTGAATTTCCGACGATTCATATCAAGAGCCACCAGGTTTTCCTTAGCCTCCCGTTCTGCCTTGGCGGTAAGTTCCTTCTGAGCCGACAATTCAGCTTGCAAAGTTTCTATGCCATGGGCAAGTTCCTCCATTTTTTCCATCATGGCCGTATCTGTCTGACCATCAGAAACACCTCCAGTCAACGACGATACACGCAATTTATTCATCAGGCTTTTGTTTTCAAGAACATACTGCTCGTTTTCAGCCTGCAGTGTGGAAAGTTGTTTTTCAAGTTCATGCAAACGCTCGTTCAATGCGCGTTTCTGACGTTCGGCACTTAACTGCAATTTTTTTGATTCAGAACTGTCGGTCTCCTCTTTCTGCACCTTTTTGCGCAACTCGTCCATCTCTATCTGCATGTTGCGGCGTTCGTTTTCAAAACGATGGCTACAATCCCGGTTGACACGATCAGACAGGCTTTCAATATAGCTCTTCATAGAAGCGTCAAGGGCACTGTAAAGATACTCCCGCTGGCTCTTTTCATCTACAGAGCTATGTAAGAAGTCTGGTAAAGCCTCATTGAAAATCTTGACCACCGACTCAAAAATAGCATCCGGAGTAATGTTTTTTTCAGAGGCAATATCCCCCTTTGCAACGGCATCAGCCTGTGCATCGCTCCTACAAATACCTGTTTCCTCCAGATTAGGCTGAACGACCGCAGGCTGTTCTTCTTGGGAAATCGCACAGTCCTTTTCGCTACGGCTGCGCAAAGGGGTGACACGAGCGTCTATGCCCTCCAGTTCCTCTTCTTCCATTTCGGAATCGCTGAACCCAAGAGCCTTTTTCAGCGTCTTTACGAAACTCATTATACTCCGTTTTTGGTGGTTTCAGATCAAGGCGCTTCACCGCCTGCATCCTTTTATACTATCTCACAAAGATAAGAACTCCCGTTGAATTATGCAATCAATGGAAGTTTTATTTTTTTGTGCAATAAAAATGGCAAAACATTTGCACATTCAAGAAAAACGCCTTACCTTTGTACCGCTGAAAGCAAAAATCCCCTTAAAAAAGGATTCCTGAAGCCTTTTTCTACAGAGGAGATTTTGCGCGAGCCAAGCCCAGGTGGCGGAATGGTAGACGCGCGCGTTTCAGGTGCGCGTGCTGAGAGGC
>CANRWW010000059.1 GCA_947643665.1 uncultured Porphyromonadaceae bacterium | reverse complement strand
CATTTCACTGCCGACCGACATTCACACCGTTGCTCGCTTCGTTTTCATGCCCATAATAATGATGCTGGCAACTGGGTGGGAATACTTTTCGCCGTACAGGCGATAGGATCTGTATTATGGGCAATAGTACTGCCAATGTTCCGCAGCCGCAAGTTCTCTTATTCCCTTAGCCTCATATTGGGCGCGGTCGGTTTTATAAGCGCTGGACTGATTACTGATCCCTACCTGATGTTCATATCCTTTGTCCTTATAGGATGTGCATGGTCTGCGATGCTCGCGTGGCCGTTCACCATACTCACCAATTCATTAAAAAGCGGCAACATCGGGGCATACCTCGGACTGTTCAATTGTTCGATTTGCATACCACAGATCATAGGTGCTCTTGTCGGTGGATGGATTCTCTCCATGCTCGGTACACCGGACCAGCTGGCTCCCCAGCACTTGATGATGATCATCGCCGGCATATCACTGCTGATAGGTTCAGTCACAGTGGTATTCATCAAAGAAAACAAGGCTTAAAATACACCATAACTTAAAAATGAAAAATTTACTATATATCGTAGCTGCATGCTTGTTTCTGACCTCATGCGGCGGCACAGAAGAGTATGATGCATATGTGTCTTCCCTCAAAATGCAACCGGCTGTGATTGACACGATATCTACCCCACAATCATATGCCGCATATCTTGACTCACTTTCTGCCATGGCATGCGGGTTTGAAGAGAAAGGCATAAAATTGGACGAGACACAAAAAGATGAAATCGCGGCACTCGGACTGCAGATTCAGGATGCACTCGTAAAAACGTATGACCGTCTTGCCCAGACACCGGTTATGATACCAGACTCACTGGAAGTGCCGGAATAAGACAACGTTTCAGTACAAACACATAATACCCCCAAAGATCTTATGAAGGCAGAAAATCTATATTGAAATACGGATTCTCCGGTACCAACGGCAATGCTCCAGGCGTTGCCGTTGTTTTTTTTCCTGGAAATACCCGCATAATCCCCTCCCTGCCGGTCAATGAACACAATCTATGAGCCACTATACCCATGGTCATGCGCAGATTCAACTCCACGCATGGCACAAGAGCATATTCCCCGCCGTTCAGTATCACCATCATGTCAACTCCAAGATAACCTGTGTAATGCCCCGCAAGCAATAAAGACAACTCTGTGCATAGGCAATCCTGCACATCTTCAATCAACGGCTCCGGCAGATAACACGCAAGCTCAGAACATATATGGTCGTCTGTCCTTATAAGGTTACCTGTGTATCCTGTTCCACGTTCATTAAAAAAACGTGACATGCCATAGTATCGCACACGGCCATCAGCATCAGCCCTGAAGAGCATTGCGAAATCAAGTATTTTGTCACGGCCCCGCTCTATGATCACACTCCCCTGTTTACGTATCACGGCATCGCACCTCCCTACAATCTTATCGGCAGGAATATTATTACAGCAGACCACACCCCGGCCGCTTGACGACCAAGGTGACTTTATATATACCGATGTGCCATTCACATCAATATGCTCCTTTGCCTCTGCTGTTGAAAAAAATTCATCCGCAGGCTCAGAAACAATGAGGCAGCCCCACTTTGGGGAAAGAGAGTGAGTGAGAGCTTTATTGAGTATACCTGCCGAACGTCTGTGACTCAGCAATCTTAGCGTATCCATATTGTTTTCCATATGCGAAACAGCTTCTTGAGGCACACCTGCGTCATACAAACATCTGATCGCATATCGGCTCCACCCCCACGGCACGGCACAGCATATCCTTGCCTCCTTGCAATTATTTATAAATTGAGGTCCCCCGGATCCACGTAATTTTTCCACGCCTTCAAGCCATTGCCAGAACCGGTTTTCCTCTTCAGACGAAGAAAACGGAGCCGTTAGCACATAATCCCCAGAATCACCCATCCACCATATAAGCGGAGCCCCCCAACGGGCAAGCAGGGCTGCCTGACGAGGAGGAGTAAAACGGCTTCCAGTATCGCAAGCTAGCGCGATATCATTCTCCGGATTATACAAGAACAACTCATTCATAACACTTTACACCATCGGACTTGATACTATTTGCATAAATTGCAAATTTACTAAATCTTTAGTAACTTTACGTCCTAAAAAAGTGCTTAAATGAGTGATGTGATCAGACTGCTGCCAGACTCGGTGGCAAACCAGATTGCTGCCGGAGAGGTGATACAACGCCCAGCATCGGTCATAAAGGAACTTGTGGAAAATGCAGTTGATGCAGGTGCGAGTAGTATAAAGATTATACTGCGGGACGGTGGTAAAAACCTCATACAAGTGATAGACAACGGTTGTGGAATGTCCGATACCGACGCCCGCCTGGCTTTCGAGCGTCACGCCACATCAAAGATCAAAGAAGCAGCCGATCTTTTTGACCTTCACACAATGGGCTTCCGCGGGGAAGCCCTACCATCTATAGCAGCTGTTGCCCAGATAGAGCTGCGCACCATGCGCAAGGAAGATTCCATAGGCACAAAATTGATGCTGTCAGCCTCCCGGTTTGAAAGCCAGGAAGCTGATGCCTGCCCTGTCGGGACAAATCTGGCTGTCAAAAATCTTTTTTTTAATTTTCCAGCACGACGCAAATTCCTTAAGAAGGATTCTGTTGAACTGTCGCACATAGTCCATGAATTCGAACGGCTCGCATTAGTGAACCCCGATAAGGAATTCCTGCTTGTGCACAATGATGTGACTTTACATCAACTTCTTCCCGGAACATTGAAACAAAGGGTTGTAGGGCTTTTCGGAAAAGCCCTTGAAAAGCAGCTTATCCCTGTGGGCACTGAAACATCACTTGTCAAAATCAATGGTCTGGTTTCATTGCCGGAGAACACACGCAAACGCAACCCGCTACAGTTTTTCTTTGTGAATGGCCGTAACATGCGGCATCCGTATTTCCAGAAGGCGGTGTTGCATTGCTATGAAAACCTGATACCTGCCGACCATCAGCCAAACTTTTTCCTTGATTTTGAGGTTGACCCGTCAACAATCGATGTGAACATTCATCCTACCAAAAGCGAAATTAAATTTGAAAACGAGGCTCCTATCTGGCAGATTCTTGTAGCGGCTATAAAGGAAGCGCTCGGTAAATTCAATGCTGTCCCGTCAATAGATTTTGACTCTACCGACGCCATTGACATACCGGTATTCAACCCCGTTGCAACTCCCGGTTTCAACGACATACCGGCCACCGATTACAATCCGTTTGCAATAAGCGAAAACAATAATATCGGCAACCTCCAGACCAAAAAAGATGGAGCGGTAAAATCGCCGTCGGCATTAAATTTCGGTCCAGAGAAAAGTCATCCACACTCTGGCGCATCACATAATGAAGGATCGCTTTCCGACTGGGATAAACTGTACCGCGACTTTCAGGCTGCAACCAGCTATGGTGACGTAATACCAGATATTAACGATTTTTCCACTCCTGCCAAAGAGCAAAGCGCATTAAACATTTATGCGGACATCCAGTCGAAAAACATGACGGAAACCCTTCCCGACATGGAACTGACTGAATCTAGCGGGCTTCTCAGATTGAGGAACCGTTACATAGCAGTGCCTGCCGCAAAAGGATTGATGATCATTGACCGCTACAGGGCACATCTTAAAGTGCTATACGAAAAATTCATTCACCTGTCTGCCAATATCCTCGGCGAGTCACAGCAAATCCTTTTTCCTGAAACAATAACATTGACAGTGGCTCAGAATGTAATTTTGGGAAGCATGCTTGAAGATGTGCGCATACTAGGTTTCGACCTGTCTTTCCTCGGTGACAATGTTTGGGCAATCAATGCCGTGCCTGCCGTACTTGCAAAACTGAATGCAGCAGACACATTGATGAAGATGATTGAATGTGTGGCAGATGAAACCGTACTTCCGGGAGCAGATATAAAAAAACGTGTGGCTCTTTCAATGGCACGCGCGGGCGCGATGGGCCCCACACATGCAGTCACAGAAGATGAAGCGGAAGCATTGCTTGGCAATTTCCTCTCCTTGCCTGATCCGGCTTATTCACCCGACGGGAAACCGACTTTCTTTATTTTAGAAATATCGGAAATAAACAAACGATTGCAAATATAACGGATAAGTAAGTCTTGGAAATTATTTTATATTATCTGAGAGAATACTCCCTGCCGATTTTTGTCAGAAGATGACCAAGGCAATGCGTGTAATGTGGACGAATCAGTATGGTTAAAGGGCTTACCGCGGTAACGGAGCGATATGTGATTCCCATCACATCTTTTTCAAGTATTCGTAGAGTTTACGCAAAGGCAATCCCATCACGTTGTAATAATCGCCTCTGATGCCTGTTACGCCGATATATCCTATCCATTCCTGAATTCCATATGCTCCAGCCTTGTCAAAAGGACGGTAATGCTCTACATAATACGCAATTTCCTCATCGGACAGTTCAGCAAATTCCACATATGTGGTTTCAGAAAATGTATCAATCCGTGATGATGACAACAGCGTGACTCCCGTCACGACCTTATGCACATGTCCGGACAATTCCTTCAGCATAGATACTGCATCTGCGGCGTCACGTGGTTTGCCAAGTACCTTGCCGCCGTCAATTACCACTGTATCTGCCGTAACGAGAATTTCACCAGGTTCCATTTCTGTTGCATATGCCTCTGCCTTCTTCTTGGAAATGAACGGGGCGACTTCCTCAGGCGCAAGATCATGTGGATAACTCTCATTGACATTCTTTATACAAGCCTGGTGAACTTCCGCCCCTATCATACCTAGCAGTTCCCTTCTACGGGGAGAAGCACTGGCTAAAAGCAGTTTTTTATTCCCGAAAATCTGTTTAGGACCAACTTCCATATGCAAGTTATTTATTCCATCCCCATGCCTTGTCACACTCAGGCCATTGGCCTCTTACTTTTAAAATCTCCTCTAGAAGATCACGCGCCACACCATATCCACCGTTTGCCGGTGATACGTAGCCAGCCATATCTATGATGTCAACTGCTGCATCTGCCGGCGCAACTGACAGGCCTGCGATTTTCATACACTCGCTATCAGGTATGTCATCTCCGGCATAAGCCACCTCTTCCGGCTTAAAACCATGCTCGCTCATCCATTTTAAAAATAGGTCTTTCTTAACGCCAGCCTTCAGATATATATCCTCTATGCCCAAATTATGAAAGCGCTGCTCAAGCCCCTTGCCACATGCACCGCTTATTATGGCAATTTTCAATCCTTTTCTCACAGCAAGCTGCATGGCATAGCCATCTTTTACATTAGCCATGCGGCACGGATTGCCATCTTCTCCTAGAGGAACCATCGAAGGGGAAAGAACACCATCCACGTCAAAAACCACCCCCTTGATCTTATTCAGATCGTAATCAATTTTACTCATATGCCGTTTATTCACAGGCAAACGCGCTGATTGCAATTTACCCATTCATTGAATACTCCTCCAAAATTCTGTCTGCGAGAATTTTGTAAATTTTCCTGTCATCACCAGCCAACATTTCTATGTGTTTCCTGATCACTTCACGGTCACCGCGCCGCGCCGGACCTGTCATAGCCTCGCGAGGGGAAACATTACTTAGTTTCTTCAATGTTTCCTTAAGCAACGGCATCATGTATGTAATATCCAGATCATCTTTCTTCAAAAGTTCATCTGCAATCAACCACATCAGATTGGCATAATTGCATGCAAAAACCGCAGAGACATGCAAGCGTCCACGCCGAATGCTATCGGCATACTCAACCCTCCCTGACAACATTCTTGCCAGAGATGCCAGACACTGCCTTGCCACAGATGAATTTCCTTCTATGAAAAACGGGATTTCCGACACATCCACTTTAACATCGCGCGTGAAGGTCTGCAATGGATAAAACACCCCGTAATTGGTCTTATAACCGGCGAAGACATCAGCCGGAACACTCCCCGACGTGTGTGCCCATATCCCCGGATAATCAGGGAGAGACTCTGCTATAGGCTTGATACTATCATCATTTACAGCTATCAGATAAAAGTCTGATCCGCATTTTACCTCATCAAGACTACTACTGGCAATACAATCGCCACCTATAAGATTGCTTAACCGTTGAGCAGATTCAATATTACGGCTCACAACCTGAACCACTTCTGCTACCCGGGCAAGTGCTTGCCCCAAATGAGTAGCTACATTACCGGCACCTATAAGGGTAATTTTCCAACGTATATTTCCGGTTGACAGTTCATCAAGACCGTTTGTCATTATACCCCTGGCAATATTATTGCTCATTACGCCATTTACCAATATGAACCTTCTCCCATTGAAGTTTAGCAGGGTCTATGGGGCGACGCTCTTCATTCTTATGACCGATGGTGATTATACAAAGCACACCGAATTCCTCCGGGATTCCGAGTGCCTGGCGCACATAATCCTCAGCCGGCTCACCGTCGTCCCTGTAGCGGTCGCGCACCTCAACCCAGCATGAACCCAACCCAAGTGCAGCCACCTGCAACTGCATGAACGAGGCGGCAACAGACGCATCCTCTATCCAGGCCTCACTTTTTGTAATATCTGCCGTAACAACAACGGCCAGAGGGGCTGTTGACATTGAAGCTGCGTAGTTAGATTTGCACCCGCTTAAATGATCAAGCATTTCACGATCCTCCACTACAATGAACTGCCATGAACGTGCGCCTTTTGAAGATGGAGCAGTAAGAGCCGACTCTAATATCAGCCTGACATCTTCCGGATCAACTTTCTGATCCGTATATTTCCTGATACTTCTGCGGTTTAACAGTAATTCATGAAAATTATCCATACCAATATCTGATTTAATTCAGCAAAAACCGCCTTTGCCTCCACTGCATCATTACAAAAGGGGGCTATCTATGGCAAATCCATGCATCCGCTTCATTGACAATGCTTTTCATTGATGAGACCATTGCATAGTCTGCACCGGTGGCAGCATAAACACGGCATCTTCCATCCATTTCAAGTATGCCGAGTTTACGCCCCGCATGGGATCTTATATAACTCTTTGCTTGGTCTAATGTAGGAAAAGATGCCACAATCACAAAATATGAATCAGCTTCATTAAAGCGAATTGAAGGCACATTCTGTGCAGCCTCCTCCACCTCCGGCTTGGCACTTTCCACAGAAACTGCAACATAAGTTTCAGTGACATACGAAACACTGTCAGGAAGAGCCAAAGCGATTCCCATCACATCTTTAAAAGACAATGGCAAATCCGGTTCACCGGTCGCGGTGGATGCAACTGGTGCCTTATCATCGGAATGCTTTACATAACTTACCGAAACAGGAGCTATCGAAGCAGTCTGTGCATTCTTATCAATCGTTATTGGGGAAAGTACAAAAAAGGCCAAAGTCAGCAAAACAGCCAACGTAGCCACAATCCCTGAAGCATATGCCCTCCATTGATATGGGAATAATCCATCGCGACGAGAAAGGTTTTGAGAACCAGTTTCACTGTCGGTTGCAGCAGAGGACAAAACCACTTCCGGCCTTATCTCATTTCCCTGAGAAACTAACTCAGGCGATATAGGAAGCAGCCCATAGAAAAAGCCGTTGACACCAGCGACATTCAACGCCGCATCAAACGATAGATCCCCCTTTTCATCCAAATTAAGGGTTCCCAATTGTCCAAGAGACATCTTACGGCAAGAATCAAGCTGGGCAAGAATACCATCTACCTCATCCTGAACAATTGAAAAAGCCTTTTCATTACTAATCCCCAATTCTCTGCTGACAGAAGCCACAAGCAATCCGTCGCTGTCAGTAAGCCACCTGTTAAACGCAAGTTCACGCCCCGGAGGCAAAATCCGTTTTCCATCCTCAGTAAAAGAAGCCGGTTTATACCGACACAACAATGCACCGATCCCCGGCACAACTACACAATCATGCCTGCGGATCAAGTACTCTATATGTCGGTCAATAATTCTCACTGAGGTTCGGCTAATACAAAATCTCTTTCTTATGCAAATTTAATACTTTTTCTGTAATCATCCATCCCCAATTACAAAATATTTTGATTCACATGCCTCCACCATCCTAAAACCTACTGCCAATAATAACTGCACCAGGCACACTTTTGAAACTTCCGTCCCACTTGCCATTATCCCAGACTGCATTTTGTGTTTCCTTCGCACTGCCAGCCACGCCTTTAAATCGCACGCCTGTACGCAAGATCAATACAGCTTTTCCTGAATTGAAACTAGGGGGCTGAAGTGTTTTCCGAGTCCCGCACCATGCACTGCCATTGACGGCAATCGTAGATTCAATAGCTCAACAAAAAAGTCCAAACTGGAATATCAATAAGAACAAACTCAAATAACACCATTAAAAATTCATCATCACCAAACCTCAAGATAAGTGATGCCCCAATTCCTCTGATCCCTCTCCCTAGGATAAGTGATGTCTCTGATATCTCTGATCCACCGGCGATAGCGGTGATGCCTCTGATGGCTCTCTAAGAGAGCTGATTCCTCTGATATCTCTGATGGCCCTGATCCCCCTCCCCCCTCGGCTTCCCCCCATCACCCTGCTGCCCCCCCGCCCGGGTG
>CANRWW010000058.1 GCA_947643665.1 uncultured Porphyromonadaceae bacterium | reverse complement strand
TCTAACATCACAACCTTGTCAGGTTTTTGGAATGCTAAAATAGCCATGGATCTTGTTTTAAAGATGATTACTTAGAATACAACTCGACGATAAGCTGCTCCTTGATATTTTCGGGGATGTCTTCGCGGGTAGGAACGTGCAGGAGCTTACCGCTCTTGGTGCTTTCGTCCCATTCAATCCAAGGATATTTGCTGTGGTTGAATCCGGCGAGGGCATCGGCAATAACCTCGAGAGACTTTGATTTTTCGCGAACGCCAACAACGTCGCCGGCGCTGACTGCGTATGAGGGGATATTCACCACCTTGCCGTTCACTGTAATGTGCTTGTGAAGCACGAGCTGACGGGCTGCAGCGCGGGTAGGAGCGATGCCAAGGCGATAAACGATATTATCCAGACGGCCTTCGAGAAGCTGGAGAAGAATCTCACCGGTAATACCCTTCATAGAGGATGCTTTCTCGAAAAGGTTACGGAACTGACGCTCAAGCACGCCATAAGTATATTTGGCTTTCTGCTTTTCACGAAGCTGTGTGCCATACTCGGAAGTCTTGCGGCGACGGTTCTGACCGTGTTGGCCGGGGGGGAAGTTACGGCGGCTCAGAATTTTATCTTCGCCAAAGATAGGTTCCCCGAATTTACGTGCGATTTTGGTCTTGGGACCTGTATATCTTGCCATTGTTCTTTCTAATTTTTAAAAAGATTTTGATTTCCGCACAAAGCGCCGGTAATAAAGGCAGCGTACGGCGCTGTCCGGAGCCGATCCTCAAAAATCACCTCATCAAGGATTTGGCAGCGAATGGACAGGCGACAGTGCGGATTATCTGAAGGTGGTTGGAATTTATGTTCCCTGTGTCGGTTGATACTGCAATCTTGATCAGACACGACGGCGCTTGGGAGGACGGCAACCGTTGTGGGGAAGCGGGGTCACATCAATAATCTCGGTAACCTCAATACCCATGCCATGCACGGTGCGGATAGCTGATTCACGTCCGTTACCAGGACCCTTCACGTAGGCCTTCACCTTGCGGAGACCGAGGTCGTAAGCAACCTTTCCGCAATCCTGCGCTGCCATCTGGGCAGCATAGGGGGTGTTCTTTTTAGAGCCACGGAAGCCCATCTTGCCCGCGCTTGACCAAGAGATAACCTGACCTTCGCTATTGGCTAAGCATACAATGATATTGTTGAAGGAGGAGTGAACATGAAGCTGGCCTGCGGCGTCAACTTTGACGTTTCTTTTCTTAGCTGCAACTGTTTTTTTTGCCATAATGCTAATGTAAATGCTGTTAGATCTGCCTTATTATTTTGTGGCTTTCTTCTTGTTGGCCACTGTTTTCTTGCGACCCTTGCGTGTGCGGGCGTTGTTCTTGGTGCTCTGGCCGCGCACGGGCAGACCGATACGGTGACGGATGCCACGGTAACAACCGATATCCATCAGACGCTTGATATTGAGCTGAATTTCGCTGCGGAGGTCGCCTTCTACCTTATAGTTCTCCTGAATCACTTCACGAACTTTAGCGGCTTGTGCGTCGGTCCAGTCCTGAACCTTGATGTTCACGTCCACGCCGGCTTTCTCCAGGATGGTCTTTGCGGCGCTCCGGCCTATGCCGAAGATATAAGTCAAGGCGATTTCGCCTCGTTTGTTCTGGGGGAGGTCAACTCCCACGATTCTTACTGCCATATAATACTTTTATATCACTTATTTGGTGCAAAAATAACAAATTTCGCAGACATCTGAAAATCCTCGCGCATCACCCCATTGGCGCTTTCTGGCCGAAAACGCCAATATCCTGATGGGATAGCCTGATTTCCAGATATTTGCTTTGTTATCCCTGACGCTGTTTGTTTTTGGGATTTTTCTTGTTGATCACGTAGAGGCGCCCCTTGCGGCGGACGATCTTGTCTTCCGGGGTGCGCTTCTTGATTGAAGCTCTTACTTTCATGAGGTTGTCGTGAAAAAAGTTGTAGGTTATAGTATGAGGTGATTATTTGTAGCGGAAAGCGATGCGGCCTTTTGACAGGTCGTAAGGCGACATCTCGACCCTCACCTTGTCACCGGGCAGGATCTTGATGTAATGCATACGCATCTTGCCCGATATATGGGCGGTTATTTCGTGGCCGTTCTCCAACTCCACACGGAACATGGCGTTGGAAAGAGCCTCCACGATTGTGCCGTCCTGTTCGATTGCCGATTGTTTTGCCATATTGTTGTTATATCTGTATTGATTGGTTTTTTAGTGTCATTCAAGCCATAATCCCCGCAAAGAAGAAAATGGGTCAAATATAGCGGTCGCCAAGTACTGATTTTACATGATCGAAAGTGGTAAGGACATGGGTCTCGCCGTCGTAAACCGCCACCGTGTGCTCATAATGAGCGGAAGGTTTGCGGTCTCTTGTGCGGCAAGTCCACCCGTCATCCTCAATGACGATATTGCGGCTGCCCATATTCACCATCGGTTCAATCGCGATGCACACGCCATTCTTGATCATGGGTCCCGTGCCACGACGTCCGTAATTTGGAACCTCCGGATCCTCATGCATCCTGCGTCCTATACCATGGCCGCACATTTCACGGACCACGCTATAGCCATGACGTTCTACGTAAGTCTGCACCGCATTGGCGATATCTCCGATCCTCCCCCCCTCGCGGCATGCATCTATACCCTTGTAAAGGCTCTCTTTGGTGACCCTCATCAGTGCCGAGACACGCTCGTCTGTATCACCGACTGGAAAAGTATAACACATATCACCATTGAAACCGCCAAGCTCAACCACGACATCCAGACCTATAATATCTCCCTCACGCAAAGTATATGCCGAAGGGAAACCATGGACCACAGTCTCGTTGACCTCTATACATACGGCACCGGGGAACCCCCCGTAACCGAGACACGCAGGCCGACCGCCATTATCAAGTATGAATTCTTTGGCGACTGAGTCTATTTTATGGGTCGTGACACCCGGTTTTACCCATTTTGCCATTTCGCCAAGCGTGCGACTGGTAAGGTCGCAGGCCTTGCGCATCAGCTCGATTTCTTCGGGAGTCTTAAGATATATCATTTTATCCTTAAAAGGGGGGATTTACTGTTATCAGGAGAATATACACCACAGCCGGGCTTGAAGATGCCCCTCCGCAGGGGTGGGGAGACTTCTGTGCGCCTCCCCACTCATGCCTTTGGAGCGGATGCCACGTCAAAGAACTATTGCGTTCACTGGCATTGTGGCAACTATACCAACCATGATATGGATTATTCAATATGCACTGCCTGTGGTGCGACCCTTGATCTTGCCTTCTTTCATCAGGCCGTCATAATGGTGCATCATCAGGTGCGACTCAATCTGCTGCAAGGTATCAAGCACGACACCCACCATAATCAGCAGCGAAGTGCCGCCAAAGAATTGCGCGAAATTCTGGCTGATGCCGAACAGACGCGCAAATGCGGGGAGTATAGCAACGATACCGAGGAAAATAGATCCTGGCAGAGTGATACGGGACATAATCGAATCAAGATATTCAGCAGTCTTCTTGCCTGGCTTGACACCGGGGATGAAGCCGTTGTTACGCTTCATTTCTTCAGCCATCTGAGTGGGGCGCACGGTAATTGCCGTGTAGAAATAGGTGAAAGCCACAATCAGGATGAAGTAAACGAGGTTGTACCAGAAACCGTTGATATCGGAGAAAGTGGCGAAGAAACCTGTAGAACCTTCACTGCCACCGAAACCGGCAAGTGTGATAGGAATGAACATGATCGCCTGAGCGAAGATGATCGGCATCACACCGGCAGCATTCACCTTCAAAGGTATATACTGGCGTGCCCCGCCATACTGTTTGTTGCCAACGATACGCTTTGCGTACTGCACAGGAACCTTGCGGGTGCCCTGTACCAACAGCACAGCACCGATGGTCACCGCGAACAGCAGCACTATCTCAACGATGAACATGATCAGGCCGCCTTCAGAACCGGTAGAACCCGGAAGGCGTGATGTGAACTCATAGAATAGCGCAACCGGGAGACGGGCGATAATACCAACAAGAATGATAAACGAGATACCGTTACCGATACCGCGGTCTGTGATACGCTCGCCAAGCCACATGATGAACATTGAGCCGGCTGCAAGGATAATGGCAAGATATACCACTGTCCAGAAGCCCATCTCAACGGAACCTCCGGCATTCACAACCTGAGAACGCAGATTGTAAAGATATGCGGGACCCTGGACAAACAGAATCAGGACGGTCAGATAGCGTGTGTACTGATTCAGCTTCTGACGCCCGCTCTCCCCTTCACGCTGCATCTTCTGGAAAGAAGGAAGCACCATGCCTGCCAGCTGTATCACGATTGATGCAGTG
The DNA here is from genome assembly GCA_947643665.1 of uncultured Porphyromonadaceae bacterium. Lineage (GTDB taxonomy): Bacteria > Bacteroidota > Bacteroidia > Bacteroidales > Muribaculaceae > UBA7173. Next base: position 5,218 of record CANRWW010000058.1, on the reverse strand, counting down.
ATATAGGGCATGATACCCAACGCGAAAATGGACGCCTGAGAGAAAGCGCCTCCGGAGAACATGTCCAGGAGCTGCATCAGACCGCTGCGGTTGGTGAATGAAATCAAGGCGTCAAGGTCGTTGGGATTGATACCCGGAAGAACCACATAACAGCCCAGACGGAACACCAGCACAAGCAATACCGTTATGGTAAGACGCTGACGCAATTCCTGAATCGTCCAGATGTTTTTTAAGGTTTGGATGAATTTCATTGAATTACTTTACTTTGTTGATGGAACCGCCGGCCTCAACAATGGCTTTTTCGGCAGTTGCGGAGAATGCGTTGGCTTCAACCTCGATTTTACGGGATATAGTGCCGTTGCCAAGGATCTTCACCAGGTCTTTCTTGCCTACAAGGCCGAAAGAGCGGAGTTCCTCAATGCCGATTTTCTCAAGATTCTTAGCCTCAGCCAGAGTCTGAAGAGCATCCAGATTGACAACTTTGTATTCCACACGATTGAAATTCTTGAAGCCGAACTTGGGCAGACGACGCTGCAAAGGCATCTGACCGCCTTCGAAACCGATCTTGCGGCTATAGCCGGAGCGCGATTTCGCACCCTTGTGGCCACGGGTAGATGTCCCGCCCTTGCCCGAACCGGAGCCACGGCCAATGCGTGTTTCGCGGTGTGTGCTCCCTGCTGCGGGTTTCAGATTACTTAAATCCATAATTATGATAGATCTTTCTGATTGCTTGTTAATAAAAAGATAATGATATATCGCCGGGACCAGCTTCTCCCCCTTCCGCTCCCGCTACTGCCGCGGCCTACTGGTCGGAACCATAGAGCAGGAGCGCCGGAGGCTATGAGCTGTTTTCCTGACGGGAAAGCGGTTTAGGCGTTAGTCACTTCCACCAGATGGTGAACGCGCTCAACCATACCACGGATAGAGGGGGTATCCTCTTTGACCACTGTCTGGTTCATCTTCTTGAGACCAAGAGAGTCCAGAGTGCGCTTCTGCACTGCAGGAGCACCGATGCGGCTCTTGATTTGCTTTATTTTAATCTGTGCCATTTGTCAGAATCTGATTTTTAGAGCGCTTTTCAGCCATTGAACACTTGGCTTACCGAAATACCGCGGTTCTGGGCGATCTGCGCAGGAGAGCGCATCTCGTCAAGAGCGGCGATGGTTGCCTTTACGAGATTGTGGGGGTTAGAGGAGCCTTTTGATTTGGCAAGCACGTCAGTAATGCCTACACTCTCAAGCACGGCACGCATGGCACCACCGGCTTTCACACCGGTACCGTGTGACGCAGGCTTGAGAAGCACACGTGAACCTCCGAATTTGGCCACTTGTTCGTGGGGGATTGTGCCTTTGTTAATGGGCACACGGATAAGATTCTTCTTTGCCGACTCTACGCCTTTGGCGATAGCGGCAGTAACCTCATTGGCTTTGCCAAGACCCCAGCCTACGATACCATTGCCGTCACCTACTACTACGATAGCGGCGAAAGTGAAGGTACGGCCACCTTTGGTCACCTTGGTGACACGGTTGATGGCTACAAGGCGGTCCTTCAGCTCTATGTCGTTAGTGGATTTTACCCTGTTATTTCTTTTTGCCATGATTGTGATCAAAATTTAAGTCCGCCTTCGCGAGCTGCGTCAGCCAATGATTTTACTCTTCCGTGGAACAGATAACCGTTGCGGTCGAAAACCACCTCGGTCACTCCGGCTGCCAGAGCCTTCTCGGCGATAGCTTTGCCCACTTTTGCAGCGATCTCTATTTTGGTGCCCTCATCAATGCCTTTGGAGGAAGCGCAAACAAGAGTTTTGCCCTCGGCATCATTGACAAGCTGCACATAAATCTGCTTGTTGCTGCGGAAAACGCTCATGCGGGGACGTTCGGCGGTGCCAGAAACTTTGCCGCGGATGCGTGCCTTGATCTTATTTCTTCTTTCTTGCTTTGAGACCATGATAGTTTACTTTTTATTTGGCGCCTGCCGTTTTACCAGACTTGCGGCGGATTACCTCGCCGACGAACTTGATACCCTTGCCCTTGTAAGGTTCAGGCTTGCGGAGCGAGCGGATTTTGGCACATACCTGGCCGAGCAACTGCTTGTCATCGCTTTCAAGGATGATAAGAGGATTCTTGTTACGCTCGGACTTGGCCTCAACCTTCACCTCTGCGGGAAGTTTGATATATATAGCGTGAGAGAAACCGAGCGAAAGCTCAAGCACCTGGCCTGTAGCGCTGGCACGGTAACCTACACCAACCAATTCCATTTCTTTACGGTAGCCGGTGGACACACCTACAACCATGTTGTGCACAAGCGCACGGTACAGACCGTGCTGTGCCCGATGCTCGCGGTCATCGCTCGGACGAGTGATGACAATCTGGTTGTCTTCTACCTTTACATCGAACTCTGGGTTGACAGCCTGGGAAAGTTCACCCTTAGGGCCTTTCACTGCAACTACGTTATTGTCCGACACTTTCACTGTAACGCCGGCAGGAATCTCAATGGGAGCTTTACCTATTCTTGACATATGTTATGTTCCTCCTTATTAAGATTAATAAACGTAGCAAAGCACCTCACCACCGATCTTCATCTCGGCAGCCTTCTTGTTGGTCATAACACCTTTTGAAGTCGAGAGGATGGCGATGCCTAAGCCATTCAACACACGAGGCATATTCTTGTAGCCTGTATACTGGCGCAGACCCGGACGGGATGCGCGAACCAGACCCTTGATTGCATTCACACGATCAATCGGGTCATATTTGAGAGCCACCTTGATTGAACCGGCGGGATTCTCACCCTCAATAAACTTGTAATTAAGGATGTAGCCTTGTTCGAAAAGGATCTTGGTGATCTCTTTCTTCAAGTTTGAGGCGGGAATCTCCACAACACGGTGCTGTGCCTTGATCGCATTCCTCAATCTTGTCAGATAATCTGCTATTGGATCAGTCATTGTTGTTTGAAAAGTTTTTAAATTGATTGGGAAAAACTCCGCTGGATGAAATACTCCATACGGTTCCCAACAATATTTAATACTGTCTCTTGCACACAGCCTGGCTATTGGCAGCCGGTGGATGTGCATTGGCAGCCTTGTTGGCAGGTCGCTGCCGGCGGTACCGGAAATGTCACCTGATAAAGTTTCCTTCCGGGGGGTCCCGCAGATATGGGGCTTACCCGGCGGACCATCAGGCGGATCCCTCAACCGAAACAGGAAAAGCCATATGAAGGCATACTTGTTTTTCCAAATCAAGTTACAGGGTAAATCCGGCCTTCGCAGCCTCAGGATGGTCTCTTTCCCGTCAAAACGACAGTCAAGAGAAGGGATCATTCAGGCGGATGCTCACAATATGCGCATCCGCGCCCAAACTTCTGCCGAAGATTACCAGCTGGCTTTCTTCACGCCGGGGATAAGGCCTGCAGAGGCCATCTCACGGAACTGAATACGGGAGATGCCGAACTGACGCATGTAACCTTTGGGACGACCGGTGATGGAGCAGCGATTGTGCAGACGTACCGAAGAGGCATTCTTCGGAAGCAACTGCAAAGCCTCGTAATCGCCGGCTTCCTTAAGGGCAGCCCTCTTGGCAGCATACTTGGCCACAAGTTTAGCGCGCTTCACCTCGCGGGCTTTCATTGATTCTTTTGCCATTTTGCTATAATAAAATATATAAGAATTGTTTTCAACATTTTGCGCCATAAGGCTCGCCATCCGCAGTCTTGCTCTTCGGGAAGAGAAAGCTCACGGGAGCGGGCCATATCGCTTACACATCTGGCAGCAACCTGTTATTCAGCTATGATACAGGCCAATACGACTGCCGGAATGGCGCTTGTCTCCTTTCTTCCGAAACAAACATATAAAGCTGCTTCGAAAGAATGTGCAAAGATGCACAAAAATTTTGTCAAACCGGCAATATGTAGCGATTTTAGCTACACGCCGGTTTAACAAAATTTCAATTCAGTAACTTACTTGTTCTTGAAGGGCAGACCGAACTGCTTAAGCAGCGCGAAACCTTCTTCGTCGGTATTGGCCGATGTGACGAAAGTTATATTCATACCCATCAATTTGTTGATGTTATCAATATTGATCTCAGGGAAGATGATCTGCTCTGTGATACCGAGAGTATAGTTACCGCGGCCGTCAAGTTTGCCTTCGATACCCTTGAAGTCACGGATACGGGGAAGAGCCACACGGATCAGACGCTCCAGGAACTCATACATATGGTCACGACGCAATGTCACACGCACACCGATAGGCATCTTCTTGCGCACCTTGAAGTTGGAGATGTCCTTCTTCGACAGGGTTGCCACAGCCTTCTGGCCGGTGATGGCGGTAAGTTCATTGATAGAGGTCTCTATGATCTTCTTATCCTGGGTTGCCTCTCCCAGACCTTGATTGATGACAATCTTTTTCAGGTGAGGCACCTGCATGGGAGTTGTATAGTTGAACTCCTTGGTAAGGGCGGGCACGATCTTTTCGTCGTACTGTTTCTTAAGACTTGTGCTGCTCATTACTTGATCTCCTCTCCAGATTTTTTAGCGTAACGTACTTTCTCGCCCTTCTCGTTCACACGGAAACCAACACGTGTAGGTTTGCCGCTCTTGGGATCGATGAGCGCGAGATTAGAGATATGGATGGGGGCTTCCATCTTGATTATTCCACCCTGGGGATGCTTGGCGGTCGGTTTCGTGCTCTTTGACACGATATTGATACCCTCTACGACGGCACGCTGCTTGGCAGCCTGCACAGAAAGGACGCGGCCCTGCTGGCCCTTGTCCTCACCCGAGAGAACGTAAACGGTATCGCCCTTTTTGATATGTAATTTGCTCATTGGGGTTTTCGGTTACAGTTGTTTGTGGTGTGGAACTTAGAGCACCTCGGGTGCCAAAGAGACAATCTTCATATTTGTGGCACGGAGCTCACGGGCTACCGGGCCGAAGATACGGGTACCGCGAAGTTCGCCGGCGTTATTGAGAAGCACGCAAGCGTTGTCATCGAAACGGATATATGAACCGTCGGGACGACGCACTTCCTTCTTGGTGCGAACCACCACAGCCTTCGATACAGTACCTTTCTTGACGTCGGAGGAGGGAATAACGCTCTTCACAGAAACTACGATGATGTCGCCTACCGATGCGTAACGGCGACCGGTGCCACCGAGCACATGGATGCACAGCGCCTCTTTTGCACCGCTGTTGTCAGCAACGGTTAAACGTGATTCGGTCTGTATCA
>CANRWW010000057.1 GCA_947643665.1 uncultured Porphyromonadaceae bacterium | reverse complement strand
ACAACAAAAGTCAAGAGGTTAAACGTTAACGTTTAACCTCTTGACTTTTGTTGTCTTACCATTTGCTATCTTTTATCCATGGATAAATACACTGCCAAGAACCCATCGTTATGAGAAAACAGATAAGTCGCACAAACCAATAAAATGTGGGAGTCGCACCGGAATATTTTAGTTGCTCATACGTTATAACACTATATACCGGTATCCTTGGAAGGATAAAGGGATAATGTTTCAACTAAATAAAACTTGATATGTTTCTGGATTTGGTTTTTCTAGTGGGGGGATTGGCGCTTATTCTTTTCGGCGCGAACTGGCTTACCGATGGCGCATCGGCTATAGCGAAAAGATGGGGTGTGTCAGACCTGGTGGTAGGACTAACTGTAGTGGCATTCGGCACCTCTGCCCCCGAACTGGTAATCAGCGTGATGTCTTCCATAAACGGCAATGCAGGAATTGCAATCGGCAATGTAGTGGGAAGCAACATATTCAATGTCCTCGTAATAATAGGCGCCACAGCTCTTCTTGCTCCAATAAAAATAGAAAGGAGCATAATGACAAAAGATATACCTTTGGTTTTGCTTTCAGCCCTGGCACTGCTTGCCATAGGCAACAGTCCCCTGCTTGACGGAGCATCCGACAGCACCATCACACGTGTAGACGGCATTCTGCTGCTGCTTTTCTTCGCAATTTTCATGCGGCATACCTTCTCAACCGCACAACAAGAAGAGGCACAAAACAAACCAGAACCGGCTTCTGGCACCTTGTCTGCAACAAAGCCAATGCCGGTTCTGAAATCTGTTTTCCTGGTAGCATGCGGACTGGCGGGACTAATAATCGGAGGAGACCGCTTTGTGGCCGGAGCATCGGCGATAGCATCATCAATGGGTGTCAGCGATGCCATAATCGGTCTTACAATAGTAGCCGCCGGCACATCTCTTCCAGAACTCGCCACTTCTGTCACAGCTGCCCTGAAAGGCAAAACGGGGATCGCTCTCGGCAATGTTATCGGGAGCAATATTTTCAACATTTTCCTCGTCCTGGGATGCTCGGCTACAATCAGGCCTCTCCCATTCGGATCAATCACCAATTTTGACTTGCTTACACTGACTGGCGCATGCGCACTCTTCTGGATGTTCGGTTGGTTCTTCCGCCAACGCACCATCACACGTGCAGAGGGAGCCGCACTTCTGCTCTGCTATATAGGATACATCACATGGCTCATACTGAGCCTGTGAATACCGGAAGGTTTAAGCCAGAAGCTCTTTCACCTTGGCGGAAATAGCACGCCCCTCGGCTTTGCCGGCAAGTTCCTTTGAAGCCACACCCATCACCTTTCCCATCTCTTTGGGGGAAGTGGCTCCTACGCGTTGTATAATCTCTTTCAACGCCACCTCCAGTTCCTCGTCGGAAAGCTGTTTAGGCATGTATTCCTCTATTATCGCAGCCTGGGCAAGCTCGGTTTCCGCCAGTTCAGGACGGTTTTGCTCTTTATATATAGCCGCGCTCTCTTTGCGTTGCTTTATCATTTTTGCAAGAATCTGGGTTGCACGCTCGTCTGTGAGCGTACCGTCTGACCCTTTGGCTGTCTTAGCCTCCAGAAACTCTTTTTTTATGCCGCGTAGGGCATCAAGGCGCTGTGCGTCGCGGGCAAGCATCGCCTTTTTGATATCATCTGAAATTGTATCGAAAAGTGCCATAATTATATGATTAATTAATAATTTCCAAATTTGGTCTAATTTATCTGCACGGCAGGATTGATGAGAGTAAGGCGCTCTGTGGCACGGGTGGTGGCTGTATACAGCCACCTGTAAAATTCAGGAGTGGAATATGCGTCAGGAGGGATATAACCCATATCCACGAATACCGACTTCCATTGGCCACCCTGTGCCTTATGGCAAGTGACTGCATAAGCATATTTCACTTGTAAGGCATTGTAGTACGGATCTGCTTTCAGCACCTCACGTTGTGCGGTTACAGATGCTGTCTGTGAAACTCCGGCATCGGCAAGCGCCTGGTCAACAAGAATCTGCTGTTTGTCATGCGACAGATAAGCTCCTTCCGACACCAGCGTGGAAAGGTTCAGTTTCGCATTGACAGAAATCTCGTAATCAGGAAAATAAAGCCTTACATCGGCAAATTCCATCATATTCCTTGTCTCTGTACTGTAAACTTTTTCCACTACGGCTGCCTCACCGTTTGCCACAAATTCCATTGTAGGACGCGGCGCATCATCGCCACTATCCCCGTTTTCTTTCTGCTGCACGCTCCGCCGTGTCCAGTAATAGTTGTTTTTAGCAACAATTAAGCGGTCCCCTTTGACGAGCACCTCCTCACGGTCGAAAATCACACGGCGCACCGCAAGGTTAAAATCCACAGCCCGCTTGTTGGAACGGGTGATTATCAACGTCTCACCCTCCCCGTATCCGGCAAATGACTTCTGCAATATGTCCTCAAGGTCTTCCGGAGCCACAATCTCCACATCTGGAAATTGCGATACCCACATTTGCGGTTCCGGAAGCGGAGACTGCTGCATGGCACGCCGGAGCCATGTGGCATTGTAAAGTATGCCGGACCTGCGCTTCTGACGCACGGTACGGGTCATAACCGCACGGGTGACCCTCATGCCCATGCTTTTCAATTGCACAGGATCCATGGCGGGAGATCCGGCAAGTCCAACCGGGGGCAGCTGCGCGGTATCACCAAGCAAAATCAGACGGCAGTTTATGCCGCTGTAAACATACATGAGCAGATCCTGAAGAAGTCCGGAACCACCCTCTCCGGAGTCACCTATCATTGAAGCCTCATCAACGATGAAAACCGTATTGACATGCGGGTTTACTGTCAGCCTTGATATAAGCCGTCCGTCGGCACCAATGGAGGGAGCGGCATAGATCTTCCGATGGATGGTATATGCCGGTTGCCCTGTAAAATTGCTGAACACCTTTGCCGCCCGGCCTGTGGAGGCGAGCAACACTGTGGGAATGCCGATCATGCCAAGCGTGCGCACAAGCGCCCCCATGACAGATGTTTTGCCGGTGCCGGCATAGCCGTTCAGCACAAACACCGTGTCCTGAGGTGTATACGCAGAACAGAAGCGCGACAGGGCCGCAACCAACTTTATCTGCTGGTCTGTAGGCTCGAAAGGCAACTGCTCAAGAGCAAGAGTGGCGAATCCCTTGATATCCATAGGGGCGGCTCACATATTATACATCCCGGTCACTTCACACTCCATTCCACACCGTCCTTGGTATCCTTCACGGAAAAACCCAGAGCGGCGAGATTGTCGCGTATCAGGTCAGACGTGGCCCAATCCTTCTTTGCCTTGGCTTCCGAACGCACTTTGAGAAGCATGTCAACAGCTCCACGATATGGCTCAAGAGCCTTCTCATCATTTACATCGGCAGAGTCGGCTTTCATGCCGAGGATCTCAAACAGGAATGTATCAAACAACGAGCGCAGGCTCTCAATGTCAGCCACGGTAGCCGTGGCATGGCCGTCGCGCACCTTGTTGACCACACTTACAGCCTCAAACAGATGTGCAATGACGATAGGCGTATTCATGTCATCGTCCAATGCCTCGTAACATTTTGTCCAAAGTGCTTCCACTTCATCCTTGACTGAGGAAACCTCAGACGGCTTCAAGTCTGCCAGACGGCGCCATCCCTCAAGCATGCGGTCAAGGGCTTTCTCGGAAGCCTGGAGGGCATCGTTGCTGAAATCTACCGTGGAACGGTATTGCGCCTGCAGGATGAAGAAACGGATAGTCATAGGCGAATATGGCTGGGTGAGAGACTGATGCGACCCATTGAAGAACTCGTCAAGGGTAATGAAATTGCCGAGCGACTTACCCATTTTCTGCCCGTTGATGGTTATCATGTTGTTATGCATCCAGTAGTGCACGCTGTCACACCCGTTGTGAGCCACACTCTGCGCTATCTCGCATTCATGGTGGGGGAATTTCAGATCCATTCCGCCGCCATGTATGTCGAATTTCTCACCGAGATATTTTTCACTCATGGTAGAGCATTCGAGGTGCCAGCCGGGGAAACCGTCGCTCCATGGCGAGGGCCAACGCATGATATGTTCTGGCTGTGCTTTTTTCCACAATGCGAAATCAGCCGGATGGCGTTTTTCCTGCTGGCCGTCAAGGGTGCGTGTCTGAGCTAGAAGCTCATTTATATCACGGCCTGAAAGTTTCCCGTAGTTATGGTCACGGTTATATTTGGGTACATCAAAGTAAACCGACCCATCGCTCACATAAGCATAACCGGCATCAATAATCTTCTGTACATAATCAATCTGTTCAATAATATGGCCCGATGCATGCGGCTCTATGGAAGGAGGAAGCACATTCAGGCGTGCCATCGCTTCGTGATAGCGATTGAGATAGTGCTGCACTACCTCCATCGGTTCAAGCTGCTCAAGGCGTGCCTTCTTTGCAATTTTATCCTCCCCTTCATCGGCATCATGCTCCAGATGACCCACATCAGTGATATTGCGCACATAACGCACCTTATAGCCGAGATGACGCAGATACCGGAAAAGCACGTCGAAAGTGATAGCGGGACGCGCATGCCCCAGATGACCGTCGCCATACACGGTAGGGCCGCATACATACATGCCAACACGCCCCTCATGGATGGGACGAAAAAGTTCCTTGCAGCGCGACAGCGAATTGTATATGCACAGATTGTGATTTTTCATTGTCAGGGATGATTATGGGTTGTGAGTAGTGATCAAATGTAACGAATACGCCCGGAGCGCGCTGTGGCGCACACCGGGACGAATTCCGACAAAGTTATCTCGTCTTTTTTAAGCCTGGAAAGGATTAGGCAGGGTGCCGCCGTTGTTGGCACCGTTATTGCCACCCTTAGGAGCCTTGCGCACTATCTCGCCGAAAGTGCTTTCATACTTCTGGATATTGTCGCGAAGAGCGAAAAGGAGATTCTTGGCATTCTCAGGCGTCATGATCACACGGCTCTGCACACGTGCCTGGGGCATATTGGGAGCCACATTGATGAAGTCCAGGAAAAACTCACCTCCGGAATGTGAAATCACAGCGAGGTTCGCATAGTGTCCCGCAGCTATTTCGGGAGTAAGTTCAATTTTTATTTCTTGCTTGTTTTCTGACATTGTTCTTATATTTTAAAGTTAATGTACAATTAATTTGGTTTATCTGTTTATTCGTCAGCACCGGCATCTCCGGTGCCATCGGGAATCTCCTCTTCACCACCGGAAACATATGCTTCCGGTTTCGGTATTACAAACTCCCTGAGGGAAGTATTGTTGGAATTGTTCACATGCACACGCAATCCCTTGCAAGTCGGATAGGTCCACATGGCATGGACGTCAAACGCCACATAATACTGTCGCATGAAATTATCGTTTCCGCTACGGCGGACGTTCACAAGATATGCATCCGGATATTCGTCGCCCATTGTTGATTCATCAACGACAAGTCTGAACAACCTCGGCTGGGGATCATATACCAATTGCACACGCATAGCTATTTTCCCCCCGGCACGCCATAGACTTGTCAGCCATACCGGATCCGTGTCCCAATCTGTCAATGTCTCCGGTTTGCCTTTCAGCAGTTTGTAATTTGATACAACCCCCACTCCAGTCACATCAACTGTTCCGGAAGTATATGCCTCGCCGTTATGCGGCACATAACCAAGAAGCATGCACTCCCCCGTTTCCACCTTCCCCGTATTCACCGGCCGTGACGCGACGAGCGACACCGGCTTTTCGGCATCAGGAGGATAGAGAGTGAAATGGGTGGCATTATCTGCCTTGCCGGCGTATTCCACAACATCATACAACGTCGCATAACGCACTTCATCGGCATGATCATCAGAGGAGCATCCGACAAATATGGCAGAAAGCGCCGCCGAGAGCGCCATACCGATAATCCTATGTGCCAAATTATACGACATTATGCAAATATATTCTTTAGTGTATCACATGCAAAAGGCTTGCCAGATTCATTTCCGTTCTGAAATTTCTGTTATCACACCGTCGGTCATATGCACCACCCGGTCTGAATCAGCTGCCAGTGATTCGTCATGGGTTACAATCACGAATGTCTGTCCCATATCACTCCGCAGATCAAAGAAGAGCTTGTGGAGTTCCATCCTGTTATGCGTATCAAGGCTTCCTGAGGGTTCGTCGGCAAGCACTACATCGGGACGGTTCATCAGCGCCCTTGCCACAGCTGCCCGTTGACGTTCTCCACCGGAAAGCTGTGCCGGCCTATGGTCTGCCCGGCCTTTCAGCCCCAGATATTCAATAAGTTCACGGGCATGGGCGAAAGCCTCTTCACGCGGGAAACCGCCGATCAGCGCCGGCATTGCCACATTTTCAAGCATTGAGAATTCCGGCAACAACTGATGGAACTGGAATACGAAACCTATGCGCCTGTTGCGGAAACGGGCAAGTTTCCGGTCATTAAGACTGAAAACGTCGTCTCCGGCATAAGACACCAGGCCGCTGTCCGGGCGGTCAAGCGTTCCCATAATCTGGAGGAGGGTTGTCTTTCCCGCACCGCTTGGCCCGACAATAGACATAACCTCCCCTTTTCGCACATCAAGATCCACACCCCGTATCACTTCAAGGCGGTCAAAGTTCTTGTGTATGTCGCGCAGTGAGATCAGATTGCCGGGATTGCCGTTGGTTTCGTTCATTGCAGGCTTGGTTCTTTTCAGTCAAGATGTTCAGACAGACGGCTCAACGCATATTCCGGCCGCATACGGCGGTAAAGTATGTCATATACCGTATCGGCTATAGGCATAGCCACCTCATAATGCCTGTTGATCTCATGTATGCATTTCGCCCCGTAATATCCCTCGGCAGTCTGTTCCATCTCCATCATGGCGGCTTTCACCGAATAACCTTTGCCTATCATGGAACCGAAGTTATGGTTGCGGCTGAAACGGGAATAGGATGTCACCAGAAGATCGCCGAGATACACGCTGTCGCATATCTGACGGGGACGAGGATAAACAGCATCCAGAAAATGCTCCATCTCGCGTATGGCATTGCTCACAAGCATTGCCAGAAAGTTGTCACCCTTCTTCATGCCGTGGACTATACCTGCCGCTATTGCATAGACATTCTTTAGCACGCCGGCATACTCTACCCCATCCACATCGGTAGTGGGAATGGCATGGCAGTTTTTTGAACCGCACACACACCTGCCGAACCGCTTGGCTGCTTCTATGTCCTTGCACGCGATTGTCAGATATGTAGGACGGTCAAGGGCCACCTCCTCGGCATGGCACGGGCCGCTTACCACCAGCAGGTGGTCGTCGGCCACATGGAACGTATCACGCATATAGTCGGTGACAAGCATGTTTTCTCCGGGCACTATGCCTTTTACGGCCGAGACTACGAATTTCTTGCTGATATCTACAGTCAGTTTTTCAAGATGGCTTTTGAAATAAGGGGAGGGCATCACCAGCAGCAACGTATCGGCTTCCTGAGCCACATAGTTTATGTCTGATGAAAACTCTATGCGCTGCACGTCAAACTGCACGTCGGTGAGATACGCCGGGTTGTGCCCCTCGCGCATGAACTCCTCTATGCGGTCGTCGCGCCGCATGTACCACAGGATCGTGTCGCGGTTGCGCAGCAGCAGCTTGGCCAACGCGGTTGCCCAACTGCCGCCGCCCATCACGGCCACTCTTCCCGGGAAGTCTTTTGTCAACATATATCGGTTATACAGATTTTCGGTAAGGTGAAAACACCTGCTGGGTCATTCCTGTTCGCCACCGGCGGCAGAAGCTGCGTCTACCCAGGCGGTAACTTCGTCAATTGTAGGATTTTTAAGTCCCAGATGATATTTTTTATTGATTCCGCAAAGTTCCTGATGCAACTTTCCGGGGATAGCGGCGCCGAGCGAATCCACCGTGAGCATGCCGGCTTTCTGGAGCGGCGCCACCCAGGCTTCATCCACACCTATTTGCGTGTAGGCCTCAGGTTTGTCACGGCGCGCCACCTTTTCCGGACGCATCTGCGGGAATAAAAGCACCTCCTGTATGGTGGTCTGTCCTGTCATAAGCATTACCAGACGGTCCATACCAATGCCCATGCCTGATGTAGGCGGCATGCCGTATTCAAGGGCGCGGATAAAATCATGGTCAATGATCATTGCCTCGTCATCACCCTTTTCAGACAGGCGCATCTGCTCTACGAAACGTTCATACTGGTCAATAGGGTCATTAAGTTCAGAGTAAGCGTTTGCCAGCTCCTTGCCATTGACCATAAGCTCAAACCTCTCTGTAAGCTCGGGGTTGTCGCGGTGGCGCTTTGTAAGAGGCGACATCTCTATGGGATAGTCAATGATAAACGTTGGCTGGATATAAGTGCCCTCGCACTTCTCGCCAAACATCTCGTCAATCAGCTTGCCCTTGCCCATGGTTTCATCCACTTCGATACCCATGGATCTTGCCGCAGCACGGAGCTCCTCTTCCGAGCGGCCGTTGATATCGTATCCGGTATGCTCAAGGATGGCATCGCGCATGGTCACACGCGGGAAAGGCGCCTTGAAAGATATCATATTGTCGCCGACCTTCACCTCCGTCGTGCCGTTCACCTCCATGCAGATACGTTCCAGCATCCGCTCTGTGAAATCCATCATCCAGTTGTAATCCTTGTATGAGACATATATCTCCATACACGTGAATTCCGGATTATGGGTGCGGTCCATACCTTCGTTGCGGAAATTTTTGGAGAACTCATACACACCCTCGAAACCACCGACGATCAGACGTTTCAGATACAACTCATCGGCAATGCGCAGATACAATGGTATGTCAAGCGCATTGTGGTGCGTAATAAACGGGCGTGCGGCGGCACCACCGGGGATAGCCTGCAAAATGGGGGTCTCCACCTCCATGTAGCCATGCTCGTTGAAATAGTTGCGCATCGCGGTAAAAACCTTGGTGCGCTTGATGAAAATATCCTTTACACCTTCGTTGACGACAAGGTCTACATAACGGCGGCGATAACGCAGTTCCGGATCATCAAACGAATCATATGTCACCCCGTCTTTCACTTTTACTATGGGAAGAGGCCTGAGCGACTTGCCGAGGACGGTAAGTTTCTGCGCATGTATGGAGATTTCACCTGTCTGTGTGCGGAACACATATCCTTCCACACCTACAAAATCACCTATATCCAGAAGTTTCTTGAACACTACGTTGTACAGATCCTTGTTTTCCCCCGGACACAGTTCGTCGCGGTTCACATAAACCTGTATGCGCCCGCGGGCATCCTGAAGTTCCATAAAAGAAGCCTTGCCCATGATGCGTCTTCCCATCACACGGCCTGCCACACTCACCTGGCGGGGTGCAGGGGCATCGGGAAGCCGGTTACCGTCGGCATCTACAGGCACATCGGCAAACGTTTCCTTAATCTCATCCGTATAACCCGTAACGGGAAATTCCGCCGCGGGATAAGGCTCTATGCCCATCTGCCGCAACTGCTCAAGCGACTGGCGGCGCACTATCTCCTGCTCACTAAGTTCAAGTATGTTCATATTATTCGTACTATTCCTGTAATTAGATACAAAGTTACAAAATAGCCAAACAAAAAGCCATTTTCAAGGCATGAAAAACCCTGATTGAATAAAAAATTCATCTTTCCGAGAAAAAATTCCAGCAAAATTTTGGCAATTCAAAAAAAAAGCGTACCTTTGCAATCGCAAATCAGGAAAGACAACGCCTGACAGTGCAGACAAAGAACAGAGTTTTTGACAAAATGGTTCGCTAGCTCAACTGAATAGAGCATCTGACTACGGATCAGAAGGTT
>CANRWW010000056.1 GCA_947643665.1 uncultured Porphyromonadaceae bacterium | reverse complement strand
TCTTTGAACCGTAGTTTTAGGCAGACAACGAACAGCCAAAAGGTGACAGAAAAGCGTTATTCTTGTAACCTAAGTTGTACCCCCTAAGGCTTTGACATATTGATAACGCATTGAATTTGAAAGATATGAGGGAGTAGGTTCATAACCCTGTCTCTCCGCAATAAACGCTGAAAACCAGCAAATTAAGAAACAGATACCCGATTTTACACTCAGAAATGTAAAGTCGGGTGTTTTTGTTTTATCTAAGAAAACCAACGGGCAATGTATATTCCGTCAGGTGATTTTTACAATGCGCCGAAAAAAGTGACCAATTAGATCGCTTTTTTTTTGCCAATTAGCCACAAATACTTAACTTTGCGCTCTGAACGCAAGCGCGTATGCGCCTGCGTCCATTGCTTTGCATTATGCCAATAGTAAAAAAATATAACTTACATAAATCCATGTCAAAGAAACAACAAGAAGCGCCCGAAACCGCAGGAATTGACGGAATCAACGACTCCCTCACCGCAATGACACAAAAGGTGCAGGACAATCGCAAGATCATCGTAATCTGCTCACTGGTAATTGTGGCAATAATCGTAATAGTGCTTGCATATGTATATTTCTTCCGTAATCCGGCTATGCAGAAGCATAACGACAATATCGGCTCGGCAGACCTCCAGTTGGCGCTGTCAAACGACTCTATTGCCCTCAAACAGTATATGGACATAGCAGACAACGGCAACTACGAACCTGCAAACCGTGCAGCTTTGGAAAGCGCAATCCTGCTGTATCGCGAAGGCAAATACGAAGAAGCCCTCAAATATGCAGAAAAATACTCTACACGCGATGAGATCATCGGTGCCGGCGCATTGTCTCTCAAAGGAGACTGTCTTGTGAATCTTGACCGGCTTTCAGACGCTGTAAGTGCATACAAGGAGGCTATCAGTGTCAGCGACCGCAATCCGGCATACACCCCATACTTCATCATGAAGCTCGTGCGTGTATACCATGAACAAGGAAATTTCGCAGAAGAAGTAAAAATGCTGGAAGAAATCCAGAGCGAATACCCCTTGTATGGCCAGCAGCACAACCTTGATATAGAAAAACTCCTTGACCGCGCACGTCTGATGGCTGCAAAATAAAATATCCCAACAACAAAGACCACAGGGTTAAAACCATTATATAAAGGCTCTTCTCCGATCTATATGGAGAAAAGCCTTTTGTTTTTCAGACAATTTCTAAGATAAACAAATGTCAACCAATACAGTAGACAATCTGAAAAAAGTGACCACTACGACAGTGGCCAGAATGAAACGCGACAGTGAGAAAATAGCCATGATCACAGCATATGACTATACGATGGCATCACTGGTAGACCGGGCAGGAATAGACCTGATCCTCGTCGGAGATTCCGCTGCAAACGTGATGGCAGGCCATGCAACCACCCTGCCAATAACACTTGACCAGATGATATACCATGCGCAATGTGTGGTGCGCGGTGTAGAAAGAGCAATGGTAATAGTGGATATGCCCTTCGGAACATGCGACGGCGACGAACTTACCGCACTCCGGAGTGCCGTACGCATACTAAAAGAAACCGGCGCGGCAGCAGTAAAAATAGAGGGAGGAAAAGCCATGCTTCCATCTATAGAAAAAATAATAAACGCGGGAATCCCGGTAATGGGACACCTTGGCCTCACACCGCAGTCGGTCAATCAGCTTGGTGGCTACGGACTGCGTGCGAAAGCAAAAGAAGAGGCAGAGCGTCTCATGGAAGACGCGCTTATGCTTCAGGCTGCAGGATGTTTTGCCTTGGTGCTTGAAAAAGTACCCGCCCAACTGGCTGCAGAAGTAAGCTCACGTCTCACCATACCTACAATCGGAATCGGAGCAGGGGCAGGATGCGATGGGCAAGTGCTCGTATTACAGGACATGCTGGGGATGAACGAAGGATTCAAGCCTAAATTCCTGCGCACATATGCAAACCTCTCGGAAACCATCAATTCTGCAGTAGGACAATATATCAGCGACGTAAAGGGGGGGACATTCCCGTCAGAAGCTGAATCATATTGATTGAACAGCTGTTAAAAACAGCTTAAGTTATTATCATTTATGATAATGCCATGTTTTGATTAACATAATTTAACTATAAATTCATCATATATAATATACCAAAACGCTAATTTTGCAAGGTGAATATAAAAAACTTTTAGTGTAAGAAACAATACAACGTTTGTTAGACGAAAAGAACATATATACTTGAATTTTGGTTATGAGGGAGGTGTGTTTCTGTGAAGAAACACACTTTTCATTTTTATACCACCCGGAAACGATCCTGCAAAAACATAAAGACGCAATAGATTGTTAAGAAATAGACAACCCATTCCGCTTTATGCATTGAATCCAGTTTCACACATACAAACAATGAGACTGCACATACTGATTGTAGTCTTTAGCATCTGCATAATCCTATACCCCGCAAAGATTAAGGCACAGAGGATGGAGTGCGCCCAATGCTTGCCCCGAATCGCACTGAAAACAAACCTACTGCACGATGCAATTCTCACACCCGACATAGGAATAGAAATCAGCATAGGAAAAAGATGGTCGTTAAGCGCAGAAGGCGTATATGCCTGGTGGAGCAAGAACGAGCATCATAGATATTGGCGCATATATGGAGGATGGATTGAATTCAGGGGATGGCTCGGACAGAAAACACTAGAACGGGCACTGACAGGTCATCATATAGGCATCTACACCTCCATGCTCACATATGATTTTGAATTTGGCGGAAAAGGATGGCAGTCCCCCGATTTTACCTATGGAGCCGGAATTAGCTACGGGCATTCCTGGGGAATAAACCGACGCCTTAATATTGATATAAGCGTGCGCTTGGGGTATTCT
The DNA here is from genome assembly GCA_947643665.1 of uncultured Porphyromonadaceae bacterium. Lineage (GTDB taxonomy): Bacteria > Bacteroidota > Bacteroidia > Bacteroidales > Muribaculaceae > UBA7173. The sequence goes on along the minus strand of CANRWW010000056.1, from coordinate 7,621 downwards.
ACAGGCAAGCTGATAAAATATCATCCGCAATGTGGCACCTATGTGTGTACAAGCCATACCACGCACCGGTATCTCGGCATTACAGGCCTTGAGGTGACACTTGTCTGGTTTCCCGGAAAAGGAGCCAAAAATATTCCGGACTATAACATCAACATATGAACCGTCTGTGTGCAATAACATCTTCCATACTCTTAATGCTGCTTGTGCTAAACTCATGCGGGCATAAAGAAATACTGTGTCCGGGCAACGATCCACATGTCGTGACAGTCAAGTTCATGTGGGACAAAGCTCCTGAAGCAGACCCTGAAGGCATGACACTGTATTTCTTCCCATCAAGCGACGGTACGCGCATATGGCGTTTTGATATAACCGGACGGGAAGGGGGCAACGTAGAGATCCCTCCCGGCACTTATCGTTTTCTGGCAGTAAACAACGACCTTCCAGGAGTTGTTTTCAGTAACCCGGATACATTTGGCAATTTCACGGCAAACGCCCGTAAAACATCAGGCACAACCACACTAACTCCTACCGGAATGCTATACGGAGCATCAATAGACCACATGGAAGTTACGCCATGCGGTATCACATACACAACTCCAGATGGAACCATAAAAGATTGCAAGCAAGGGATTATGAGATGTTATCCGGACTCACTGAGTTCTATATACCACGTGGTTTTCACCAACTGCAAAGGACTTGAAAACATGCGCTCGGCAACTGCCATTCTTCATGGAATAGCGCCATCCATAATAATCTCATCAGGAATCCCTGAAGGAGAACCTTCTGAAAATACCATAAAGCTCGCTCACATAGACAGACCCAACGGCAATACACTTACAGGAAGCACCACCGCTTTCGGCATACCGGCAAACCACACTCCATGTGTTACCCTTATACTGAAAGTAGAACGGACGGACGGTAAAATAATACAAAAAAAAATTGATGTCACGGATCAGGTTGTAAACAGTCCGGACACACATAACGTTTTCATTATAATAAACGACATAGAAATTCCAGAAGGAGAAATCCCGGATAATCCGGAAGGTGATGTAGGAATCGAAGTAGGAGTGGAAGAATGGCAAGTCATAGAAATAGATATAAGCACAACTCTCCCATAAATACAGAAATCATAAAACATATGCACTGCATATAAATCATAAAATCTTAACAATATGAACAAATTCAACCAACTCCTGTCTATCGGCCTTAGCATAGGCGCGCTCTCCATGGCTTCATGCTCTGAAAACGACGATCCATCAGGATTTGAAGCGCCATCAGACAATGCCATACGCTTCGCTGCAAACACAGAGTTCTCAAGATCCGGAGACATTACTACAAACAATCTTACCTCGTTCAACGTATATGCCTATACCGGCACTATGGCATCACCGACATTATTCATGGACAATGTTGCAGTAAACAAAACCAGCAACAACTCCTGGACATACTCACCTCTCCAATATTGGCCGGCAAACGAGGCCGTTGACTTCTACGCTTTCGCACCCTCTTCATGGGTTGGAAAAAACGGGCCGTTGAAACCGGTATCATACGACTCCTATCCCGGAACTGAAGACATAATCTATGCTGTAAGCCCGGACCTTAAAGGCAATGCAGGCGCACCCAACGCACAAGTCATATTCAATTTCCGCCATGCATTATCAAAAGTAACCGTCAAACTAAGTTCATCCAACGAGAATCTTTCAGTAAGAGTCACCAATGTGGTCATGAACAATCTGATGACGAAAGGCAATTTCACATTCCCCACTGAGTCTACAGCCGGCGCACCTACCGTAGAAAGCATGGGAAAATGGTCTGACCAGAACACACCGCTCGGCTACATACTTCATGTATCCAGAGACAGAAATGAAGTGATACTGCTTACAACGACACCGACAGACATGAGCGATACGGGATCGAAACTCGGCGGCCCGAAATACATGATGCCACAACCGCTGACATGGAGAAGCAACGGATATGGAGATGACACATTCATCGCTGTAATGTGCTCCGTATACGACACCAAGACCGGTTTGAAACTGTGGCCAAACGAAAACACACCCGCTGAGAACGTAGTGGAAGGAAGCACATTCGGCGACGGCATACTACGCTTCCCCCTCTCCACAAGCAAATTCAGCGAGTGGGAACCGGGATGCCATTACATCTATTCCATCGTGATAAACGCCAACGAAGAGATGGGTGCTATAGAGTTCGGCAATCCTACTGTCGATACATTTGTTGACGTAGTGACAAACTACGAATAATTACCATCAGAAAATAATAAAGCCGATGCTGCATGAACGTGTGGAAAGTACCGTTCATGCAGCATCGGTTCATATTACCTATTCCTTATGTTTTCCAGAAGGGCGCCAAAATATAAGCACAGGAAGTAAAACAAGCAACGCAACCGCTCTGGGCAAGAATCTTATGCACCGTCATCGTGCTGCAGCACGATTTTGAGAGTAGGCTGTTTTTTATTTGTTTTAAAGGATTTGCCTGTTTTAAAGAAAATGACTAATTTTGCGGCATAATAACACCGATTAATTTTAAGACCAAAATATCCCAGCTCTTATGAAACAGACGCTGACACATAACTTCAGCTACCTCGGCATGCCTGTTGGCAAGTCAATGATGGGGATGATGTGCATGCGCAGCCGACGGAGCCGGGTGTGAACATTGTCGTATATACACACGATATAGCGGACCGGCTCCTGATGTTCTCAGGAGCCGGTCCGCATTTAAATCCGGCACAATTAAAGCTGCCATCCCCCCTTTGAGGCGAAAACCGTATACAACGACTTACAAGAAAAAAAATTAAAATATGGAAATTAAAGATTTAAGATTCGAGACCAGACAGATCCATGCCGGGCTAAACAAACACGAAAAAACAGGCTCACGCGGGGTTGCCATATATCCAACTGCGGCCTACAGATTCAGTTCATGCGACCAAGCGGCAAGGCTCTTTGAACTCACCGAGCCAGGAAACATATATACACGGTTGCAAAACCCTACAACAACATCTTATGAAGAGCGCATAACGGCACTTTACGGCGCAACCGGGGCACTGGCACTCTCATCAGGCATGTCGGCAATACTTATTGCTATCACAGCCTTGGCTTCACAAGGTGAGAACATTGTGGCATCGCCCCTGCTATATGGCGGTACATACAACCAGTTCAGACACACCCTGCGGCGCCTCGGCATTGAAGTGCGCATCGCCAAAGGGGAGAGTCCGGAAGATTTTGCTGAACTTGTAGACAGCCGCACACGTGCCATATTCTGTGAAAGCATGGGCAATCCCACATGCGGCGTGGCGGATATTGAAAGAATCGCCCAAGTCTCACGGCAAAACGAAATACCCCTGATTGTAGACAATACTTTCGGGGCAGGCGGATATCTGTGCAATCCATTTGACTGGGGCGCGGATATCGTAATAGAATCCGCCACCAAATGGATCAACGGACATGGCACTGCCATGGGAGGAATCATCGTTGACGGAGGAAACTTCAACTGGGGCAACGGGAAATTCCCTGGTATTGATGGTCCATCGGAAGGATATCACGGGCTGAACTTCCACAAGGCATTCGGACAGGGGGCATTCATCGTAAAATGCCGGGTGGACGGGTTGCGCGACCTCGGGTCATGCCCATCAGCTTTCGACAGCTATCTGATGCTTCTGGGGCTTGAGACCCTTTCGCTGCGTGTGCGCCACCAGGTGGAAGCAACAAGGACACTGGCAGAGCATCTGCGCGGCCATAAGGCTGTTAAAAAAGTCTCATACGTAGGATTTGCCGACCATCCGTCATATGAACTTGCTGCAAAATATTTCCGTCACGGCGCCTCAGCCGTATTCAACGTGGAACTGCAAGGCGACATAGAAAGCACCATACGTTTTGTTGAGGCACTTGAACTTGCCGCACATATGACCATGATCGGAGACTCTGTCACCGTGGTTACACATCCGGCATCCACCACTCACAAACAGCTTAGCGAAGCCGATCTCAAAGCTGCGGGAGTCACACCCACACTGCTGCGCATATCCATGGGGCTTGAGGATCCGCGCGACATCATCAACGATTTCGAACAAGCCTTTGCCAAAGCCGGCATTACGTCTCCCTCCAGGCAATAATACCCCATAAAATATCAAAAAATGGGAAACGACATCAAAACATTCCATTACAATAAGCCGTTCTTACTTGAACGTGGAGGAAAATTGCCCGGATTGACAATAGCATATCATACTTACGGCACACTAAACCCGCAGCGCGACAACGCCATCTGGGTATGCCATGCACTCACTGCCAACAGCGATGTGGCAGACTGGTGGCCACACACTGTGGAGAGCGGGTGTTTTCTTGATCCCTCGCGATGGTTCGTGGTCTGTGCCAACATCATAGGATCATGCTACGGCTCCACAGGCCCTTTGTCTGTAAACCCTGAGACAGGCAAACCATACTACCACCGGTTTCCACATCTTACCATCGGCGACCTCGCACGGGCACACTCGCTGCTTGCCGATCACCTAGGATTGCATCATATACACGCTCTCGTGGGAAGCTCCGTAGGTGGTTTCCAGGCAATTGAATGGGCCTGTCAGGAACCTGGACGCTTCAACCGTATCGCGCTGATAGCCACAGACGCCAAAGCCTCCCCATGGACGATAGCCATTGACGAGACACAGCGCATGGCCATAAAGGCAGACACGACTTATGGAGAACCACGGCCGGACGCTGCCATGGCAGGGCTGGCCGCCGCACGCGCAATAGGATTGCTCACATACCGTGGACCGGAAGGGTACAACCGCACACAGCAGAACCGGCCTGATACACCCGAAGGCACACACCGCGCATGCACCTACCAGCAATACCAGGGTGAAAAATTATGCCGCCGCTTCAATGCCTACTCATATGTCACAATACTTGACACGTTCGACACCCACGATGTGGGGAGAATGCGCGGAGGAGTACAAAAGGCTCTATCCTCCATTGACTTCCCCGCCATGGTCGTGGGCATCACTACCGACATGATTTTCACCACGGCTGAAATGCGGTCGCTCGCAGCCATGCTGCCACAAGCCATCTATAAGAAAATCGAATCACCGTTTGGCCACGATGGCTTCCTGGTGGAACATCGCCAACTCAATTCCATACTCAATGATTTTTTATTATGAATACTATCAAAATTGGCCTTTTCGGATTCGGCACGGTCGGGCAAGGCATCTACCACGTGCTTAAACAGGCAAAAAACGCCCATGCCACAATAAAACGCATATGCGTGCGCGATATTTCAAAACCGCGCGCCACAGACCTGCCGCCATCGCTCCTTACAGACCGTCAGGAAGACATACTTGACGACCCCGAGATAAACCTTATTGTGGAAGTGATTGACAACGCCGACGCCGCATATGGCATCGTGACCACTGCCCTGCGACGGGGCATTGATGTGGTATCAGGAAACAAGGCTATGCTCGCACGCCATCTGCCGGAACTTATTGACATGCAAAGACGCTACAACGCGGCGCTGCTCTATGATGCATCCTCATGCGGATCCATACCTGTAATACGCAATCTTGAGGAATATTACGACAACGACCTGCTTCTGGAAGTGAAAGGCATACTCAACGGATCTTCCAACTACATCCTCTCATGTGTATTCGACCATGGAGAGACCTACGGCCAGGCACTTGACCATGCCCGCCGGCTGGGATTCGCAGAAAGCGACCCCACTTTCGACATCGGCGGATGGGACGCCCTGTTCAAGCTGATAATAATCACCGTCCATGCCCTCGGGGAGTATGTGGCGCCGGAACGAATCTTCACCTACGGAATACAGAACATACATGAGGCAGACATACGCTATGCCCGCGAAAAAAGGATGAAGATAAAACTTGTGGCACAGGTTGCCAAAGTGAGTGAAAGCGCCTTTACGATGTTCGTTATGCCGGAATTCGTAGGACCCGAAAAATATATCTACAGTGTTGACGACGAATACAACGGCGTGGTCATACGCGGAGAATGCTATGACCGCCAGTTCATGTTCGGGAAAGGTGCCGGAAGCCTCCCGACAGCATCCTCCATACTGAGCGACATAATGGCACGACGCCACAATTATCGTTATGAATACAAAAAAATGGCATATCTTGACCGGCCGGCATATACTACCGATGTCACACTACGCATATATGCCCGATATGGCACTACCGATATACCGTCACTGCTCCCGTTCAAGAAAATCACTGAGATGTACATGTCTGAAGGTAGCAACTATGTCATCGGCGACATTCTGCTGTCAGACCTTATAGCGCACCGCCGGTTGCTTGATGCGTCAGACATTTTCATCGCCAATTTGTCCCGCTTTTTCAGCGACCGCGACATATCACATTGAGCGGCCATCCTTCACCCAAGCCCAAAACGCGGCTTTAGAGTTGGCTGGCACCCTATTGACTCTTTGAAAAAACATAATCCCGGAGAAGGGATGCCATCTTCCGAAGAGGGGCCGATATCCAGTATCCTGGCACCGAATCCATTGCATACACGCATAACTTCAGGTGTGAAACGATACATTGGATAATATTTGTCCCAGCCGGGAGCATCCCCCCAGTAAACAACCTGCATGATGTCCGGCGCCACACGATACACCAACGCAGCCGCCACGTCCTCCCCTTCAAGGCTCATGGCTAAAAGCTCTGCCTGAGCCACGGGGACGGTACGTTTCACATCATCCAGTGACATGCGCAACGGATATCCCTTGTGCGCCCTGTTGGCAGCTATGATCCCATATACCCGTTCTATGTCCTGCACGCAGGTGCGCTCCAGGATTTCAATGCGAAAAGGGATTTTCAAGGCTTTGCGGAACTTCATGCGCGACTTGGAGTTCATTCCTGCCGCCACGATCTCCCGCCAGTCTCCACCGTCGTCCTCTCCCCACAGAGAATAATGATAATTCACATCGGCAAACAACAGACACCCGTTCCTGAAAAACGATGATTTGAATTTAGGCAACATTTCCGGAGAATAAAAATCTGGAGGCAGAAACAGTTCGACTTTCTTTCCGGCATCAGCGGCATATTCCCCCAACAGCACTACAGCCTCATCAATGACCTCAATAAGTTGCCGGCTGTTATTGTAGCAGAAGCCACCGAAAGGAGCTGAAAACGGTGACAAAAGCCGGCCGCCACGCTCTCCGAGAATGATCCCGAAACGCAATTTGCTGTCACTGAACGCCAGATAGTGTATCCCCTCGCACTTGTCACGGTTCAACTCCGTGAATCCCACACTGTTGAACAGATGCGAACTCCCTTTTGGGAAAAACCTGTCAAATTGTTGCGTGTCAACTCTATCAATTCTCATCGCCTCAAAACATTGTTAAACCATTCAGATTGCCCGGATAATAACAGCAACCGATATCTACAGCAAAAATACACATATTTCTCCACTTCATACCATCCCGTATACAAATTACACAAAAACACACCCGAATATTTGCATAACTCAAAAATAAGACCTACTTTTGCACCCTGAAGACCGTGGAGACGGTTTCGTTTGAAAAAGGAATCAAAATTCCACCCTTCGGAGTGATGCTCGAGTGGCTGAAGAGGCACGCCTGGAAAGCGTGTTCCAAAAGC
>CANRWW010000055.1 GCA_947643665.1 uncultured Porphyromonadaceae bacterium | reverse complement strand
GATAACGTATTCATACTCCGCCCCAATACGCCGATTTCATCTTGGAAATCCTCCTTTGAGGCCGATTCGCTTTTTGAGGGTGTGAAAGAGCACTATGAAGAGATATGCGCATCGGTTTCGGGTGAGGATCATAAGCCATTGGTGCTGACGGAAATGCTGACGGACGGATATTGGTTTGTGCCTGGGGGAAACAGCTATATGGCTCGCCTGATTCAGGACGCGGGCGGTCGTTATCCGTGGGCAAACGACCGTAGCCGTGGGTCGCTGCAACTGGACTATTCATCGGTTTATGCCAGGGCGGCAGATGCCGACGTATGGCTTATACGCAGTTTCGGGCACGACCTCACCCTTGATGACATACAGTCGGTGTATTTGCTCAACGGGCAGTTCAAGGCATTCAAACAGAATAACGTCTGGGTGGCTAATACGGCGGAAGTCCCGCTTTTCGAGGAGTTCCCGTTCCATCCCGACCTGCTCCTGCAGGAATATTCCTCCATCTTCCACCCCGGTCGTTCCGATGCCCCCTTCCGCTATTTCCGCAAAGCCCGGTGAGGCAAGCCGCTTACCCTCTAAGGATAAATATCAGGAGGGCTTATTCCGCGGGCTGGATTATCCGTATTGCGTTGTCTAGGAACGGGAATATACTCGCTTGCAGATAAATCGCGTCAAGTCCAATACTTAATACACGTTCTTTTCCAGTTTGGTTCGGTGTTGCAATGATTACGATGCTATGGGACGGACCGGATATTTGGATTTCTGCCCATTCATTTTCTCCGGCTTTGAACGACAGGGTGTTTTTAATAATCTCGCGGTTTACAAATTTTACTCCCCTTTTGCAAAGTTCGTCGTAACCTGGTATATTCTCAATATCTGTTACTGAACAGCCTATTACATCGCCCGTCTTAAGCAGCCCGCATTTGTCGTAATCCAACAAATGCTCGTTATTGAAAGATAAGTAAGTCATGAAAATTATTACGCATCAAATATCTAATAGGGCTTTATATTATCTGCGGCATTCTTTCGCCGCTTTTCGCCCTCATCTTCAGTTGTGTAGCCCGCTACACTCCTTCATCTTCGGACAAAAATCGGCTGAAAGCATGCTCTCAGATAATATAAAATAATTTCCACGACTTACTTATCTTATAACAGTCTGTTTTGTCCATGTCGTTGCATCTGTGTACCAGGTTGAGTTGGGGTTGTGCATTAAAGATATCGCTGCCAAGCACATATGAAAAATAGACGCTATTGAAATTGGCAGCTTCAGGATTGTATGTAATCAGACAGTGTCCGCCTGTTGCCGGTATCTTATGTATGAGATCGCATTTACGGAACAGATGGTCGTAGAAAACACCGCCGAAACCTCCGGCTATCATATTATTTACAGAGAGAGGATCTGAACCGCCGTTCTCCACAGTGGCAACCTCAGATACAATACCGTCTTCATTTACCTTTTCAATTGTGGCAGTCCGACAGGTGCAGCATGCACTTATTGCAGATGTAAGTATGTATACGGCGATTGTATATGTGAATAAATAGAATATATTGCTATTTTTCATTGGATGACTTTTAATACCATTCGTTGTTCTGATAGATTGGTAACACTATTGTTTCTTGTTCAGGCTCGTCAGAATGGCAAGCGGTAAGATGTATCGCAATAGAAATTTTATTATGGAGATGGAAGTTGAATGTTAGTCGGAAAGGAATGATATTACCAGGAAGTCATGAAGCCATTTGTATGACGTGTATAATATCGTTTTTGAAAGAGTACATTAGTCCGATATCTGCAGAAATACAGATATTCATCTTGCGCTGCTGTCCAGTTTTGTTAGGTCGTACGCAAATTTCTACAGTATGCTCTTTCCCATTTATTTTAATAGTGATCCAGTTGTCTACTCCCGCTGTTATTTCTGATATTTGGTTTCTTATAGTGGCAGATACGATACTGGCTCCGGCTGTTAAAAATGGTTGTACCCTTGGATCATTCGTTTCATATCCGACACCAATCACATCGCCAGGACAAAGTGAGTTGATCCATTTTTTTTAGGCTCTTCCATCCAGGGGCATCTATTATTGTTTCTTGCTGATGCAAAATAGAAATATGGTCCGTATGAGATGTTTTCCGTTTCAGGATTGTATTGGACTTTAAATCGCCCTCCTTTTGCCGTGATTATTTGCTTTATGTCTTCGTCGTAGAACATACGCCAATCAAATGGTATTCGGCATTCTCCCGGTATTCCATGAAATTCCGGATATTCGTTTATGTCATGTATCGGCCATTTACGGTATTCAAGTTCCATTTTGCGGCATCCTTGTAAGCAACAGCAATGAAGCAGAAATATTATTGTGTAGAGCTTTATAGTATGGAGATATTGATAGGTGGTTTTCATTGTATTATTTTTAGAATCATACGCTGTTCTACGAAAATGGGAATGAGTTTTTTCATGGCAATTGTTGTAATTTATTTTCACAAATATATGGATTTAAAATGAAGTTTTGTTGGTGGTTTTGTCGTTTTTATTGGTTGATTGGTGGGGTTTGGGGATAGGAATGGTCGGAAGACGGGGGATTTGCTTGTATTGGGAGATTTGATTAATTTTGGGGTGTGAGAAATGGTGAAATGAAAATGGACAGGAGGGTCGCCGGCACTTTTGTGGTGTGCGGTTTGCTTGCCGTGGTTCTGCTTGCGGGTATGCTGTTCTGCGGGACGGCGTCGCTGGATGCGGCACAGGTGTGGGGCGTACTGACAGGGGAGGGGACAGACGAGGTGGCGCGCCTGATTGTGACGGATGTGCGGTTGCCTATGGCGTTGACTGCGCTTGTGAGCGGGATGGCTCTGGCGGTTTCCGGCCTGTTGTTGCAGACCACGTTTGACAATCCTCTTGCAGGCCCGTCGATATTGGGAATCTCTACCGGCGCGTCGCTCGGTGTGGCTGTGGTGATGCTTGCTTTCGGCGGATGGCTCGGGACCGGTGTGGGATATTACACTGGCATCCTTACAGGTGCGTTCGTTGGTGCCGGCGCAGTGATGGGTGTCCTGTTGCTGTTCTCCATGTTTGTAAGGGGCAATGTGATGTTGCTCATAATAGGGATACTCATAGGTTATCTTGCTTCAAGTGCCATATCGTTGCTTAATTTCTTTTCCACGCAGCAAGGGGTGCATTCCTATGTGATATGGGGGATGGGAAATTTCGGTGGCCTTACATGGGATCGTCTGGCGGTCTATGCCGTGATTGCCGTTTTGGGGATTGCCATAGCGATGCTTTTTGTAAAGCAGCTCAATGCCTTGCTGCTGGGACGACGGTATGCCGAAAGCATGGGCATGAATGTGAAACGCACGCGCAACTGGCTTATGGCTGTTGCCGGGGTGCTTGCCTCTGTGGTCACGGCATTCTGCGGACCGGTCGGCTTTTTAGGGTTGGTGATGCCACATGTGGCACGTATGGCAACCGGAACGGCAAACCATGCGGTGCTGCTTCCGGCTACCGTAGCAATGGGGGGGATCGGAGCGCTGTTTTGCGCGTGGCTCAGTGTGGTGTGCGGGGGAGGGCAGATAATACCGGTAAATGCAATAACTCCGGTGATAAGCATTCCGGTAATAATATATGTGATATTCAAAGGCAGAAAATGAGGGATGACGATCCATTGATAGAGTTGCGCGGGCTTAGTGCGGGCTATGGTAGCCATGTGCTTGTGGCGGGAACTACGGCCATGGTGCATGCCGGCGAGATGGTTACCTTGCTCGGTGCGAACGGTGCCGGCAAGTCAACGCTGCTTAAAACCGTCTGCGGCGAGCTTGCACCTCTGCACGGCGAAGCTCTTGTGGCGGGTAGAGACACCGCGAAGGTGTCGCGTGGCGAGCTGTCAAGATTGCTTGCCGTTGTAAATACAGACCGGGTGGAGGCCGACGGGCTCACAGTGCGAGAGCTTGTGGGGATGGGGCGATACCCTTATACCGGTTTTTTCGGGCGTCTTGACCGGGAGGATTACCGCATAGTGGATGAGGCGCTGGGGGCTGTGGGGATGGAGAGGTATGCCAACCGCGGCATAGGATCGCTTTCCGACGGCGAGCGGCAGAAAACGATGGTGGCACGTGCGCTGGCACAAGACACACCGGTTATCGTGCTTGACGAACCGACGGCCTTTCTTGATGTGGCGAGCCGTGTGGAGCTTAACGCGCTGCTGGTGTCTTTGTCGCGTAAGAACGGCAAGGCGGTACTTATGACTTCGCATGATGTGGCACAGGCCTTGGAGCAATCTTCAAGGGTTTGGCTTCTTACTGGTGACGGCAAACTTACAGACGCCACTCCTGAAGAACTGATAGCTGCTCATGATCAGCACAGGGAAGACAGTGCGCTTGACCTGCTGTTTAAAAACAGAGCCGTCGAGTTTGATACCCGACGGCTTGATTACAAGGCTAAGAATTTCTGAGGTGATTAGTGGGAAGTGAGCGTATTGCCGATGAAATCTCTGGGCAAGCGACGCTTTTGTGCTAGGTTTATCTGGCAGGTGCCTCCTCTTCCGGATGGGTGTACCAGCGTGAATAGAAGAGGTAGTTGTGGGCTATCTTCTGGTTCAGCTCACGGCTTTTCTCAGGCTCCATCATTTTGATGAATTTGGCCGGACAACCGCCCCATAATTCGTGTGGGCCGATTTTCGTTTTCGACAGTACCACGGATCCGGCGGCTACCAATGCCCCTTCACCTACTTCGGCATCGTCCATCACTATGGCTCCCATGCCTATGAGGGCATAATCATGTATTTTAGCGCCGTGAACGGTCACGTTATGTCCGATGGATACGTAGTTCCCTATTTCGATGGTGGATTTCTGGTAAAGGGTATGGAGCACGGAACCGTCCTGGATGTTGACACAGTTCCCGATGCGTATGGAGTTGACGTCGCCGCGCAGCACGGTATTGAACCATATGCTGCACTCGTCGCCCATCTCAACATCGCCTACTACGGTGGCGTTTTCAGCCAGGAAACAATCCTTGCCGATCTTAGGTGTGAATCCTCTTACGGGGAGTATAAGTGGCATGTCGTATTATTTGTTGGTTTCAGTTTGGAGTGGCAGTGTCTTTTCACGCAGCCATGCCGCCTGTTCGTTATTGAGCAGCGGCATAAGGCGGTCGTAAACCATGGCATGGTAACCGTTGACCCACGCTATTTCTTCCGTCGTCATTATCGCGGTGTCGAACAGCGCACGGTCGAACGGGAACAGCGTCATTGTCTCGAAACGGTAGAAATTTCCGAACTCGGTGGTGAAAGCAGGAACGGTCAGCACGAGGTTTTCGCAACGGATGCCGTGTACGTCGGTGCGATATAGTCCCGGTTCGTTGGATGTGAGCATGCCCGGTGTCAACGGTGCCGGCATGTAATTGAGTCGTATGCTCTGGGGGCCTTCATGCACGTTCAGGAAATGGCCTACCCCATGGCCTGTGCCGTGTAGGTAACTGAGGCCTTCTTTCCAGAGGAACTGGCGTGCAAACGCATCAAGCTGTATGCCGCATGTGCCTTGCGGGAATATGGCGGTGGCGAGGGCTATGTGTCCTTTCATCACAAGGGTGAAGTCGCGGCGCTCTTGTGCTGTGGGTGTGCCCATGGCGATGGTGCGTGTGATGTCTGTGGTGCCGGTGAGATACTGCGCTCCTGAGTCGATCAGCAGAAGTCCGTGGTTTTCCACTGTTGAAGATGATTCCTCTGATGCCGAGTAATGCACGATGGCGCCGTGCGGGCCATATCCGGCGATGGTCTCGAAACTTTCGTCGAAGTAATGTGGCTGTTGCGAGCGGTAGCGTGTGAGGATTTCAGCCACAGCCAGTTCGGTAAGCTCCTCTCCATGGCGCATCATGCGCTCTATTTCCATGAAAGCAGACACAAGTGCGGCGCCGTCATGTTCCATAGCCGAGCGTATGCCGGCGATCTGCACGTCGTTCTTGATGGCTTTGAGCATGGGTACAGGCGATGCTCCTGTCACGGCACGCCCCCCGAGGGTGTCAATTACCGCCTGGGATGTGCGTGGAGCTTCCACCAATACCGTGGAATCGGCGGGGAGGGCGTTAAGGAAGCTATGCAATGTGGCATATGGCGCGGATTCCACGCCATTGTCTGAGAGATATTGCTTTATGTCGCTGCTGAGTTTTTCCTCTTTTATAAAGAGTGTTGATCTGCCGGAAGACAGGTACAGGAATGCCGTGGCGACGGGATTGCATTTTACGTCTCGCGAGCGGATGTTGAGGATCCATGCGATTTCGTCAAGTGCCGATACAAGGATGGAAGTCGCTCCCTGTTGTGTGGTTGCTGCCAGTATTTTCCCGATTTTTGAGTGTGCTTCCTCTCCTGAATATTTCACATCATGGATGAATACCGGTGTGTCAGGCAGGTCCGGACGGTCTTGCCATATATTGCCGATCACATCGAAACAGGTGTTGAGGTACATATGGTGTGCTTCCAGTGCGGACTTCAGGGTGGCTGTCTCGGAAATTGAGAAAAGATTCCCGTCAATGCCTACAACAGCTCCTTCAGGCAGGTGTGAAGTAAGGAAAGCCTCAATGGAAGGGGTGTCTGGAAGGCCGTCCTTCATAAGTTCAATCCCGGTGCTGTCAAGTTGTTGTGCCGCCTGGATAAAATAGCGGGAGTCGGTCCATAGAAGCGCCTTGTCGGCGGTAACGACTAATGAGCCGGCAGATCCTGTGAATCCGCTGAGCCACCGGCGAATCTGCCAGTGGTCGGCAATGTATTCGCTGTGGTGCGGGTCTGTCTGTGGTATGATGGTGGCATCTATGTGTGCTTCCTTCATCTGGCCGCGTAGCGCGCCGAGGCGTGCGTTGATAGTTTCTTTCATGTTCCTTACAGAGTTTGTTTTGATTTGCAAATATAACAATAATTGGAGAAAAACAGGTGAAAAAATGGAATGCAGGTTATTTGGATATGCGCACCCTTTTAGATTTATGAAGATTGCCAATTTTATATATTTTTGGCAAAATGCTATGAAATTTAGAAGAATTATGTAATTTTGCTATTCTTACGGCTCGCCGGTCTGGTGCTGGTTTGAGTGTGTGGGGTACATTATGCGAACATTGTATAATTTTTTAATATTTTGCTTATGAACCAAAAAATACTCGCATTATTGCTTGTCGCGGGTGTGCTTGTCTCATCTCAGGCTTCTGAGCCAGTGCGTGAGATAAACGCTGGTGTGAAACAGATCTCAACAGCCGGGCATGCGGCGACTCCATATAAGGTTTTGAATATGCCTGTTGTGGAAGTGCAATCAAAGGTTATGGGTGAACAGCCAGCCGACATGCAGGAGGTGCCGTTCATGCATCTTCTGGGGAAAAACACCGATGATTACAAAATGTATGATCTTACGGATGCGAATGTAGACGGGCGTACATGGAAGCTAGGTGCGTTTGGCGGATATTCCGTTTGCATGCCGCCAAACAGCGATGGAGTTGATGCCGCAGATGACTGGCTATGGTCGCCACCGGTGCATCTGGAAGCTGGTACGACTTACCGCGTGACACTTGATTGCGGACGAACTTTAGGTACAACTCCTGAAAAAGAGGAGATATTGGAGATAAAATTCGGAACGGAAAGAAACGTTGATGCGATGGTATCCGACGCGATGCCGCTGTTCTCATACAAAAATAAGGATTTCCAGACTTTCGATCACGATTTCACTGTAGCCGAAGAGGGTTATTATTACTTCGGTATCCATTGTCTTTCTCTTAAAGCGAATTCAGGAACTCCAAAAATCTGCAATTTCGGCGTGAAAGTCGCCACACCCAAGCTCGTGCCAGCCGCTGCCGGCGTACTTGCATATGAGCCGGGTGAGAAAGGCTCGTTGATATCGGTATGCCGTTATACGGCTCCTGCGCTGGATGTTGATGGCGGTGAACTTGATGCTATAACAAAAGTGGTGATACTCACTAACGGTAAAGAAACCCATGAATTTCCTGATGTAGAGCCGGGGTCTGTGATTGATTTTGAGACAACTTTTGCCAATCATGGGAACAATAGGCTTGAGGCTGTGGCATACCGCTATGATGTGGCAGGCAAGACAGCTTCCATATCAGGAATCTGGGCAGGTCCCGACTCCCCATGCCCTGTGACGAATGTGCAAGTGAGCCTTAGCGATGACTTCAAGCATGTGACCTTGAGTTGGGATCCTATTACCGAAGTGGGTGAGCATGGCGGATGGGTAGATGCGTCGCAGGCGATGTATTATGTGTTTGATGCTTTTGGCAGCTATTATGATCCGGCATTGGCAGAGACAGACAAGACATCTGTGACGTTTGACTATTCGGAGATTGATGGGCAGGATTTCATTGCTTATCAGATTACCGCAGGGGTAGGATTCAATTACTCTCTTGATGTTGCCAGTTCTATTGTGACGGTCGGCACACCGGAGTCTGCACCCTGGAAAGAGAGTTTTGCCGACGGGGCACAGGAGAGCGTGTGGTGTATAGATCCGAAATCTGACGAGAATGTGATGTATGGAATAATGCACGACAATGAGTTGCAGACAAACATTGACGACGAAGACGCTGAACCTGCATATCTCAATTCACAGGATGGTGATAACGGCTTTTTCTTGATACTTCCTATGGAAAAAGATGCCATGCTTGGTATCTTTACTACTAAAATATCATTGGAAGGTCTTTCAAACCCGGTTCTTGAATTTTATTATCAAGGTAAAGGCAGCGCCCTTGATGTGTTGCTGGCAAAAGGCACGCCTGATTTTGAGCAAATTAAATCAATAGACCTCAGGGAAGAGCCTACTGATGACTGGACTTTATGCACAGTCAGCCTTGCGGAGTTTAAGGATCTTCCTTATATCCAGTTTGAACTTAGGGTGCGCGGTATCCATAACGATGCTGAAACAACCTGGAGTGTGCCCATAGATAATGTGCGTGTGCGCGATCTGATGTCGGATAACCTTACTCTTGCCTCGCTTACAGCCCCGGCGGAAGTGGCGGCAGGTGATAGATTCGAGTTTGCGGCAACGGTTGAAAACAGCGGCATGAATATGGCTACAGGCGCCGTTGTGGAATTATATGCCGACGGCAAACTGATAAATGAAAAATCTATTGGGGATCTGGCCGCATATGGACGTGCTGTGGTAAGGGCTGAATCGGCCGCCTCGCTATTTGATGGTGAAAAAATTGATTTAAGCGCCCGGATCGTATGGGAAAATGACAAAGATGCCTCGGATAACGAATCTGCGACCACGGTTAGCGTGCGGCAGTCGGTTTATCCGATAGTGACAGGAGTCGCAGCTGCTTCAATTCCCGATGGTGTGAAACTGGAATGGGTGCGTCCTGATTTCACTTCACAGACAGAGCCACTGTCGCGTACGGAGGATTTTGAAAGTCCTGATTATGAACCGTTGACCAATAAGGATTTCGGTGGATGGACATTGTTGGATCTTGACGGTGGTAAAACATACACGTTCCTTGACGATGTGAATAACCCTTACCGTACTCAGCCGATGGCTTATCAGCTTTATAATCCGGTGGCGGCAGGCGTGCCCGATAGATATCTTATAGACATACCTCCACACAGTGGCGAGACATTGCTGGTGGCATGGAGCACTAATGGAACTAATGATAACTGGCTGATATCGCCTGAGCTTTCCGGCAATGCCCAAACTGTAAGTTTCTGGGCACGAAGTTTTACTATCGCTTATGGAGAAGAATTTGAGGTTTATTATTCCATGGGTGGCAAGAATGTGGATGATTTTGTAAAAGTTGATGACGTCACCAATTATCCTTCAGGAGATTTCGCTTGTGTACCGGAAGAATGGACGGAGTTCGGCTTTGCCGTTCCCGAAGGTGCCAGATACTTTGCGATACGCCATATGTCATATGATACATATGCGCTTTACCTGGATGATTTCGTTTTTGAGACTTCTGGTAATTTACCTGCCGACCTTGATATAGAAGGGTATAATGTGTATCGCGACTGCGAGAAGATCACTGGCGCGCCGGTGGATGGTATCACGTATCTTGATGCTGGCTTGGCAAATGGCGAATATACATATCATGTGACAGCGCAGTATAATTATGGAGAGTCTGCCATAAGTGTTCCTTGCGTAGTGCAGCATGTTCAGACTGGTGCCGGCCAGGTGTCTAATACAGGGATAAATGTAGCAGTAGCGGATGGATGCATCATTATCGAAGGCGCTGAAGGGGATCATGTAGGTATCGCATGCGTAGATGGTAAGGTCGTCTATCGTGGTGTCGCTTCTGTCCGGGAGGTTGTGCCGGTATCAACGGGCGTATATCTTGTTCATGCCGGCGATATGGTAGCCAAAGTAGTCGTAAAGTGATCTGCTTTACATAAATTCGTATAGCGTAAAGGCGCTATGCCAAAATGCGGCATAGCGCCTTTTGTTATGTTGTGACAGAAATTTAAATCTGGTCGGTTGTTTTATTTTCAGGTGATAAACTGCTGCTATCCAGGTGTGAATATGCCTAAATGATTTTTAGGAAGTAAAATTTTGCATATTTTTTTGCGGAATTGTTTGCGGGATTCAAAATTAGTACTTAACTTTGCAACCGCAAATGAGACGGTGAACGACATTAATGCAAGCCTCTCATGTTAGGACTTTGAAAAGAATGCCTCTTTAGCTCAGTTGGCCAGAGCACGTGATTTGTAATCTCGGGGTC
>CANRWW010000054.1 GCA_947643665.1 uncultured Porphyromonadaceae bacterium | reverse complement strand
TCCTTTTTATCGGAGCGTTACCGCCTAAGTATCGGATTACGTTAAGTTACGCTTATTCTTCGATGGCTGCCTGCGCCGCAGCTACGCGGGCGATAGGCACACGGAAGGGGGAGCAGCTTACGTAATTCATGCCGAGTTTGGCACAGAATTTAACAGACGAGGGTTCGCCGCCGTGTTCGCCACAGATACCGACTTTAAGTTCGGGTTTGGTAGTACGGCCTTTACGTACGCCCATTTCAACGAGTTGGCCGACTCCTTCCTGATCAAGGACTTCGAAAGGATCTGTTTTGATGACACCATGTTCCTTGTAGAATTTGAGGAATTTAGGAGCGTCGTCACGTGAGAAGCCGAATGTCATCTGTGTGAGGTCATTGGTTCCGAAAGAGAAGAAATCTGCAACGGTAGCGATCTGGTCGGCAACAAGTGCTGCACGTGGAACTTCAATCATAGTACCTACAAGGTAGGGGATTGATTGGCCTTTTTCCTCAAATACTTTGGCTGCTGTTATGTTGATTACATCTGCCTGGTTCTGGATTTCCTTGAGTGAACCTACAAGTGGAATCATGATTTCGGGTTTTACGTCAATGCCACGTGTCTTGCATGCCAGTGCGGCTTCGATTATAGCGCGTGTCTGCATCTCGGTAATTTCGGGATATGTGATACCAAGACGGCAACCACGGTGTCCGAGCATTGGGTTGAATTCCTCAAGGGCGTCAACTTTGGCTTTCACTTCTGCGAGAGTTATGCCCATTTCGTCGGCAAGTTCTTTCTGTGTAGCGGTCTGGTGGGGTACGAATTCGTGCAGAGGCGGATCAAGGAGACGGATAGTAACTCCAAATCCATCCATTGCTTCAAAGATTCCTTCGAAGTCACCGCGCTGGATCGGGAGCAGTTTGGCGAGTGCATGGCGGCGTCCTTCTTCATCTGATGCGAGGATCATTTCACGTACAGCCTTGATGCGGTCTCCTTCAAAGAACATGTGTTCGGTGCGGCAAAGTCCGATACCTTGTGCGCCGAAGTGGCGAGCCTGTTTTGCATCGCGTGGGGTATCGGCGTTGGTGCGTACAAGTGTCTTGGTGTATTTTGCGGCAAGATTCATGATGGCTCCGAAGTCACCGTCAAGTTCTGGTTGTACGGTCGGAACCTGTCCATCGTATACATCGCCTGTAGAACCGTTGAGTGAGATCCAGTCGCCTTCCTTATATGTTTTTCCGCCCATTTCTACGGTGCGATTCTCGTAGTCAACTTTGATTTCACCTGCTCCAGATACGCAGCATTTGCCCATACCGCGTGCAACAACGGCTGCATGGCTTGTCATACCTCCACGCATCGTGAGGATACCTTGTGCGACGGCCATACCTCTGAGGTCTTCAGGTGAGGTTTCTATGCGGACGAGAACAACTTTCTTTTTCTTTTCAGACCATGCTTCGGCATCATCTGCAAAGAATACTATCTGACCTGTGGCTGCACCGGGAGATGCGGGCAGGCCTTTTGCAACAACCAGAGCGCGCTGGAGTGCGGATTTGTCAAATACGGGATGGAGAAGTTCGTCAAGTTTCTGCGGCTCCATGCGTAGAAGCGCAGTTTTTTCATCAATTTCATTTTCACGGAGGAGATCCATGGCTATTTTAACCATAGCGGCTCCTGTGCGTTTGCCGTTACGTGTCTGGAGCATCCAAAGTTTGCCATCCTGGATGGTGAATTCCATGTCCTGCATGTCTTTGTAGTGGTCTTCGAGCTTATGTGCTATATTGATAAGCTCTTCTGCACATACAGGCATTGTTTCCTGGAGTGAGGGATATTTTGATGCGCGCTCTTCTTCGGATATTCCCTGAAGTGCGGCCCAACGTTTTGATCCTTCAATTGTGATTTGCTGGGGTGTGCGGATACCGGCTACGACGTCTTCTCCCTGTGCGTTGATCAGGTATTCGCCGTTGAATATGTTTTCGCCTGTAGCGGCATCGCGAGAAAATGCCACACCGGTGGCAGAATTGTTACCCATGTTGCCATATACCATAGCCTGTACGTTTACAGCGGTTCCCCATTCTTCGGGAATCTGGTTCATACGGCGATAGAGGATGGCACGTTCGTTCATCCAGCTGTCAAATACGGCGCATATGCCTCCCCAAAGCTGATCCCAAGCGCTTTCAGGGAAGTCTTTTCCGGTATACTCTTTTACG
Organism: uncultured Porphyromonadaceae bacterium; assembly: GCA_947643665.1. Lineage (GTDB taxonomy): Bacteria > Bacteroidota > Bacteroidia > Bacteroidales > Muribaculaceae > UBA7173. The sequence continues at coordinate 8,877 of CANRWW010000054.1, read as the reverse complement.
GCAGACTTGAAAAGAGATACTAAATTTTTGAGGTCTTCGACATCAAGTTCTGTGTCAAATTTAACACCTTTGTCCTCTTTTACCTTATCAATGATTGCTTCAAATGGATCTGTTTCAGTTTTGGTTTTCGGCTTCATGCCGAGTACCACATCGCCGTACATCTGTACGAAACGACGGTAGCTGTCCCATGCGAAACGAGGATTGCCGCTTTTTTCTGCAAGTGCGTTTACTGTGGCATCATTCATGCCGAGGTTCAATACGGTATCCATCATGCCAGGCATGGAAGCGCGTGCTCCGGAGCGTACTGATACGAGCAATGGATTGGCTGGATCGTTGAATTTTGTCCCTGTAAGGGCTTCAACATGTGCTATTGCTTTTTCAACATCGGCTTTGATATCTTTTACTACAGCTTCCTTGCCATATTGGGTATATTCAGTACAAACATCAGTAGTGATTGTGAAACCGGGAGGAACCGGCATACCCAGTTTGTTCATTTCAGCGAGGTTGGCACCTTTGCCTCCGAGGATGTTTCTCATTGAAGCATCGCCTTCTGCTTTGCCGTCGCCAAATGTATAGATCTTTTTCATTTGGGTTTAATAGTTTTGATTAATTACTATTTTATGTTGTAAATATTTATTATCTTATATGTATCTCAATCAAGAATTAATATGAGACGGTCTTTATGGTAATTCATGGCTAGAACATGATCTTGGGAAATCTATAATGCTGAGATTATTAAGCATGTAAAGTTTTCCCATATACTGCAAAGTTACAACTTTTAGTTTGGAAAAACATATCAGAGAGGGTAAAAAAAGGCATTATTCAGTTAATTTTTCCTTTTAAGGTTAAAATGGGCGTGTTTTAAATGGGATTTAACTAACTTTGCAGTTCCATATTTTATGGCGATATTATTAGATATTTTGTTTTTGGGGAGGGTAGTGGTATAATGATAATTTGCGACATATGGCAAGAAAAAAAAAGGAGTTGCCTCTTTATGAGGGGATAGAAATAACCGGAGTTGCGGCAGAAGGAAATGCCATTGCCCGTGTTGACGATTTTGTGATATTCGTACCTTATGGTGCTCCCGGAGATGTGGCGGATATAAAAATAGACCGTAAAAAGAGGAGTTATGCGGAAGGGCATATAGAACGTATGATACGGCCATCTGAGCTTCGCTGTAAAGAGCGTTGTGCCCATTTCGGGACATGCGGCGGATGCCGCTGGCAGCATCTTCCATATGAATTTCAACTTGAAAACAAACAGTGTCAAGTGGTGGATGCGCTAGAACGGATTGCCAAGGTTGATCTTCCGCCGATATTGCCGATTATCGGTTCTAAAAATATCTGGGAATATCGTAATAAGATGGAATATACGTTTTCCAATAAGCGATGGCTTAGTTGGGAACAAATGAGAAGCGGAGAGGTTGTTTCGGACAGGAGCGGTGCCGGTTTTCATATTCCAGGTGCATTCGACAAGGTTCTTGATATAGAAAATTGCCATTTGCAGAACTGTATCGGAGACAAGATAAGATTGTTTATAAAGCAATATGGTATAAAGAACAATTTACTATTCTATGATCTCCGTGCCCAGCAAGGTTTTTTACGCACTTTGATGATTCGCACTTTGCATACCGGCGAGATAATGGTTGTATTGTCTGTGGGGGAGGATAACCATGAGACAATTACAAAGTTGCTTGATGCCGTGCGTGCCGAATTTCCTCAGATCACATCGTTGATGTATGTGGTTAATTGCAAGGCGAATGACACAATAGGCGATTTGGATGTAAAGTTGCATTCAGGACGTGAATATGTGGAGGAGGAGATGGAGGGGCTGCGTTTCCGCATCGGTCCAAAATCTTTTTACCAGACCAATTCGGTACAGGCATATGAATTATACAAGGTTGCACGTGATTTCGCTGCCCTGACAGGTAATGAATTGGTATACGATCTATATACCGGTACTGGGACGATAGCTAATTTTGTGGCGCGTAATGCCCGCAAAGTCATAGGCATAGAATATGTTTCTGATGCCATAGAGGATGCAAAGATCAATTCATCTGTCAATGGAATAAAAAACACGCAGTTTTTTGCGGGAGATATGAAAGATGTACTTACAGATGGATTTATTGAAGAACATGGACGTCCGGAAGTAATAATCGTAGATCCTCCTCGGGCAGGCATGCATCAGGATGTTGTGGATGTTATTTTGAATTCAGCTCCTGACAGGATTGTATATGTAAGTTGTAATCCGGCTACACAAGCGCGCGATATCGCATTGCTTGATAGAAAGTATGCAGTAAAATCGGTACAACCTGTAGACATGTTCCCTCATACGCATCACGTGGAGAATGTCGTGCTTTTGGAGCTAAGGGGTTGATTTTTATCAACTTGGAAATGCCTTTAACATGGTGACAGATTCTGCCGGTCAGAGGTTGGAATTGTAATATGCGGGATCACCGGAAACTTCCGCTCCTATAAAATCAGGAAGATCAAAGGTCGTGGATACCTCAGGAAGTTCGATTTCAGCAATTGTAAGACCGGCATGTGCTCCATGGAATTCGTCAATTTCCCATTTTAATCCTTTTTCAGGGACGATATAACGAGTTTTTTCAATTATCGTCCCTTGTGCGCATTTGTAAAGCATCGTACGTGCGTCTTCTATAGGGATCTGATATTCCCATTCATCGCGTATGATTCCTTTATTACGCCCTTTTACGGTAAGGAATGCTTGATCATTGCGGATTCTTACTCTTACTGTAGCATCCGGATTGCGGCTAAGATATCCTTGTATAATGGTATGTTTCTCTATAGAATGCGTGCGGTACGAGTCTGAGACTACCAAAAACTTTCGTTCGATTTCGTTTGCCATATGGGTAATTATAATTTCTAAAACAAAGGTACAAAATATTTTTTCAATGTAATGATCTTTCATAAAGCCACTAATGTGGGGTGCAAAGGAGCGGCAGCTTTGATATGCAGATCTGTATACAGGAGAGCTATTGTCGGTTTTCTGTTTTTTTGCATGTACAATGAAGCAAAATGTGAGGTATATGTGCCGAGTGAAACTGAAATGGCTGATACATTGCATGGTGTTGTGCTTAAAGAGGTTGTGGTGGGCCGTACAAAAGAACACTATACGAAGCATAATAATCCTGCTGTAGAATTTGTAAATCGGATCAGAACTGCACGTGAGAAAGGGGATCCTCGTAGGCATCAATATTATGGTTATCGTAAATATGAACGCATATCGCTTGGGGTAAATAATTTCCATCCTGGTGACAGTTTGTCGGGTTCAGGCGGCCGTTTTGATTTCCTGCGAGAGCATGTAGACACCTCTGATGTGACAGGTCTTCCGATTTTGCCATTGTCTGTAAAGGAGAAAGTTGCAGACGTTCTTTACCGCCGTGATCCACATTCAGAAAAACAATATATACGTGGTGTAAAGCGTGCCGGGGTGGATGAGTTTGCTGACCTGGAGAATGTGCAGAATATTATGGAAGATGCCTTCAGAGAGGTTGATCTTTATGAAGATGATATTCCTCTTTTAAGGAACAGATTTGTTAGTCCTCTTTCCAAAATAGGTCCTGATTTTTATAAGTATTTCTTGACCGACACAACTGTCGTTGACGGGATAAAATGTGTAGTACTCAGTTTCGCTCCCAGAAATCCGGCTACATTTGGTTTTCTGGGAAGAATATATGTAGAAGCGGGGGATACCACAATGTTTGTAAAAAAGGTGGATATGGGGGTGTCTCCTACCATAAATCTTAATTTTGTAAATCGGTTACGAATCAATCAGTGTTTTGAGAAAGCACCAGACGGGTCACGACTGAAGACTTTGGATGATATGAACATTGACTTCAGTTTGATGAATGGAGCGCCGGATATTTATGCAAGGCGTACTACTTCATATGATGGCCATTCTTTCCTTCCTTCACCTCATTCAGAACTTTATGACCAACTGGGTGAACAGTTCATTTCAGATGGAGCCACAGAGCGTGGTGATGAATTTTGGGAAACAGAGAGTCTGGTAAGCGGCGGATACAATGAAAGACGTATCCCGGTGCTAATGCAAAGGCTAAGAAATGTGCCATTGTATAAATATGGGGAAATGGCTTTGAGGATTTTTGTGAAAGGGTATGTCTCCACTGCAAAAAAAGATTCAAAATTTGATATTGGCCCTCTGAATACGTTTGTCAGCGGCAATTCCATTGAAGGTTTGAGATTGAGAGCCGGTGGAATAACTACAGCAAACCTTAGTCCACGGTGGTTTGGCAGGGGATATGTGGCATATGGATTCAAGGATAGAAAATGGAAATATAACGCTGAAATAGAGTATTCATTTAATGACAAGAAATATCATTCACGTGAGTTTCCTATTCATTCGCTGATCTTGTCGGAGAAATATGACATTGATCAATTGGGGCAGAGCTATATGTTTACCAATGCAGACAATATGTTTCTTGCGCTTAAACGCGGCAGCAATCATCTTATCGGTTACAAACGTGACACCAGGTTAGTGTATAATCTTGAACTGCGGAATCATCTGTCTTTTTTGCTTGAGGGGAATTTTATAAGGATGAGCAATGGTCCATTCTTGAAATTTGTCTTTACGAACGGTTCTGAGATAGGAAATTACAATCAGTTGTCATTGAAATTAAAAGTGCGGTATTCCCCTGGTGAAAAATTTGTCCAGACAAAGTCAGACCGTTTGCCGATAAACAGGGATGCTCCAGAGATAATTTTATCACATGAGTATGTTCCTGAAGGAGTATTTGGTGCTCCATGGGGGATGAACAGGACTGAACTGAGTTTGCAAAAACGATTTTGGTTTTCGGCGTTCGGATATGCAGATATAATGGTAAAAGGAGGGTACATATGGGGAAAGACTTCTTTCCCGAATCTGATGTCCCCCAATGCAAATTTGTCTTATACGATTCAACGTGAAAGTTTTTCCTTGCTTAATCCTCTTGAATTCATGGGTGACGGATATGTGTCGTGGTTTGTTACATATTGGGCTAACGGTCTTCTGTTCAATAATATTCCGTTTGTAAAAAAGTTGAAACTTCGTGAGGTTATAGGGTTTAGAGGATGGATAGGTCATCTTGGAAAAACAAATAATCCGAATCTTACCAACAGGGACAGACTCCTAAAATTCCCACAAGAGGCAAATACAATCCTTATGCATGGGACACCATATATGGAGATAAGCGCCGGGTTGGATAATGTGTTCCGATGCTTGCGAATTGATTATGTATGGCGTCTGAGCTATAGGAATGTTTCGTGTGCAGACCGTTCAGGTTTAAGAGTCGCACTGCATTTTACTTTTTAAGAGATGAAATGGCTCTGTGTGATATTTTGATGGCCCGCCAGTGTGTAATGTCCCAATTCATTCGCATATACTTTCCATATAACAGACAATAAAGGCAACGTACCATACGTTGCCTTTATTGTCTGTTATATGGAAATGGTTAAAACTCGGAGGAGAAATGGAAAATGATTTTTGGAAAATCAGCGCGTGCCATCTGGAGTACGTAGTTTGAATCTGCCAAAAACACATCACGCCCTTGTGTATCTATTGCCATGAACTGATGTTTTCGCTTTTTGAATGACTCAAGTTCTTGCGGATCTTCACTTTCGATCCAGCATGCTTTATATAGAGATAGAGGCTCCCATCGGCATTGTGCGCCATATTCATGTAAAAGACGGTATTGTATTACTTCAAATTGAAGTTGTCCTACAGTGCCAATTATTTTCCTACCGTTGAATTGGTTGGTGAACAACTGAGCCACACCTTCATCCATGAGCTGGCGCAATCCTTTGTCAAGCTGTTTTGCCTTCATGGGATCGGTGTTTTCTATATATTTAAACATTTCGGGCGAGAAAGAGGGTAGTCCTTTGAAATGGATAGTTTCACCAGCTGTCAATGTGTCACCGATTTTGAAATTCCCGGTATCCGGGATGCCAACAATATCTCCGGGAAATGCTTCGTCAACAATGCTTTTTTTCTGAGCCATAAAAGCTGTAGGAGCTGCGAAGCGCATGGTTTTTCCGGATCGGATATGACGGTAGTTTGCGTTTCGTTCAAATTTTCCTGAGCAGACTTTGACAAATGCAATGCATGAACGGTGATTCGGATCCATGTTTGCGTGTATTTTGAATACAAATCCTGAAAAATCGTTTTCATCAGGGTTTATTTGCCGCTCTTCTGCAATTATTGGCTTGGGAGATGGAGCGATTTTTACGAAACAGTCAAGAAGTTCTTTTACTCCAAATGTATTAAGGGCTGAACCAAAAAAAACAGGGGCGAGTTTTCCGTCAAGATATGGTTTTACATCGAACTCGGGGTAAACGCCATCTATTAGTTCCAGATCTTCACGGAGTTTGGCTGCATCTTTTTCTCCTACCATATCATCAATACGCGGGTCTTTGACATCCGCGATCTCAATGCGTTCCGTTACTTTTTGTTTGTCTGGCTGAAATAGGTCAAGAGTTTTTTCATATATATTGTATACCCCTTTAAAACGTTCACCGATATTAATAGGCCATGACAGAGGGCGAACGGAAATTTTCAATTCATTCTCAAGTTCATCAAGAATGTCAAACGGATCGCGCCCTTCTCTGTCAAGTTTGTTTACAAATATAATTACAGGTGTATTGCGCATACGGCAAACTTCCATGAGTTTGCGTGTTTGCATCTCAACCCCTTTTGCGACATCAACAACAATAATCACAGAATCAACAGCCGTCAGGGTGCGATATGTATCTTCTGCAAAATCCTGGTGTCCGGGAGTATCAAGTATGTTGATCTTATAGTCTCCATAATTGAACCCCATTACGGAGGTCGCAACTGAAATGCCTCGCTGCTTTTCGATTTCCATCCAGTCGGATGTCGCCGTTTTTTTTATTTTGTTTGATTTTACGGCTCCTGCAATATGTATTGCTCCGCCGAATAGCAATAATTTTTCAGTAAGAGTAGTCTTACCGGCATCAGGATGCGATATAATGGCAAAAGTGCGTCTGCGCTGTATTTCTTCGTTGAGTGTAGCCAATGTGTAATAAGATTGTGGGTTGGATTATTGAAAATGCTTTTGGGGGATTTGTCTTAACCTCAATGGAGCATTCCGTTTTGCTTCATCAGTTTGATACAATCTGAAAGGCTTTCTTCCCAATGAGGTATTTCTACTCCATAGGTTGCCTTGATTCGTGATCGGTCAAGTATGCTGTAGCTTGGTCTTTTGGCAGCGGTAGGGTAGTCCTCTGTAGGGATCGGGATTACTTTTTTGTTTATGCCGGCTATCCTGAATATGGCTTTTGCAAAGTCATACCATGATGCGGCGCCCTCATTTGTGAAATGGTATATTCCAGGAACCCATTGATGGCTTTGTATTACTTTTACAATGGCAGCGGCTAGATCGCGTGCATATGTGGGGGTTCCGATCTGGTCACATACGACTTTAAGGTCTTGTTGAGTATTAGCTTTTTCAAGCATTACTTTCAAAAAATTGTGTCCGAATGAAGAATATAGCCATGCAGTCCGGATGATAATAGCTTCTGGTGAAAGGGCAAGAAGCGAGGTTTCCCCTTTGCGTTTGGTGGTGCCGTATTGTGAGATGGGATTTACTTTGTCGGATTCGCGGTATGGACGATAATTAGTCCCATCGAAAACATAGTCTGTAGATATATGGATGATTTTTGCTCCGTTAGCATCTGCAGCTATAGCTAGATTTTTGACTGCATCATTGTTAATGCGTGCAGAGAGCATTTTTTCTTCTTCTGCCTGATCTACCGCGTTGTATGCAGCACAATTTATGATATGGGTTATATCGTTGTTTACTATATATGCTTCTACTGCTTTTGGATCGGTTAAATCAAGTTCTTCAATATCAGTGTATATGGCAGAACCGGGAAATTCTTTGTCAAGTTGTATATGCAGTTCATTTCCGAGTTGTCCATTAGCTCCGGTGACTAAAATTTTCATGTCTGATAATTTGGTACCTGATCCTAGTTGCCACATGATATTATGCGACTTTTAAGACCTATTGTTTTCAAGGGCACAAAGATACGAATTTTTGATAAAATATCCATACAGGGTATCCTTCAACATAAAGATCTTAATTAGAGATTTCTGTTGTTTTTATAGATACGCGCAGCATTGATAATGGCCATTCTTTAATCCTCTTTTTTCTGGAAGAGTTTGTCTTCTTCGTCAAGGTGAAAATTTTTTGATAAAATGGAGATGAAGCGTGAAATCTGTTGTATGGCCTCTTGTGTTTCGTGAGTCATGTTTTTTTGTTGCAGACGCATCATTAACATGCCGTAAAGAGCAGTAAAGCAGGTTTCTATCTCGCCGGTTTTATTTTCTCCGGCTTTTGTGCGCAATTCTACAATGAATGGTAATGTTTTGTAGAACTCTGCGGTATATTCTGGAAATGACGGATCTGCTAAAAGAGCCTGATGTAGTTGTACAAGTTGGTTCAGAATATTTTTATTGATTTGCAAATGTCCTTTTTGTGTGATCCCTTCTCGGCGCATCATATCAATCAAAGATTCATACCATTCTTGCATTTCTTTTTGTTGAGCGTCAGATAGCTGAAATTTATTAATTATGTTCTTTTTGAGAAGTTCAATGTCGCAGTTGTTTGCGCGTATCAAATCTTCAATCTGCCACATATATAATATATATTCGGCAATATTCTCTTTTCTTTTTTTGGATGCAATTATCATAGTTAAAGTCTGTATGTCGGTGGATTAGTAATATTAGGGTATATTAAATGCAAAGGTAATCAAAATCATACACTCCTTATATAATAAACCACGGATATACAGGGCTGACGCATGAGATTTAACTATCCTTAAAGACTTTGTACAGATATTC
>CANRWW010000053.1 GCA_947643665.1 uncultured Porphyromonadaceae bacterium | reverse complement strand
TTCATATATATCAACAAAACGTTTTTACTTTATCTATGAAAAAGAGTTCAATTTTAGCATTAGGCTTCGCTATGCTTGCAGGCAGTGCCTTTGCTCAGAATGCTCAGGAAGTTACCTATGTGGAGGATCCATCTCAGGGCTACCTGTTCAACAAGTTTTCCAGCAACTGGTTTATCCAGGCTGAAGGCGGTGTAGCAATGGGATTTACCCCCGCTGACGTACATCGCAGAGTTGGTGACCGCTTCGCACCTGCTGCTTCTCTTTATGTAGGCAAGTGGTTCTCACCGATTCTGGGTGGTCGTATCGGTGCTGACTTCATCTCAGTAAAAGGTCTTGCAGAGAATGGCAATACAGGCAACGGCGTTCTTACTTGGGAGAATACTGTAGACGGTTACTACAAGAGCAAAGTTAATTTTGCAGGTCCCTCTTTTGACGTGATGCTCAGCCTTACCAACTGGTGGTGCGGCTACAAGCCCAATCGTGTTTATAATGCATATATTTATGCTGGTGGTGGTCTTTACTGGAGCTTCGCTAAGGATCAGGCTACTGCAGATCACAAATGGGAGAACATCAAAAACCGCACCGTATCAATCCGTGCCGGTCTTACACAGGACTTCAACATCAGCCGCCACTTCGCGCTTGGCCTTGACCTCCGTGCAGTTGCTTTCGACAACAGCGTGGATCGTGACGGTCTTACCTCTGTGGTTGCTGAAGCGCTCCTTACCGCTACTTTCAAACTCGGCCAGACCGATTGGAAAGCTCCTATCGTTCCCGTATGCCCCCCTGCAGAAAACTGCGACGAATATCGTGCACGTCTTCAGGCTGCTGACGCACGCATCGCTGATCTCGAAAGCCAGCTCAAGGCTTGCCTCGCACGTCCGGTTGAGAAGCAGGTTATCACAAAGGCTCCTCTTGCAACAATCTACTATCCTTGCAACGTATATCGTCTGACTTCGGTTGACCGCAAGGTGCTTCAGAGCGTAGCTAATGTTATGAAGGCTGACAACAAGAAATACACCCTCACAGGCTGGGCTGACAACTACACCGGTACCGACGCTATCAACACACGTCTCCGCAAGAACCGTGTTGAGACTGTCAAGAACCAGCTCGTTCGCTACGGTGTTAGCGAAAGCCAGCTCAACGCTACCACTAACAATGGCAACCGCGTTGACCTCGGTGACAAGTGCCTCACACTTGACCGTTGCGTAACCATCGAAGCTGAATAATTTTATTCGCGTCGAACATAATAAAAGCCGGGACTAGTCACGGCGAAAATGGGCGCCCACTGTGTACGCAGCGGGCGCCTTTTCAACTTTGATAAACCAATTTTCAATGAAAGATATTTCTAGTATCATCTCTCCTTTAGTGGTTCTTACGATCGGTTTGACCATGTTTGTATTTGCGCTTCAGTCATGCGGCAATGCACACAGGGGCAGTGCATCATTGTCATCAACAGATGCCGATGCGCTTGTGGAGGATATCAGGGAGTTTGTGGATGGGAAACCGGGCAAGTTCGGTGTAGCGGTAATAGTGGACGGCAAAGATACTGTGGTATTTAACAATTCGGGAGATTATCCCATGATGAGCATGTTTAAATTGCATGAAGCGCTCGCGGTATGCCACAGGCTTGATGTTGAATCTTCCGGGCTTGACAAGATGATAGAGATAAACCGCAATAATCTTGATCCGCATACATGGAGTCCTATGCTGGAGGATCATGCTGAAGATGTTTTTTCGTTGTCAATAGGGGAACTTATTGATTATATTCTTGTACATAGCGACAACAATGCGAGCAACCTGCTGTTTGATGAAATAATATCGGTGCCTGAGGCAGATGCCTATGTCCGTTCCATAATTCCCGATGGAGAGTTTTCAATGCGTTATAAAGAGAGTGAAATGAAGGCGGATATTTACAAGGGTTATGAAAATCGAACCTCTCCGATGGCTTATGCCTCATTGGTAAACAGGGTGTTTACAGATAGCCTGGTGTGCGATGAAAAGCAGGCGTTCATCAGGCAGTCTATGAGGAATTGCAATACCGGTATGGGAAGGATCGCAGCCGGACTGCCGGAAGGGGAGGGGATAGTGTTTTCCCATCGTACCGGGTCCGGGTATACCAACGATCGTGGTGAAGTGATTGCAATCAATGATGGAGGCTTTGTAGAGTTGCCGTCTGGTAAAAAATACACGGTAGTTGTTATGGTAAAGGATTTCGGTGGCGACCAGGAAGCTGCCGAGGAGATCATGGCACAGATTTCAAAGATGGTTTTCGATTATGCGAATGAAATTGATTAGGAATGTTTGCGCATTAATGTCGTTTGCAGGATTCATTATGCCGTTGCCAGGATGCAGTTTAAAACCGCATGATGCTGGTACCGTTGTGTTATCTGCAGAGAAAGGGACATGCAGGCTCCGGATGGATGGCTTGTGTACTATGGGAGCTATCATACAGCGGGTTTATCAAGGTACGATACCGGATGGGACAGCCTGCACGCTGTCGGTATATGGCTATGAGCATAGTGGCGACGCTATATTCTCTATTTCGGTATTGAATGACAGCCTGGCGTTGTATGCCGGACAGGGGATTGCATATACTTTAAGAGGTGAGGGTGATGCCACAGTCTGGGAATGTAGGACGTGCGGGGGAGAGACGTTCTATTTCTTTGTAGAAGGAAATGGGGAGCGTTTGTACTGGGCTCAGGATGATATGGTTTGCGATAAGAGCCACGTGATGCAACTGGTGGTGAAAGAAACTGGAAAAACGGCGTCATGCCGTCCGATGCGTAATGATTGACAGAGGTATGAGTGATATAATATTTGAGACGGATCGCCTGTTTTTGCGTAAATGGACGGATATGGATGTAAGTCCGTTTGCGGAGATGAACCAGGATGAAAGGGTAATGGAATATTTTCCCCGGACTTTGTCATACGATGAAACTCTTGGGTTCTATAACCGTATAATTGCAGAATTTGCAGCTTTCGGATTTGGGTTGTATGCAGTGGAATTAAAAAACAGAGGTAAATTTATCGGTTATGTAGGGTTCCATAAATTTGATTTTGACGCATGGTTCTCTCCGGGAGTAGAGATAGGCTGGAGACTGGCATATGATTATTGGAATAAAGGCTATGCCACAGAAGCGGCAAAGGGATGCCTGGCTTTTGCACGCGAAAGGAAAATGATAGGTGAGGTATACTCTTTTACCGCTTCTTGCAATCACAGGTCTGAACGTGTGATGCAGAAAATAGGATTGGAGCCGGCAGGATTCTTTTTGCATCCATCCCTTCCCGACGGGCATCATTTGAAGGAGCATGTGTTATACCATATGGATCTTTGACGCGCAATCTTAAGTTCTTAAAACCATATCGGCTATGTGTCAAGCTGTGACACATAGCCGATATGGTTTTAAAGGTCTGATGGTAGCAGGGGTTTGAGGGCATTTGGAATTCCGGAGGTTCCGATTGCTTTGGCGTCATAGTCCCCATACCAGTATGTGGTAGTGGAATAGTCCACATATCCGGGATCCCATCCAAGCATTTCTATGTCGAACTTGAATGTGTTTTCAAACGGTATGGCATCCAGATGCCGTGTGCGGTAGAAGGCGTTATAACCGTGTGATGTCTCTTTGTCGGCTCGTGGGGCGCCTCCGAATGGTGTATGGAAAGGGTATACCGGTGCCCATGAGCTGTTGTAGTAATCTTCTGTGCCTGTACCGAAATGTGATGGGAATGTATCACCGTCAACCCAGATCTTTTCATCTCCTTCACCATACCATCTTGGTGCGTGGTTGAATAGCGAAAGCAGATCGCCTTTGTAAATGCCTTTGCCATGTATGGTTGCGAAATTCCAGTCAATGCATTTCGCGTCCTCGTCGTAATTGTTGTGGATATAGATGCTGTCTTGTTGACGCCATGAGGCATGGAAATAAAGCGATCTTCCATCCCATTTAAGTTTTGCGACTTTTACGGTCATTTCTACGGTCACATCCGATGATGACAAGTTACGGATTGCCAGTTCTCCCGACTTGCTGTATGGCATGAGCCATCTGCTTGTGATTTTTCCATTGCCGTCTGATGACAGATACCAGCTTTCTACTACAGGCGCACCCATTCCTCCACCGGAATAGTCGCTCAAAGGTACCCATACTGTCTGTTTTTTGTCAAATTCAGCCTGGAATATCAACTGTCTCATTATTGCGGCATAATCATCAGGATTTTTAACCGAGACATTAAACCGGATTTCATATATTGCACGGTTCCCTTTAGGTAATTTCAAGACAAGGGAGTCGTTTGGCGTGATGGTCTTCATGCCCGAAATGGTTTTGAACCGTTTGCCGTAAATTGTAGCAGGATTCAATAGTGAGCTGTTTGTGGCTGCCAGTTTTTTACGCGCTTTTTCCAAGGTATTGTATGAAAAGGTCTCAACAGACACATTTTCAGGATATTTGCGAAAATTAATGTGGTAGTATTTGGGAGTCGGGTTTATACCCGGTTCGTCTTCAAATGTCACTTTGCAACTTTTGCCATAGGGAATGGGAAGGAAAGATGTGTTTCCACCCTTGCCTTCAGGTGTGTAGCTTGTGTGTGCCATGACTAGTCCGTTTTTTATTTCAGGAATTTCCAGCTTCATCAGGTCATAAGCCGGAATTACAAGTCCGGGGGTGTCGTCGCCGTCGAAGTAAAAACGCCATGTACCGCGTTTGTCAAGCGTGGTGATCCAGATACGCGTTATCACACCGGGACCGGCTTCATCAAACATGACTTTCTCAATACGTCCGTCAATGGTGTCTGTACGCTCTATGCCGAATCCGTCATTGTTGGCAAACCATCCGTCGTTTTCCGGTGATACCGATCTTCTGTCATAGCTGCTTACTTGCCCCGATTTATAGGAAGGATAGGGAATACGTGCTTGTTGTTCGACAGAGAGCATCTCATCAAGCAGATTGTCTAATGTGACGTGGTAGCCCTTATCTGGTTTTGCGCTTCCGTATGTTAAGGAGAAAGCTAGCAACAATGTGCAGAAAACGGTTCTTTTCATAAAAAATTCCAATGTTGATTTATCAGTGGCAAAGATATATACTTTGGAATTGTGCTGCTATAAAAAATGTAGCGTCTTCTGTCTTAAATTGTTCAAATGTTATAAAACCGTCTTATGGCAGTATATGGATAGGAGTATTGATTGGCAGGGGGTGTCTTTTTACAGCGCTTCACTTCGGGTATTACCGGCGATTGCGGTGTGTGATGCGTTTTTTCAATCTGTTGAGGTGTTGCAGGCGCGAGCGTATGGCGAGCCACAGTGGTGATGCTGTAGTAACGATGTCTGATCCGAGCGGGTCTGAGAATGTGAATGTGGCAGGTTCGGCGCCGAACTGTTCGGGATAGATTATGCACAGGTTGTTGCTGTTGCAGTTGCGTTGCAGGAAAATGGCGTTTTCAACCATGTGTGACGAGTAGCTTACTGAGTTGGGACGCGCTCCTATGACTACAAAAAGGTCATCCTCCAGCACTTTGTTTGCAAGTAACACAAAATCGTCTTTGTCTGCAAGGGTGCGGTATTCGTGCCGTATTCCAAGCGCTTCTTGACGTATTATCCCCCGGATTATATGGTGTTGACGGGCGGGAGTGCAGAATATTATGCGGCATCCGACTTCCGACGCCAGGTGTCCGAGGGATATGACCCAGTCGCGGAACCCAGTTTCATATTCCGCTTTTTCGGGCGCGCAGACTACTATGCGGGTTACTGTATTGACGGGTATGTAGCAGCGGGATATGACAACCATCCGGTTTGTGCCTTTTAGCAACTGCTCTATTTTGGCTCCGAGGAAGGTGTCTATTACGGTTGCTTTCCGGTGCATGCCCATGATTACGCAATTGATGTCACGCTCCTGCATGGTGTTCAGGATGCCAGTCACGGTATTTATGTCGAACCGTTCGATGGGTGTAATGGCAATGTCGGCTCCGGAAGCGGCATCCATGGCTAGTTTCATGGAGTTCTGTCCTATGGTTTTTGCAGCTTGGGAGTTGTCGTTGCGCACATGGAGCGCGTAAATGCGGTCTGCATTGATGCCTGTGCGTCTGCGGCGCATGAAAAGCGCCAGTTCCATAAGTGCTGAGGATGTGATGGGATTGGAGACCGGTATGAGCACATTTGCAGCCGATGTGTCGTCGGGGGAATTGTCCGGACGGTTCTCAAGCATGCGGATTTTTATCTTTGACGCTGCCTGGGATGTTACGATTGGGGCTATGGCACAGGTGACGAGTATTACAAGCACGGTGCCGTTCAGTATGGTTTCCCCCATCATGCGGGTCCCGTCGGGCATGATCATGTTGTATCCGATGGTAACCACGGCGAGGGCGACGGCTGTATGTGCCGTTGTAAGGCCGAACATCATGCGCCTGTCTGCGCTTTCCATACGATATGCCATCTGGGCTATCCATGCCGCGATCCATTTGCTGAGGAGAGCCACGGCTAGCATTACGGAGGCGACTGCAAGGGTGTTCCCTTTTACGATTACACCGATGTTGATCATCATTCCTACCCCGATGAGGAAGTAGGGGATGAAAAGGGCGTTGCCTACAAATTCAATGCTGTTCATCAGCGGGGAATTGGCGGGGATATAACGGTTGAGCACAAGGCCTGCGAAAAAAGCTCCGAGCACTGGTTCCAGTCCTATTGCCCCTGAGACCCATGCCGACAGGAAGACCATTACAAGCACATATACATATTGTGTGACCTTGTCGCTGTATTGCTTGAAAAAACGACGGGTGATGCGGGGATAGGTGTAGAGCACGGCAATGCAATAGAGCGACAGTTTGCCGAAAAGCCATAGGATCCCGGATGATCTGAATGTGCCTGTATCGAAAATGTTTACAGCTCCCGCAAGTACCAGAAGCGCTCCTACTACGGCGATTATGGTACCTACTACGGATATGAGCACCGACGGCGCTTTAGTAATTCCGAAACGGGCTGCGACAGGATAGGCTATAAGGGTATGGGATGCGTACATGGACGCCAGGAGGAAAGATGTGAGCCAGCTGACATGCAGGATATATACGCTTGCAAGCACCCCCATTGCCATGGGGATGAAGAATGTGAGTAATCCGAACAGTATCCCTTTGCGTATGTTCTTCCGGAGGTGGTACATGTCTATCTCCAGTCCGGCCAGGAACATGAGATAGAGGAGCCCGACCTGTCCGAAGATGGTAAACGAACTGTCACGGTCAAGTACGTTCAGACCGTATGGGCCTACCGCCACACCGGCTACTATCATGCCGATGATATGGGGGATTTTGAGTTTGTTGAGTATGACCGGCGCAAGCAGGATGATTGTCATCACAATCAGGAAGATTGCGACAGGATCAGTTACCAGGGCTGTTGCGCAGGTTACCACGGCTGGTTATTTATTTGGATGTTCAAGGATATAGCGTGCTATCTGCACCGCGTTGAGAGCGGCTCCTTTACGTATCTGGTCGCCGACAACCCAGAATGTCAGTCCGTTGGGATTTGCAATATCCTCACGTATGCGGCCTACGTACACTGGATCGTGGTCGGCTATGTCAAGGGGCATCGGGTATTGTTTTTCGGCCGGGTTGTCAAGAACTACCACGCCGGGCGCTTTTTCAAGTGCCGCGCGGGCTTCTTGCGGTGATACCGGGTGTTCGGTTTCAATCCATATCGCTTCTGAATGGGCGCGAAGTACCGGCACACGCACACACATGGCGCTCACGCTCATTTCCGGCGCATGCATGATCTTGCGTGTCTCGTTGAACATCTTCATCTCTTCTTTGGTGTAACCGTTGTCCGTGAAGACGTCTATATGCGGTATTACGTTGTAGGCAAGCTGTGCCGAGAATTTTTCTACTACAGGCTTCTCACCGCGTGTAATCTGTTCATATTGGTTGGTAAGCTCCTGCATGGCGCTTGCTCCTGCTCCACTTGCTGCCTGGTATGTGGCTACATGGACACGGCGTATGGGGGAGAGGTCGTGCAGCGGTTTCAAAGCTACAACCATTTGTATGGTAGTGCAGTTGGGGTTGCCGATAATGCGGCGTGGGGCATTGAATGCGTCTTCACCATTGACTTCGGGAACGACAAGGGGCACGTCCGGATCCATGCGGAATGCACTGGAGTTGTCAATCATCAGTGTGCCGTGACGTGTGATTATGTCGGCATATTCCTTTGATGTGGAGGCTCCGGCTGATGTGAAAGCAATGTCCACGCCGTTGAAATCAGACTGTTGCGAAAGTTCTTCGACTGTTATTTCTTTTCCACGGAACTGGTATTTGCTTCCGGCGCTGCGCGATGAACCGAACAGGCGTAAGTTGTCAACGGGGAAATCGGTTTGGTCCAGAACTTTAAGTAGCTCCTGTCCAACGGCGCCGCTTGCGCCGACTATAGCTATATTCATAATAATTGGCGGTCAGATAAATATTTCTAAAAAGAAAGGGCATGGCTTGCGATGCCGTCGTGATGCTCCCTTTTTCAACTGCAAAAATACGAAAAATTTCAGTCAAAGTTCAATGGCTGTGGATCAAAATTCGGTATGACGTTTTAGTGCCGTAACTGATTGTGTCGCCATAACGATTCGTAGAGATCGTTATGGCGACACAATCAGTTGATGTATGGACTGTTATCTTGCAGATGGGGTGAGAACGGCTGCAAAACCTCCGTTACGTGCCAGTTTCACGTCTAATGTCCCTTGGCTGTCTACGCTTCTGTTTTTGCGGCGGTAATCCATCGCCTGCCTGTGGGCATTGGCTCCATCTTCAAATGATGTCATGTCGTAACTCATACCTGGAGACAGGAAGTCAAGCGGTATGGAGAAAGTACGGTGCTTCTCTTTGCCGTTTGTGATTCCTCCGATATACCATTTGTCTCCTTTCCGTTTGGATACCAACGCATATTCTCCAGTCTTGGCTTGGAGTGCGCGGGTCTCGTCCCATGTTACAGGTACTGATGTGATGAATTCTGTGCAGTCGGGGTTCTTGTAGTAAAGTGTCGGATTGTCGGCTAGCATCTGTATGCCGCTTTCAAATAATACGAACAGTGCCATCTGGTAGGCACGTGTGCCGATCGCTGCTGAATTGGGGCGTTCCGACCGGAAGCACTCCGGTTGCATGCTGATCATTGCGCCGGGTGTATAGTCCATCGGTCCTACGGCATTGCGTATTAGAGGATAATATACGGAATTGTCTGGAGTGCACCCTCCCATTTGCTCCATGCCGAGCACACCTTCGTAAGAGAGCAGGTTGGGATATCTGTGTTCAAGGCCGGAGGGTTTGAAAGCTCCGTGGAAGTCTATCAGCAGGTGGTTCTTGGCAGCTTCGCGGCATACGCGTTCATAAAAATTTACCATCCATTGATCGCTGCGGTCCATAAAGTCAATTTTCAGGCCTTTCACTCCCCAGTCTGAAAAGGTTTTGAACAGGTCAAAGTTGTTTTCTACAGTGAGCCATGTGAGCCAGAGGAATACTCCTATACCTTTCTCTTTGCCATACCGTACTATTTCATGGACATTTACATCTGGATTCGGGGTGTAAGGGTCGCGGGTGCTCATCGCCCATCCTTCATCCATGATTATGTATGGTATGTCGTTCTTGGATGCGAAATCTATGAAATATTTGTATGTGTCCATGTTGAATCCCGACTCGAAGTCAATATCTTCCCCGTATGGTGTGGCTCCGTTCCACCATTCCCAGCTTGCTGTGCCGGGATGGATCCAAGATGTGTCGTCTATTTCCGAAGGTGCTGATAGCTGGCATACGAGCGTCTGCTCCATTATGTCGGTGGGTGAACCTATGGCGACGAAACGCCATGGATATGTGCGATTGGCTTTGGTGGAGGCTATATATGGCGCTTCCTGAAGTATCTTGACGCTTCTGTCTCCATCGTCGCCGAATGCGGTGGGCACACGGGGAAAGGTGGCGCTGAAAGAATTGCCGGGTGCTCCTTTAAGGAACATGCAGGGGTAGTCTGACAGGTCGCTCTCAGAGAAAAGCATCAGTGTGCCGTCTTCATTCTCCATCAAGGCTGGAAGGGTTGCCATGCGGTCGGTATATTTCCATTCTGCAAGTGGAATATGAGTGTAAGCCTCCTCATATGCGGTTTTGAATCCCCACGGCTGTTGTATGTGGGCAATGGCAGGACCGGCCAGCGTCACATTGTAACTTTCGTTTATGATGTTTGCATCCCCTTTGCCGGAGGTCACAAAACGATGCGCGACTCCGTTGTCAAACACACGAAACTCAACTGCATATCCGTCTGCGAACTGCATGGTCGCGGAGTTGTATGTGTTGGAAATAGAGGAATGTTTGAGGGGTATTGCCGGTGTGACGGTCTCGTTTACAGATTTGCGGTTCACTTTTTTGAGACGCGGGTTGACGCCTATGGTATGTGCGCCCTCTGGTGACAATGCTATATTTATACGCTCTATGATAATCTTGCCATCTTTTGCGACAGAATAACTGATTGAGTCGTTGAGATTGACAGACATTTCGATCGAACCGTCGGGCGACTGGATGCGTGTGGTGGATGCTATAGCCATTACAGGCAAGGTTATCGCGGCAACCACGTTGCAGAAGTGTTTAAGCATATTCTTGTTTTTAGGCTATTTTACAATTTTGCGGATTACAGGCAGTACGGTAGCCTCCATTATTTCATATCCCGATTCTGTGGGATGCACACCGTCGTTTGAGAAATCTGCCGATAGGCTTTTCCCATCCCGGGCTGCCAGAGGTGTGAAATAATTCACAAATGGGATTTTGTTTTTACGCGCATACTTTTCAAGTCGTGCATTCAGGCTTTTTATTTTCTCTGGAGCATCGGTAATTTCGCGGTTCCATCCGAATCCGGCAGCCGGCAGCACCGTTGTAAGTATCACCTTGATGTTGTTGGCTTTTGCCAATTCTACCATAGAAACGATGTTGCCGAAAGTACGGTCTTCGTTATATGGATGCGTGTTTTCAGCCACATCATTTGTACCGGCGTTGATCACGACAGCACGTGGATGAAGGTTGATGACATCGTCACGGAAACGTGAAAGGAATTGGTAAGAGGTCTGGCCCGAAATGCCACGTCCTGCGAAATCGTTGTCTGTGAAAAACGACGGGCGCATACGTGCCCAGTTGTCTGTTATTGAATTTCCAAGAAAAACGACCAGGCGTTTTGATGGGATTTGTGAAACGGCAGCCTCTTTGTTGGCCTGTTCATAGCGGGCAAATTGCGCCCAATCATGCTTTTGCGCATTTACATTGATGTTGCTGATTGTTACGGCTGCAGCGAAAATCAATAGCAATCGTTTAATCATGGTTATAAAATGCTGTTTTTAAGGTGATAAAAAATATTTGATGCAATGCAGTGCTGACACCAGGAACTCAAACATCAAATTCCTGAGCGTAAGCGCAGGAATTTAACTGTCCGATCATGAGTCTAAAGCCGGCAAAACATCTTTCATATGCAAAATTAACAAATTTATTAGCAACATTGAAGCCTCCTTTCGCAAAAAGAACCGGTTTAAGCAGTTTAGTAGAGCTGTTGTTGTCTGTATCTGGCATGTACCTGCCTGGCACATTGTATTGATGCATTATGTATCAATACAATGTGCGGGTTGTAATTGAATTTCTTGGAGGCTATACTCTGTTAGTGTGTATGATTATTTTGGATAAGTAAGTCATGAAAATTATTACGCATCAAATATCTAATAGGGCTTTATATT
>CANRWW010000052.1 GCA_947643665.1 uncultured Porphyromonadaceae bacterium | reverse complement strand
AGTTAGCGGCTTAGCCAAGGCTGAACAACCTCAAATTTTACCGAATCATTGTTTAATATATCTGCCATGAAATTCCTTCTTCCTCCAAAATCAGACGGAAGCAGAATAGAGCTTTCCGAAGATGCCAGACAGATTACCATAATTGGTGCAAACGGAAGCGGTAAGACACGTTTTACCGAGTATCTCCAGGACAAACTGGAGGATTCGGTGTTCCGTATATCTGCATTGGAAGCATTAAGCGATATCGGGCGTGTCAGAGTAGAGGAAGGGTCAATAGACTGGTTGTATAACCAGGCACTTGCATCTCCCACTTTTCTTCATGGAGAGGCTTTGACGATGTTCGAAAGGCTCATGACGCTTCTATTGAATGAGGAGATGGAGAAACTGGTGGCTTATAAAGTGGCAGTGGCAAGGGGTGAGGATGCAGTTATTCCCGAATCGCGTCTTGATGCTGTGATACGCCGATGGCAAGAGATCTTTCCCGATAACCATGTGCTGCGTGAAGGGGGAGGATTGTTATTCTCACGTGACGGAGATGCAAAGGCATATTCCCAAAAGCGTCTGTCTCATGGTGAAAAGGCGGTGCTGTTTTATTTTGGTTCGGTATTGTATGCCCCTGTTAACGGCACTGTATTCGTGGATAATCCGGGTATGTTTCTCCATAGCTCTCTTTTGCGGAGGTTGTGGGATACGATAGAGGGGATGCGGCCTGACTGTAGGTTTTTTTATACGACCCACGATGTAGATTTCGCTGCTTCCCGTTCTGAGAATGTGATCGTATGGGTTCGGTCATATGATCCGGACAATAATACATGGGACTATGACATACTTCCTCCCGACACAGGACTGTCAGAGGAGGTGTACATGGCTTTGATCGGGGCGAGACGTCCGGTAATGTTTATTGAGGGGGATGCCACCCACTCTATTGATGCGAAGCTGTATCCTCTCATTTTTAAGGATCATTCGGTAAAGGCTCTCGGAAGTTGTAATAAAGTTATAGAAGCGACCAGGGCATTCAATGACCTTAAAGCATTCCATCATTTGGAAAGTTTCGGTATTGTGGATCGTGACAGGCGTGACGAGCAGGAAGTGAAATATCTCCGTGGTAAAAATATATTTGTCCCGGATGTGGCTGAAATTGAAAATATCCTTATGCTGGAGGATGTGGTCAAGGCTGTGGCGCATTTCGGTGGTAAGGATGCCTATCGGGTATTTAATTCCGTAAAAGAAGCTGTTGTGAAGCTATTTCGCCATGATCTGCGTCAGCAGGCTTTGTTGCATACGCGCCATAGGGTAAAGAGGACTGTAGAGTATCGTGTAGACGGGCGGTTTACCAATATAAATGCTCTTGAAGAGCATATGAATTCGCTTGTGAGGGAAATAAACCCAAGAGGGCTGTATGAAAGATTCTGTAGGGAATTTTCGAAATATGCGGCAACTGGGGATTATTCTTCTATTTTGCGGGTCTATAATCAAAAGTCAATGGTACCCCGGTCAAATGTGGGCACGCTTTGTGGGCTTGCCGGAAGCAAGGACGCTTATGTGCAAGCGGTTCTTTCGATACTTAAGACAGATTTGCCAGATGCTGACCAGATACGTATGGCAATCCGTCGTTGTTTCGGTATTGGATGACCGGTTTGCTATAAAAACTTTAGCAAATGCGTGAGCGTTGTCTTTTTAGAGGGTCGTAATGATTCCTTTATGATGTATAACGTTTTAACTTATGCGTATGAAAAAGTTTTTAACTCTTATAGGGCTTGTCGCCTTGTTGTCGGCATGTTCGCCTTATCAGTTGGTCAACAGTGAGGTATACAATGATGCCGATTTAAGTCAGTACAGCACATTCAGAATAGTCACTCCAGATATGGGCAAACTGCCTCCCGGAATGGAAATGGTGACTTACTATAATATTGCGGCTGCCATACGGGAGGAGATGCTTATGCGTGGATTCAAGGAGGATGTCAATTCACCTTTGTTGGTGAATCTGGCTGTGACAACGCATAAGGAGGTGCAGACCGAGCCATTGATGCCCCCTGGAGGATATTTCCCCTATAACGGGCCGTATTATCCATATTATATGTGGCCAAGATATAATTACGGGCCATATTGGTCTCCTGCTTATTATTCAAATGCGCAGGTTATCACTGGCATATACAAGGAAGGCGTGCTTACAATGGATCTTGTGAACATAGATACCAAGGTGCCACTGTATTCAGCCTCTGTGGCTACAATTCTTAATGGAGGTGGAAATGGTTATCAGGAGCTTAAAGGAATAAGCGAAGCGGTTACGACGCTCTTTTCAAAGTTTCCGGTTCCATTGCTGCCACAGTACAGGAATAGCAAATGACAGGATATTTGCAGAAATATCTTCTGAGCAATAAAAAACAGATGACAACCGGAAATGCACCGGTTGTCATCTGTTTTTTATTGCTCAGAAGATTTCAGATGGTTTACATGCTTTCAACACGCTTGAGGTTTTCTTCGTCGTTGAGGTTGTAGTAAATGCTACGGAGCACGGAGCGGGCATCTGACATGTTTTCATCAATTTCGTATGCCTTTTCAAGATATGTAGCAGCTTCGCGAAGAAGTGGATCTACCTTGGTGTTTCGGAATTCGTTGTATTGTGAATTTGTCATGTTTGCGCTCTCGTTCTGGTCCATGTCACAAGCCTTCTGGTATAGTTTGTAACCATACTGCATAAGTGCATTGGCGTTTTTATCGTCCAGCGAGAGGGCTTTCTTATATGCCTCCATTGAAGCTGCTGCATTTCCCTCTGCATCACAAACCACACCTTTTACAAAGTAGAGTTGTGCGTTGTTGGGATCTTCTGCGATATATTTGTCAATGAGGGCGTTGGCTTTGGGATATTCTTTTTTGTCAATGAGGTTGTTGATCATGAATCCGATGTAGCGGCTGTCCTCTTTTCCGTATAGAGCATATGCCTGTTCTGCCACTTCTGCCATTTCAGCAGCATTTTTCAACTGTGATGCGGCAGCGATAGCATAGTCATATGCATTTTTTTCAGTGTATCCTTTTGATATTGCGGTTTTGAATGACTTGAGAGCAGCTTCATTGTTTTGGGTAAGGGAATTGCCGATTCCCATATTATAATATATCTCTCCCATGATGGAATCTGCCGGAGCTTTGACGTTTGATGCGAAAGTCGGATTTTCCGGGATGGATACATATAGTTCCCAACATTTTACAGCGTTTCCGTAGTCTTCTTTTTCCCAAAGCAAAAGGGCTGCATTGTTGAAATCATTGTAATGGTTTGCAACGATTTTTACGATGTCTTTGGAATATTTGGTTTTTACTTTGCCTTTTGCATCAACAACGGTATCAAGAGGAAGGGCTTTCTGGAAGAAATCATATCCCTCCAACATGGATCTGCCGATCAATTCCTTTTTTACGTCCTGACCCATCTGTGCGCGTACACTCTGGTCATCGTAATATCCGAAAGCAGCTTTGCCCGGTACGAAGTAAGTATATGCGTCTTTGGCAGTTTCTTCATTGTTGAAAGCAGGACGTATTTTGTTGACGGCGTCAAAGTATGACGCAGGATTGGATTTCACTTCGCGTTCCACCTCTTTGACGAGCGACTTCTGGGCAAAAGCGGCTGTCGAAGTGAGAAGGCTTAGACCTAAGATGACAGTTATTTTTTTCATATGAAAAAGGTTGTTGGTTAGTTTTATTGTTGAATTTGTTGCGTTGTTTTATTCATCGGCTTCATCGGCAGATTCTTCGGCCTTGATATCATCGTCGGTGGGATCTTCGTTTTCTAAAATCTCATCGTCTGCAGGTGCGGGAGCAAGTTCTTCGGGATTCTCAGGCGCTTCTACGACTTCCTCTTCAGGATCTGTGTCCACACAGCATACAGATGCTATTTCATCGCCACGCTTTTCAAGGTTGATGACTCTTACACCTTGCGTGTTTCTTCCCATGACTCTTATGTCCGCCACACGCATGCGCAGTGTTATTCCAGAACGGTTGATGATGACCAGGTCATTTTCATCGTCAACGCTCTTGATAGCTACTACGGTGCCTGTTTTTTCGGTTATATTCATGGTCTTGACACCTTTGCCGCCGCGGTTTGTGATGCGGTATCCGTCAAGCAGAGAGCGTTTTCCGAAGCCGTTTTCTGATATTACCATCACGTTTTTATCATCGTCGGGGTGCATGCAGATCATGCCAACGACTTCGTCCGCACCGTCTTCGTCTATGCGCATGCCGCGGACACCGGTGGATACGCGTCCCATCTGGCGTACGGTGCTTTCATTGAAGCGTATGGCGCGTCCGTTGCGATTTGCCAGAAGTATTTCAGCCGAGCCGTCGGTGAGTTCCACACCTATTACCTGGTCTCCTTCACGTATAAGAATGGCTTTCTTGCCTTTTATGTTCACTCGTGCGTATTCTGAAAGCGGTGTTTTTTTGATAATACCGTTTTTGGTGGCAAATACGAGGTTGTGTTTTGATGTGAACTCTGCGTCGTCAAGATTCTTGCAACGTATGAAGGCGTTGACTGCATCGCCCGGTTCTATGTTCAATAGATTCTGTATCGCACGTCCTTTGGTATTCTTCGCTCCTTCGGGTATTTCGTATACTTTCATTTTATAGACCATACCTCGTCGGGTGAAGAAAAGGATGTTCGAATGCATTGATGCCGGATAAATGTATTCAATGAAATCTTCATCGCGGGTGTTGCTGCCTCTGGATCCGACTCCACCACGGTTTTGTGCGCGGAATTCGGATAGGGGGGTACGCTTGATGTATCCCATGTGTGAGATGGTTATGATCATTTCGTCATCAGCGTAGAAATCTTCTGCGTTGAAGTCACCGGCATATACGTCAATTTCTGTAATACGTGGTGAGCCGTATGTGTCGCGTATTTCAATCAGTTCTTTTTTGATCAGCTCGCGGCATACATCTTCGTTGTTGAGGATCTCTTCAAGGCCTGCTATCACTTGGAGGATATCGTCGTAGTTGGCACGGAGCTTGTTTTGCTCCAGTCCGGTCAACTGGCCTAGGCGCATGTTGACGATTGCCTGTGTCTGGGCATCCGATAGGCCGAAACGTTCCATAAGCGTCGCTTTGGCTTCTTCGGTTGATTTTGCTCCCCGGATTATAGCAATGACTTCTTCGATATGGTCGGACGCTATAATCAGACCTTCAAGTATGTGTGCCCGTTCCTGTGCTTTGCGCAGTTCAAATTGTGTGCGTCGTGTGACCACATCATGACGGTGGGCCACAAAAGCCTCAATTATCTCTTTAAGATTGAGAAGGCGTGGACGGCCGTTGACCAATGCCACGTTGTTGACGCTGAATGCAGATTGCAATGGCGTCATTTTGTACAGGGTATTCAGGACAACGTTGGAATTGGCGTTCTGCTTGAGCTTTATGACTATGCGCATGCCTTCGCTGCTGCTCTCGTCATTTAGGTCGGCAATACCGTCAATTTTTTTGTCAGTGACCAGTGTCGCGATATATTTGATAAGCTCGGCTTTGTTTACGCCATATGGTATTTCTGTGACGATAATCTGCTCATGCTCTTTTTCCGTTTCAATTTCGGCTTTGGCACGTATTACGATGCGGCCTCTGCCGGTTTCGTAGGCTTCTTTTACACCGTTGTATCCGCAGATAGTTCCTCCGGTTGGGAAGTCTGGAGCCGGAATGTATTTCATGAGTTCCGGCACGGTAATTTCCGGGTTGTCTATGAGAGCGACGCAGGCGTTTATTGATTCCGCAAGGTTGTGTGTGGGCATGTTTGTCGCCATGCCCACTGCGATGCCTGATGCCCCGTTTACCAGAAGGTTCGGTATGCGGGTGGGGAGTACAGTCGGCTCTTTGTCAGAGTTGTCATAATTGGGCTGGAAATCCACTGAGTCGGAGTCAATGTCGCGTAACATTTCCTCTCCTATTTTCTGTAGGCGGATCTCGGTATATCGCATTGCTGCAGGGCCGTCACCGTCAATTGATCCGAAATTTCCTTGTCCTTCAACAAGGCATTCCCTCATAGCCCATGGTTGGGCCATGCGCACAATAGTGCCGTATATGGATCCGTCGCCATGCGGATGGTATTTACCCATAACCTCGCCGACAGCTTTCGCGGATTTTCTGGTTGGTTTGTCTGATGTGTTGCCCATCTCGTTCATGCCGTAAAGCACTCGGCGATGTACGGGCTTGAGCCCGTCACGCACGTCGGGCAAGGCTCGCGAGACGATCACGGACATTGAATAGTCAATGTATGCCGATTTCATCTCGTTTTCAATATTGATCTTAATAATACGATCTTCTTCCAACATTATGTTATTACGTTCTTGGTTAGTCAAAGTAATTTGCGGGTTGATGGGCTGTGAATATTCAGTATTCAAAACTCCGCGTGCAGGTATGATATTAACCTGCAAATATTGTACAAAGATACGGAATTTCTTAAAAACAATTGTTATTTTTGCAGTTGATTTTGTCTCTGTGCGTATGTGAGCGTGTGCTTTAATTTTTTTGTGATTATGCAAGTGGCCGGTCGTATATGTTTGGCATGCTATTTGCTGTTGTATAATTTAAAGTGCACTTTTTTCTTTTAGGCAAGCTGTGTGCTTTTCTTATAGCCTTGGCACATTTATACCGGTTGGATAATGGTTGGTGTATTGAGCAATTTATCAGTTTGAATTGTTGTCAATCATATACGGTACTGAAATTGTGTTAAAATGAACTGCACGGTTCAATTCGTATAGGGCTATAAAGAAGGTTTCATTAAGAATATAAGGTAAATAATGGAAATCAATTTCTCAAATGAAGTAAAAACTGTTCTGGAGAATAGCCGTAAGGAGGCTATCCGCCATAACAACAGCATAATTACGCCGGAGCATCTGTTTCTGGCGCTGTTGGCTGATACTGGATCAAGGGTCTTCTCTCTGCTTGAAAGGGCTTCCCGCAATGTATCGGTATATCAGTTGCGCACTCAGCTGGATGATTCGCTTTATGATGCTACGGCGCCTCTTGGCGGTGAGGTTGTAGCCAGTGACTTAACTAACCGCCTGGTAAAACTTTCTGTCCTGGAAGCACGCATGTTGAAAAGTGAGACAGTAGATACGGAGCATCTTTTGCTTGCTCTTCTGCATAATCCTGAAATACAGCATATGGATTTTATAGTGCCATTCCGTCAGGCTGGCATAGATTACCAGTCTGTGCTTCGTCTTATCTCGAATGTAAAGGATACTCCTAAGGCCGGTTTCGGTGCTACGGATGAGGAAGACGATGATGACGATGATGCACCGCGTGGCAATTCGCAGAACAGGGAAAAATCCGACGGACAACAGAAAGAGGGGAGCCGTAGCCGTGGAGGCAATGATACTCCTACGCTTGACAAATTCGGCAATGACATTACCAGGGCGGCAGAGGACGGTCGTCTTGATCCGGTTGTTGGGCGTGAACAGGAGATTGAGCGTCTTGCCCAGATTCTTAGCCGCCGTAAGAAGAACAATCCTGTATTGATTGGTGAGCCTGGTGTCGGTAAGTCCGCCATAGTTGAAGGTCTTGCTCTCCGCATTGTGCAGCGCAAAGTGTCGCGTATATTGTTTGACAAACGTGTGGTGTCGCTTGATATGGCTTCGCTGGTTGCCGGAACGAAGTATCGCGGCCAGTTTGAGGAGCGTGTGAAGAGCATACTGACAGAACTTTCGAAAAATCCGGATGTAATTCTGTTCATTGATGAGTTGCATACGATTGTAGGTGCAGGGAATGCCGCAGGTACGATGGATGCGGCGAATCTTTTAAAACCTGCGCTTGCCCGTGGTGAGATACAATGCATCGGTGCTACTACTCTGGATGAGTACCGTAAGAATATAGAGAAAGATGGCGCTCTGGAACGCCGTTTCCAGAAAGTAATGGTGGAGCCTACTACTGCCGAGGAGACATTGCAGATACTTAACAATATAAAAGATAAGTATCAGGATCACCATAATGTAAATTATACGGACGACGCCCTCAAGGCATGCGTGAGCCTTACCGAACGCTATCTCAGCGACCGGAATTTTCCGGATAAAGCCATTGACGCGCTTGATGAGGCCGGTTCGCGTGCCCATATTACCAATATAGTGGTTCCTGAGGAGATAGAGCGTCTGGAGCAGGAGATAATAGAGGCTGGAGCGGCCAAATTGTCAGCTGCGCAGAGCCAGGATTTTGAAAAGGCCGCATCTTTCCGTGATAAGGAACAGAGCCTTAAAAGCCGTCTGGCACAGGCAACAGATGAATGGGAGAAACAGTTGCAACAGAATCGGGTTACAGTAGACGAAGATAAAGTTGCAGAGGTGGTGGCTATGATGACCGGTGTGCCTGTACAACGCATTGCACAGGCAGAGGGAAGCCGTCTGCGTGCTATGGCTCCGAAACTGAAGTCCGATATTATCGGCCAGGATAAGGCGATTGAAAAAATTGTCAAATCAATCCAGCGCAACCGCGTAGGGCTGAAAGATCCCAATAAGCCTATAGGCACTTTTATGTTCCTGGGTCCGACCGGTGTGGGTAAGACGCATCTGGCAAAGAAACTTGCGGAATATTTGTTTGATTCTGCAGATACGCTTATCCGTGTGGATATGAGTGAATATATGGAAAAATTCACGGTGAGCCGTCTTGTGGGTGCACCTCCGGGGTATGTAGGATATGAAGAGGGGGGGCAGCTTACGGAGAAGGTGCGTCGTCGTCCGTATTCAGTAGTCCTTCTAGACGAGATTGAGAAGGCTCATCCTGATGTGTTTAATCTGTTGTTGCAGGTTCTTGACGAGGGGCGCTTGACTGATAGCCTCGGACGCCGTATTGATTTCAAGAACACTCTTATAATAATGACTTCTAATATCGGCACGCGTCAGCTTAAAGACTTTGGATCAGGTGTGGGGTTTGCCACCCATATCAATGACAAGGATTATTCGCATGGGGTGATCCAGAAAGCTCTTAACAAGGCTTTCGCACCTGAATTCCTTAACCGTATAGATGACATTGTCATGTTTGATTCGCTTGACAAGGAGGCTATATTCAAGATAATCGGCATTGAACTGAGAGGATTCCTCGGACGGATGGAAAAACTCGGTTACAGTTTCGAGATCTCTGAGAGTGCCAAGGATTATATAGCGACCAAAGGGTATGACCAGCAATATGGCGCCCGCCCGCTTAAACGTGCGATACAGAAGTATCTGGAGGATCCTCTGGCGGAACTGATAATAAATTCGGAACTTATGCCGGGTGACACCATCGCTGTGGATTATGACAATAGCACTGACAATATTGTCACTACCGTAAGGCATTCTGCAGTGGACAGCGGTCAGGAAACGGCTGAAGAAGCCGATGCTGCCAAGAGCTAAGATGACATGAATTAAGACACTTTAAGAAAAAATGCCAAACGGAGAGTTTGGCATTTTTTTTGCACATTGTTATAATAAGAAAGATAACTATAAAACAGAAAATATAATGTCAAAGACAGGAAAAATAGGAGTAACTACCGAGAATATATTTCCGGTTATAAAAAAGTTCCTTTACAGTGACCATGAGATATTTCTCCGTGAACTTGTGTCAAATGCGATAGATGCCACTCAGAAGTTGCGCACACTGTCATCGTTCGGCGATTTCAAAGGAGAACTGGGAGATATGCAGGTGAGCGTAACGGTAGACAAGGATGCAGGCACTCTTACGGTGAGTGACCACGGTATCGGGATGACTTCCGACGATATTGAAAAATATATCAACCAGATAGCTTTTTCAGGAGCTGAAGAGTTTCTTGAAAAGTACAAAAATGACGCCAATGCTATCATAGGTCATTTCGGACTGGGATTCTACTCGGCATTTATGGTGTCTAAGAAAGTGGTTATCAACTCACTTTCTTATAAAGACGGTGCGGAGGCTGTGCGATGGGAGTGCGATGGCTCGCCGGAGTTTACCATGGAAGCGTCTGACAAGAAAGAGCGTGGTACCGACATTGTGCTTTATATAGATGATGAGAATAAGGAGTTCCTGGAACGTGCCCGTGTGGAAACTCTTCTCAAAAAGTATTGCCGTTTCCTGCCTGTTCCTGTCGTTTTTGGTAAGCAGCAGGAATGGAAGGATGGCGCCATGGTTGATACGGACCGTCCGAATATCGTGAACATAACCGAACCGGCATGGACAAAGAAACCGTCGGAGCTCACGGAAAAAGATTACAAGGATTTTTATCATGAGCTTTATCCGGGTCAGGATGATCCTCTCTTCTGGATCCACCTTAATGTGGATTATCCGTTCAATCTGACTGGCATATTGTTCTTCCCGAAGATCAAAAATAATATAGATGTGACACGCAACCGGATACAGCTGTATTGTAACCAGGTATATGTCACAGATTCTGTGGAGGGAGTCGTGCCTGAGTTCATGATGCTCCTTCAGGGTGTGATTGATTCGCCTGATATCCCGTTGAATGTGTCGCGTTCATATCTCCAGAGTGATACATCTGTCAAGAAAATATCAGGATACATAACAAAGAAGGTCGCATCTCGCCTGGAGGAATTGTTCAAGGCTGACCGCAAGGAGTTTGAGCAGAAATGGGATGATATAAAGATCTTCATTGAGTATGGCATGCTGACAGATGAGAAGTTCCGTGATGCTGCCATGAAGTTTGACCTTCTCCGCGATACGGAGGGCAAGTATTTTACTATAGAAGAATATAAGGAACTTATAGCTCCTACTCAGACTGATAAGGATGGTAATATCGTATTCCTGTATGCTACCGACCAGACAGCACAATACAATTACATAAAGGCTGCCACAGACCGCGGATACAGTGTGCTTGTGATGGACGGCCAGCTTGACAGCCATTTCGTCGGGCTGCTTGAGCAGAAGATAGAAAAGAGCCGTTTTGTGCGTGTTGATTCTGATGTGATTGATAACCTGATAGCAAAAGAGGATCGCAAAGCGGTGGATTTAAGCGATGTGCAGCGGGAAATCCTTGTGTCTGTTTTCCAGAGCCAGCTTCCGAAGGTTGACAATGCCCAGTTCTATGTGAATTTTGAGGCTATGAAAACTACAGATGCGCCTATCGTGATCACTCAGGACGAATATATGCGGCGCATGAAGGAAATGGCGGCTCTTCAGCCGGGAATGAATTTCTATGGCATGATGCCAGACAGTTATTCATTGCGCGTCAACACTGAAAATCCGATAGTCAAAAAGGTCTTGGAGGCCTCAGACAAAGCGTTGTCTGGTTATGTCAAGCCTCTTCTTGATTCCATATCGTCAAATAATGACAAGATAAAGGAACTGGAAGGGAAACGCACTGACGCCAATGCCGAGGAGACTAAAAAGGAGGTGGAGAAATTGCAGTCAGAAAACAGTTCCGATCGTGAGGAGATAAGCAAATTGGCCGGCGACTATGCCAAAGGCGAGGCTGTTGTAGGTCAGTTGATAGATTTGGCGTTGCTTGCCAACGGCATGCTTCGTGGTGAACAGCTTGCTAAATTTATTGAGCGCTCCACAGATCTTCTGAAATGATAGGTCTTCAGGAATAATAAACAAAACAGACGGTATGCAAAAGAGAGGTTGAGGCATACCGTCTGTTTTGTTCCAGATATTTGAAATGGCAATATCCACGGATTTAAAATCAATTCTCCGGACTATTTGATATTTTGGGCTGCTATATTGCGCATCATTCGCGCATCTTCTTCAGTTATGCCTTCAGGCACATATTTTATTTCTGTCGCCTTTTTACCTGTAATCATGCTGAATTCCATGCACGCTGCAAGATATGTGGCGAGTGGAGTAGGGTGGCGGTCGTCCGAATAGAGGCTTGCAGCTTTTTCTTTTCCTTTGTTGTCAAGGATTGACTGGTATGCTTGTCCGATATAACAGATTTTTACCCCGGGTATGTCTCGGGCTACTGCTTCATAGCTTTCACGAAGTTTTTTTGTCTCGGTTGGATATTTGTCCCATTCCGTGGAATATGCCCAATTCATAGGCAGGATTATGGTCGCTTCTTTGTTTGGGCAGTTTTCCATGATAAAGAGTTTCCACAGTTTTATGCTTTCCATGAGGATTTCAGGATGGTTGCGCGGCAGGGAGCTTTGTTCTTGTAGTATTATCACATCCCAAGGGGCGGAAGAGACCATCTGTTTTGACAGTGGGTCGTTGTAGTGAAACAGCAGTGTCCTTCCAAGCTGCGTGCGTTTGGTCCAGACCGCGTCAATTCCTTCGCTTTCGGCGATATCGTTGAACATTTCCGGCTGGTTGTTGAAATCAATCAGGCTATTGTTAAGAGACAAGATTTTCAGTTCCTGGGAATAGGTGTAAAAAACAGTCATGCATAGCATGGATAGAATTGTTATCAGTCGTATCATGGTATTGACGGTTAAAAAATATTTTAAAGGTATGCAAAGGTATGTATTATATGTATTATAAGCAAGTATTCAAAATTATTATGTCTATGTGCAGGGGAGGGTGTTTTAAGGTTTACATGGAAAAATTTAAATTGGGATAAAAAAAGAGGACGAAAGGTTTGTATATTCAAAAAAAAGCTGTACCTTTGCACCGTTGAAACAAAAGCCGCGATGCGGAAACCGATTGTTTCGATTTACATGATGGTGAGATTAGCTCAGTTGGTTAGAGCGTCGGATTGTGGTTCCGAAGGTCGT
>CANRWW010000051.1 GCA_947643665.1 uncultured Porphyromonadaceae bacterium | reverse complement strand
GAGCTGGCAACGCCCCGCAGGGTGACACAGAACGACAGACATACGGAAAATGGAAAAATCGATAAAAGTATGAATGAGGTTCCGGAATGGACTGGTATGTTAAAGCCACCGTGCATGGAGCCTGCACAATGCTCGGTGGCCGGAATACCTTTTAGGCTATGTAATGACAAACGGAATGTCGTGTTGCGGCTCAGATACCATATAAGGAGCGGGCGTAAAGAACCCGGACTGCCGATATTGAGTCTTGTGCCGGCTACGCAGTAGCATCGTCACAAGGCGTTGTAGGCAGGCGGGGTTTAGCCCGCTCCCGTAGTCGGTATGCGGTCGGAAGGTATCAGTGAGCCGCCGGATCACCGTCACCATTCGACGGCATACCGACGAAAACATCCTGAGCCGCCACGACTATGGCTGTTTACGAAGTGAAAAGACTGTGTAAAACAGCACGGTCAATGTAAGTTTTTATTTCTTAGGCCACTTCAACTTGAAAATAGTCAAAATAGTAAATCCTCATGTTTCGTTACAAAAAAAATGGAATAGAACGATCTATATTCCAAATTAAAGTGTTATATTTGTAAAATAATTCCAAATACAACGCTTGAAATGGTATTAGAAATCACTCTCGCCAATTTTTTTTCGATTAACGAGAAAGTAACGCTTGACTTACAGGCTGCCAATATCCAGACAAAGGAAGCCCGCGCGCTTGATGGCAACACCTTTTCTGTAGGAAATGAACGGCTACTTAAAACTGTTGCAATATATGGCGCAAACGCATCCGGCAAAAGCAACATAATCAAGGCTATAAAAGTGGCGGTTGATATAATTCTTGACTCTCACAATTATAATGAGGGCGACAGCTTTGGTTTCAAACCTTTCAAATTTGGGCTGAATGATACTCCGAGTGAGTTCTATATACGTTTTATTGTCAACGGTATAGAGCATGAATATTCCTTTACCTGCACCTGTGACGAAATAATAACTGAGAGCCTGTACTATTATCCCAAAGGGCGCAAGGCACTTGTCTTTTCCCGCGATGAGCGCAAGCCGGGCGAAAAAAAAGAGAAATATGAGTTCTCTACTGTGATACGCCGCCCTACAGAGGTTGCATTGAACACTTCACCTAAAACCTTGTTCATTTCACGGGCAAGTCAAATGGATAGGGAGAAAGCAAAAGAAATATACCGATGGTTTAACGACCAATTCATATTCAGTATAAAAGGTAAGGTATCTAATGCAGACATGTCTTTTTTTGACAAACGCTTTTATTCATACGGTAGATATGGTCGTGGAAGCCATTACCTTGAATTGCTCAAACAGTATGAACACTTCTTTGATGAAAACCGTAATGCTCTTTTAAGCGTGTTGAAAGCTGCAGATAGCGATATTGTGGAATTTTCATTCAAAGATGGCGAATTAACGACATATCATCGCACTAATCCATCTTTGTCCTTTGATTTCAATTCAGAAGAGTCCGAAGGCACTAAAATACTGTTTAAGATGATGCTTGTCGTAATGGATGTGGTAAAGAACAATAAAATAATATTTATTGATGAGGCTGAAGCCAGTTTACATACAAAATTGGTCGAATACCTTATCAACCTTTTTCACAACAGCAAGTCGGCACAGCTCGTATTTACAACCCACAATACACATCTGCTTGACATGAAGCGTTTCCGCAAAGACCAGATTTTCTTTGTCAACAAGCGCGACGACGGCTCCAGCGATCTCTATTCGCTGTTCGACTATAAAGACTTCCGGGAGAAAATGGATCTGGAGAAAGCCTACCTTCAGGGGCGTTTCGACGCAGTGCCGTATATCAACGAATTTGAAAGCATCTGACCTATGGCACGAAAAGCAAAACAACCGAGAGGTAAGAAAATGAATCCTACATTCTTCGTTTTCTGTGAAGGTAAAACGGAGGCCGCATATGTGGATCTGCTGCGTCGCAATTTCCGTGTTCCGGTGGAAATCATTGCGCGTGTTAGCGATTCCAACATCTCGCAACCCTATATAGACAGATGCAGGCGCGACAGATTCACCACTCCGGAGGATAAGACTTTCCTTATGTTTGACCTTGATGTGCCGGGGATGCTTGAACATTTGAAGAAGATAAAGGAAGCCACGCTCCTGCTTTCCAATCCCTGCATAGAATATTGGTTCCTGCTTCACTATAACGAGGTCAACAAGGAAATGTCATCGGCGCAATGCCTTGCGAGATTAAAGGCGATTGACGCTGAATATTCAAAGGGAGACTTCTCAGTGTTGATGAAAAAAGTCTTGATTGAAGGGATTGACACTGCGGCATCCAGAGCAAAAGCCAAAGAGGATTATACCAATCCATCAACGACGGTTCATCTTCTGACAGACGAGATACTGAAAAGCAAACGGTGAAATGCTGATACTACCGCATTTTTGACATATGGGGTTCAGCGTGCCGCAAGAAGATTAGCTTCCTATATTGTGCCCTGATTTGCCATTGCGATTAATTGGGATTTT
This sequence comes from uncultured Porphyromonadaceae bacterium, assembly GCA_947643665.1. GTDB lineage: Bacteria > Bacteroidota > Bacteroidia > Bacteroidales > Muribaculaceae > UBA7173. The sequence continues at coordinate 10,532 of CANRWW010000051.1, read as the reverse complement.
TGCTTCCGCTCCCTCTGTGAGATATACCGTAAACTCAGTTTTTTGTAAAATTCGCGGTTATAATCGCGAAAATTTGTACCTATGGAGGATTATAGTCGCAATTCTTTGTTTTCCTATACCACGCAGTAATCAAATTATACACAATTCTTATACTTAGAATTATCATCAATAAGTAAGTCGTGGAAATTATTTTATATTATCTGAGAGCATGCTTTCAGCCGATTTTTGTCCGAAGATGAAGGAGTGTAGCGGGCTACACAACTGAAGATGAGGGCGAAAAGCGGCGAAAGAATGCCGCAGATAATATAAAGCCCTATTAGATATTTGATGCGTAATAATTTTCATGACTTACTTAATAAAATATTTTATATCTTTGCGTGTTATTCTAAGTATAATGAATATATACGGAACATACTCATTGGCAAATGCCTATCTGACATCTCAATCGACACCTGTCAAGGAGTCGGTCATGTGGTCACGTCTTCGTCAAGGGAAAAAGAAGAATCTTCTGGCGTTAGTTCGCAGAGGTGTATATATGCCAGTGGGAATAGACAACAAATTTGTAATAGGATGCAATGCCGTACAAGACGGCGTCCTTGCTTACCATTCCGCTTTGGAATATTATCTTTTGCAGACACAAGAGTTCAATGAGCTGTATATCCATTCCTCTCAAAATTTCCGGATATTTGAATATCTTGGGGAAACATATTCATACAAAAAACTAAAATTTCTCCATAATGTGATAAAAACGGTTGATAGCTCAGGTTATGCGTTAAGGGTCACATCTCTGTCGCAAACATTGGTGGATTGTATGTATAACATCAACCTTGCAGGTGGCATTGAAGAATTGATGTATGCCCTTTCGGAGTGCCCTATAAATGGTATCTGCGAGAATGACCTGTTGAAATGTCTTGAACTTTACGGCAACAAAAGTCTGTGGCAGCGTGCCGGTTTCTTATTTTCTATGTTCAATCATCGGCTGAACCTGTCTGAAGTATTCTTCACAAAGTGCAAATCGGCAATGGGAAAGAATCAAAGTTACATTATAAATCCGTACTTTTGCAATAGTTATAACAAGGAATGGAATCTTTGCATACCTGACAATCTACAAGCACAGATAAAAGTTTTAGAAAATAGAATGGATTAAAGACCTGACGATTGGCATTGAAACAGATTACACCATGCAAAATGCCATGTTACTCTATTCGATAAATACTTCCGAGATGTTGCGTTACGCCTCACGCCGAGTAATCGGGAAACCATGAAAACAATTCTGAACTACGACGACTGATTAAAATGTCCGATTTTATTCAATACAGCGTTTTTATTGAATAAAATCAGAGCGATGTCGAATTACATGGGATGTTTTAAACTCAGTTTTTTGTAGAAATTGTGATTATAATCGCAAAAATTTGTACCTTTGTGTTCTCTTAATCGTGATTTTTTGTATGGCAGTGAAAGTTGACACCCAGAAAGAGATTATCTTCGGTTCATCTGATCCGAACATTTCCCGTGTACTCAGTAAGAAGGAAAAGGATGGAGAGTTGCGAAAGGTTGCCCCACGCATTTATACGACCAATCTGGTTGATAGCTTGGAGAATATAGTGCGCAGAAATCTTATAGATATACTTGTATATCGCTATCCCGATGCTCTTATAAGCCATCGCAGTGCCAAAGAGATGCGTCCGACAGCTACCGGTGATTTCTTCCTTACCAATTCGACGACAAGGAGAGTAACAGACTTACCCGGTATAATTCTAAATTTTGTCAAAGGACCAAAAGCGTCGCCGCATGATATCCCGTTTATGGGTATGCACATTTCGGGCGAACACCGGTATATGCTGGAGAATATGCAGATATCGAGGAAGACGGGCGATGAATCGCGTGTTCTTCCAATTAGTGTGGTTGAAAACAAACTCGAACAGATACTGCTCACCGGTGGAGAAGACCGTCTTAACGGATATCGCGATGAACTGAGAACCGTTGCCGAAGAAGTGGGTATGCAGACTGAGTTTGCCAAAATCAACAGTATCATATCGGCATTGCTCTCAACTCACGATGCAAAAGTTCTATCAACAGACTCCGCTAAAGCTCTTGCCGTAGGTAATCCTTTCGACAAGACGAGAGTGGAGCTGTTCGAGGTATTGTTTGACGCAATCAAAGACCGCTATTTTATCATCCGCAATAACCGCAATACCGATGAAGAGTCATTCCGCCTTTTCTCGTTCTTCGAGAGTTATTTCTCAAATTATATAGAAGGAACAGAATTTGAGATTGACGAGGCTAAGGCGATTGTTGACTCGGGTATCCCTATGCCACGACGTGACGAAGACTCCCACGACATTCTGGGAACATTCAAGGTACTGTCAAACCGTGCCGAGATGATGAAAACGCCGACATCCCCAAAAGAGTTGTTTGCTATCATTAGTCATAGACACAGTATCCTGCTTGAAGGACGACCACACATGAACCCCGGAATTTTCAAAACGAAGAACAATCGTGCTGGAATGACGGAGTTTGTGGATTATCAGCTTGTAAAGGGTACGCTTTCGCAGGGCTTCAAGTATTATGCAGCCTTGACCGACCCATTTGCCCGTGCGATATTCATGATGTTCATGATTAGTGAGGTGCATCCGTTCAACGACGGCAACGGTCGCATCGCCCGTGTGATGATGAACGCCGAACTTGTCCGTGCCGACCAATCGCGTATTATTGTGCCGACTGTGTTCCGCGAAGATTACATACTCGCACTCCGAAAGCTGACTCGCCACAAAGACCCGCTGGCATACATAAATGTGATGACCAAGCTCCATCAGTTCAGTGATAACCTCTACGGCACCGACTTTACTGAGCTGAAGAACTACCTCGCTGCCTGTAATGCATACGAAGAACCGTCGCAGGCAAAACTGCAAATTATTGACCGAAGTATTTTGTAAATATTATTGGTATTAGAAAACTGATAAAAACATAGTTCGTACAAAGAGAATATAAAATTTGACGAGGCATTTTTCGTCATGGAAGTTTCCTAATTAAAGTGTGATATTATATGAAGGAACGGGTTGTTAATCAGACTGGGGCACGACCAATCTATATAGAGCGAAATGAGGGTAAAATTTATGTAGGAAATCGCTATACGGAAGATCCCGTTGCGGCTTTCCGCAATGGTTCATACGAGCTGCTCGATTATACCCCAACTATTGATCCAGCAATACATCGTGATGAGGTTGACATGATTCTTGAGTGGATAGAAAAAACGTCCGACAAGGGGGACTCAGGTAGATTGGCATTACTTTATGGAAAGGCCGGAATCGGCAAATCCATAGTAATGCATGACCTTTTGGCAAATCTTCAGTCGAGAAATGATTACCTTATCTTCGGTTTGAAATCTGATCAGATGGAGTTCGTAGATACCGATGAACTGAGCCATAAAATTCATTTAGACGAACCAATAGAATGTGTCATAAAAAATGTTGCGCCAAATTATCATCGAGTAGTTTTATTGATAGATCAGATTGATGCGTTGTCCCTTTCGTTATCATCTAACCGTACTCCTTTACGGTCTCTATTGAAAGTTATTGGACAATTGCGATTTATCCCAAATGTGCGCATAATCATCTCATGTCGTCCTTATGATATGGAATATGATCCGTTGCTCGATAATTTAAAGATAAAGAATAAGTGGGAATTAAAGGAGCTCAGTAGCAATCAAGTGCAGCAAACGTTAAAAGAAAATCATTGCAATGAAAGGTTGAGTAATCGGCTTCTCTTGTTTTTAGGCAATCCGCTACACTTATATTTGTTCTTAAAGGTCAGATCATATGGGCAACTGACAGATCCATTGTCGACAGACTTGCTTTATCATCAGCTTTGGCGTAAGTATGTGAATGATAATAGTGTACGAAAAGTGAGTAAAGAGAATTTATTGTCTTTGCTTGATGCTCTTGTGAAAAAGATGTACCAGCGTCAGGAATTGTCGGTCCATGTAAGAGAATTTGAAACGGTTTATGATGCTGAATTAAAATATCTTTTCTCCCAGGGCCTTCTGACAATCACTAAAAATGGCCAAGTGCAGTTTTTTCACCAGACATTATTTGATTATGTATATGCGCGAAGATTCACGGAACGGGGAGACAACTTGCCGGATGTATTGAGAAACCAGCACCAAGGCCTTTTTGTAAGAGCTGCGGTTAAAAGTATTCTGACTTTCCTTCGGGAACAGAATCCTTCGGAATACATTCAAATTCTGCGGCAGTTGCTTTTTGCGAAATTTGAGAATGGGAAACCGATGTACCGCTACCATATCCAATCACTCGCTCTAAGCACTATGGCCTATTTTGATGCGCCTATCCCTCAAGAAGTTAATATGATTTCTAAAGATGTGTTTGCTGATAATACATTTATGGGGGTAATTTTTGAGTCAGTCCACAATGTGAACTGGTTTAACGCCATATGGACTGTCATTGAGAATAAAGGAGGGTGGAAAAAACTCAGTGATGACTATAAGGAAAAGGCGATTATTATGTGTCGGCAGACAATTCAAGCAGATGGGGAAGTTGTGCTTAATAAATTGGATACTGTTTTGGATTTCAACGATGGGAACGATTGTAGGTATTTGGATAATGTCCTGCAACTCTATGATTTGAACTGTAAAAGTATTAAACTAGTCTCATTATACAAAAAAATTTCCAAGAATAAGAACCGATTAGAATATACCAATTTGCTTAAGAATATACTTGTTGATGACCCAGTTTTTGTTTGTAACGAGCTTAAAGAAAATATCAAACAACAGTTGGCAGCCGACGAAGATGGATATTTCAGGCGTTTAACTATAAATCATGATGTTGAGCGAATATATGAGCGACTTCTTGAAACTCATAATGCCATAGGTATCCAGCTTTTAGCTGATATTCTAAATTGCGTATATGATGCCACTGATATTAGAATTGATGGTTCGGAAATTCATATTTCGACCGAGTTCATTAGTTTCCAGAGGCATACTATACGTCATATTGGGAGTAATGTTGTTGAGGACATTACTAATATACTGATTGATGAGTTTCTTGAAAACGCTCAAAGTGAGCAGACCGGACATTTCCTAAAAAGTTTTTCTCAAAGCAATCATGGTGGGATTGTTTTTATTGCGTTATATGTATATACGTTACGGCCGGATCTATTCAAGGAGAATGTGTATGAAATCATTACCCAACGCAACGTTCTGTCAAATGCTCCTGCATGGGTGGAATATCAAGCAGTGGAGGCACTGAAAGTGACGTTTCCCCTCATGGATGATGAGCAAAAAATTGCTGTGATAAACAGAATTCTTTCCATTAATGACATACAGGAGAAAGTATGCCGAAATGGATGCGCATATCAAGCAAGGATTCAGTATGGGCATCCCATTCTTGATATTGATATACATAAAGGGGTGGCTCTTGAAGTTATCTCATTGTCTGAATTGAAGAGGCTGTCGTGGACTGCTTATCAAGAGCGTCAAAGGATAGACCGTAAATTCAATGAGCTAAGGTTAAAAAACGACATGCCCTGTCGTACATCCCTTCACTCAGGCTGGACCTCTTTGAAAAAGGAACAGGGAGAAAAAATGAGCCTTGAAACGTGGCTTAACTCCATGCTCACATATAACACAAATGAATCTATGGATTGGGAGCGTCCTACTCTGAACGGCCAATGCCAATTGTTCAGAAATGTGGTGAGCAGAGATCCTGACAAATTCATCGGATTTATCAATCAGATAATAGCGGACGAGCGTATCCCGTTGTGTTATCCGCAATCGGGGATGCAAGGACTACTGGAGGCGGGTAGATTGGACGAGGCTATGTTGGTGCTGCACGGAATACTGAATGTCGTTAAAAACGATGTAAACTCAACATACCGAGGGTTCAGTATTCATTCCTTATTATTTTCTTTGAGCGATGTTGTAAAGCAAGACATTGTCCCAGAGATTGTAATTCGGTTACTATGCAACACGCTTATAAATGCAGAGGAACCAGTTGATGACACACATCAGAATAACAAGGATATTTATAATGTGGGTATAAATCAGGTTCGTGGCAATGCCGGGTATATGTTGGTGAAGTGTGCGTGTGATGAGAAATATAACGATATTATATTCACCACAATCGAAAAAGTCGCGGCATCAGCATCGGTTTATACCAAAGCTGCCATCCTTTTAAATATGGCGGTGCTCAATAATGCTGATCAGGACAGGAATGTGAGCCTGTTCAAGAGCCTGATGCATGATTACAATCCTCGGCTTATGGCTATGCCGGTTCACAATTATAATCCTTTGGTGTATTTTGTCAATTATGCACTAGATGAACTTATTGCGTTTTTTCAAAGAGCGAGCGAGTGTCCTGAATGTTACTCCCAACAGGTGATTATTTTGTGGTTGGCATGGGCACATAATAACAGAGATCAACGAGTTAAAGTACTGCTCGATAAAATGTGTGATACAAGTGAGGCGGCGCGTATTTCATTGCTGGAATTCCTTAGTGGATTGGACTGTGCCGATGAGGATGCCGTCTATTATATCCTGCATTTTATGGAGCCTCTATTTGACTCGGCAACAATGGGAGAGGAGTTGGATCACTTGTTTTATCATATCGGTAAATGGCCTGAAGAAATCCAAGTTAGAATAACCAATGCCTACTTGGAGTCTCCCTTGTGTAGGCATCATATAAGAGCATTTGTTAAATTCTTAGGAAGTTTTGCGGTTAAAGACCCCGTCCAGACTCTAAAATGGCTGGAACAAATACTTGCTTTGATTACGCCACAGGATTACTTTGTCTGGAATGAAGTAGTGGAGGTGGTTATTCAGGCTTATAATGGAATTAAATCATTTAATGACAAATGCAATCAGAAAATATTGGAACGCGCTATGGATCTGATTGACGCAATTATGCAGAATCCAAGTAATAAATATCTGATATCAAATTTCATTAATAAGCTTGATAATGAATAAACAGTATCAGCTGGAGCAGTTGCGGAGGTTGTTGGAGAATCCGACACAACAATCAGGAATATACCTTATAAATACTGATTTAACCGATTATGAGATAGAAACATTTATCAAAACTGAAAAAATATGTCATTACATAAAAGAAACATTGATACCATCAACCAAAGATAATGCATTGGAATTATTGATAGTAGGATTATGCTCTCAATGCTCGGAGGGAAATATACAGAATATGCAGAACTTATTTCTTGACGCTGATGGTCCCAAAAGAGATACTATTACATATCGTCTTATGATTGATGTAATTAAACACCTTTGCGTGGCAGAGAAAACCGTTCTTCATATTCATAAAGATTCAATATATTCGACGTTGAACCAGGACGACAGATGCAAATTGAAAGGTGCTATAATGCATCATGACAATGTTATACTTGTAATAAGCAAATACTACGATATTAATTCAATTGATGAAACAATAATAAAATACAAATCATTAAAAGGACCAAAATATATGGAAAACAAATTGGAGAAAGTTCATATTTCGTATAAATGGAATGAGGAGTATAGAGATGTACTAAATGCCATTGAATCTGGCCTCAAAGAGAATAATATACCATATTCTATGGATAAATATGACATTATGTACAGGGGAAGTATCGACGACTATGAAAAAGAGATTGGTGCATCCAGCAGAGTAATCATGTTTGTGATACCTGAATATTTTAATTCTTTGGACTGTATGTTTGAAATGACACGGATGTTCAAGAATGGCAATATTAAAGAACGTATATTCCCCCTCGTAGATATGAAGGGAATCCCTCGGAATGGGGACGGACTTAAAATGATTAAAGATTACTGTCAGAAGGAAAAAATAAAAAAGTTAGAGCAAATGGCAACAGAACCAGGCGGATCAAGTTTTTTGTTGATGGAGATTCAGAAAATTGATGAGGTTATAAAAACTTTAGATGAGCTATGGCTATTTATTTGCCGTCATTCAACAGGAGATTTTCGTGAGTTGGTAAAAAACAACGCGGCTCTGCTGATTCAGGAACTCCGATCGACACTCAACCAAGCCACAGCTTCTATTGATGAGAATTTCACTCCGTCGTCAGATTTTAAACCCATTCCCATGAGAGAGATATTGCAAAAAGGAGAGAAACCTATATACATTGAGAATAATATTGGAAGTATTATCATAAATTGATGAACTCGTCCCATCTATTCATATGAGTTGAAAAATTCAAACCCCCAATCTCGGTAATCATTACATAGAATATTGCTCGATATTGGGCCATTAGGTATCTTTGTAGGGGTAACAGTGCGCCTAGTTTGAGGATCCAGAGGATGGAAAAAAGTGAAATACGGCTTGATTTTCTTTTTTGTACTGAAAACGGGTTGCCCAGCTATAAGTTGTTTATAACACATTAGGTAATGCTCCGAACTGCCCGTTCATATAGGCACGATGGATAGAGGAAAGTTTATTTAATCCTTTGAAATCGGCGAGAGAGAACAATGCGGTATTGCCGTCCGTGCCTTTCTCTGTGAACCAGACGGAATCTTTACCGAATATGTCATCAATATCTTTCAATATAGGGTCGTAATGGGTTGATACTAGCAACTGCGATTGATTGTCCGAAGTGTTTATGAATTTGGCAAGTATGTATTCTATAAGATTGGGGTGCATCAAGGCCTCAATCTCGTCGATACACAAAAATGCCTGCCGTTTCAACTGAGTATATATCAAGGATTCGAGTTCTACCATTCGTTTTGTTCCGGTACTTTGGCAGGCTTCGGGCAGGATATAATTTTCAAATCCGTCTTCACCATCTACTGTATGACCGAATAAAGCCGCCATTTTTTGTATCTTGATGTCAGAAATATTGAAGTCTGCTTCCTGTGCAAACTGCATAAGGTATTCCCGAAAGTCCTCACTGTCGGCAATCATTCTCTTTGCTCCCTGCGACAATGATGAAAGAGAACCACTCTGCAATGGCAGCATACGGTTGTCAATCCACCGACGCATATTGTCAAGGCATGCTACGGAGATATTTACTTTCTTCAAAACGGCGAGAACCGACATATTGCGCAGACAGTTCATCGACATTATATCGACCTCTGCCGTGGAAAGTTTTACCACGGTCGGATTAAATGTCAGTTTGGAAACACCGTTGGCATCCTCCCGGCAAAATACTTTCGTCGGGCGGTTGGTAAGATATACATACAGAGCCTCACGACATACCTTTTCCGGATTTATGGTCAATTGATACCAATATCGTATGCCGTCAATATACAATTTGATTTCAAACTCCATGTCGTATGACAGTGCGTCTTTCCTCATCAGAAATGGCTGAACATTTGTTCCGTCATCGTTTGTCGCAGGAATATTGTTCCAGAAGTCACGCAAAAACTCAAAGGCGTCCAGAAGATTTGATTTACCGCTTGCGTTAGCACCAAGTACGACTGCAAAACGAAGCAACTGCACACCGTCAGGCATTGTGACAACGCTGTTATAGCGGTCATTACCTGAAGGCTCGAAACTGATTTCAACCTCGTCACGAAATTATTTGAAATTCTTTATCTTCAACTCTTGTATCATAGTCTATGGCTTTGAATGTCAAAGTTATCCTTTTTTCTCAAAACATGCAAATCTAAAATTGGATTTAATGTAGATTTAATATTTAAATTAGGCAAAAATGCGCCAATTTAAAAATCAAACTATACAATATTAGCGTTTTTGATTTCCATAAAGGGAGCAAAAATCAACCTATACCAGTATGTGGATTAGTGTAAGGGAGCAAGAATCTACGAAAAACGAGGCAATAAATAAGGCTTATTTAACGCTCTTAATCGCCGAAAATCAGTGAATTATTATTACATTTGCATTGTAAACAATGAAGAACATTGAAATATCGGGGTGCGCAAGAAGGGAGCATCGCGATTTTCAGAGAGCTAAGATATTGATAATCACACCACATACGCAAGTGTCACAAAGACCAGGCGGATCACAGAACAAAACGGCAAGATGTCGCAAATCGCTGAAACTAAGACAGTTTCAGCGATTTTTGTAATACCCCTATCCGGCAAAACAACGCACATTGTAGGGTTCAGCAGTGAACAATTCGTGAACAGTCCGTACCGTGAACAGTTTTGTTCACGATTAAAGAGTGAGATTTGTAACTCGCTAACCTTCTGCATTTTTTCTGCAATTTGCTGTTCACAAAGTGGGGCTTTCACACGCTTCAACAGGTTCAGAACCCCACTTTTGATTGAAATCAGCCCGAAATTTAACTCTTATTTGCTCTTTTAACTTTTAGAGAGCCGTATAAGGATATATTTAACGTGTTTGAGCGACTTTGAGCGTATTATTTGGCTGGATTAATCGTGAACAGACTGACAAATCACGGAAAAACGGTGAACTTCACGCAATCTGTATCGTGAACAAAATATGCGATAGTGCGTATGTTCACGATTTTGTTCACGAAAATCCGCATATAGCACTGGTTTCCTTGCTCTTGCCTGTTGTGAAATTGGGCGAAAATGATTATATTTATGTAAC
>CANRWW010000050.1 GCA_947643665.1 uncultured Porphyromonadaceae bacterium | reverse complement strand
CCATGTGATATTTCTTAAACACATTAACAGACTCAAAAAGTCAAGATGACTTCACAAATTTACCTGGTATAGCAGACCTATATATCGTAAATTTGTCACGACTAAAATTATTTTCATAACCAACCTCATACTTTAAAAACATGAAAACAAGACTTTGCCTATCTGCTATGGCTCCATTAATCTCTATGTCGGCCTTTGCACAACAGGACAAGCCAAACATCGTAGTGATATTAGCTGACGATATGGGAACTAATGAAATCGGTTGCTACGGTGGGCAAAATTTGGCCACCCCGAATATAGACCGATTGGCAAACGAAGGTATCCGGCTTACCAACAATTACGCTTCAATGGCAATGAGCGTTCCCACACGCGCTTCACTGTACACCGGACTTTACCCTGCACGCCACGGATCATACCAGAACCACAAGGCCACATACGGCCATGTAAAAAGCGTAGCACATTACATGGCAGATCTCGGCTATCGTGTGGGGCGCACAGGAAAAGACCATCCTGCCAACCAGCCGGTGGTTTATCCTTTTGAAAAAATAGACGGATTCACAGTAAACTGTGTGGCTTCAAAGCCCCCTTTGTCAACAAACGATGGCATAAAATCATTTATGCAGCGCAATGCCGACGAACCGTTCTGCCTCTATGTATGCAGCATCCATTCTCACATGCCATGGGATGCAGGAGACGCCTCGGAATTCAATGCAGAAGAAATAAAACTTCCTCCAAACTGCGTGGATAACGAACAGACACGCAAAGAATTCTGCAATTATCTGGCAGAGATACGTCTGCTTGACGATGAAGTCGGCATGGTATACGATGCATTGGAAGAAACCGGCGAACTTGACAATACCCTTGTTATTTTCCTGGGGGAGCAAGGACCGCAAATGCCTTTCGGAAAATGGACACTATACCATTATGGTACGAACAGCGCCTTTATAGCCCGTTATCCCAAAGAGATAAAAGCTGGGACAATGAGCGATGCCATTGTGCAGTATGAAGACATCCTGCCAACTATGATCGACTTTGCCGGCGGAGAACCGGTTGAAGGATTGGACGGAATCAGCTGTCTTGATGTGTTATATGGCGACAAGGCAGAACACCGTGATTGGGCATATGGTATCCATAACAACATACCGGAAGGAGAGTCATATCCCATACGAAGCATACAGGACAAGCGTTACAAACTGATTGTCAACCTGGCGCCGGAAATTGACTACCATTGTAAATACATGACGGATCCAGGCAGCTCCATGTGGAAATCGTGGTTGGAAACAGCCAAAACAGATGAAAGTGCACAACTCCTGGTAAACAACTTCCTGACACGCCCAGCGATCGAATTGTACGATCTACAGGAAGATCCTTGGGAATTGAACAACATCGCCGGTAATCCGGAACATGAAAGTCGCATCAAAACAATGCGTGCAGCCCTTGAAGCCTGGATGACACAACAAGGAGACCGAGGTGCGCGCATGGATACGAAAGATCCGGAGTCACCTGCGGAAAAAACACCCATTGAAATAACTAGCCTGGACGACATAGACAACATAGTGCGAAATGATATGTCAGGAAACTACTACCTGGCTGCGGACATAGAGATACCGGAAGGTACACAATGGATACCGATCGGTGCTACAAGTGCAAACGATACCGACCCTGCACGTTTCAGCGGGATACTTGACGGCCGCGGACACAGCATCATCGGATTGACCAACACGACCGGCACATCGTTCAAAGGCCTGTTCGGGCGTCTGGACCACGGTATCGTAAAAAACCTGAACCTGGTAAACGTCAACATCAAAGGAGCTGCACCATCAGGCGGTGTCACGGGAGCTATGATTGGCGAGAGCACTATTCAGGGAGTCTCTGTTACAGGCCGCATTGAAGCAGGCACAGAAGCCGGAGGCCTGGTTGGCCGTGTGGCCCGCGACCCGAAACATACCGGCTATAACAGCATCCACGACTGCTTCGTAAACGCCGAAGTTGCAGCCACAAAATTGAGCACGAACCTGATCAACGACCCATCATGTGCAGGAGGTATTGTAGGACTGGTGCATGGCGATGATGGCGCCAGCGTGGCGAAACTTGACATACAGCGTGTTTATTTCACAGGTAAAGTTTCTTCCGCACAAATGAAGAATAACGCAGGCAACGCCGGAGGAATCGTGGCAATTACACAGGAACAACACGCCATCCGCATGACAGAAGTCCTTTGCCTTGCCGAATCGCTCACCGCCCATACACCCAATTATTTTTACAGCCGCCGTCTTTCAAACCCCTCCTATATCGAACATATGGATAAACTTTATGTACCGGAGGAACTACAAATCACCTATGCAGGAGACGGAGGAGTCGGGGCACAGATACCTGCCGGAAAAATCATAAAACTTCCGGAAGCCACCTTCCGAACAAAAGCGTTTTATGAAAATAACCTCTCATGGGATTTCAACCATGTATGGACAATGAAAGACGGAGAATATCCTACTCTGAGATATGCTGAAGATGATCCGTCAACCGGAATCAACGAAGCATCTGAAGACAGTTCATATGTGCTGGTCTCACATCCCGGATGCATAGATATAAAACTGGCTGGCAAGTTTTCCGCATCAGTGTATGATCTGGCTGGCAGGTTGGCTGCAGCTGTAACCACAGCCAATGATCATACCCGTCTACAGATCGGGAAAGGTTCATACATAATCCAGCTCACACAGGGCTCAAAACAATATGCCGACAAAGTAGTGGTTCTTTGACAGCATTACAGCCTTAAACTTTACTCAACACCTGATTTACTGCAGCAAACAGCTAATTCATAACATAATAACTGCTCCGGAAAAGGTTTCTCCGGAGCAGTTATTATGTCACTATTTACATGACGAGGCATAATTATGCCTCAACCGCATCATTCTTTTGCCTTGATAATACCGTTGACAACCTTTGATGTAGGCTGGTCACCGGCCTCTCCTCCTCCAGGCAGCTCAGTCGCATTTTCCACAATATTCACATAATACTGGATATATCCCCAACATATAGGATAATCCACTACATAAATCGGCATCTGGGCCTGTAGCAAATGGCGTCCGAGAGACTGCTCCGCAGTGTTGATCGTAAGGGAGAACGGCTGAGTTATGTTGGTACCGATAAGGTAATGGTCCCAATAATATGTGACAGCACCGAGGGTTCCTTCCTTGTTGGTATTGTTAACAAGTTTAAGACCATCAATGGTCAGTGTCTCCCCCTTGACAACATATATTTCGTCATTATCAAAGACCCCACCACTTATAGTGGCCTGGATTGATACATTGGGCACATTATTGTCATCATCGTCACATGAAGTTGCCAGCATCCCCAAAGGCAACATAAGCAGTAAATAATAAAAAATTTTATTCATATCCCTGAATTTTAAAAGATTTTCTTTATAAGAACAAATATCGCACACGTTTATATCAGCTGTTGGTAAATTTCAGTTCTCCATCAACCGCGTCTATGATAATAGGCTTTGATTTGTCAACCGTCTGGGCAAGTATATCCTTTGACAAACGGTTGAGGACAAGACGATGTATCACACGTTTCACAGGGCGTGCACCAAATTCAGGGTCATACCCTTCATCAGCCAGAAGAGACAATGCGGCGGGGGTTATATGCAAAGTAATGCCATTTGATGCCAGCATCTTGCTCACGCTCTTGACCTGCAATCCCACGATTTCCTCTATCTCAGCGCGGTTAAGAGGAGTAAACATTATCGTCTCGTCAATACGGTTAAGGAACTCCGGACGGATAGTCTGCTTCAACATGTCAAGCACTTGCTGCTTGGTTTTCTCAACCACCTCATCATGATTCTCCGGGGTCATTGATGCGAAGTTCTCCCGTATCACTGATGATCCCATATTTGAAGTCATGATTATGATGGTGTTCTTGAAATTAACCATACGCCCTTTATTGTCTGTCAGACGTCCGTCATCAAGCACCTGAAGGAGTATGTTGAATACATCCGGATGTGCTTTCTCTATTTCATCAAACAGCACCACGGAATAAGGTTTGCGCCTCACTGCCTCGGTAAGCTGTCCCCCCTCGTCATATCCTACATATCCCGGAGGCGCTCCTACCAGGCGACTCACGGCGTGTTTCTCCTGATACTCGCTCATGTCGATACGCGTCATCATGTTTTCATCATCGAAAAGATATTCTGCCAACGCCTTGGCAAGCTCTGTTTTCCCCACACCGGTCGTTCCAAGGAAAATGAACGATCCGATAGGACGCCGGGGATCATTGAGACCGGCACGCGAACGGCGCACGGCATCGGCGATGGCACGGATAGCTTCCTCCTGCCCGATCACCCTGCCATGAAGTTCCTCCTCAAGATGCAGCAGCTTCTCTTTCTCGCTCTGCACCATCTTGTTTACAGGAATACCGGTCCAGCGAGACACAACATCTGCTATATCGTCAGCCTCAACCTCTTCTTTGATCAGTGCTTTCTCACCCTGCATTGATTTGAGCTGTTGCTGTATGGAGATGTTTTCCTGCTCTTTCTGCTGGACCTTTGAATAACGTATCTCTGCCACTTTGGCATAATCGCCTTCACGTTCGGCCCGCTCGGCCTCAAAATTAAGCTGCTCAATGTCAATCTTGTTCTGCTGTATCTTGTTTATCAGCTCCTTCTCCGCTTTCCATTTGGCTGTGAATTCTTTCTCCTCTTCACGCATAGCAGCGAGATCTTTCTCAATCTCACGCACTTTCTCTTTATCCCCCTCACGCTTTATCGCCTCACGTTCTATTTCTTTCTGAGCTATCATGCGTGAGATTTCATCAAGAGCCTGCGGCACCGAGTCAATTTCCAGCCTTAGCTTCGAAGCAGCCTCATCAACCAGGTCTATGGCCTTGTCAGGAAGGAAACGATCTGTAATATATCGCTCGGACAACTGCACGGCTGCTATAATGGCCTCATCGCGGATACGTACTTTATGATGGTTCTCATAGCGCTCCTTAAGACCGCGAAGTATGGCTATGGCACTCATCTCATCCGGTTCATTGACCATGACCTTCTGGAAACGACGTTCAAGAGCCTTATCTTTCTCAAAATATTTCTGATATTCGTCAAGGGTGGTGGCACCGATACTGCGCAGTTCGCCACGTGCAAGAGCCGGCTTAAGGATATTGGCGGCATCCATTGCGCCCTCCCCTTTTCCCGCGCCTACAAGTGTGTGGATCTCGTCAATGAAAAGTATTATTTCCCCGTCGCTCTGGGTAACTTCGTTCACGATGGCCTTGAGACGCTCCTCAAACTCACCCTTGTATTTGGCCCCGGCTACAAGAGCGCCCATGTCAAGGGAGAAGATCTGTTTTGTCCGCAGATTTTCAGGCACGTCCCCACGCACGATACGCTGGGCAAGTCCTTCCGCAATGGCGGTTTTACCTGTACCCGGCTCACCGATAAGCATAGGATTGTTCTTTGTACGCCGACTCAGTATCTGAAGCACACGACGGATTTCGTCATCACGTCCGATAACAGGATCCAGTTTTCCTGAGCGTGCACGTTCGTTGAGATTTATGGCATATTTGCTCAGAGAGTTGTAAGTTTCTTCAGCACTTTGGTCTGTGACTTTCTTTCCTTTTCGCAGTTCATCAATGGCTGCACCAAGTTCTTTTTCACCAAAACCGGCATCCTTAAGAATGGTAGAAGCTGAAGAACCAACCTGGAATATAGCCATAAGCATGGCTTCAAGCGTCACATATTCATCCCCTTGCTTCTTGGCGATGTCAAGCGATTTCTGCAAAACATCGTTTGAAGTACGGCTTAGATACGGCTCCCCTCCTGACACCTTTGGCAAAGATGCTATCTCACGATCGGTCTGAGCTGCCACCACTGACAGATTGGCGCCTATTTTCTGAAAAATAAACTTGACCAGCGACTCACCTTCAGACATTATAGCCTTAAGAAGATGCACCGGCTCAATCTGCTGCTGGCCTGCAGAACGAGTGAGTTCCAAAGCCTTCTGGATCGCTTCTTGAGACTTGATAGTGAAACTGTTGAAATTCATAAATATGTTGAATATGTTTGTTTATTCCGATTTTCGTTCTTTATACCATTATTAACAAATCTCATGCCATAATGTTTTATTTGTTTCCGACGCTATTTTAAAGAGCGTTTTCATGAAATAAACAGAGGCTATGGTTAAGAAATTTTTATCAAATGGCGGAACAATAGGTTGCAAAAACAAAGTGGTTTATTTACCTTTGCATCATACATGGGAACGCACCGCAAGAAAATCAGACACTTGCGGAGCATGTTTTGTATGTAATTCACATTGCATTAAACAGTTCGTCTAACTTTTATGGTATACGGATGTTTATAACAAACATACTTGACCAGTAATGAGAATAACAAAAGTAACCGTAGCATTTGCAACTCTGATAGCACTGCAAGGGGTATTACAGCCCGTCGCTACAGCACAGGAAGCAGTTGCAGAAACATATTTTGAATATCCCAAGGTTCCGGAAAGCCTTGAATCACTCAATGACAAATCAAATTTTTTCATTGAGAACTTCTGGAAACGCTGCAATCTGAAATCTGCGTTCTCATCAAAGCAGAAAATGGAAGGCGCTTTCCGTGACTATGTGAGTTTCATGCCTTTCGCTGATGCTGAAGTGGTACATAACTCAATAGACAAACTCATATCAGAAGTACAAAAAAATCCGAAAAACCTACTGACTCTAGGCGAAATAGCGGAAGCTACCCTCTATTCAGATACAGCCAAACTGATTTGCGACGAATGCTATCTCCCTTTCGCCAAAGCAGTGGCTGGAAATAAGAAAATATCAAAAGCCGAAAAGGCCAGATTTGAATATCAGGCATCCGCATTAGGAGGATCACAGGTGGGGATGACAGCCCCGGATTTCGAATTCACGCGACCCGACGGCACAACAGGACGCTTGAGCGAACTTCCCAAAGGCGCATATGTATTACTCTTCATAAACGATCCGGACTGCACAGAATGTGAACTTGCACGTATGCGTCTGTCAGCCGATGTAAATCTGAATGATCTCATTGACAGCGGCAATTTGATCGTACTTAGCATCTATCCCGGCGAGCCTGATGATGACTGGAAAAGCCGTACCACGATATACAACAAAAAATGGATCGTAGGAGCAATGCCTGAGATTGATGAAATGTATGACATGCGGAACCCTCCGGTAATCTATTACCTGAATGGCATGCACAAAATCCTGTCCAAGAATTTCGACATAGACAATCTGCTGGAAGCATTCCGGCAGGTAAATGCCAAAATGAATAAAACAGAAAGTATACAGGAATGAAAATAGCCGCATTGATATCAGGCGGGGTGGACAGCGCCGTAGCGGTCCATAGGCTGCTGGAATTGGGACACGAACCTCATCTGTTTTATATCCGCATAGGACTTGACAACGGCGAAGGGGATTGCTCTGCCGAGGAGGACATAGAAATGTGCACGCTCATTGCCAAACGCTATTCGCTCCCGTTAGAGGTCGTATCACTCCACGAAGAATATTGGGAAAATGTAATGGAGTATGCCTTGCGCACTGTAAAGGAAGGACTTACCCCCAATCCCGACATCATGTGCAACAAGATGATAAAATTCGGATTCTTCGAGCAACGGTGGGGACATGAGTTTGACATGACTGCAACGGGCCACTATGCCACAACGACGAGACTGGACGATAAAGTGTATCTGTCCACAGCGGTGGATCCAGTAAAAGACCAGACCGATTTTCTGGCACGCATTTCATACGACCAGCTGAAACACCTAATGTTCCCTATTGGAGACCTACCCAAACAGCGTGTGAGGGAAATAGCAGTGGAAACACGCATGCCAAACGCTTACCGCAAAGACAGCCAAGGCATATGCTTTCTTGGAAAAATAAACTACAATGACTTCATCCGCCGGCATCTGGGAGAAAAACCTGGACCTATAATTGAAATAGAAACCGGACGTAAACTCGGGGAGCATCGTGGTTACTGGTTCCACACGATCGGCCAGCGGAAAGGCCTGGGATTAAGCGGGGGTCCATGGTATGTGGTAAAGAAGAACGTGCACGACAATGTAATCTACGTAAGCAACGGATACGACTGCGAAAAGCAATACGGGCGGCATATCCACCTTGCAGAAATGCATTTCATATCAGGCAATCCATGGGCCGACGGTACCACGGAAGCAGAAATAACGTTCAAGAACCGGCATACCCCGGCATTCACACCTGCACGCCTGAAAATGCTTGGAGACGGAGAATATCTGATAGAATCCACAGATAAAATACAAGGGATTGCACCAGGGCAATTCGCCGTAATTTACGACCGGCAATCGCGCCTGTGCTACGGAAGCGGCATAATAACAGGCCGCAATATTACCGTCTGAATGAACATTACACAGCTCCCAAGACATTATTTCATGTATAAGTAATATTATTTTTCATCAGGAAAATGGCGAATTATCCGCATAACGATACCAACGGACGGCACAGTGGACATATAAGGCTACGCGTACTTGGCATATCATACAGCCAGATACAAAGCGGTGCATATGCCCTGATCCTGGCACAGGCCGACGGCCCATACCGCATACCTGTAGTAGTAGGTTCCGCAGAAGCACAGTCCATAGCCATAAAAATGGAGGGGATAATACCTCCGAGGCCGATGACCCACGACCTTTTCGCATCATTGGCACAAGCATTCGGCATAGAATTGCAAGATGTCTTCATACATAAATTCGAAGAGGGTATTTTCTCGTCGGAACTTACATTCATAGACCGCACAGGGAAAGAAGTAATCCTTGATGCACGCACATCAGACGCCATTGCAATAGCCATGCGAACCAACTCCCCAATATGGACGACCCCTGAAATACTTGAGGAAACCGGTTTCATCATGGAGATAAAGGAGGCTGAAAACATGCTCCCCTCAGACGAGGATATCGAACAATCGCTAATCGAAACAGATATGGACAAACTCCCCACCGAAAAACTGGAGGAGATGCTCGCCAAATGCATAGAGAATGAGGAATACGAAGAGGCAGCCAAAATAAAAGGACTTATATCCAAACGTAAAGGCTGATCCGGTTCCAGACAATATTACCTGACAAATCTGAAAACTACAACTAAGCAACTTCACCCATGAAAAGTTTGAAATTCCGCCTTTCGGTAATGAACTTCCTTGAGTTCGCCGTATGGGGCTCATACCTTACCTCTTTAGGAAATTTTCTCGCACGCAATGGTCTCCTTGACCAGATCGGATGGTTCTACATAGTGCAAGGCATCGTATCCCTGTTCATGCCATCTGTCATAGGCATCATTGCAGACAGATGGATACAGGCGCAACGCATGTTGAGCATATGCCATTTCATGGCGGGTACATTCATGGCTATTGCTGCCACATACTGCCTGTTGACACCGGAAATCCAGTTCGGTCCCTTGTTCGCACTATATACCATATCCGTAGGATTTTTCATGCCAACTATCGGCCTGGCAAACTCTGTGGCCTTCAACGCGCTCACCAAAGCCGGCATGGATACCATCAAAGACTTCCCCCCTATCCGTATATGGGGTACGATAGGCTTCATTTGCGCCATGCTTTTTGTAAACTTTGCCGGACCTGCCGACGCTCATTTCCAGACTACATACATGCAGCTTTTTGTATCGGCGGCATTCAGCATGCTGCTTATGTTCTACGCACTGTCCATGCCGCAATGTCCCACATCCCAGGCATCAAAGGGAAATTCGCTGATGGAGTCTTTGGGGCTGAATGCATTCAAACTTTTCCAACGGAAACGTATGGCTGTATTTTTCCTGTTCAGCATGTTGCTCGGAGTATCGCTCCAAATCACAAACGGTTATGCAAATCCATACATTACAAGTTTTGAAGGGATCGAGGCTTTCAAAGACGCTTGGGCCGCACGCAATGCCAACGCACTCATCTCCCTTTCCCAGATAAGCGAGACACTTTGTATACTGTTGATCCCATTCTTCCTGAAAAAATTTGGGATAAAAGGTGTCATGCTTATGTCTATGTTCGCATGGGTATTGCGTTTCGGGTTTTTCGGCCTCGGGGATCCGGCCGGGAATCTGTGGATGTTCATCCTTTCATGCATTGTATATGGCATAGCTTTCGATTTTTTCAATGTTTCAGGAGGATTGTATGTGGACAAGGAGACCTCTCCCGAAATACGCTCCAGTGCACAGGGGCTGTTTATGATCATGACCAACGGATTCGGGGCTACAATCGGCACATTTGGTGCCATGCTTGTAGTAAATCATTTCGTCATTCCCACCGATACACCTGAAATGCAACTTGAAGGGTGGCGCACTTGCTGGTATATTTTCGCTGCATATGCCTCTGTAGTGGGAGTGCTGTTCATGATTATATTCAAAGATGACAAAAAGAATAATATCAGCGACAAAGAGATAAAAGCAGCAGAAATGTCGGAAGAAACAATATGATACAGTTTTTTGCACCAGACATAGAATCCACGCTTACCCTTCCGGAAAGCGATTCACAGCATTGCGTGAAAGTGCTGCGGAAACAACCCGGCGACATAATAGAGGTTATTGACGGGAAAGGTATGCGCTTCACATGCAGGCTCATTGACGCGCACCAGAAAAGGGCGCGTGTGGAGATACAGGACAGGACGTCCATACCAGCTTTCTGGAATGGAAAGATTACCATTGCAGTGGCACCTACCAAACACCTTGACAGGATGGAGTGGCTGGTGGAAAAACTGACAGAAACCGGCTTTGACACATTCCAGCCTTTGCAATGCCGATGGTCGGAACGGAAAGAACTCAAAACCGAACGCCTCGAAAAAATAGCGGTCTCAGCCATGAAGCAGAGCCTTAAAGGGATACTTCCGGCTATCGAACCAATGATACCGTTCAAACGGTTCATAAAAAGCTGCCGTGACATACCGCAGAAATTCATAGCGCACTGCGACTCCAATGCGGAAAGACGCCTTCTGAGCCGCGAGTACCGCCCCGGAACCGATACCGTAATTGCCATAGGTCCGGAAGGCGATTTCAGCCCGGAAGAGGTAACCATGGCACTTGAGGCTGGTTTCATACCTGTCTCGCTTGGCAACGCACGCCTGCGTACTGAAACAGCGGCTCTGCTTGCCTGCCATACGCTCCATGTAATACAGGAGCTGACAGACGACGCGCAACCGTAAGCCCCCGAACAGCTTGGCAACAGGCATAAATTGCTTTTACAAGCAATCCCGATTGGAATACAAACTAATTTTGAACAGTCTAAAAAAATGGACAACATAATTGAATACTTAAAATCATCACCTTCTGGAAATTTTTTCCTCTTGGCAGGTCCATGTGTCATAGAGGGGGAAGCCATGGCATTGGATATAGCCGGGCATGTGCTATCGATAGCCAGGGCACTCGGCATACCCTATGTTTTCAAAGGGAGTTACCGCAAGGCAAACCGTTCACGCATTGATTCATTTACTGGGATCGGCGACCGTGAGGCACTTGAAATCCTGCGCAAAGTGCGCGAAACATTCCACATCCCTGTGGTGACAGACATACATACCGCAGAAGAGGCGGAGATGGCAGCCGAATATGTAGACATACTACAGATACCGGCTTTCCTGTGCCGCCAGACAGACCTGCTTGTAGCAGCTGCCCGTACTGGGAAAATGGTCAACATCAAAAAAGGCCAGTTTCTCTCCCCCGAGGCGATGCGCCATGCAGTGCAGAAAGTGCGTGACACAGGCAACCCGCAGGTGGCAGTGACCGAACGCGGCACGACATTCGGCTACCAGGATCTGATAGTGGACTACCGTGGCATACCTGAGATGCGACGTAACGGATGTCCAGTGATACTTGACGTGACACACTCACTCCAGCAACCGAACCAGACTACCGGGGTTACCGGGGGCCGTCCAGAGATGATCGAGACCATAGCACGGGCCGGAATCGCAGTGGGAGCCGACGGAATTTTCATCGAAACCCACCGCGATCCTTCCGTAGCCAAAAGCGACGGTGCGAACATGTTGCCGCTGGACAAGATGGAAACGCTTCTCTCACACCTCACCGCCATACGTGCGACTGTCAGTTCACTCGCATCCGATTGAAATGCAATATATTCATCCATTCCAAATAAGTAATACAAGTACACAATGTTTAAACTGACCAACCTAAGAAATGCCATTGTGGCTTTGACTGTATGCACCAGCGGCATGGCAGTTGCCCAACAGGGGCTTTCCGACCCTATGACAAAAGCCATGATGGAGGTATACGAACAGGAGCTTACGGCAAATCCGAAAGCATATGACATCTATTTCCGGCGCGCTAACGAATATTATAAATTCGACCAGTACCTGCGTGCACTGTCTGATGTTGACAATGCGATAAAATACACCCCGGCCGAAGATACCGACATGCTCTTCCAATGCCATTCGCTGCGTGGCGAGATATACCAGATGCTCGGCAAACATGCCGACGCGCTCGCGGACTTCACGGAAGCCCTTAGGCTTGATCCCACATCTTTCATGGCGCTATACCAGAAAGGAAACTCGGAATATGAGCTTGGAAATTACGCTGAAGCGAAAAATTCATACAACAGGTTACGCGCCAGCAACGGGCGTTCTGCCGAAGCCCTGACCGGCCTTGCACGTGTTGCGGTAAAAGAGAACAACTTAGGGCTTGCCAGCCAGTATATGGATGATGCCGTATCAATGATGCCGACAGACAGCGACATATATGTGCGCCGTTCGTCCGTGCGCCGCATGCTTGGCGACAACACCGGTGCTGTGGAAGACCTGATCATGGCCATAAGCATTGACTCCAATGCCAAAGCGTTCCAGGAGCTGATCAACGTGAGCAACCAGGATTATCCCGCTGTGATCACAGCCCTGAGCAACGCTGTGCACCAGGCTCCCGAGCAAGGAATGTTCTATTACATACGCGGTGTGATAGCCCAGGCACACAACCATTTTCCCTCGGCAATCGCAGACTACCGAAAGATAATTGACGAGAACCTTTACAATTACGCGGGCATATACGCATCGCTGGGAGAATGCTATTATGCCTTGTGCGACTTCCAGCAAGCGCTTGAGAACGTAAAACAAGCCATAGGCATGTCAAGCGACAACGGGGAATATTTTATCGCTTTGGCCCGCATATACCGTGCCCAGGGGCGTTACGACGATGCCATGCGTGCCATAAGCTCCGCATTGGAAAAAATACCCGGCAGCACGGCCGCACAATCCGAGAAAGGGAAGATCCTGTTTTCACAGAAAAAATACGAAGAGGCATCGGAGATATTCGGCGAATTGGCCATTGACAACCCCAACGATCCAATGAATTACATGCTCCGTGCGTGGGTGCTCACAGACGGCCTTGGGAAAAGCGGCAATGCCCTGCCGATATACAACCGCGTGCTTGAGCTTGACTTGGATCCGTTCATGCCCTCATCACTCCACGGATTCGCCTTGCTCTTCGCCGGCAAACATGCCGAGGCTATCAAATGGGCAGACAGCATAGTGCGCGACAACAACGACACCGACGGCTCTATCAACTATCTCGCCGCATGCCTGTATGCCCAGGCCGAAGAAACAGACAAGGCATTCGACTGCCTTGAAACAGCGCTTAACAAAGGGTATTCCAACAAATACCAGTACACCGTATGCGACGATGCGCGTATAAACCTCGCCCCCTTACGTAAAAATCCGCGCTTCACCACCACGCTCGCCAATTATTCATACATATTCGAATGAATAATCGTGCTGCCGTTTGGCTGTGTCGGAAAAAATCGCTACCTTTGCGGCGCAATTGATTCGGTAGCGCCCCGTTCGCTCGGGTCACCGTATTCCGTCCACGATTGCGACACCATATTTTAAATTATTCACAATAAAAAATCTGAAAGAATGCACTTAAATTCTGAAGAAAAAGTCGAGATCTTCGAGAAGTACGGTAAGGGCAAGACT
>CANRWW010000049.1 GCA_947643665.1 uncultured Porphyromonadaceae bacterium | reverse complement strand
GCTGAAATGTTAAAGTTTAGGCGTAGAGTTTGACGAGCCGGAAGATGAAGAAGTTTCGGTCTCTTACGCCACGCATCTGCGAGCGGAAGATTTTCACTTTGGAGTTGAAGGCTTCTAGCCCCATATTTTTTGAGGCTCGGGACTTAATGGCGGATTGGAGAGGGGGCTTCACAAGCACACAGCCCCTCCCCAATCCACCATTAAGTCGCGTAAAATGTAACTTTCAACTGACAATACAAAAAAAGGAGACCGAAGTCTCCCTAGGAATAATTAATTTTGTATTGCATGAGAAACAATTATCCCGTGAGCAAAGTGCAATTTATCTGGGATTACAAGAGCATATATCGTCATTGCCCGCCAGATTGGTGTGAGCGTGTCAACGGTCAGCCGTGAAGTGTGCCGCAACTAACCGCACGCTATATCTACCAGGCAACCTGCGAGCTCACGCAGGCGAGACGGGAACGGAGCTGCCGCAACAGACGGCTTGACCCGAAGGTTGTCAGGCTGGCCATTTTGTTGCCCGTGGAAAAAGACTGGTCTCCACTGCAGATAAGCAGCTATCTCAAAAAGATCGGCATATCCATCTCCCATGAAAAGATATACTCCATAATGCATCTATCACAGCAATGGGATCATGGTTGCCTATAACTCCAAGGTAAACAATTAGTATGAAAACCACATCAAGCGACTTTGCAAAGACAATCAGGCTTTCAACAGGAGGATCACATGGATGGCTAGATCGAATAATACGATTTTGGCGTTCGCATTAGCGGCTATGTCTGTGCGAGCCTGTTTGAATTCTGCAAGCAAGCGTTCTACATTGCGTTCGTTGATGAATGGTGAAAAACGTGAACTGAATGCCTGCTCCGCCTGCGTCATATACACAAGCGACGGCATATGGAGGTTGTTGATGAAATTTTCACGCATCATGCGTTCGCAATATGACAGGAATCTAATCTCAGCCTCACGTCCAAGCGATGCAATGTCTATACTCCATTTACGAAGCACACCTACCTGACGCTTATATGCGGCACGCATAAGCAACATGAAAAAATCTAAAAACTGTGAGTATTCCTTGCTCTGAAGCATGTGGTTGCGGGCAGAAATCATATTGCCGTCGGCAATATGGGCCACTGCCAAAGCGGACGAACGGTCTGAGCCGAGGCTTTGTTCCAGATAAGCGGCTATATCGGGCACTGATATGCGGTTGACAGGCACACTCTGCAAACGTGATCGCACTGTCGGCAAAATCTCACCTGGATTATCACTGACAAATATCAGCAATGAATCCTGGAACGGCTCTTCTATTAGCTTCAGAAGTTTATTGGCACACTCATTCTGCATGCGTTCTGGCAACCAGAATAACAGTATTTTATATTTTGTAGAATATGATGTCTTTGAGAACTTGCGCGCTATATTCAATGCTTCAGCTGAGTAAACCACAGGCTGGCCGTTAGGATTACCCAACATTTGCAACCATCGGTCAAATTCCATAAAAGGCGACTCATCCAGAAATTTTTTCCATTCCTTTGACAGATCATCGCACACTCCAGCTGTACTGGCACTTTTCAGTATGGGAAAAGAAAAAACAGTATCCGGATGATTGAAACTCTCATGTTGCAGACAAGACGGGCAACAGCCACACGGTTCCCCGTCGGAAGTACGGTTTTCACAATGGATATATTGGGCGAATGCGCGTGCCAAGACAAACTTTCCTGTGCCAGCCGGACCTTCTATAAGAATTGCATGCGGTATACGACCGCTATCTGCCATACCACGCAGACGGTCTTTTACCCGTAAATGTCCCGGTATATCTGAAAATCGCACTGCTATATTTTTAATACGTTAATGAATAAGTCTATCGGATAATCGAAATCAACAATCATGCTACTGGTCATGCTTATTGCCATTTTCTTTATCCCATGATCTCATGAAAAAATCAACTGGAAGCACATCTGCCACAGGATCGCGTGGAGCATTTATTGGGATACGGTCTGGATTTGATGCCAGCTCACTTATATATTGCAATGTAGCTTTCATGCCACGCCAACGCATTATGTCGTCCAGATCCGTTATCGGGGGATTCTGTTTTATTAATGCCTCGGAAATTTCAATAGCATCGCGGTAACTTCCTGTCATGAGGTTTGCTGCAGCCACAAGCAGGTAACAGAATGGCGAAAATCCATATCTGAGGCCATCAGGAGCATGAGACTGTTCCAAACACCAATCAAAGAGCTCAATCACACGCTCATATCTTGATGCCTCATAATTGATACGTATATAGTACTCCATCCCTTCACGGAGTGTGTAGTGAGCATGATAATAATCAAGCATATCAAGCGCTCCGAGCAACTCATGTTCATTGGCAAGCTGTGCTGCCATCTCAAGCCATTTTCTTTCCCCATTGCCAGCCTGTCTGGAGAACAGGTCTAAAAACGGATCCGGTTCATCTGGATGCATTTTCAACACATCCAGCAACACAAAAGAATTGGCTTCTGATGCCACCATATAACCTCTGTAAACCTCAAGTGCAGCCCCTTTTTTGCCATCTGCACGATATGCCTCTGCAATCGCCTTGACCGCTACAGAATTATCCGGCTCCTCCCTCAATACCTCAGAAAGCAATTCTATAGCCTCACCACGTGTGGCGTCGGAGGTTGCCAAAGCAAGACCCTTGATAAGTTTAGCATGCATATGCGACGGATCTATGGCCAATGCATAATCAGCTGCCCCCACGGCCTCTTCAAAATGTTCCATACCGAACTCCGCTTTGGCAAGTTGCACCCAGTTGTCAGGATTGAAAGGCTCATTTTTCGTCAATTCCTCAGCTAAATCGCGGGCAACAGAGATATATCGGTCATTATGGATCAAGGCTTCAGCTACTTCATAATATAATAGCTCTTTGAACTCCGTGCGTTCTTCAAGAATATGCACATTTTCAGCGATCAGATCGTCACGGTCAAGTTCATGCAACGTATCTATGAGACGGATCAAGGCTTCGCAATTAAATTGCACCCCCGATGCCAGAAGCTCGGTAAGGCTGTCTTCCGGATTTCCATCCGGATAGTTTTTCAGTGACAAATCAAGCACACCCCACAATGCACTGTCCTTACGACCCTTACGGCCGAACATGGCCCGAGCCGACTGGTCATTTATAGCAGACAGGAAAAACGCTTTGCGTTCATCAAGAAATTTACTGTCTGGGTAAAGACGCGCACCGGCAAGCAATACATACAGCAAAACCATATCATCTCCTTCGTCCTGTGCATAATCATAGATGTCAAGCAATTCATCCTCCTCATAAAATTCGGAATTATTGTTCTCCATCACATCTGCGCGAAAACGGTTGTACAGGTCGCGCATGTACTGTTCATCATTCTGTGGCATCAAAGCAGATTTTTAATTAGACGGATATGGATTATCAGATAAGAGCAACCCGGCTGATACTTGAAGTATCAGCCGGATATAGGATATAAACAATCTGACGCTCACTTCCTCTGGGCTTTTTCCCAGCTATCCTTCAATGCTATAGTGCGGTTGAAAATCAAATTATCTGATTCACTGTCATAGTCAGGTGTGAAATAGCCTATGCGCTGGAATTGGAACTTTGTTCCTTTCCCTGCGTTTTTGGCAATGAAAGGCTCTACTTTCACCCCTTTTATTTCTACCAGGGAATCCGGATTAAGCAGTTCACGGAAATCCTTATCAACCTCAGCCGACGGATTTTCAACAGAGAAAAGACGGTCGTAAAGACGCACTGTCGCATCTACGGCATCTGCCGCCGATACCCAATGGAGCGTACCCTTTACCTTGCGTGACGCACCGGGAAGCCCGCTTCTGCTATCCGGATCATATGTACAATATATCTCCTCAATCTCACCGGTCTCTTCATTTTTCTTGACGCCGGTACATTTCACTATATATGCACCTTTCAGACGAACCTCAGCATCGGGTGCGAGACGGAAAAATTTCTTGGGCGGATTCTCCATGAAATCGTCACGCTCAATATAGATTTCACGCGAGAAAGGCATCTCATGTGTTCCTGCGGCAGGATCTTCCGGATTATTCTCCATCTCCACAGTTTCGGTTTGTCCCTCAGGATAATTGGTAATGACAACCTTTACAGGATTCAGCACCGCCATTCCTCGGGTAGCAATCGCATTAAGGTCTTCACGCACGGCATGCTCCAAAAGCGATACGCTTATCATAGCTTCCTCAATCTTGGTATAACCGATACGATCCACAAAATTGCGGATTGAGCGTGGAGTGAAACCACGCCGGCGCATACCTGAGATAGTCGGCATGCGAGGATCATCCCAGCCTGCCACCAGCCCTTCTTTAACAAGCTGAAGCAACTTGCGCTTACTCATCACCGTATATGTGAGATTCAGGCGGTTAAATTCAATCTGTCGCGGGCAGTAGACCTCTGGATCTGCAAGCTCACGCACGAAATAATCATATAACGGACGATGCGGCACAAACTCAAGAGTACAGATAGAGTGTGTGACACCTTCAAAATAGTCGCTCTGGCCATGCGCAAAATCATACATGGGATAAACATTCCACTTATTCCCAGTACGGTGATGCGGATACTTTATTATGCGATACATTATCGGATCGCGGAAGTGCATGTTCGGCGACGACATGTCTATACGTGCCCGCAGCACACGGCTCCCCTCTTCAAATTCACCAGCATTCATACGCTCGAAAAGATCAAGATTCTCTTCCGGTGTACGGCTCCTGTACGGGCTGTCTGTTCCAGGAGTGGTAGGTGTACCCTTCTGTGCGGCAATCTGCTCTGAGGTCTGGTCATCCACATAGGCTTTGCCTTCCTTTATCATTTTAACCGCCAAGTCATACAACTGCGGGAAATAATCAGAAGCATAATATTCGCGGTCCGCCCAGTCAAAACCAAGCCAATGGATATCTTCACGGATAGCGTCTACATATTCGGTATCTTCCTTTATCGGATTTGTATCGTCAAACCGTAGATTGCAAGTACCTCCGAATTTTTCGGCCACACCGAAATCCATGCATATAGCTTTTGCATGCCCGATATGCAGATACCCGTTGGGTTCAGGCGGGAAACGTGTGTTAAGCCGTCCGCCATTCTTGCCGGCGGCAAGATCGTCGGCCACAATCTGTTCTACAAAGTTCAATCCCTTTGCTCCTTCTACCGGAGCTTCATCATTGATATTCTCTGCCATATGTGATAATATAATTGTCTGTCATATGAACCGTTAACGAAGGATAATTCCCCCATTTTTATTCCGGCACTGTTTAAGACGCAAAGATACGCAGATTTCCTGTATTATCACTCTGGACCGCACAAAAAAATCACCCCCTTGTCACCCTGAGAAACGAATTAAGGAAGAGTGCCGCTGCCATAAATAACGATACGGAAAAACTAAGGACAATGCCATATACCCCCATCCCGCATGGAAAAGCCAATATCCATGTGGAGGTCAGGCCAAAGACCACATAGCTTACAAATGCAATCCATAACATAGGCATCACATGGGAAGTTCCTCTCAATGCATTGGCAAAAGTAACCTGTGTGGCATCTCCAAGTTGATACAGGACCAATGGGAACACAAGCGTATAAGCCACACCGAGAACTTCTGCATCATTTGTAAAGGCACCCATCAGCTGCTTTGAAAAGAATATAAAAATCAACGATGAGACTGCTGTGAAACAAAGCATTACAGCATATCCGTCAAAAGCCACGCGACGACACATCGAAGCTGCCGAGACCATATTTTCTCCACTGTTTTCTATAACCTTTCCACGTGCGTTCGCCACAAGCACGGCAACCGCAGTGCCAATGCTGTAATATATGCAGAAGCCCAAAGTGCCTACAACCACTATTATCTGGAACGCGGCAAGAGGCACCTTGCCGATCCAGCCCGCCATGACCGCGCACAGCGAAAATGCAGAAGTTTCAAATGTCATCTGCAACGCAACTGGCCACGAAGTGGTCGCGACATTTCTGATATCCCTTAAAATAAGGCTCTTTTCCGGACGACGCAGAAACGCATCCCTGTATGGGATACCGGCTTTGCCTTTCATAAAAATAACCAATATTGCCAGAGGGGCAGCGATGCGTGCACCCAGAGTGGATAATCCGGCACCTACAAGCCCCAGTTCCGGCGCACCCAAGTTACCGAATATCAGGATATAATTGCCCAATATGTTCCCCATATTGCACGCCAACAATATCCACATTGGCATTGATGTATTACGCACCGCATAGCTCCATTGGGCGAACGCATTGAACAATGTCATCGGAAGAAGCGAAGAGAGAAATATCAGGTAATATGGGCGGATATACGGCAATAATTCCTCAGGTTGCCCCATCTGGGGAATATATCTGTAGAGACATGCCATAATGGCAGTGAGAATTATGCCTGCAAGCAGATTGGCAATGACACCGGCACGCAACGTCTGCCCTATGCGGGTAGATTTGCCTTGGGAAAAAAGCAGCCCGATAAGCGGGGTAAGCCCATATGAGAACCCCATGGCGCAAAGCATCGGTATATTGAACAAATTGATTACAAAAGAAGCGGAAGCCAACGCTTCTGTAGAATATCGCCCGACCATAATGTTGTCGGCGAAATTAACCAAAATAAGCCCTACCTGTGAAACCAATACAGGTAGAGCGAGCCGTAGTATAGACAGACAACGACGTATCATATGATTATGTGATGGTGATTTACAGAACTGCAAAGTTAGCAAATTCTCACCATAAAATCATATTGTCATCATAATGATTGACGCAATGCCGGCACTGCAAAAATACCTATGCAAAATAGCGTAAGCAACAGAACTATTGCAGAGATTACAACAGTCTGAACTGTCAGCCCCTGGTTTAAAGTCATATGCAAGGAATAGCCCCATGCTGCAAAAATGCCAAGAATCCCGATTATATAACATACCACTTCCGCCAACGACTTCTTACGTCTGGCAGGCTTGTCCGGCAAACGGTTCATCACTTTTTTGACAAACCACGGATCTACTGGAGCACCCGGTAATTGCTTTTGCATCAATTCCCTTATATTTTTATCTGTATCCTTTGCTTTTTTCATAATCAATTGTTTTTAAAGAACCTTGCAAGATGGGTACGGCCACGGCTGAGATGCGATTTAACCGTACCCTCTGGCATACCTGTTATTTTACAGATCTTCTTTATAGGTATATCCTCTAGATAAAACAAAAGTATTACCATACGTTCATCTGCCGGTAACGCACCTAAAGCGGTGGCCACATCAAGACTGTCCTCTGACTGCTGTTGTCCTCCGCCAATACCTATTTCAGACAAATGCTGAGGCCATTCCCCTCCAAGCGGTTCTGGAGCCTGTTTGCGACGATTGCTCACGAACTCGTTTACAGCAATCCGGAAAAGCCATGTACGAAAACCGGACATCCCCTTAAACGATCTCACTCCGATCCATGCTTTCAGGAAAGTCTCTTGCGCCAGGTCATCCACAAGTGATGCATTGCCACCTGTTAGATTAAGCAGAAAACGCCTGAGCGCGTCCTGATGCAGCTCCACCAACCGCGAAAAGGCTTCGCGGTTGTCGGTGGCTGCACAGAGTGCAAGCAATTTCATTTCTTCGAGCTTGCTCAAGGAATTAGTCTGTTAAAGTTAAAGTATCAGTTATCTGGGAAAGCCGGTTATTGGATATTTCCTTGGTTGGAGGAGTCGGAAGGTGTCGGAGGAGGACATGGGCCATTGAACTTCTGCTGGTTGGAGCCATGCCTGTATTCCCCTTCCATATGGGCAAAATTTTGTGGAGCCGGTTGCTGCCAATAGGTATTGGCGTTGACATTGGGAGCCTGGCTTTCAAAACGGTTATCGCCCTGGTTGCCCTGAGATTTCCTGAAATTGCGTTGCTTATAGGCTCCAGGCACATAATAATATGCTATCATCCTGCCTATGCCAAGGAACAGAGGTATACCGCCACAAAGAAAACCCACACCGATCTCATGATTGAATGAGAAAAACAGCAATATGGCAAAGCCTACAGCGATAAGCGTCATGGCAGAAACAAACATCTTGGGATCACGCGATGCTTCTGGAACGACACGAACACCAAACATCTTCACATTATTGTTGTCTTCCGGGGCATATGCCATTCCACCGTCAGCAGTCACCCCACCTTGGGAAAAGTTTCCAGTATAAAACGCATCTGGCAATTGATAATTGCAATCTATAGCTTTTGATATTATCTGGTTCTTGGCAGAATTTTTCTTCATAAAGAACACCATAAGGATAATCAATGCCACTATAATTGTGATACAGGGAATCAAGAATGCTACTGAGAAAGCCACAACTTTTACAATTGCATCTATTTTGGATTCTTTATAGCTGATATAATCCTCATCGTCCATGTATCTGGAACTATTGAAAGCCACATCAGCTATATCACCCACCTTATATGCAACACCATTGTATACAACAAACTCGCCTTCGTCCTCAGTCCTCAACAAATGCGTCTCACCGGCTTTGAATTCTTCAGCATTAGCCATAACGGGTTGCACATGCACCGTATCCACCTGAGAGACAGAGGACATTGCTGATGTCGTATCAGCAAACGCCACAGATGACTGTGCCACAGACACAGCATATGCCATTATACACAAAATTGAAAATAGAAATTTTTTCATATCGTCGCAATTTTTTATTTTAAACTATTTTACAACCTGCAAAACTGTTTTGCAGGAATTCAATCGTTAGACGCAACACTGCACAAGAAAGGTTGCAAGTTACTGAAAAATTTTCCCATTTCCGATTTTTCCCGTTACTTTGCATCCGTCTAATTTAAAATTAAAGAATGGTTACTTTTCCTAACGCCAAAATAAATATCGGACTTGACATAATACGCAAACGTCCAGACGGCTATCATGACCTTCAAACCATTATGATGCCAGTTGAATGGACAGATATATTGGAAATTGTGCCTGCAGGCCAGAAAAAGACAGACTCCTTGACTGTAACAGGCAGAAAGGTTGATTGCCCACCAGAAAAAAATCTTGTAATGAAAGCGGTGCGCGCTTTACGCAATGTAACCGGTTTTCCTGCCATTGACATATACCTGCACAAGGTTATACCAGATGGTGCCGGTCTGGGTGGGGGATCAGCAGATGCAGCATTCACACTAAAAGCGATAAACGAGCTTTTTTCACTGGACATCAATAACAACAACCTCGCAAATATAGCAGCCTCAATCGGAGCTGACTGCCCGTTTTTCATTTACAACCGTCCGATGTTATGCGAAGGGACAGGCACAGAAATGCGTCCAATTGAAATACAACTCCCCCACAATGCCAGGATTGCATTGGTAAAACCTCCGGTATCGGTATCCACCAAAGAAGCGTATGCCAATGTAGATCCGCATCAGCCTGATGTGCCACTCCCCTCTCTGGTACGGCAGCCTGTAGAAGAATGGCAAGGAAAAATCAAAAATGATTTCGAAGCATCTGTTTTCCCCAAATACCCTCAAATCCCACAAATAAAAAACAAAATGCTTGAACTTGGTGCCCTGTATTCAACCATGAGCGGAAGCGGATCTTCCGTATTTGGAATTTTCACAGGTGACAATATTTCGGAAATATTGTCAGCATGCTTCACCGGATGCGACATCTTCGTCAGCAGACCGATGTAAACTCTTTACGTCTGTTTCTTGTTCTTTTCTAAAAAGCATATAATTAATCGCGCCATAACGACGGTTAACCAAAATCGCGTCTTTTGGCAGCATTTTTGCATGTATAATTATCATGTACAAAAAGACAAAAAACATCACTACATATGAACCGTAACGAACACAACAAACGCCATAACAACAACGCAGGCAACCAGGATGGAAGTAAAAAATCACCTGTAGATGACGCAGAAGTAGAAATAAACGATCTTGCCACCGAGGGTGAACCTGTATCCGAAAACACGGAGGCAGACGAAGAGATTTCAGAACTTGAAACCCTAAAGAATCTTCTTGCCAGCAAAGAGGAAGAACTTGAGAAAGAAAAAAAGGAATACCTCTTCCTCATGGCCGAATTTGATAATTTCCGTAAACGCACGATACGCGAGCGCGGGGAGTTGATCAAAAACGCCTCAGAAAAATCCCTTCAAGGAATATTGCCCATTATCGATGACTTTGAACGCGGCCTTGACGCCATCAAAGATACATCTGACGCAGAAGCTGTCAAGGAAGGTATGCGACTTATTTATAACAAACTTATAAAATACCTTTCCGACAATGGCGTAAAGGAGATTATATCAACAGGAGCACCATTTGACACGGAACTGCACGAGGCCGTAGCAATGATCCCTGCAACAAACGACGAGGAAAAGGGCCTGGTTAAAGAGACCATACAAAAAGGCTATATGATCAACGACAAAGTGTTGCGTCACGCCAAAGTCGTAGTATCACAATAAATAGCTACCCCATATAACCGTAAATAGAAATGGATAAGAAAAGAGATTATTACGAAGTGCTTGGGGTAAGCAAAACCGCTACCGCCGACGAAATAAAAAAGGCATACCGCAAGCTCGCCATAAAATATCATCCGGATAAAAATCCCGATGACAAAGCCGCCGAAGAGAAATTCAAAGAGGCCGCCGAAGCATACGAGGTACTTTCCAACGATGAAAAACGCCAGAAGTATGACCAGTTCGGGCACTCAATGGGGTCCCAGGGCTTTGAAGGGTTCGGTGGCGGATTCAGCGGCGGAGGCATGTCCATGGAAGATATCTTCGCACAATTCGGTGATATATTCGGCGGTCATTTCGGTGGTGGATTCGGAGGATTCGGTGGCGCCACCGGTTCCCGGTCATCACGCCGTCGCCAGAAACCTCAACGCCGCGGCTCCGATTTACGTATCACAGTGAAACTTACCCTAAAGGAAATAATGAGCGGGGTAGACAAAACCCTCAAAATACCTACATGGGTAAAATGTGACCATTGCAACGGGACTGGAGCAAAAGACGGTACGGCATTTACAACATGCCCCACATGCCACGGAAGTGGCACCGTAAGCCAAGTCGTACAAGGCATATTCGGTCCACAGGAAGCTGTTGGAGTATGCCCCCAATGCGAAGGAGACGGAAAAATAATATCAGAACCATGCAGCTACTGCAACGGTGAAGGAATACAGAAGAAAGATGAACTTGTCTCATTCCATATACCTGCAGGTGTCACAGACGGCATGACGCTTACCATACGCGGTAAAGGCAATGCCCCACGCCGTGGAGGAGTTAACGGCGATCTTCTTGTAGTAATCCAGGAAATAAAAGATGCGGAACTCATACGTGACGGCAATGATGTGATATACAACCTTATGCTGGATGTTCCTACAGCCGCGCTAGGAGGAGCTGTTGAAGTACCCACTATTACAGGCCGCGCACGCCTTAACATCCCAGCCGGGACACAGCCTGGAAAAGTATTGCGTCTTAGAGGTAAAGGACTTCCAGAATACAATCGCAGTACCGTAGGCGACGAGTTGATAAACATTATGGTATACATTCCTGAAACTCTCACCGACAAAGAGAAAGAAACATTTGAAAGCATGAGGGAAAAACCTAACATGAAGCCCTCTGAATCAACCAAACAGCGCCTTTTCTCCAAACTCAAACATATATTTGAATAACATCCCACATCTTTTTATAAACAGGCGTCGTACCAAGGTTTATGCCTCTTGATACGACGCCTGTTTATATATACATATATGCTGACACGTAGAAATATTATCACTCATAATCCACTTATTAAGAAACAAATTGGGAACAGATATGATTTTTATTTGTATGCTTGATTATTTTGGGGATTCACCCTCTAACCCACAAGGGATATCATTTCTTCTCGGTATAATTAAAACTTGTGGGTGCCAGGATTTTGTGCTAACTCTGCTATACTATGGATGATATTACCGCCAACAACGAACCCCGTATTGTCAGTGTCAAGGATTTTAGAATTGACGCAGACTATGCCGCTTGGCTATCAGAAATCAAGCGCCGTTATATTTCTGCCCAGATCAAGGCTTCCATCAAGATCAACACAGAAAAACTACGTTTCAACTGGAGTGTAGGTCGTGACCTTGTGATGCGTAAGGCTGAGGAAAGATGGGGAAGCGGAGTTGTAGAGCAACTTAGTCTTGACTTGAAGGAGGCCTTCCCGCAAGAGAAAGGATTCAGTAGCAGAAATATGTGGCGAATGAAGCAATGGTATCTATATTTCTCTACAACAGAGGCTCATGAAAAACTGTCACGGCTTGTGGCAGAATTGCAAAAAGTTGAATCTCCTTACCTTATAAAAGTGCCACAATCTGTGGCACTTTTAAATGGAGAGCCGTGCTTCCCAATAATACTTGGAATGATTCCATGGGGACATCAAACAGATATAGTCTCCAAATGCAAATCTGTTGATGAAGCCATATTCTATCTGCCGGAATGTATATTGGGGGGATGGAGCCGTCAGGCATTGGATAATTCACTGAAAGCCAATCTATATAAATACCACGGCAAAGCAATCAGCAACTTTCCTGAATATCTTCCTGATGCGCAGAGTCGCATGGCACAGGAAATCACTAAAGATAACTATGACTTCGGGTTTATAACTGTTCCAGTCAATTATAAGGAAGAGCAACTTGAAGCGGCACTTGAACAGAACATCACCCGGTTCCTTCTTGAACTCGGCACTGGTTTTGCATTTGTAGGCAGACAAAAGGAACTTATCGTAGGCAACCGTACCCGCAGGATTGATATGCTGTTCTACCATATCAGACTGAAAGCGTATATCGTTGTTGAATTGAAGGTTAAACCATTTGATCCAGAGTATGCCGGAAAACTCAATTACTATGTAAATGCTGTTGACGAACTGTTGAAAGGTTCGGATGACAACCCGACAATAGGGCTTTTGATATGCAGTGACAAGGACGATACCGAGGTGCGTTGGGCGTTCAAGGGCATACAGACTCCGATGGGCGTCGCTTCTTACGATAATGTCCAGATAGCTCCCACAAATCTGCTTCCCTCGGCGGAAGAACTACAAGCCCGTGTGCGCTTGGTAGAAGAAGAGTTGAATAATAATCCAACTTAATGGGATTACATTTGAAGAAAAGAATATTCCACTCTCGGTGTACAAAGAGCATACTAATCGTTATGTAACTGATTCAAACGGACTCAGATTAGCTGTCCGCACCAGCGGTTATGCTAATTTTATACTCAAAGAACTCCATCTGGAGCTATTAACCTATGTGGCACTATCCATTTTAATTCCCAGTCTAACTAATGGAATTTGATTTTAATAGACTCTAAAGGCATAACGTCCTTGTAATTAAACCTGTAGTTAAATTGTAATGAAACTAATAAAGTATCTTATATTCTTGCTTCCGTTTCTGTTTGCCGCATGTGGCGATAATGAACCGGAGCAAAATCTATTTTCAATCGCTGTACAACCAGTCGGTGAGGGTGAGATTGCTATCGGTCAGCACGATTGTGAAATCACCGTCAACGGTTATGGTCAATATATCACCGTTGACCTATTAGGCGACTTCGATTCGTTCAGATTAGGTAATACCATACCATCGTGGCTTATGGTAACTTCAGGTGAGCGATGTATCAAAATTGCGGTTCCCGATATAGCGGGTGCGGACACCCGAACAGGCAAAATCGAATTTACTGTATTCAAAGGAAAAGCGCAAAATTCAGGTTCTATTACCATCACTCAAAAAGAACTCACATTTGAAGATATGCTGAAACACGAGGACAAAGCGATTAAAGCATTTCTTGAAAACCAAACCGTCATTGACGAATTACCATCTGGAAACACTTTTGAAACTGGCTCTGATGCACCTTTCTATAAACTTGGTGGAACCGGCGTTTATATACAGGTCATTTCCAAAGGCTCTGAATCTTTCAATGTTGGCGAAAGAGTATATTTCAGATTTGAGCGCTGGCAACTCCTAACATATTTTACTACGGGTAAACTCAATAATTCATTAGGTAATTTCAATGATGTAAGCCAAAATACGGCCTTTTTTACCTTTGGCGGTCAGGAAACTTCCACAAAGCAATGGGGAGAAGGCATACAGCTTCCGTTGAAATACGATATAGGTAATGGAGAAGTAAACCTTATAATTCCATCTCAACAAGGGTTGCAAACTGAAATTGCTAATGTAACTCCATTCTTATATCATATCAGATATTTTAAGTCTATTATTTAACTTATTTTCCACACAACGGATTTACTCCGTATAAAGATACGGTGAACTTAGACACCAACTTTTCGTTGGATTCGAAGCTCACTTATTATGTGGTATTGTTTCGACAATGGCGACTTTCGGGAAGCACCAGTTTGGTGTCTTGGAAATTCTATCTTCTGCGTCCTGATTTTGGCGTTTTCCCAAGGTGGGCTGCGGCTATGCGGGCGCATATATCCGTTTTACCCATCGGTAAGGGAGGGGATAAAACAATGAGGCTGTGTCATAATTAACGTGAGTTCGATATAAGTAATCAGAACAACGTCAATTGATTGTCCGC
>CANRWW010000048.1 GCA_947643665.1 uncultured Porphyromonadaceae bacterium | reverse complement strand
CATTTCACTGCCGACCGACATTCACACCGTTGCTCGCTTCGTTTTCATGCCCATATATATACCGGAGTGGGTAAAACCGTAAAACGGGCATTGCCCATACATATTATGAAAAGAATAAAATCCCTTGACCTTTCACTTTTCCCGAAAATGGATTATGCAAGAGATATGTTTCTGCTGAGTTTCTTTCTAAGGGGTATGAGCTTTATTGACATGGCATTCCTCCGCAAATCAGACCTTAAATACGGGTATGTCACTTACAGACGCCGCAAAACAGGTCAAACGCTCAGAATAGCATGGACTAAAGACATGCAGACCATACTTGACAAATATCCGGAAAATCCCACACAATACCTGCTACCTATCCTCACCAAAAACAGTATAAACGAACGGCATGCATACCGCAATACCGGTTATAACATTAATCGCCAATTGAAAAAAATCGCAGCAGAAGCCGGTGTCAACATCCCTTTGAGCTTATA
Organism: uncultured Porphyromonadaceae bacterium; assembly: GCA_947643665.1. GTDB lineage: Bacteria > Bacteroidota > Bacteroidia > Bacteroidales > Muribaculaceae > UBA7173. The sequence continues at coordinate 14,344 of CANRWW010000048.1, read as the reverse complement.
TTGCGCCCGCCATAGCTGGGCTTCAGCAGCCAAAGCAAAGGGGATACCCATCAGCGTCATAAGCGAGGGGATGGGGCACGATTCTGAAACCACAACCCAAATTTATCTCGCAAGCCTGGAAACATCTGTAATTGATAAAGCCAATTCATTAATTCTCAGATCTATTTAGGAAAAGTGCAGACTGCCCAATCCCAAAAGCTGCCTAAAATAATTTTGGCCGCTTACTTATTTAGACAATTATGTATTAACTTTGCAAAAACATGTAACTAAAACAAGTATAATATACCTCATTATCATGAAAACAGAATTCATAAACCGTCTGGCGGTATGCGCAATCATTGCCAGTGGCAGTTTTATTGACATAAATGCCCGGAATATCAATGAGTTCACTTTGCCTACCCCATGGACGGAAGAAGCTCTGGCAGCAGAAATACCACTTTCAGAATATCCACGTCCGCAAATGGCAAGGGAGCAATGGCAGAACCTCAACGGCATGTGGGAATATATGGGTGGAGACAACCTTCCTGATCCAGTTTCAGCCACCACCCCTCCGCAGTTCAAAACCAAAACAGAAAAGATACGTGTGCCGTATCCGCCTGAATCGGAACTGTCAGGAATCGCCCGCAAAGGGGAAAACCGCATGTGGTACAAACGCAGTTTCACCATTCCGAAAGAGTGGAAAGGAAAAAATGTAATGCTTAATTTCGGCGCCGTAGACAGGTCGGCAACCGTTTTTGTAAACGGTAAAAAGGCTGGAAGCCATACCGGAGGATACGACGCTTTCAGCATTGATATCACAGACATTCTTAAACCGGGAGAGAACGTGCTCGTGGTAGGTACATACGATCCAAACGACGGCAAAGCCCCATGCGGCAAAAACGGCCCTCACGGAGACTACGTATTCACCTCCGGCATATGGCAGACCGTATGGCTCGAACCGGTGGAAAAACTGCATATATCGGAAATCAAACTTGTGCCAGACATTAAAAACAACCGTCTGGAAGTCGTGGCATATACAGGCAACCCGGAATTGAAAATAACAGCTACAGCCAATGACGGCACCACTGATATCGCCCAAAAAGAGGGAATGTCAGACACCCCGTTTTACCTGCCTATAAAGAACCCGCGCCTATGGAGCCCGGATGATCCGTTCCTTTACAACCTGAAACTGCAATTAAAAGACAGGAAAGGGAAAACTGTAGATGAAATATCGTCATACTTCGGGATGCGGTCAATAGGAATGGGCAAAGTAGATGGTGTCCTCCGGCCGCTGCTTAATGGTGAGTTTGTTTTCCACATAGGACTTCTTGACCAAGGATATTGGCCTGACGGTGCATTTACCGCCCCTACAGACGATGCCTTGTTGTACGACATAGAACTTGCAAAACGTGCCGGATTCAACGTGATACGCAAGCATATAAAGGTGGAACCCCAGAGATGGTATTACCACTGCGACAGGCTCGGACTGATGGTATGGCAGGATATGCCCAACTTGTGGGAACCGGACGGCCCTGACTCACTGGCCGTGCGGCAGCAATTCCGCGACGAGCTTAAAGTGATGATTGACCAGCACAGCAATTCCCCTTCAATAGTGATGTGGGTGCCATTTAATGAAAACTGGGGAGCTTTTGACGCCACAGAAATCACCGATTGGGTAAAGAGCTATGACCCGAACCGTTGGGTCAATGGTTTATCGGGATACAATTATGCACCCGGTTACCGCAAGGCATACGGCGATCCTGGAAACGGAGACTTTGTGGACCTTCACCATTACGGCAGAATCGAACCGGGAGCGGTTCCACGACCCGATGACAAACGCGCCGCATCTTTGGGTGAATTCGGGGGCAAGGGGCTGTTCGTACGCGGCCATATGTGGCCGGTGCGCAACGATGCCTACGAAATGATGATCAATAAAGACCAGCTTACCGACACATATGTGATGATGCTCAACGAACTTGAACAGATGGCTAAATATTTCGGACTGAGCACCGGCATATATACACAGACCACCGATGTGGAACATGAGATAAACGGACTTATCACCTACGACCGCAAAGTTGAAAAAATGGATCTTGACAAAGTACGCCAGATAAACCAGGCTGTAATTGACAGCACACGCAAGAAATAAGACACTACCTCGCACAAAGATACACCAAAAAACATTGTTTTTAGTTAAAATTTACTTAGCCATAAAAAAATGCTAATTTTCCCTATCTTTGTCGTGAAACTTAAAATTAAAATTATGACAAGCAATCGCGTAAAACGCAATATTTATTTCGGACTGGGCATGATACAGTTCGGAGCAGCACTGAGATATACAATTGATTATTTTCTTGATGGTAGCACCACATTGTTATATTCAATGTTTACCACATTTATAACGATCGGGCTTTTCTTGCTATACAACAAATACAGGAAACTTGTAAAGGCCGGTGTACTTTTCGGTGAAAATGGAACAATACAGTGAAATTGCCCTCAGATGGCGCAATGAACTTCTGGAAGCCGCACAGCCGGAGAAAGTCAACATATTATCATCTTTTTTCAAAACCGGAAAGGGAGAATATGGCGAAGGGGACAAATTTGCCGGCATAACAGTACCGTCAAACAGGCGCATTTCCAAGGCATACCACGCCGCACCTATGGACGTATTAAGCCTTATGCTTGCCGACGAAATCCATGAATTCAGACTTGCGGCACTTCTTGCCCTTGTTGCCCGTTTCGGAAAATGCAAGGACATGGCCATAAGAAAACAGATCGCACAATTTTACATTGACCATACCGGCAGAATCAACAACTGGGACTTGGTGGATCTATCAGCCCCGCAGATCATAGGACAACACTGCTTTGAAACAGGTGACGATGCACTACTGCGTGAACTTGTACAGGACAACGACTTATGGCGTAGACGCATTGGGATTGTCGCTACTTTCACATACATAAAAAACCGCCAGACGGCTTTGACTGCCGAACTGGCGGAAATGCTGTTAAATGACAGTGAACCACTGATCCATAAAGCATCGGGATGGATGCTTCGCGAAGCTGGCAAACGTAATCCCGAAGAACTTACGACATTTCTTGACAAGCATGCACCGGCAATGCCAAGCACAATGCTGCGTTATGCCATTGAGAAACTTGAACCGGACATGCGCCGCCATTATATGACACGGCGCAAAGCGTCATCCTGATCAAGGCAATGTAACCGTGGTGCGTACCGGGAAATGGTCAGACGGCGTGCGGGGAGTATAAATCACGATCCCCACTTCATCAGGAGCCGTGCCATTGGTATCAGCCGCCTCAGCCGCAGGATTGGGAGTGCGGTATGTATCTGTAAGCACACCGTATTTTAGGACTTCGACCGTAGGCGATGTAAACACATGGTCTATGCGTTGGGTTGTGAAACCGTTGGTACGATAATTGTTAAATGTTCCATTTGTCGCATATACGAGTTTAGCGCGCTCATATGCGTCTGTCAACACACCTCCATCGGTTATCGTCTTATATGAATCGCTTGTCTGGTCTACATTGAAATCCCCTGTAAGGAATACAGGAAGTTCCGGACCAAGAGCATCAATTTTCTTCTTTATCAGTTTTGCGCTTTCAGTGCGTGCAACCGTACCGACATGGTCCATATGCAGGTTGAAGAACAGGAATTCTTTGCCGGTCGGCTTATGGCGGAACCGTCCCCAGGTACAGATGCGCACACAAGCCGCATCCCATCCCAGTCCGGGACGATCAGGCGTTTCAGAAAGCCAGAAATCACCATGGTCCACTACATCGAACAGATCGGTGCGATAGAATATCGCGGAATGTTCCCCCGCCTCCTTGCCGTCATCGCGCGCCACACCGATGTAATCGTACCCCGGAAGATCCCGCTTAAGTTGCTCAAGCTGGTTCTTGAACCCCTCCTGGGTGCCGAAAATATCGAAATCATGAAACTGTACCAGCTTCGCCACAACAGGCTCGCGACGTTCCCATCCGTTTCCAGCCTCGGTATCTCCCCCGTTAAGCTGCCTCAGATTGTAAGTAGCCACATTGAAAGTAGCGTCCTGTGCCCATGAGGCGGCAGCCATACCCAGAGCAATGATCAATAACTTGAATTTCATATTTCGAAATTATTTAGATAAACACAACCTCCTTGAAGGCAAAACTGTGCAATGTGCCATCAGGCAGACGAAGACGCAGCATGCCGTCTGGATCCACCCCGTCAATTACAGCCACGAAACGCGATGTATCAGACGCGAGCATGAAGCGGTAGGCATTACCGTCATTTCGCCATAGCATGGCATGGAACTCCTCATGCAGATGATCAACACCACGATCGCTGCGCGAAGCATCTTCCATGCGCCTTAAGATGGCGGCAGCAATCTCATCCATGATATCCCGGACAGAAAAAGATGCATTTCCGGCAAGTTGCGCCATAGACACCGGATTAGGAGCCGAAGACCTGAATATTGTCTGATTGACATTCAATCCTATACCAGCCACCGTATGAACGATATGGTCCGTGGTGATGGCATGCTCTATCAGTATTCCGGCAATCTTGTTGTCGGCAACATATATGTCATTCGGCCACTTGACTTTTACATCCTCCGGACGTATATAACCTGACAACCTGTCACGCAAAACCTCCACCACTCCTAGCGCCACACACTCGCTGATCACAAACTGCTTGGCAGGTGCAATACCGCCAGGCTTAAGCAACATTGAAAATGTAAGGTTCTTGCCAGGCTCGGCCTCCCAGAAATTACCGCGTTGCCCGCGGCCGGCAGTCTGGTCATCGGTAAGCACAATATCACCGTGGCCGAACTCCGAAGCATTATCTTTAAGCCACGTATTTGTAGACGGTACCGTAGGCAGATACTTCACCATGCTCATTGCGGAGTGGTTACGGTAAGTGTGCGCGAATCATCTGGATTGATCTTGACTTCCACAACCACAGTATCGTCGGGAAGAAGGGGTTCGATACGCTCCGGCCATTCAAGCAGGCACAAGGCACCAGAATCAAAGTAATCCTCCACCCCTATCTCCAATGCCTCCTCCACACTGTCAAGACGGTAAAGATCGAAATGATACATAAGTTCAGCCGTGGTATCCGAACGATATTCGTTGATTATCGAAAACGATGGCGAATTGGCAAGGTCCTCTTCCACTCCCAGAGCACGGCACAACTGCCTTATAAAAGTAGTCTTTCCCGCTCCCATCTCTCCATGGAAAGCATAAACAGTCTCATCGCCCATCAGCTCCACGAATTTTCCGGCAGCCTCAGGCAATGCTTCAAGCGATGGGATCTCTATTATATGTTTCATAATGTATAGTCGTTAGTTTTTATACGCTTAACGAGAGTTTATATTTTCGGTGTAAGTGTCACGATAGGCACAAGCATCTCTTCCAGGGAAATGCCTCCATGCTGGAAAGTGTCTGTGTAATACTGTACGTAATAATTGTAATTGTTAGGATAGGCAAAAAAGTCGTTGTTGCCTGCAAAAATGTATGTTGAAGACACGTTTGGGGCAGGCAATCCGAATTGTAGAGGCTTCTTTATCTCAAAAACCTGCTTTGAGTTATACCCGAGATTCTTTCCAACCTTATACCGCAGGTTTGTATTCGTATTCTTGTCGCCTACCACCTTTACAGGATTGTCAACCCTTATGGTACCATGATCGGTGGTCACAATGACTTTAGCCCCGCTTTCAGCCATCCGTCGGAAAATTTCAAGGGCGGAACTATGGCGGAACCATGATTCAGCCAACGACCTGTATGCAGCATCCGTGCGTGCCAGCTCACGTATCATACGGCTCTCAGTACGTGCATGCGACAACATATCTATAAAGTTCAGAACAATCACATTGAGCTGGTTTCCGGATAAGTTTGCAAACTCCCTCAACAACCGCTCTCCCCCTGTGGAGTCATTGATTTTATTATATGAAAACCTGCATTGCCGGCGATAACGGTTGAAGAGCGTCTGCACCAATTCGCTCTCGTTTAAATTCTTCCCCTCTTCCTCATCTTCGTCAACCCACAGATGCGGGAACATACGGGCTATTTCCACAGGCATCAGCCCGGAAAATATAGAGTTGCGGGCATATTGCGTGGCTGTAGGAAGGATGGATGTGTACAGCTTTTCATCAAAGGTGAAATACTCCGCAAGAAGAGGCTTAACCGTGAGCCACAGATCCAGACGAAAATTATCTATGAGCACAAAGAATACATTTTCACCATTATCAAGCAAAGGGAACACCGTGTTACGGAAAACCTCAGGACTAAGCATAGGCCGGCCGGCAATATGCACGTCAGCTTTTCCTGGAGCCAATGTGGACGGGAGAGCCACCATCCAGTCCTCATAATTACGTTTCACAAATTTATAGAACGCTGAATCCGCATCAACTTTCTGCATCTTGAGCAATTCATCCATATTGGTATCCGCCGACGCCAGTCGCAATTCCCATGATGTCAACTTCTCATAAAGCTGGTAAAAGTCCTCAATGGTGCGTGCATCATTTATTTGTGCAGACAGTTTTGTGAACTCCTGCTGGTAATCGGCGGCTGCGGTCTGCGACACTATCTTGCGGCTATGGAGATTTTTCTTTATCGAAAGTAAAATCTGGTTTGGATTCACCGGCTTTATCAGATAGTCGGCTATATTGTTTCCGACAGCCTGGTTCATGATATTCTCTTCCTCGCTCTTGGTAATCATTATCACCGGTGTCTGCGGAGAAATCTCTTTTATACGCTGCAATGTTTCAAGGCCTGTAAGTCCCGGCATGTTCTCATCAAGGATCACCAGATCAAAATGGCGCGAGGCCACCAGTTCGAGCGCATCGCGTCCGTTGTTCACCGTCACCGGATCATATCCTTTAGCACGGAGGAAAAGTATATGTGGCTTCAAGAGATCAATCTCATCATCAGCCCAGAGTATGGAGTATTCGCTCATATTTCATTCAAGCAACTTTATAAAACCGATGCACAAAAACAAGGGGGTATCCTGCAAGATTCCATAAGCTGCGTATGTTTAATTTTTAATTGCTATTTACCTGACAATCAAACTTTGCTTTGTCCCCTATTCAAGCAACGGGTCATCGCCTTCCGACCCATCGGGGTATTCGGGCAAGGAGGGAGTTGCCGGCGCTGTTTTCTTCGGCTCGGACGCAGGAGCCTCAGGCTTGGTTGCCCGTCCGCCTGTTGCAGGCTGTTTCGGTGCGGCAGGTGATTCCACTTTTTGTGCCGGCTCCTTTTTACCCGGCTGCTGTTCTTTTTCCGGAAGAGCGGCTTTGGCCGGTTCCTTAGCCTGTTTTTCAGGCTCCTCTTGCACCGGCGTGTTATCCACAGGCGCCTCCGTTTCCGGTTCACTGGCGGCATTCTCCACCTGTTTAACCGGCACCGGCTCTTCCACTGGCTCTACAGCCATCTTTTCCTGCGTCATTCCAGCATCAAGGTTTATCTCCACAGGGGATTCCGGTTGCGGTATATCCTCCCCATCTGACCGTTCCACTGACGTTTCCGGCTGGGAAGGCTCCTCTTCGGGAAGACCTTCTGACGACCCAAAAAGATCGGGCGGAAGCACAGCCTCCTCAGTATCGCGATATGTCTTATCCTGCATATACCGGAAATAGTCGTCAAACGACCGGCCACTCTTTATCAAAATATCGAAATTAGCCGCAGATATAACCACCGGACGCACTTCCGGAGGCAAAGAGAAAGTCTTTGACTGAGCCATCACCTGCCGGTAATGGTTTATCTCGTTAAGATTAACAAAACCTTTGATTATAAGAAGTCCCAGGCGTCCGAAATTCATTTGCTCAAGGTCGAAATCCTTGACTACAAAAGAAGTGAAATTGTGGCGTGCCACATCATAGAGCAACCCGTTTTGTGAGATACGGTCTGCGGGGAAAAGGAGCACCAGATATTGCTCGCTGTCGGGATTCAACTCAAATTCAAGTTCCCCGTCCTGTGCCACGGCTATCGAATCATTGCTAAGACGTATGTCCCATAACATCCCGCGCATGTTCCCCCCACTGCTTGAAGAAAGGTCGCGCCCCTGGGCAAGCCCTTTGAGGTATGATGACGCATATGGAGTCAAATCCGTATCGGGATAACGCTCAAGCAATTCCATCAGTGTGGACTTGAACTTGTCCTGATTCTTTTCAGTAACATACGCCAATGCTTCCAGGAACATGAATTTGGGCATAAGCCTTGTCAACGGATAGTCTGAACGCACCGTCTCATAGATTTTATGCACCTGCTGGTTCTCATTGCCCATATATGCCTCCAACGCCTTGTCATACAATATGTTTTCTTCCTGAAGCATGCGGCGCAACGTGCCTACGTAATCCGGATCACGCATTGCGATACCATATTTGGAATCAGGAAATTCACTAAGCATCAATTGCCTGTAGCGCTCTGCCTTGGCCACATCGCCGGCACGCATGAACATAAGATACAGATTGTAATACGTATCAAGACGATAAATATTATCGGGATAACGGCTGAGCAAGGACTCAAACTCTGTTTCGGCAGCATGGAAATCTTCAAGTTTATCCTTTAGGATAACTCCCATATTATACAAGCCCTCCTGAATGACATCGTTGGCGGTCTGCTTGTCCTCATCAGACGACGGGATCTGTTTCAAATAATATTCCGGGAAATGGGGATCGTTTTCTTTTTCAAGCTCCGCGGCATCGGCTGCAGGGATCGAATCGTTTCCAGCAGAATCCTCTTCCTCGCTTTCACCATCCTGGGCATCAGTTCCAAAATCATTGAAATTAAATGACGACTTGTTGCGGCGGCGCCAGTCATCCTCCAGTTTGCGGTTGCCCCACTTGCGTTGGAATTCAGTACGGCCGGCATTCTTAGTCGCTGTATTATAGAAATACCATGAATCGTCCCCGTTGTTCATGACAAAATTCTGCGGAGCCTGCGATTCACCGGAAAGGTTTCCGGTATTATCCTCGCGGTTAGCCAGGAATTCCTCGCGGGCAGCAGCATCAGCCTCCTCTTTTTCTTTCTTCTTAAGTTCGTCTATAATACGGTTTATCACTACAAGCTGCTCTTCAGGACTCATGGCTGCAAGACGCAGAAGTGAATCCTGAAGCTCCACGTTCTGCGAATACACAACCAGCTCGTCAAGGAGGTCAGAACGTTTTTTCAATGCCCGGTAATCAGGATAGGTTTCAGGTATCACAGGCACTGCCTCTGAATAACATGGTTGAGCTTTCGAATATTTACGCAGATCGTAGTACAATCCACCGAGGGTCAGGTTTGCGATAGCCTTGTCTATGCCGCTGCGGGTGGATTTTTCCACTGCGAGTGCATAATTGGCTATTGCATTTGCCGTATCACGCCGCGACATGTACAGATTACCTATTGCATAATATATCTGGTCAAGGTATTCCTTATTGCGGTCATAACGGACCATCCGCTTCAATGCATTTACCTCCGATTTTATATCATTGCCGGTGAATACTTCACTCTGCTTTATGCGGGCATTGAATTTCGTACGGTATGAAGCAGACGAACTTGAACCGGCCTTTTTATATGCCTTGTACGCCTCTTCCTTGTTGCCGATATGGGTATATACCTGCCCGAGCAGAAAATACAGGCGGGTTTTCTGCGCACCTTTTGTAAGCCTTATCCCCTCTAGCAACGGCGGCACAGCCTTTGCATACTCTTTCGAACGTATCAGGAAATCAGCCTGGGTCGTATAATACAACTGCTTGACAGTCTTGTTTGAAAGTTCTTCAGGTTTTATGCGGTTAAGTATCGTTTCCGCTTCAAAAAGCCAATCCATCGCACAATAGCAACGTGCCTCCCACAGTTTTGCCTCCGTAACAGTGGCAGGCAACCATGAGAAATGCTTGGATATGTAAAAAAACGTGGCAGCCGATCCAAGAAAGTCCCCATTCATGTATTGGCTGCGACCCATCATCATCCATGAATTGTGCAGAAAGGGATTATACTCCTCACGCTTCATCCATTCCTTATATGCAGGATCGGAACTGCGTCCGGCTTTTTTCTTAGGCTTCTTTTTTATGGCACGCAACTGTATGGCTTTCTGTGCCTTCTCAATTGAGCGGTCAAAATTCCCCGATGGCTGGGGCGCTTTTTCATCGGCCTTTGCCGCAGCAGGATGAACGAACACCATGCGGGAATAATCATCCTCATATGCCTCTTCCATCTCTTTAAGCGTCTCCTTATAATGCTGGTCGCCATTGAAGTGGATATTATAGCGAGTGATAAAAGCCTGGTAATTACGGGTTGCAGCATTGTTTTTTTGGGGAGAGCACGAAGCCGCCACCAATACCATAAGTATCGGAAGCAACAGGACGGCGCTGATATGTAAAGCTCTCTTCAAACCTTATTTTTAACGCTTCTGCAACGCGTTTTATTGCCCGCAGGCATACAGATGTGAAACCGGGTATGAAGTTACATCTTTTTTTGCACAATAAGACTGTTATCCCAATAAAAATTTCTATTTTTGTGAGACGTGAACCGACGCAGGTTCCATAGCCTACGCAAACAATCTAAACAAACAAAATATGACAGGATTAATCGACAGATTTCTGAAATATGTAAAATTCGACACCCAGAGCGACGAAACCACCAACCTTACCCCGTCAACTCCGGGACAGTTTGAGTTTGCAAAATTCCTAAAACGCGAACTTGAAAGCCTCGGCCTTGAGGAGATCACACTTGACGAAAACGGATACCTTATGGCCTCCCTGCCGGCTAATACCACAAGGGAAGTTCCTACGGTAGGATTCATTGCCCACCTTGACACATCGCCCGACATGTCCGGCAAAAATGTCAACCCGCGCATCGTCAAAGATTATGACGGAAACGACATAACCCTCAACCCTGACCAACAGATTGTGCTCAGTCCGGCAGAATTTCCGGAACTTCTTCATTACAAAGGGCAGGATCTGATAGTAACAGACGGCACAACACTGCTTGGCGCGGATGACAAGGCCGGAATCGCCGAAATTATAAGCGCAGTGGAATTTCTGAAGAACCATCCTGAAATAGAACATGGAAAAATCCGCATAGCTTTCAATCCCGACGAAGAGATAGGTCTTGGCGCACATAAATTCAATGTTGAGCAATTCGGTGCAGACTGGGCATACACCATGGACGGCGGTGAGATCGGCGAACTTGAATATGAAAATTTCAATGCTGCCGTAGCCAACGTGACATTCAAAGGGCGCAATGTACACCCCGGATATGCCAAGCACAAGATGCTCAACTCCATACGCATGGCAAACCAATTCATACTCATGCTTCCGCGCTGGGAGACACCGGAACATACCGAAGGCTACGAGGGCTTCTACCATCTGGTGCATATAGACGGATCTGTAGAAAGCACCACTCTGACCTATATCATCCGCGACCATGACCGCGACCGCTTTGAGCGCCGCAAAAAAGAGCTGGAACACCTTGTGCGCAAAACAAACCATGAATTTCCTGGATGTTGCACAATAGAACTCAAGGACCAGTATTATAACATGCGCGAAAAAATCGAACCGGTAAAACATATCATTGACATTGCAGAGGAAGCCATGCGCCTGGCAGATGTGGCACCGGTAGTAGTTCCTATCCGTGGCGGTACGGACGGGGCACAACTTTCATTCAAGGGACTCCCCTGTCCCAACATTTTTGCAGGCGGCTTAAATTTCCATGGCCGTTATGAGTTCGTGCCTGTCCAGTCAATGGAAAAAGCGGAAAAAGTAATAGTGGAAATTGCCAAACTTGTGGCCAAACCTTGAAAACGACATTCGAAAAAAACATATCTGACATAAAAACCTACGGCAAAGTCCCGGTAAAGACCCTTGTGGTAATTACCGGGCCTACTGCCTCAGGCAAGACGTCTCTTGCAATAGAAACGGCACAGAGCCTCGGGACAGAAATTATTTCTGCCGATTCACGGCAAATGTTCAGAGACCTGAAAATAGGGACGGCCGCCCCCTCGGAAGAAGAACTCGCCACAGTAAGGCACCATTTCATAGGCAACCTTGATGTAAGCGACTATTACAGCGCTGCAAAATTTGAAGAAGATGTAATGGCGCTGCTACCACAGTTGTTCGCAAAAAGCGACCATGCTGTAATGTGCGGCGGCTCAATGATGTATGTGGATGCTGTCACACGCGGCATTGACACTCTGCCGACTATTAGCCAGGAAACAAGGGAAACCGCATACCGCCTGTTTGAACAGGAAGGGATTGATGCCGTAAAGCGGCGGCTTGCCGAACTTGATCCGGAATATGTCAGAAACGCCGATCTTGCAAATCACAAGCGCCTTGTACATGCTTTGGAAATATGCCTTGAAAGCGGCGTTCCCTATTCATCGCTCCGCACCGGCAAGACAAAACAGCGTCCATTCCACATTGCAAAATTCGCGCTTGACCTTCCACGTGAGGTGCTGTTCGACCGCATCAATACCAGGGTAGAGGCCATGATGCGCCAGGGTCTTCTTGAAGAGGCATCCCGGATGCTACCATATCGGCACCACAATGCGCTGAATACAGTCGGATACAAAGAGATGTTCACATATCTTGACGGTACATGGGATCTTGATACAGCTAAAGCACGTATGGCAAAAAACACGCGTGTATATGCAAAAAAGCAACTTACCTGGCTCAAACGCGATACAGATGTCAATTGGCTTGACGGCACACTTCCTACAAGTGAAATCGCATCTATTCTTACCACATACCTGTAAGCAACTACGATTCAACTATCCAAAACATAAAAATGGCAAATAAAATAATCAACCAGCTTAAAACCTCACTGGCCGGATATTTCTCTTTCAACGGATACCTTATTCCTGAAGAGGAAGCGGAACAGACCATACGCGAAGGAGTGAGCTTCAAAGGCACAAACATTCTTATCCTGATCTTTGCCATACTCATAGCTTCACTCGGACTCAACACCAATTCCACGGCTGTGATCATAGGCGCCATGCTTATCTCCCCCCTTATGGGACCTATAATCGGCCTGGGACTAGGTATCGGTATTGAGGATTTTGAACTTCTCAAGCGTTCCACACGCAATCTTGTGATAGCCGCAGCATTCTCCATACTCGCATCAACTGTATACTTCCTTATCTCCCCCGTGAGTTCAGGACATAGCGAACTTCTTGCACGCACCTCCCCCACGATATACGATGTTTTCATAGGATTTTTCGGAGGTAGTGCCGGCATATTCGCCATAGCAAGCAAAAACAAAGGCAACGTAATACCGGGAGTGGCCATAGCCACAGCACTCATGCCCCCTCTCTGTACTGTAGGATACGGCCTGGCCACATTTCAGATGAACTACTTCTTCGGGGCGTTATATCTTTTCATTATCAATTCAATATATATATGCCTCGCCACATTTATCGGAGTAAAGATAATGAAATTCAAACGCATGCAGACTGCCAATCCGCAACGTGCCAAACGCATGCGCCGCCTGATATATACAATATCAATCCTCACACTACTTCCAAGCATTTACCTGACATACACTATGCTGAGCTTGTCACGCTTCGAAATGAACGCAGACCGCTTCATCAATCAGGAGTGCCGTTTCCCAAATACACAGGTACTCAATCATTCCGCCATAAAAATAGACGGACAAAGAGTGCTGAACATCACTCTGATTGGGAAAGTGCTGCCACAGGACTCCATTGAGCTTGCGCTTTCAAACCGCATGCAATATTACGGGCTTAACAAAGTAAAACTAAACATAATACAAGGTGACGCAGGATCTTTGCGGAATACGGAGGATATGATGGGGCATTCTGTAAGCCAGATATACGAACTTGCGCAGAACTCGCTTGTGCAAAAACAACAGGTCATAGACTCGTTACGCCAGATAATAGACCAACGACGCAAAAGCGATTCCATTTCAGCACATATAGCTCCCGAACTCAAGGTGATCTTTCCGCAAATTTCAGAAATCGCTGTCACACAAGCCGTATTCGGTGAGATATCCACCGGTGGCCTTGACACTGCCAACATCGCACTTATACATTACAATCGCCCGATCTCAACAAAAGAACGCACAGAATTGCGCCGCTATCTCGAAGCACGCTTACGTGTGAAATCAATCCAGTTAGTCCCTGTGGAATAAACGTTTAAAGAGACCAACGCCATATTTCCCCTATCTCGGCAATAGAGGAAACATCGCAAAAACCGCCCGATACCACTCCAAATATTTGAATGTTGACAAACTTTTAACATAAAAATTTGCCTCCGTCCAAATGTTTTTGTAACTTTGCACCGCTTAAGGAGATATAAGCATATCTTATCTGGGCATTGGATTGTCTTATGGTGTAATGGTAGCACTGCAGTTTTTGGTTCTGCCTGTCTAG
>CANRWW010000047.1 GCA_947643665.1 uncultured Porphyromonadaceae bacterium | reverse complement strand
GAAGGACTGGCGTGGTGGCCGTGCCGCTTCCGGCAACATCATCCCCTCTTCTACCGGCGCTGCAAAAGCTGTAGGCAAAGTTATCCCCGAACTCAACGGCAAGCTCACCGGCATGTCAATGCGTGTCCCCACCCTTGACGTTTCTGTAGTAGACCTCACTGTAAACCTCGCTAAGCCCGCTACCTACGAAGAAATCTGCGCAGCTATGAAAGAGGCTTCTGAAGGCGAACTCAAAGGCATCCTCGGATACACCGAAGACGCAGTTGTTTCCAGCGACTTCCTCGGCGACGCACGCACTTCTATCTTCGACGCAAAGGCAGGTATCCAGCTCACCCCCACCTTCGTTAAGGTTGTAAGCTGGTATGACAACGAGATCGGTTACTCTAACAAAGTTCTTGACCTCATCGCCAAGATGGTTAAGATCAACGGCTAATCCTTCTTACAGGAATTATCCATAAAACAAGATGGTGTGTCAAAATTCGCGAATTTTGACACACCATCTTGTTTTTAGCCCGGATGGATAGGCGCTGCCGGCCATCAAAACCATAGACCAATCAAGTAACCACCAACAAACCAAAGATACCCGATAAACCATGTACCGCTTCATAACAACGTTACTGCTAGCAGTTACGGCTATGACAATGTCTTTCTGCAAAGAGGCTACACCCGTACACACATTAAAAGTAACCGGGCTGACATGCGAATACCTGACCGATCCGTTAAGCATAGAAAACAGGCATCCGCGTCTGGCATGGAAAATAACAGATGAAAGGCAGGAACGGAACAACCAGACGCAGACAGCTTACCAGATTCTCGTAGCTTCTTCGCTGGAACGGCTCAATAGCGGGAAAGCCGATATATGGGATAGTGGAAAAGTAGATTCCTCACAATCAACGCATATTGAATATAACGGAAGCGACATACACAGCCATTCCCGTTATTACTGGAAAGTGCGGATATGGAACAACTATGACGAAATATCCAGCTGGAGCGCACCTGCCATGTGGGGGACAGGCATCGCCAAATGGATAGCTGGATGGATCGGAGACAAACCAGATGAAGCCCTGCGCAGCTACACAGAGTATGTCAAGGCACACAGTTCCGGCAGCGATTTCAACATCGCATTCTGGGAGAATCCCCCGGTACTACCCTCTCCGCTGCTGCGTAAATCGTTCACGGTACCATCAGAAATAAAAAGTGCCACACTATACACCTCAGCCATCGGATATTACGAGATGTGGATAAACGGCACAAAAGTCGGGGACCAACTTCAAGCACCAGAATGGACCGACTATTCAGACCATGTGCAATACCAGACATACGATGTAACCGGCCATGTATCCCAAGGAGACAACGTAATAGGCGCCACTCTCGCAGACGGATGGGCTTTAGGACGTCTGGCAGGGGTAAAATGGATGCGGAGCTTCCCGCACCGGGGATTCTATGCACTTGACAGACGTCTGATCGCACAGCTGCATATAGAACTGGCCGACGGGCGCACCATAGTGATACCGACCGACAGCTCATGGAAAATAAACCGGGAGGGGCACATACGCACCGCCGACAATTTCGCCGGACAGACAATAGACGCCACAAAAATACAACATGGATGGAACGCACCGGGATTCGATGACTCCACATGGGAACATGCATATACCGACAACTCAATACATACAAATCTAACCGCACAACGCAACGAACCGATAAAGGTACACACTTCCCTAAAGCCTTCAAAGATATGGAAACGGGGAGATAAATTCATAATTGATTTCGGCCAGAACATAGCCGGACATTGCAAGTTGGAAATAAAAGGCGAAAAAGGCGATACTGTCACACTGAGACATGGAGAATGGCTCAATGACGATGGCTCGCTTTACACACAAAGCCTAGGATATGCAAAAGCGACAGACAGATTCATTTTATCCGGAGACGATGACATATTCGAACCAACATTCACATACCACGGATTCCAGTATGTAGAGGTAAGTGGCAACAGTCTTGATCTAAATCCGGACATGATAGAAGCCAAAGCCATATCATCGTCGTCGAAAGAAACCGGCACATTCAGATGCTCGGATAACAGACTGAACAGATTATTCGGCAATATACTGTGGACACAGCGAAACAATATGTTCAGCGTGTTGACCGACAATCCTTCACGCGACGAGCGCACCGGAGCGATGGGAGACATACAGATATTCGCACAGAGTGCGATTTTCAATATGGACATGGCGGCATTCCTTACCAAATACCTTTACGACATGAAAGACCTGGCACCAAACGGGCAATTCATGTCAATGATACCATCGCTGAAGCACACCGGTTACTGGGACGGATGGATCGGTGCGCCGGGATGGTGCGAAGCGGGATTCATATTGCCATGGAGACTTTATGAGAATTACGGGGATACCGGCGCACTCAGAACGCTCTACAATGAGATGAAAAGCCATATTGACGCGACATTACGTGAAAACCCTGATCTAATCTGGAAAGTACGCCATAACCATAATGGCGACTGGTTAAATGCAAATACAATAACATCTCCACCAGATCCCACATTCGACACTACCAGGGGAGCTACACCCGACGATCTGTTTGCTACAGCTTTCTTAGCATACTCCACAAGGCTTTTGTCTGAAACAGCCAAAGTGCTGCAATTTTCCGATGACCAGATGAAGTATTCTTCAATAGCATCGGATATAAGATCAAAATTCATTGATGAGTTTATCAACACAGACGGGAAAGTGGAAGGAGACACACAAGGAGCATACTCAATATCACTTTACTATGATCTGGTTCCGGAAGAATTACGCGCAAAAAGTTTCGCCCATCTGATCAGATGCATAGAAGAATATGACTACCGCATATCCACCGGCTTCATTTCAACCCCTATGATGATGCAACTGCTTGTGGATTTCGGGCGTGCGGACATAGCCTACCGGCTATTGATGTCTACCCGTTTCCCCTCATGGCTGTACATCGTGGACAACGGCGCCACCACCGTGTGGGAACGGTGGGACGCATGGATTCCGGGACGCGGATTCCAGAATCCGGCAATGAATTCCCTTGATCATGTGGCTTTCGGCGCCGTGGCGGAATGGATGTACCGCAACATACTCGGCATCAACCCCGATCCCCAGGCACCCGGATACAGCCACTTCACACTGAAACCTCTCCCGGGAGGGGGGCTTACATGGGCGGAAGGCAACTACGACTCAATCAAAGGGGAGATAAAATCATCATGGAAAAAGGAGAAGGGGCGCACCACTTACAGTTTCACCATACCGGTAAACACCCGTGCCACGGTGATCCTGCCCAATTGCGCGCCCTCCGAAGTAAGCTGTATGACACCGCTGTCTCACCGGCTGCCAGAGTTCAAAAGCACCGGCACGGGGAGCGCCGCAACGGAACTTGGATCTGGCAACTATACTTTTTCCGTCACCGACGGAAAAAGATAGAGGATTATTTACCGCCGCCACCGCGTCCTTGCCCGTCAAGGTCATCGTTGCTGATGGATGCTGCAGTTTTCTTCACCTGCGCTTTCAGCGAGCCGAAACGGAAAT
The DNA here is from genome assembly GCA_947643665.1 of uncultured Porphyromonadaceae bacterium. Taxonomy (GTDB): domain Bacteria; phylum Bacteroidota; class Bacteroidia; order Bacteroidales; family Muribaculaceae; genus UBA7173. The sequence goes on along the minus strand of CANRWW010000047.1, from coordinate 12,263 downwards.
TGAAGGTAATCCCCACATACCTGCCGGAGCGGTTTACAGTCTCCGAGTCGGTGGTGTACTGCGGATTATACGTATGATAGTTTGAATGTATTCGGTTAGGGCCGAATAGTCTGTTGGCATTCAACCTTACAGTAAGCCTGTCGTCTTTCAGGAATTTACGCACAAGGGAAATCGTGTAGCCGGGTACGCTGGGATCCTGGTATGAATAAACGTCGCTCAAGCCTCCGCTCCACCAGTATCCGCTCAACGACAGCTCAAGTTTCCAGGGAAGGTCGCGACTTATACGTGTCCACGGATTTACAGCCCAGCGTGCACGCGATCTCTCCATCTGCCTCCCCGCATCGTCAAGCTCCACCGGTTGCCTGATATAGGTATATCCTCCCCAGAGATTGAACATCCAGCGCGTTTTACTGTCAATGCTCCACTGGAAATATACCGACATATTCATACTCCTCATCTTGCCTATGTTGGCATAGGTGCTCACCACGCGCTCCCGGTCATCTATCCACCGCACATTCTGGAGCGAATTGTCAACCAATGTGCCGCTCAGATTGAAATCAAGATTGAACTTGTTTTTGATCAGCGAGTAATTGAACGAAAGATTGTTGTATACCACACTTCCCAGATCGGGATTGCCATAGCTCACCGAGGTCGGTGTCTCCGAGCGCGAGGGGTCAAGAAAACCAATACTTGGGCGACGGATATTGCGGCTGAAACCCATCTTGACGCTATTGGCATCGTTGATGTTCCACGACACGGCCACATTAGGCACAAGATCGTTGAGGCGGGAGGAGAAATCGGGGCGGTTCTCTGCCTGCTCCCTGAAATGGGCGCTGAGATAGGAATATTCATATCTGAGACCTGCGCGGAAGTTCCATTTCCCCAGCGTGAGGCGATAATCGGCATATGCCGCCGCTATGGTGGTGCGGTGCGTGAAATCGTCGCGGCTTCCCATGTCGGCTCCGAAATATTCGCGCGAGCTTATCGCATGGTTGCTCCTGAACACACCTTTGGCTCCTATATCAAGTTTATGCTTGGTGCCGTATGGACGGCTCCAGTCGGCCTGCACAGTCTGCTCTATGAAGTCCTGCTTTGTATCAAAACGGTGCCCCGTATATCCGAAACCGCAGTCAATCATGTCGTAATACTGTGTCTCGCTGTCGTTCTTGCTGCTGTTGGTGGATATGCGGTAACTGAGCGTGAGTGTCTCGTCTTTCCTTCCGGTGGAATGCTGGTAACTGGCAGATCCGTCGAAATAGATGTTACGGTTGGTGCCTACCGGCCGTGAAGTGCTGTTGTAACCGTAGAGTAGCGGGCGCGTGCCGTCTGCCCCGGCTGGGCCGAGCATGCGCACTGAGCTTTCCGTCTGCTGGTCAAACGGGCTCCAGAACCATCCGTTCGCCTCAACGGTAAACAGATTCAGCGTATCAGGCTCCCAGCTGCTTTCGAATCCCACCCACCCGGAGTTCTGCGGGTACTGGGAGTATGCCTCCGATTCATACCGGTTCCCTGTCTCCCTATAATCCGTGTACTGGTTGGACCACGACTTGGAGTCGTTCCCTTTCGGCGTGCGGTTATATCCCCCGTTGACAGACATAGTCACCTTGTCAATCTGTGTGGAAAGCCACAATGACGGATTTGGGATATAGGAATTGTTGTCGGCATACAGGTTCACAGTGCCCACTACTCCGTTGATGGCAGTATCGGAATCAGTGACTATATTGAGTATCGCCCCGACCCCCTCGGCATCCTCACGCGCCCCGGGTTCCGTTATGACCTCTATCTTCTTTATTGACGATGCCGGTATGGCGGCAAAAATATCTTTTGCATTTTTGGTGAAGGAATTATTGGGGCGCCCGTTCTTGTAAATTTTGAAATCAGAGGATCCCTTAACTTTTATATTCCCTTCTTCATCCACCGATACCAATGGCACCTTGCGCAAGATCTCCCGTAATGTTGAAGTCTCTGCTTCCGGATCGGCTTTCACATCGTATCCCAGACGGTCAATTTCACGCACCACAAGCGGACGTTGCGCCACTACATTAACCTCTCCCAGTTCAGTGACATTCTCCTCAAGCACTAGGCGGCCTAAATCAGCTACACTGTTAGAAGCATCTACGGAAAACAGTTTCTCTATAGCGCGCTTGCCGACTGCAGCAACTGTAAAACGAAACTCGCCGGCAGATGGCAACGTCAGGTTTATCATCCCATTCTCATCTGTAGTTCCAAGCACAGCCGGTTTCACACTGTCTGATGGGAGATATATCCTTATAGTGGCATACATCTCGGCTACTCCTGCATTATCCACAACTTCACCCTTGACAGAATACCTGGCAGATGCGCCATAGACAGAATGCATCGGGACAATAGCCAGAAAAACCAATACAATGATGCGGACCACAGTATCTGACACAAAAAAAGAGCGTAAACGGGAATAATTCTGCATAGGTTTATAAGTATTGAGTTCTAGTGCCATAAGATGATTTGCATCCGATTGACACTGCAAATTTAAACTATAAATTTCGTTGCAGCAAAATTTCCACTAAATATTTCGTTGAGAAAACAATTGTTTAACATCATTAAACATCTGAAAAATATTCATCCATATTGATCAAATGATAAAATCACCGCTTAATCCACCACACTGACAATAAAAAATGTTTATCATAACAAATATTTTCAGCTACTGATTAAAAATTAGACCAAAAAATTTGCTTTAATGAACTTTATGCGCTTCCTTTGTGTTTATCATTCTGACAGATTGAATATCAATCATAGCAAATCTTATTTTTTACCCTTAAAACCGGATAGCAGAAAAAGACGCAGCCCGGATTCGGAGCAACGAAAACTAACCTGACAAACCTCAATCAACATGAACACCTCTTACATTTTCCTGGCAGCTGGCTTTGAAGAAATAGAAGCCCTCACGGTATTAGACGTCATGCGTCGCGCAGGCATGGATGTCAAAACCGTATCAATCACATCTGAAAACAATGTGACCGGAGCTCACGGCATCCCTGTAAAAGCCGACTTGAAATATCACGAAGTTGACTTTATAACCCCCGAATGGCTCATCATACCAGGAGGCATGCCCGGAGCCGAAAACCTATCTAAATTCGGGCCACTCAATACACTGCTTGTAAACCAGGCACAGTCTGGAAAGATTGCCGCAATCTGTGCCGCCCCTGCAGTGGTGCTTGCCCCGCTTGGAATACTTGACGGAAAAGAAGCGACATGCTATCCCGGCTTCGAAAGCAAGATGGCCGGTGCCGTGCGACGCGACGCCCCCGTAATAGCCCTTGACAGGCTTATCACCGCCAACGGTCCCTCGTCAGCCATGCGCTTCGCACTTGCAATCGTGGCCAATTCAATGGGTGAAAGCGTTGCCCAGGAGGTTGGTTCAGGAATGTTGTTCTACCCTAAAAACGTAAACTTCTACTTTTAACTTATACATAACAACAGTCATATAAACAAAAGGATGGTGTGTCATAATGGCCCATCTGGGTCGTCGCCTGAGGGATTCGGGCTCGGTCATTGACCAAAGTCAACTCCCGTCACCCTCACCTTCAGGCTCCTACCATCTGGAACCATTCTGACAGCACCCTCGCCATCAGGACAGAAACAAGTCGGCGTGTCAAAATTCATGAATTTTGACACGCCGTCCTTTTGTTTCATGCCAAGGTCAATACCATTTTACGCCATTTGAGTAAGATGACCGCTTGTCATACTTGAGGTCGGACAGCAAGGCTGACTTGACTGAGATATGGAAGTTATACGATTTATATGGCCCGACAGGAATCACACTGGCACGCATTGTAAAGCAGTGCAGGTCACGCGATATGTTCAGGTTCATATAGGCAATTTTCTTCATATCGAAGTTGTATGAACAACTTGCCGAAAATTCCCAGTTTTTTGTAGGACGGATATTTCCCGAGAGGCTGAGGTTCTGGGTTATCTTACCGTCATACTCCATTTTTTTCTTGTTGAAAGCTCCGTAACTGTAGCTTACCGAATAATTGAAGCTCACACTCCACGGCACCTCCCATGGCACATACCCCTCAGGGGTAAGTACCAAATCGTCATGCCCCTTTCCATTGCCTTTTGAGCCGGTATCGTCATCTTCATCATCCCAGTTCTCCCCGGAATTATTGGGAGGATTATTACCGGAAGTATTCTTGCCATCTTTGTCTTTCTTTTTCTTGAAAGTATCGTTATTGATGGTATAACTGAACGATGTACCTGTGGAAGACAAACGCCCGAGCCCTTTTCCCGCTTTCCAACGCGGTATATTGACACGGACCGGATTTCCGGCAGAATTAAGCTGATAGGTATATACATCCCATGTCGCCGACAGGTTCAAATTAAACTGACGGGTAAGGCGCAACAATATCGAAGTGTTGATGTTACTCCAATTAAGCGAGTCGGCGGCGAAATTATAACTTTGTGAGACAGAGAAATTCTCTATCAGCGATATCTTTTTCTCACCGATGGAATCATTGTCACTCTTCACTTTCATCTCCAAGTTATTGGCGAGGGAGACAGAGACTGTGCCGCTTCGTCCGGCGCCTGGCACACCATAAAGTGCGGAGGGGAAATAGGAGTATTTCTTCTGCTGTGTGTTACCCTGCTGGTCGGTATAGCTATACGTGCCATAATATCCGAAAAAGGATGAAGAGAAGTCCGGAGCGCCCGAAAATGAGACCGTAGGGGTAAGCACGTGGCGGATCATCTTCACTTTCTTCCCCAGAAAACCGAGAGGTTGCCAGAAACCGTAGATTTTCGTATCAAGCGATATTGAGGCATTGAAGTCCCATACGTTATAGAAACTGTAAGTGGTATCAGCCACCTCAGCGGCTGCCGCCGGATCCCATTGACGCCGCACTTTCTGTGTGTACATGCGGTCAGTAAGGCTTATCGAAGGGGTCACGTTGATATACGTAAGCAGGGGAAACGTAGCGGAGATAGGCACACTATGCTTCATGCCGTTTCGCCAGTCTTTGATAAGAGATTTCTTAAAAAATACATTCTGCTTGGATGTAAGAGAATTTTGGAACTGTCCGGAGTATGACATTCTTATCTTCTCATACCACTTTTCCGCCCCGACGGCATGTTTGCGCTTGAACGGGAATGTCTGCGACATTGTAACATTGATATTAGGAAACGAGACAGAAAGAGTGGAATCCTGCGTGCGCTGGGAAACGTTAAGCGATGTGGACAATGACCATTTCGAGTTCGGGAAACGGTAACTGAGATTCACCGTAGAAGACTTTGTGTTTTCAGTAAACGAAGGCGAGTAATATGAATTTACGCTGTTTCGCGAATAGCCCGATGTAGTAAAGTTCACCGATGCGGAAAGATTCATATTGGGATTGGCTTTCGAGTCCTGGGTATGGTTCCAGATCACCTGGAAGTTTGTAGAAGTTGAATAGTCCGGATCACTTTTCTCGCCATATACGCTCTTAAGGTAGTTGATATTGAAATGTCCGTTGAACTTATAACGCTTGCGGTATGTGGACTGCGCAGACAGTCCCCATGAACCTTTGGTATAGATTTCACCCGTCAGGGCGAGATCGACCATATCGTTTATGGCAAAATAATATCCACCGTCGCTGAGATAAAAACCACGGTTATAATCGTCGCCAAAGGTCGGAACAATCACTCCCGAAGCATACTTGTCAGAAAACGGGAAGTAACCGAACGGCACGGCAAGAGGAAGCGGAAGCCCTGAAAGCACCATATAAGCGGGTCCGGTAACTATATTCTTCTTAGGCTTCATCTTGGCACGGGTAAGCTGAAGGTAGAAGTGCGGATCGTCATGGTTATCACATGTCGTATAGCGTGCGTTCTGGATATAATAATCGTCTTCATCAGTTTTCTTGGTCTGGCCTCCCGTAAGATAACCCTCACCCTGCTGTGTCACGACATTAGTGATATAACCTCGTTTGCTTTTGAAATTGTAACGCATCGTGCCAGACTCATAGGAGGTACCACCCTCCTCAAACACCGGCTCACCGATCATATCCCCGACACTATCCTCACGCCCGCAAGCATAGACTTCGCTTTTATTGAGATCCAGTTCTATCTCAGCCGCATTCAGCTTCAATTCCCCGTAATCCACAGAGGCCTCCCCGTACATGTAGGTGGTGCGCCCCCCCACAAGCACCATGGAGTCTTTTGATGAAAACACCACCTGTGCATCCAGATCCACTTTATCACGGCGTATACGGGATTTGCGTACAGGCACGCTATCAGCCTGCGACAGGATGCTATCAACTACTGCTGTACTGTCAATCATACCTGTCACAGCTCCCGGGGCAAGCATACGGATACTGTCTGGCAACCGGTCCCCGGCAACAGGCACATCACGAGACACAGCAACCCCGTCTCTGGACAGCAAAGTACCGGAGACGAAGCAAAGTACAAACAGGATGATTATATATAGCTGAGAGCGTCGCAAATAATCAGTGATAAAACAGTTTACGTGTATTACAGAAATACTGCATCCCGTAATTCCACACAGGCACCGAAACTCAAGACCGGCACAGCGCCTTTTTCAATGCAAAGATAGCACATTCCGTACAAATCAGAACCAACAATCATCTTTTTTCACACTTGTTTACCTGACATTGACAGGCAATTGCCCAAAATAATTTTGAGCAATTGCCTGATTTTAGTATCTTTGCTTTCTATACCATTTACCATTCCGACAATGGACGCCAGACAAAAAGACGCGACAGACACAGCTTGTCCCCCGCTGATTTCAATAATAACGGTAACTTACAATGCCGCTGAAAACCTTGCGCATACACTGCAAAGCGTGGCCGGCCAGACATTCCCGCATTATGAACACATTATAATGGACGGAGCGTCAACAGATGACACACCTGAAGTCGTTGCGCGCTGCCAAAATCCCAATATACGGTTTATCTCGGCCGCCGACAAAGGCATATATGATGCCATGAACAAAGGGCTCGCCGAGGCAACTGGAGACTATGTGGTTTTTATCAATGCGGGAGACACATTCCATTCCAACAAAACCCTCTCCGAAGTAGCCGAATTGATAATGGACAACGACTTCCCCGGAGTGGTATACGGCCAGACCGACCTGGTTGACAAGAACCGCAAGCGGGTAGGAGGCCGGCATCTCACCGCCCCCGACCAACTGACATACCACAGTTTTGCCGACGGGATGCTTGTATGCCATCAGGCATTTATCGCATTGCGCAGGATTGCAGGCGATTATGATACCCGGTACAGATTCTCGGCAGATTATGACTGGTGCATACGGATATTGCAGCATTCCCGCCACAACATCCTGTTTCCAGATGTAATGGTAGATTACCTGAATGAGGGCGCAACCACACGCAACCATGGAAAATCGCTCTGCGAGCGATTCCGCATCATGAGCTATTATTACGGCTTCATCCCTACCTGCCTACGTCATTTCAAGTTTCTATGGAGAGCCATCCGCCGCCCATATGTAAAATCATAATATACACCCCGACATAATGAAACTGCTTCTGAACACCACATTTGTCGTGCACACATCAATAGAGTCCGACTTCCTGCAATGGGTACGTACCGTTTACATCCCGTCGGCAAAAGCATCAGGCGTTTTCGGGCAACCGACAATAGCACGTGTGCTGACACGCCTTGAACCCGACACAGAAAGCATAGCCATCCAAATGGCCGCCAATGATAAAGACGCCGCCGAACGGTGGCATGACGAGACAGCAGCGCTACTGAAGGACGACCTGTCTGCACGTTGGCCAAATCTGGCTCTCCATTTCACGACATACATGGAACTACTTGACCTCTGACCTGCCCATGCCATCAAATACGACAACAACACCGGCAGAACGCATAATCATCGGCATTGACCCCGGAACCAACGTAATGGGCTATGGGATATTGCGTGTCGTAGGCAAGCAAACCTCCATGCTTGCCATGGGAGTCATAAAACTCAATAAATTTGAATCGCACTACCTGCGTCTGCGTCGCATATTCGACGGCGTACGTAGCCTTATAAACCAGTATCTGCCCGACGAGATGGCGATAGAAGCGCCTTTCTTCGGCAAAAACGTGCAGTCCATGCTGAAACTCGGACGCGCACAGGGTGTCGCCATGGCAGCAGCCCTCACCCACGACATACCTATCACCGAATACGAGCCAAGGAAAATCAAAATGGCAATAACCGGCAACGGAGCGGCATCCAAGGAGCAGGTCCAGGAAATGTTGCGTCGTATACTTGGCATCCCCAAAGAACAGTTGCTTCCGGAATTGGATGCCACAGACGCTTTGGCCGCAGCACTGTGCCATTTCTACGAAACCTCCCGTCCCGCTCTCCCATCGGGTCCAAAATCATGGAAAGACTTCATTGCCAAGAACCCCGGAAGAGTAAAAAGCTGAAAAAAGCAAACCCGCAGAAATATCAAAAGTCAGATTACAAGCATCAAAGTTATCAGAGGCATCAAAACATCCTCCACTTCCTATTACTAAATTTCTTAACTTCTCAATTTCTCACTATCTCCCATAAAAAAAGCCCGGCACTGAGCCGGGCTTTTTTTATGGGAGATAGTGGATTACTGCCTGTCGCTATAGAACTTCTGGATGCGGTTTTCGATCTTCTTGTTGCCAACGAGAATTAAAGGAAGGGTACGTTCGAAAGATGAAGCACCTTCACGCTGGTTGAACACCATCGCATCATTCTCAAAATCAAAAGTACGGCCAGAGTTATCAACATTGGTGACATCAAACACCACAACGGAGCTATTGAGCGCAATCGGACCTGTAACCTGGCCGGGCTTTGCAACTGCAACATTAGCAATGAGGTTTGACTCGTACATGGGGAAATTACGCACATAAGCCTGGCCGAAAGTAACCTGTGTCGTATCGGCCTTCACGCCCATTGCAGCAGCATACTCTGCCACGGTCTTCCCTTTACCTTGGTAATCAGCAATGAGCTTGTCTGCCATCTTGCGGTTGCGTATCTTACGGGTAAGATACGAATTCACACGCTCGCTTGATGCCGGCTCATAGTCCCCTTCATATACGTCATTAAGGGCGACAACCAGCAGACGGGAATCACGATCATCAGAATAGATGCCTGATACGGAACCTTTCTTTGCCGACAGCGCCCATTTGGCAGCACCGCGTGAATCGGAAAGACCGTTCACTGTGAGGCTGGAAGGTGTCACAGTAGCAGGAAGAGGCTGGTAGCCGGCCTTTGTTGCCTCGGAAACGAAAGAGGCGGAAGTATTGTTTGTCGTGATATAGTTGCGTAAGTCGGAGTTGATTTTATTGATAGTGGCAGATGAAGGAATCACATCATAAGTAATCTCCGCTACATCGTAAACCTGTACAGGTTCTTTGCGTGAGCGCACACGCACTGTCATGCCATTCTGGACATTTCCATTGGAAGGTGTGAAATAACGTCCGGTTTCGGCATTCAAAAGCTCTTCTTTCATAGGAGCCATACCCGGTGCAAGGAGCGAAACCCACACGCTATCCTGATGCTGGACTATCGCATTGGCCAGTTCACCAGCCTTGGCACCTGTATTGAGCAGTCCGATAATAGAATCGGCAGCCACGTTTTCGTCAATGAAAGCCACGTCAAGAAGCACGGAGTCTACAGAAGTGGTCACATCAAGAAGTTTTGCAATAGTATACTGGTTGTCAACAAAAGCAACAACCGCAGCCGAATCAACAGTCATACCTGTAACCGCTTTACGAAGTGCAGGAGCAAGAGTGGAAACAGGTGCAGAGACACGATTCACATAAAATTTGCTGTTGCCGCTTACCGCATCTGTTCCAGGATTGAGACGAAGCCCGATCATAGCATCCTCAACTTCTTTCTGGGCAGCTGCCAGATCCTCTGTAGAGGGTGTGATATCTACTGATATATAATTCAGCAGGTACTGAGGCTCTGAAATGCGGAAACGAGTTTTCTCCTCCTTGTAAAGGGCTTTTATCTCCTCGGCAGAAACAGGAAAATCCTCCTCTTTCAGGGAAGTAAAGTCTTTACGGGCATATGATATTGTGGATGTTGACGCATTTTCGTCAAATATAGCCTTTGCATCAAGTTTGTTAGCTGTAAGAGTGCCCTGGAACATTGATATGAATTTCTGCGAAAGGAGCATCTGCTCTGTATCTTTCTCAAGGTTGTTCCATGCGGCCTGGAACTGCTGTGCCTGCTGGGGATCAATACCGTTTTTGGTAGGATTATAAGCTGCGTCATACAGCATCTGTGCAGAAGGTACACCCATGCTCTGCACCATCTGGCTTACATAGGGATGTGGGGTAGCTCCGAGCATAGCCTCTGAAAGCTCCTTATCGGTAACCTGAAGTCCGAGGCGCTCAAACTCTTTATGCATCAAAGTTTCATTGAGCATCTGCTGAAGCACATATTCCTGTACCTGGGCAGCATCCACATTTGTGTAACCACGCTGCTGCAGTTGTTCCTGCTGCTGCTCCACGCGCTTCTGGAAGTCCATGTAATCAATTTTCTCACCATCTACTTTAGCCACAGTGTGGTTGTCGGTGAACAGTTCGCCCGGGCGGTCAATCGCCGTAAGGATGAACAGCAGGAGGGCCAGACCGAGAATGGAGATAATCAGAATGGGCCTCTGACGGATTTGTTCAAGTGTTGACATTTAGTTTGATAAACGTTTATTTATTTTTCTATTTATTTCGCTGATAATGATAGGCAAAGATGTCCCGGTAACATCTGCACGGCTCCAACAGGCGGGATGCCGGCATATGAAACAGGGCATTTTTAGCGCACAAAGATACATTTTTTTCCTCTGAGTTCAAAACAATTGCATATTTTTGTCAGTCTCCCGGTTGTCTTTGATTAAAAAGCAATCTCCCGATCACTCTTATGGATGATCGGGAGATTGCTTTTTATTTGAAGTGATATTGACTTTCAATCACATTACAATCCGAAAGCGTCGCGCACACGCTCCACATAGTCAAGTTTTTCCCATGTAAACAGCTCCACCTCGCGGCTTACAGTCTCGCCGTCGCGGGAAGCGAAGGTCTTGACTACCGTGCGTGGCGTACGGCCTATGTGGCCATATGTCGCGGTTTCGAGATATATCGGTGCCCGAAGTTTCAGGCGCTTTTCTATAGCGTTGGGACGCATATCGAAAATTTCACGTACCTTACGGGAGATTGCACCGTCAGTCATGGCAACCTTAGCCGTTCCACGGGTATTTACATAGAGGCTCACAGGTTCTGCCACACCTATGGCATATGCCACCTGCACCAGGGCTTCACCTGCCACTCCCGCCGCCACAAGATTTTTTGCGATATGGCGGGCGGCGTAAGCAGCCGAACGGTCCACTTTTGAGGGATCCTTGCCGGAGAAAGCGCCACCGCCGTGTGCTCCACGGCCGCCATAAGTATCCACTATTATTTTGCGCCCCGTAAGACCGGTATCGCCATGGGGGCCACCGATCACGAATTTACCGGTAGGATTCACATGCAATGTGACTTTGTCAGGCCAAAGGGCACGTATGCCCTCCGGAAGAGCCGCGCGTACGCGTGGGAGGAGGATCTCTTCCACATCCCGCCTTATAACAGCAAGCATCTTTTCATCTGCCTCTTCCTGAGACATATTCCCGTCAGGAAGAATAAAATCGTCATGTTGTGTGGAAACCACAACCGTGTCTACCTTGACCGGACGGTTCTGCTCATCGTATTCTACTGTCACCTGGCTTTTTGAGTCGGGACGAAGATAGGACTTGCGGATTCCTGACGGCGTGACATACGTCATGGCACTCTCGTCACGACGGATCTTTGAAAGTTCTTTAAGTATGGCATGGCTGAGGGCAACCGTAAGAGGTATGTACAACGGGGTTTCGCTGCATGCGTAACCAAACATCATCCCCTGGTCACCTGCGCCCTGCTCCTCCTCTACCGACCGCTCAACACCACGGTTTATATCAGGGCTTTGCTCATGTATGGCATTTAGCACACCGCATGAATCGCCGTCAAATTTAAGCGCCGAGTGATTATATCCTATTGAATTTATCACCTTGCGGGCTGTGGCAGCAACATCAACCTGTGCAGTCGATTTCACTTCTCCTGCCACAATGACCTGTCCGGTAGTCACAAGGGTCTCACATGCCACTTTCGAATTGGAGTCGCGTGCAAGCATCTCATCTACAATGGCGTCTGAGATCTGGTCTGCCACCTTATCTGGATGGCCTTCGGAAACTGATTCCGATGTAAAAAGATAGTTCATGGGTCTTTTTAGCATT
>CANRWW010000046.1 GCA_947643665.1 uncultured Porphyromonadaceae bacterium | reverse complement strand
AACGCAAAAGCGCAATCTGCCAACTTCCCTTTCTGTACCATAGAGCCGAATGTGGGGGTGATAACCGTGCCCGATGACCGTCTGAACAAACTTGTGGATATGTGCCAGCCACGCAGTGTGGTGCCGGCTACAGTGGAGATCGTGGATATCGCAGGGCTGGTGAAAGGCGCTTCCAAGGGGGAAGGGCTCGGAAACAAGTTTCTGGCAAATATACGCGAGACCGATGCCATAATACATGTGCTCCGTTGCTTTGACAACGACAACATCACCCATGTGGACGGCTCCATAGATCCTGTGCGCGACAAGGAAATAATTGATTACGAGTTGCAGCTCAAAGATCTCGAAACCATAGAAGGGCGCATAGCACGCACGCAGAAACAGGCCCAGACCGGAGGAGACAAAACAGCAAAAATGCAATACGACGTGCTGTGCCGCTTCAAGGAGGCGCTTGACCAAGGCAAACCGGCGCGATCCGTAGAACTGGACACACCGGACGAACGCAAATTCGCCCGCGAACTATTCCTGCTTACATCAAAACCGGTGCTTTACGTCTGCAACGTGGACGACAGCGCTGCTGTCATCGGCAACAGATATGTAGAGGCCGTGCGCGAAGCCATCAAAGACGAAAATGCGCAACTGCTTATCGTAGCGGCCCAGACCGAAGCCGACATTGCGGAACTTGACACCTATGAGGAGCGTCAGGAATTTTTGGCAGAAATAGGACTGGAGGAATCGGGAGTGGCACGCCTGATACGCGCGGCATATGCCCTGCTGAATCTCCAGACATTCTTCACCGCCGGTGCCGACGAGGTGCGTGCATGGACCTTCATGCGTGGTGCCAAGGCCCCGCAATGCGCGGGAGTCATACACACCGACTTTGAAAAAGGCTTCATACGTGCCGAAGTGATAAAATATGACGACTATGTGGCTCTCGGAGGGGAGACCGGAGTGAAAGAGGCCGGAAAACTCGGTGTGGAGGGGAAAGAATATGTGGTGCAGGATGGAGACATAATGCATTTCCGCTTCAATGTGTAACTTTCCAGGCTATAGTGCGTCTAACTATCTGACAACAATTTAAATCAACTTTTACAATGAAAATTTTCAAACCTGTCATGGCTTTTGCAGCTCTGGCCATCGCATCGGGTGCCGCCGTCAACGCCGAGCACCTCAAAAGCGTGAACCCGGCCTACATCGACAATTCCATACCTGCCGGTGAGGATTTCTACATGCATGTGAACAAAGGGTGGATGGACGCGCACCCCCTTACGGCAGAATATGCCCGTTACGGCGTGTTCAACATACTTGCCGACTCTGCAGAAGCTAAAGTAAAAGACATTGTGCTCAACCTCGGCGCCACAAACCCGCAGCCCGGCACCAACGCCCACAAGATCTGGATCCTCTATTCCCAGGGCATGGACATGGACCGCCGCAACGCGGAAGGGATCGCCCCCATCGTTGACGACCTCAAGAAGATTGAAGCCACAGACGCAGCCGGAATGGAAGACCTACTGCTCTGGATGCACAAATATTATTCCAGCCCGTTCTTCGGTGCAGGACCTATGGAGGACATGATGGACTCCAACCGCTATGCCATGTATGTTTCCGGAGGTTCGATGGGACTGGGAGACCGCGACTATTACCTGAAAGATGACAAAGAAACGCTGCGTATCCGCAACGCTTACAAAAAACTCATCACAGACCAGATGGTCAATGCCGGTTTCAAGAAAAAAGACGCACAGCGCATCATGAAGAATGTGCTCAAGATAGAGACCGCGATCGCCGATTCCGCCATGACCCGCGAGGAAAGCCGCGACATTACACGCATGTACAATCCCCGCACCCTTGCAGAACTGAAAGAGCAGTACCCGCATATCAAATGGGACCGTTTCTTTGTGGAGACAATGAACATTGACACCCCGGCAGATTTCATCGTTACCGACGTCAAAGGCCTCAAACAGGCCGACAACCTTATCTCATCGCTCACAGACCGCGAGATAAAAGACTATTACCTGTGGAAATATGTGTCGCAGGCAGCCCCGTTCCTCAGTGAAAAATTCACTGACACCAATTTCGAGTTCTCCAAAGTGCGCTCTGGCGTGGAGGAACAGCGCCCTCTCTGGAAACGCGCCCTCAGCGTGCCCGACAACTACATGGGCGAGGCTATCGGACGCCTATATGTGGAAAAATATTTCCCTGAGACATCAAAACAGAAAATGCTTGACCTCGTAGGGAATCTCCGTGTGGCACTCGGCAAACATATCATCAATCTCCCCTGGATGACAGACGAGACCAAACTGAAAGCCATTGAGAAGCTAAATTCGTTCACTGTGAAGATCGGTTATCCCGACAAATGGAAAGACTATTCATCCATGCAGATCGACCCTTCCAAATCATACTATGCCAACGTGCACAATGCCTCCATGTGGCATAACGACGAACAACTGGCAAAATGGGGCAAGCCTGTAGACAAATCGGAATGGGGTATGACACCGCAGACCGTAAACGCATATTACAACCCCCTTGCCAACGAAATCGTCTTCCCGGCAGCCATCCTTCAGAACCCGTTCTTTGATCCTGAGGCTTCCGATGCCGAAAATTACGGCGGCATAGGCGTGGTAATCGGCCATGAGATGACACACGGATTCGATGACCAGGGACGTAACTTCGACTCCAAAGGAAACATGACCAACTGGTGGACAGAAGAAGATACAAAGCGCTTTGAGGAACTTACCTCGAAGCTCGGAAAGCAGTTTGACACAGTAGAGATCCTTCCCGGCCTTTTTGCCAACGGCACATACACCATGGGCGAGAACATCGCCGACCAGGGAGGCCTGCGCATAGCACGCACAGCATTCCTTGACTCACAGAAGCGCAAAGGCGTGGACGTAACCTCACAAGATGCCCTCATTGACGGTTTCACCCCCGACCAGGCTTTCTATCTCAACTATGCCAATATCTGGGCGACAAACATGCGCGACGAGGAGAAACGCAACCTCACGATAGGCGATGTGCACTCCCTTGCCGAAAACCGCGTGAACGTAACCCTCCGCAACATCATCCCCTTCTTTGAAGCCTTCGGCATAAAAGAGGGCAACAAACTCTACCGCCCCGCTTCCGAGCAGGTAATCATCTGGTGACAGACCCTTTATATTTCCGCTTTCGCGTCAACACCTCCGGAGGTGTTGACGCGAAAGCGGAAACTACCCTCTCCACCTCTCCCCATTTCCCATTTTCTAAACTTCTCAATTTCTTATTTCTAATACTCCCATGCCCCAGCCCCCTTATTTCAAGCCTCATAAGCCGCGCATGACGCGACGCGCCTTCTTCTGCGATTACCGGGCGCCGGGCTTTTTTATGATCACAATAACAACGGCCGCAGGCACGCCACCTCTGGGGCGCCTAACCACCGAAAGCGGCTCCCATCTGGTCATCCTTTCCCCATTGGGGGAACTGATCAGAAAACACATAGAAAACTTCACCGCCGCCGCTCCCGAAATCCATATACCAACATATGTCATCATGCAGTACCACATCCATATGCTCCTGCATGTGCGCCAACACCTTCCCCGCCATCTAGGCAAGATAATAGGGGCTTTCAAAGGCCACATATCAAGCGAATACGCAGCATGTGGCGGATACACTACGGTCACGCCATTATTCGCGCCAAAATTCCACGACAGGATAGTCACAAAAAAAAGGACAACTGGAGACCTTTGCCCGCTACATCGCAGATAATCCGCGGCGGCTCGCGATAAAACGGATGCATCCCGATCTTTTCCGGCGTTACAACCACCTGCGCATCGGCACACGCGAATATGCCGCTTACGGCAATATTTTCCTCTTGAAAGATTTCGACCGGCAACCGGTAATAATACACCGGGCATGGAGCGCCGAAGAGCTTGCCGCAAACTGCCGGCAATGGGAAAACTGCACCGCATCAGGGGGAGTGCTCGTGTCGCCTTTCATCAGCCGGGCGGAAAAAGCTGTACGCGACAAAGCCGTAACCTCGGGCAGAGGGATTCCCCGACCGATTCAAACCTTGCGGAAATGAATTTGAACTATGCACAGCCGGACGCCTACTGCTCCTGGCGCCATGGCCGGACAATACACCGCGTTTCATGATGACACGCAAGACAGCCCTCACACTCAACGCCATGGCTACGGAAATATGCTCCACTGAAACCTCTCCGGCAATCTTAAATCACTGAAAGCACCTCATCAAGCGAGGCATCTTTCAGCTCCACCGTCCCATCCCCGGAAATAAGATAAAGGGCCGGCAATCCAGGAATGGCATAAAGGGATTCTCCCGGATCCTGTATTGCGCATCCACTTACCCATCCATGCGGCATCTCCCCCTCCACCGTCGCAAACACACCTGTTGATGACGCGCAAGCGGAATCAACGGAACCATCCCCCATTTCCCCATCCTCAGGAATCCTCACCGCCAGAACCTGCAACATCCCTGAACCGCACGACTCCCCTATCTTCACGGCCGCCCGCATCCTGCCCGCCAGTTCACGACACTCCCTGCAATCAGGATCATAAAACAGGAGCAGAGTCCTCTTGCCATTGGCTGTTTCTCCGAGCGACACTTCCCCCTCCGAAGTGACAAACCTGAAATCCGGAGCGGCACTTCCCACCTGGCAGCGAAGCGCCATATCGCGCAGATATTCGGCTACAGCCTTTCCAGGCCATCCGGCTTTGATCATGGCATCGGCGAAAGCCACATATGCGGCATCACTTCGCACCGGCGATCGGCGGTCAAGAAGATAACCCTCTATCAGCCTCTCCATGCGCAGCACAGCTTCCTCCCCCTGTCCACTTACTATAGCCACCAACTTTTCAGCCCCGGTCTTTCTCCCCGCCTCGGTCGCATGCGGGAACACAGAAAGGAACTCTGCCAGCTCCTCCTCCGTAATTACACGCGAGCGGAATCCGTCCCAGAAATGTTCCAGCAGATAGTCTGCCCTCTTTGCCGGTTCCGCAATCCCTTCAGGGATCACAGGCAGCGGCAACGCCTGCGGCATGGCATCTAGCCATCTCGAGAGCGCCGCCGCCGTTATCATCACAATAAAGATCCTTTTCAACTCATATCCTATTTTCTGTCAACACATCTGATAAAGCATGCATCGCTTGTTCCCTTCATTTTATTTTGAGTAGAACTTATATAATCTCCATACACACTACCGTCTGAAATAATATTGAAATCAAACGTATAATAATTTATATCAAGACCAATATAACGACCTATACCTACATCCGGATCTGTAAATTCGTTGGAATTTTTATTAGCCCAATATATGGCACCGGTTCTCATATAAAGATCATAAAACAACGGTCGATATAAGTGAGCCTTAGGATCTTTTCTCAGGTCATCTTCTGTCGCAATATATTTATTCATGGCACCGGCAGAATACCTAAGCTGTCCGGAATAATTTTCCGGCTTGGCCCATGAGCCTCCATGTGCTCCCTTATGCTTACGATGTCCGTAACCAGATGAACCTATTGGGAAAAACAGATGCCTCCCATAGTAGGGGGAAGTCTTATCCTTTATATAAGCGAAACAGCCACGCATCCCATATTGAGAATTATTCGGTACGCCATTTTCGTCACGCCGATACTCATAGGCACTTTCCAGAGTAAACTGAACTCCAGTAGCTTCATCACCATATAAAACACCAAAGGCCGAATCAGTGATATCACGCAAATATTGGAATTCACGAGCTGTCGGAAGAGAATATGTTATCTTATTACCATTCTCATCTGTATATGTAATGTCATTGAAACCACCAGAAGCAGCATCACTGCTTATCCCATCCCATGTCATACGGTTTGTAGTGCCGGCTATCAGCAGGTCAGTAATAACATTTCCATTTTTGTCAACAATACCTTTGAAATCTTCAGGAGTCACTTTCGTCCATGGAGAACGGCTGTTTACTTGGTTCGAGGCATCAATCGGATAGTCCCAAATGCCAAAACGGAACAACGACCCCTCATCAACAGCATCTGAAACTTCTTCATTTTTAAGTTTCATATTGTATGTATGCCAGTAAACATCTTGGGAAACTTCTCTTGACGCATCCTTGTCAAACATTTGTACCGGTGCGTCCCCCTGCCGTATAAAAATCTGATGTACACAGCTATAATTATGATATTCAACCTGTACTACAGCAAAACGGTTTTCATTTTTTTTGGTTGCCCCCTTGAAGTTTATATAGAAATCCACATATGACGAAGTAGGGCCGCCAACCTCGGTTTTACCATCCAGATCAATAAAACCGGCATCACCGGCGATAACATATGCCCTCCATGGACCTATTGATTGCAACAATGCAAAATTTTCAGAAACTTCATGCTCTTTCTCTAACAACTGCACATGGAACGGGGTATTATTTCCCACTTTCCTGAATATTCCTTTAGGATTTACCAAACGACGAACCTGATATACAGGTATATCTTTTATTATTGTATTAGTGCCGTCAGTAAAGTTTGCTGTAACAGTAATTTCTGCCAGACGGGGATATCCGAAAAACGGATTGTTACCGGTATATGCAGTTTCCTTCACAAGGTTTTTAGCACGTGTGTATAATGGAATCTGAAATTCCACTACATTACCGTCATATTTAACTTCATATTTTCCATTATTATCAAGACCGTGTTCCCCTGGAGAAGCCAAATATTTCCGTTTTCCACACGTACTCTCATTAATACCGTCACCATCATCATCTGTTGCGGTATTATATTGATTAGCAATCAGTGTCAAACGATCCGGTTGAGAAGTACTGGGAGGAGCTATAATATTAGTCGCGGATGTTTTGAGTAAGGAAAGAAAGCCCAATTCCCTGAATTTTTTACCGTTCTCATTATAGGTTGCCGCATCCTCGTAGTAATCCAAATCTGAAGTAATAGGATTTTGCGGATCAAAATAAGGAGCCCAATCATTACGTGTAATCTCTATATCCAAATCTTTGAGTTTTTTGCCGCCGGTGTTGATGCGGATGGGGAAAGTGAGGCTCTTATTATAGAGATACGAGATGTAAAGGGGGGTGGGGAGATGTATGCCCTGCGACTCGTCGTATTCGATATGCCAATCGGCATCGTTGCCGTTGCCTTTGAAACTGAGGGTGAGTTTGTAGTGGTGGTTACGCTCAACATCGAAATTGTCTTTGACGTTTTTGCCTAGCATGAAACGGAATTTGATCTCACCTCCCGAGGCGTAATCATTGTTGCGCGATTCATAATAGCCGATAACCTCCACATATGTGCCGTTAGGTTTGCTGTCCTTGGCCTTTTCGTGGGTCCACACCCGGTCGGCTCCTGTGCCGGTATGGTCGCCTGCATCCGGATTGTCAATTATGCCGTCGCCATCGGCATCCTGGTATTTCAGCATGCCGTTGCCTTGCAGGTTTTCATAGAACGGGAGGCAGTATGCCTTCTCATCATGGAAATTCACTTTCTTCCCGTCAAGCTCATAAGAATCAAGATTCTGGCCGCGGGTCACCACAGGCCATGCCTCATAGTTTTCTCCCGCACCATATACAAGGGCATGATCAGATTTGGCAATGCCGAACCCTCCCCTGGTGGTCGTTATATCGCAATTTTCTTTAGGCGCATCACCCACACAGCTGTAATATCCAAGAAAACACCCGTCGGCAATATCGTAGACACGGGCCTCCTTGATGTAGACAAACACGTTGTCGCGCAGTTTGCTGCCATCGAAATCAATGGTAAGTTTAGACACGGCACGGCGTATCCATGCATGCAGGGAAGTGTTGCGCGGACTTACAACCACCTTTTGCGTGGCTTCAAAATTATTGCCCCGCGTCTCTTGTTTCCCGTTTGTGAAAAAGCCCAGCATGGCCGAATTTTTCGAGAAGTCGCTGACACTCCATCCCAATCTTATGCTCCTGAGCTTGTCAACCGTGGATACGTCTTTATCATTGATATCCAGGTTTGCAACGGCAAACATCTTGTATGTGCCGTTCTGCAGTGTAAGAGGCACATTTTTCACGCACATGGTCGCTGCCTGGGCTGAATTGCCGTTTGAGGCGTCGGCGTCGGTACGATCCTCCAATGTGGGCTTATACTTTACAAGGTCAACCGGGATGGTGCTGACCAGTTTGCTCTCTTCGTCAGTATCGCCAGGTGTATAAAGCAGTATGTACAGCGACGAAATCTGGTCCATGCTGTCGCCTGTGGGAGCCACGGTATTTCCTTGACCGAATTCCATGCCGTTCGAGCGGCTGGAAGCACCATCCAGGCTCGTTGCCACCAATGGTGTGAAACTCATGTCCACTATCATGGTTGTTTCCCCGTCGGGTATCACTCCCTCGGGGTAATCTATCTCGTCAATGCACGAACTAAGTCCAATGCATATTATCCCCGTCAGTAAAAGCACCGGCAGGCTGAACCGGCGGAAGAAATTGCACATGTATATTTCGCAGTATTTCAAAGTCATAAATCTGGCAACAAAATTAATCAGTCTACAAAATCTGTATAAGTAAACTCACGGTGCGCCGTCGTCACCCCTGTCAGGGATTAGGCGGGAAAGCCGAAATCTCCTTGAGCACGGCATCACCCTCTGTGGCGGTGTTACAGTAATAAAGTCCTGTCGCGGTATCGTAGAAGAACTCGGGATTGCCGTCGTAATCGTAATCTATTACCATATATGTGTCATTCTTATCCCAGTGTTTGAACCCGTAGTTTGGTATCGGACTGCGCTCTAAAAGATACTTGTCGTATGCTTTCCCGTCTGCAGGCCGGTAAACCATAATCGCGCTTCCATACTTGTCAACCCACATCACGAGAACTTCCCATCCATTATCCACCGTGCCTGAAGGCAGATATGAGGCATACTGGTCTACCGTCGTGAATGGCGTGGTGCGGTTCCGGTCAATCCAATAAAGTCTTTTGCCGAAGTCGTAACAGTAACGCACCTTCTTCGTCCTGGGGTCGCGGACCAGATACAACTCATCCTCCACTGAATACTCCACCCTTTTCGCCACAGGCTGTTTGTCGGCATCGTAATAGCGGTCGCGCTTGTCATCATAGTAATATGTCTGGCTGTAGCCTTTCAGTATGATCCATCCTGTGACATTGTCGCGGTCGAAGCCAAACTCCGGTTTAAGCACAACTTCGGAATAGGGTATCACATCCACTTCCACCTTTACGTCAGACTCCCCTCCCAGGCGTTTGAGTGTGTATTCATAAATGTTGTTACGAAGTATGTCGAAATGATCACCCTTCTTTGCGTCGCCTGCATATTCCGGCGGATCGTCATAGTACTTGAAATCAATGTAATGAGTCGTGACATCACCGTCGAACATCACTTCTATCCGGCAGCGTTCACCGGCGGCCAACGGTGCCTGAGGATTTTGCGGGTCTGCCAGATTGGCAAATTCCGGTATGTATATGCGCCACATGCCATCTTTCTCTGCCAGAGCCACCGGTTCCGCCACAGAAGCGGTGCCGGAAGGCACGGAAGGCTTACGGTAGTAGTCCTTGGCATATGAGTCAAATACGTAGTCGCTTTGTGCGCCGACACCCACCGGAGCACGGAAAAGGTGTTTGTTTGCCTTTGTGAGCCTTACCGATGTTATAGGGAGGCTTTCGGCATGGGCACAGACTCTCACCTGCGCATATGCGCGCAGCATATGTATGGTACCGAGATCGGTAGACCATCCGGGATCGAATTTCAGACCCGTAAGCAGATTTGTGATACCGAACATGGGTATAAGACGATCCGTGCCGACCTGCGTATCATCCGGATAAATGAACTCCTGCATGGATGCGGCATCGGTTGCAATCTCTGCCAGTGTAGTCCTGCCGGCCACCGGTTCCGGATATGTGTGGCGCCAGTTGGCGAGCATCATCACTTTCAGCTTCCCGCCAAGTTCACGGGGCACGGCTGCCGGAATCACCCCGCTCACAAGGTAGGTTTTGAAAGTACCGTCGGAAGAAGTCTGCCGGATCATTATATCGTCAAGCTGCCCGACATAGGTGTCATTCTCATCAAACATGAAGATACGGAAATCCTTGCCATCCATATCTATGTAGTTTTCCAAAGGTGTGCCTGCTTCATAGTCGCCCGGCACCGGTGCCCGCGACAAGCGCAAGTCGCCGGTTGTCACGTAAAAACCGGCTTTATATACCGGTTCACGCGGCACATCGCACGGCTCATCCCCGGCTACGTCGGAGCTGCATGCGCCCACGATGGACAGAGCCACCAGGGCCATGACGGCAACCGCCGTCTGCATTAGCAAGCGCCGGATAGCATCGATGTATGTGCGGGTTAATATCATTGTTATTATCCTGTTATCTTATCATGTGTGTATTCATATATCCACATTCTGGAGCACCACGCGCCAGCTGTTTATGTAGATGTAAGTATTCATCCAACGGCCGTTCTCATCAAGGAAAAACACCATGGAATAGTCATCCTGGTAGTCAAGATACTCCTGGCCGGTGAGCGGTGTGCCGTCGGGATGCTCATATTTGCCCCTTACCAGAAGGGCATATTCCGACAGGGGCAGGGATACGATCTGCCCCCCTTCCTTGTTGTATATCTTTACAAAAAGATCATCGTCTTCCATAAGCCTTGACAGCGACAGATGCCCTACGGCCGCACCCACCTGTGTGATGGCCCGGCCCTGATGCCGTTCGCCCTCGGGCTTTGTATAATCCGGCACTTCCACCCCGGCGGTACCTGAATACATGGTATGGGCGAAATATGTGAGTTTGTCATCTGGAAGCAGGGAGTTGTCCCAGTCCATGTGGCCGTTGGTCCCGGTCACCGTCATCGTGAAGTCGCGGTGGTCGACATCCTCACCCGAAAGGTGCTGCAGCATTATATGCAGGTCGTTGGTGTCTTTTATCAGTCGCACCGTCTTGACATGCACCCCCTGCTCGTCTTCAAACTCCACATTCTCGCTCTTGCCGTGGAAAAGACGGCGCAACTCGTTGCGCACATGTGCCTCACCCTCCGAGGCAGCCTCGCGGTCGGTAAGCATGCAGCGCAGACCGCCGCGCTCATTGGCATCCGCTACTGTAAACGAAGAGGTATGCCCCTCGCCGCACCACGCTATGAGGTCGTAATTGCCCGGCTCCACATCAACATCCATCATGTAGTTACCGCTACGCAAAATGTCACCTTCCTCATGGCGTTGCCATACGATTTCACCGGTGGAAGGATCCACCACATAGAGGGTCACCTCACTCACTTCGGTGGCAAAGGCGTCGGTGAACTTGAGGTTGGTATCATATACGAACTTTACCTTGTAATATGGGTCGCAATCCCCCTCGTCATCATATATCAGGCCATTACAGCCGGTAAGACAAACGAGGGCAATCAGCGGGAGCGCCAATCGCAAAGTTATGTCGGCAAGTGTCGGTTTCATTCTTTCTGTATTCTATATATCTGGAACCCGGGCATAAGGATACGCGGGCGAGGATTGTCTGAAATAAAAAAGGAGAGAGGCGTCTCCTGTCACATGGGCGGACAGGCACCGTTATATACGCGGACAGAGAGGTGTCACATGCGGAGAATCAAGAGGAAAAGGAACACCGCAGCCGGCGCACCGGGCATGGCGCCCGGCTGCGGTGTCTGTATCAACAGTATGTTGGTTCAGAGAATCAGAGATCCACACCCTGATTGATCACACGCCATGAGAGGATGTTGATCTTGGCACCTACGTAGTACAGAGGATCTTCAGGACCTTCGGGCTTAAGGATCTCGCTGCCGTTTTCGGGATCATAGAGAGCGTGGCCTACACGGCTGAAGCTATTGACGGTGATATTGTACCAATGGTTGCGGACTACACCATAGTAGCCTTCTTTGCCGTAAGTTTCGGTCTTGGCATTATGCTCAACGGGGATGTAATATACATTGGCACCGTCGTTGTACCAGAACAGGTCTGTATCTCCCTGTATGTCGGCAAGACGTGTGGCAAGATCAGGATTCTCAATCTTGGTGTACACTTCCTTGCCGTCGACTTCGCTCTTGGCATAAAGCTCTGCGTCGGGATCGGCAAGTTTCATATCAACTTTACCTACAGTATTGGCTTTGCCATCAAAAACGACATCATCAGCGCCAACCTGACGATAAGTTTTTTCTGTCTCGGATGAGCTTACGAGGTAATAATAATTGAGACCCTGGGCAGAATTCTTGAGGCTATTGAGCACATAGTTTTTGAAATGGCCCTCGGTAAAGAGAGTACCGCGGTAGCTGATCATGCTTACACGGTTGCCGTTTTCATCACATATGCGGGTGTTGAGCACTACATGGGTCACATTCTGTGTTATCACAAGGTTCTGGCCTGCATTGTTGGTTTTAAATACGTTTCCGGGAGTATTGGTGTTTTCATAGCAATACTGTGCATAGTTGCCATCAACACTCTTCAGCTTGCCATCCAGCGCTGTGGAATTGGTATAAGTCAGCAGATCGGCAGGCTCTACACCATAAGTTGTAGCCATGCCCCAGAAGCTGCGGTAACGTGCGGCAGCGTTCCAGTTTGCAAACAGGTCCGCATCAGTCCATGAAGTATTGATTTTCTTGGATATGTATGAATCATTTGCAGTAGCATTCAGACCCCATCCGAGCACTTCAAGATAGAGAGTGGTGTTGGCATTTCCTGATCCATTGTTTTCATCGTTATTGTCACCGGCAACAGTCTGGGTGAGTTTATAGAGTTTTTTGCCGTCCACCTCTATAGACTCGGCGCTTTTAGAGATGTCAACCTGTACTTTGGCAGCAAGACGCTCTACATAAACATCAACAGGCTTGCTGTCTTTTGCCTCTTCAGCAGTAAGGCGGAAGTTGTCAGCAGTCAGTTTTGTCACACTGTAGTAAGTGTTGTCATGGTTTGCGTCATCGCCTACATAACTGGTTGTGGACATTACGAAATTAGCAGCAGCTTCATCAGACTTAAAGTTGGCAAGCTGCTCACAGACAGATCCTATTGTGGCAGTTTCATCCATGGCGACATCAAAGCCCTCTTTGTTGAGCACAGTCAGCATGTATGTAGGATACTCATTTGATTTGAGATCTTCAAGCACAAGAACGTTATCGGCGAAATACTCAATGTTGTCATTTTCGGTAGTGCTGTTGCCGCCGAGGGGCTTCATTTGTGCCTTGAGCACGAAATTGCCCTGGCCGTCAAAGAAGAAGAAACGTGCGCAATTCACTTTATGCTCATCTGCATTGCCGAATTCATAAGAGGGGGTGTTGAAATCGGTGCTACGTTGGAACACGCCTGCATCTGCATCACCTGCATCACTGATTTTTACATTAAGATAGGCTTTCTGGCCTTCCACCGGTGCGGTGGGGCCTTCCGGATTACCGCCCTCAATGAGGGGTTCGTCGGAGGAACAGGCTGCAAAAAGGGCAAGCGCTGCGAATCCTGCGAACAATTTACTGGTTTTGTTCATTGTAATTGTGTTTTGGATAAAGTTAATATTGTTTTTTACTTTCTATATATCTATTTTACGTTTTCACGCATAGAGTCTATTTCGATGAGGGTTGTATCAGATAGGTCACACTGGGGCGATTCATGATTGCATCAATGCGCTCGCGCTCACGCGCTGCCGCCTCCATGCCTGCACCGGCAGCCATGCCGAACAACTCAACCGCACGAGGCAGGTCGCCATTGGCAGCGGCGAGCGTGGCACGGGTGAACACAGCTTCCGGCGAGTCTCCTGCATTGCGCAGGTAATCTGCGGTCTTGGCTGTATCGCCATGGCGCAAGGCTATGTTTGCCGCATTAAGGTTTGCCTCGGGGTCGTTGGGATAAAGTTCCACAGCCTTTAGGTACACCTGTTCATACTCAGGCGAATCGGAAGGATATGTGGCGGCTATACGCTGGAAATCCACCGGACGCAAGTTTGCCGGATTTGTGGCGTATACTGCCTTAAGTTCCTCAATGTCAACGAAGGTGCGGATGCGGTATTTCACAGTGTAGTCAGAGTGACGCAGTGCGGGGTAAATGCTGTCAAGCAGGAATTTGTATTCCGCGGGGTAGCGTTTCTGGATCTCTGCGTTCTTGGGATCAGGCTCCATGGGCGAATCCACTATCTGGAGTATCTCCTGGCGGTGGGGTATATCAAGGTCAAGCAAACGGAGGCGCAATCCCTCCCAGTCTTCCGGCTCATAGTCGGTAAACATTATTTCAGGATCGAAATTGTAGTGCTCGCGCACATATTCCTTGAGTGCCTGGGTTCGCCCCATAGCGAGCCGCACGTTGTTGGAATATGAGCCTTCGGGAGATGCGAAACCCTTTATTGTCACGCGGGTGATTGTGGCGTCGGGATCATTCTTCACAAGGTCAATGGACTCTATGATTTTTGCCAGCTCCACTTTGTTGCGGCGGTAAGTAGGCCGTATCTCGGTGCGGTTCACGATGAAGTCTATGTAAGCGCTCCCCTCTGCCGTGCGCTCCACAGCCTCGTCGCCTGTAAGTTCCACAAAATTTATTACAGGCAGCACAGCCGGTGTGGTATAGTCCAGTTCCGCCATGGGTATGTCGGCATCATGGAGTATGGGATCACAGCAGCGGCCTGTCGCCTGACGCATATCTATATGGCAACGCTCCATCCAAGGCTCGAAAGGGATCTCCTTGCGGTATTCTATAAGGTCATGGGAACCGGCAGACCACATGCGCTCCCCCTCAGGCAGGTCATGGTTGCGCAGATGTGAATAATAGCGGTTGCGGCCGGCAATCCTGATGGCTGGGAAAGCCACAGTGTCTGTTCCCGACGCCGATATGGCCACCGGGGTAAATATCACCTCGCGGTCGCGGCCGGGATTGACCGAACGCGGGTCAATATCCAGTATCAGCGAGAGCGCATTGCCACGCCTTGCCACCTGTATGTCGGTCACTTTGAGTAGCTCGCCCTCCCCTGCAATTGCCGGGATCCACGCCATAAGGGAGAGTACAACGGCGGTAATGAGATTGGTATATTTCATTTTTATGTCGGTCAAAGTGTATAAATCAGGTTAATAGCAATTTTTGTGGGACCCACGTAGTTGTGAGGCACGTCGCGACGTATACGTTGGCCGCAGTCGTCACACTCAAACACATCGGAACGGGTGTACACCCACCCCAACCCGATCTCTGCACCGATATTCCAATGACGGCTTAGTATCCATGAGTATCCGTATGCGATACCGGCACCGGCCATCCATCCCTGGTAACGGTAGTCTTTGAGTTTTCCGAAATCGGTGCCAAGAAAGCTGAAAGGCATATTGAGATTGCCCCAGTTGTATTGTCCTCCCAGAAGATGTGCTCCGACAAAGTGCCCTGAAAACGCCTCGCAGAACCAATACCTTACCTCAGGCTGCACAAGCCAGTGCTTCCAGCGGCGGTCGTTGACAGTCCAGGCATTGAGATTGGCACTAAGGTCGCCAGTCCATTTCGGAGAAAACTTCACCTCCACCCCGCCATTGAGCGTAAGCGTGGCATCATAAAGCAGGTTACTCTTGATAGCTACGCTCTGGGAACGAGCCACAGAAGCGGCGGCAAGCAAGAGCAGAAATGTGATCAGATATCTTATTTTCATAATTTATTTACCAGAGGAGTAGTGACAATGATCCAGTTGAAAATCACGGGAAGACAGGCGTGCGTGCAATAGACATAGAGGCTCAGGCCCTCTTACAAAAGAAGGGAGCCTGATGACATGTGGCATGCACGACAGTACACTCCCGGTCAGACTGCCGACCGGGAATGTGGCGGGGTACAAAAATATTGTATGCAGGAATTTGCACGCAGCACTTGCATGCAAGCGTAAACCATTGATTTATAGGCGCATAAAAATGGGGAGGGGTAATTTTCACCTCCTGAAATGCATAAGGCCATTTTAGCTTTGCGAATCGGCATACTGGTTATGCAATGCATAGTTATAGATTTGTGTATGGTTTATTAAAAATCGCTAAAAATGGAAACCAAACGGAATACCCACGACAAAGCCTGCTAAGGGCATAGGTATTAAACAGACTACGCGAATCACCCGTAGTAAGCGCAAAATTACAAATTTTATCAGAAACGACAAAAAAATCACAACAAGAAACAGTAGTTTTCCCAAATTTTCCACATAACAACCGCCACAAAAGCCCCGTGAAGGCCCACAAGCCATACGTTAAAAATAACAAAATATATACAGGCCGTATTTTTAACATTTCTGCATATATCACAACAGGCCGTATTTGCATTATACGTGTTTTCACAATAAACGTGCCTGCATATGCGCCACCAACCTACGGCAAGACAATACCAAAATCAAGAAAGCAATAAAAATTAACCTGCCACCGATATTTTTTACCGTAAAATTTGCATGAAACAAAAAAAACGTCTACCTTTGCATCGCTTTTAAGGAACAAACCTGTTGCCAGGTGCTACAAGCTCCATTCCCCCCCAATCGGCAACATGAAGAAGGTTTTCCGGCAGCACACAATCGGGGTGTAGCTCAGTTGGTTAGAGTACGCGTCTGGGGGGCGTGAGGTCGC
>CANRWW010000045.1 GCA_947643665.1 uncultured Porphyromonadaceae bacterium | reverse complement strand
CACTTAACACTCCTTATTGTATTTTGTATGTTTAAAATAAGTCAAGATGACTTCGGGGAGAAATTGCTATCCTCTATAAGAATAGCAATTATTTCTCCCCGTTACAACAATCTCCATTTACAATTAACCCAATAAAATGAAACCTAGTAAATATAACTACTATATAACATCGGGTGAAAAGGCATTGATATATAATGGACTCAGTGAAAGTCATTTTTTTGTCAAAACAAAATTTCTTTCACAATATCAGTCTATATTGCAAAACCCTGATACGTACAAACCAATATACCCTGATTTCATCAATAAAATGGAATCAAATGGTTTTGTGATAAATAATGACATTGATGAAATGGAATTTGTAAAAAATAAATTTCATGAATATCAAAGACCCAATGAGTATCATCTTATGATTCTACCAACGTATCAATGTAATTTGAGTTGTTGGTACTGTATTCAAAAGCATGAAAACACTTGGTTGCGCCCTGAAACAATTAATGCAATCAAGAAACATATTCACGATAAGTTACATGAAAAGAGAATCAACAGTTTCTTACTTTCATGGTTTGGAGGAGAGCCATTATTAGCTTATGACATCGTTTTGGAAATTACTACATATGCAAAGCAGATATGTTCAAGTCTCAACAAACGATTGACGTGTTCAATCACTACAAATGGGACACTATTAAACAAAAATCGCATAATAGAGTTAGCAAAAGCTGGAGTTACACATTACCAGATCACAATTGATGGAGTAAAAGAAATACACGACAAAATCAAACAATTACCTCAGGAATCTGCATTTGAGAAAGTTCTCAAAAACATCAACTTATTACCGAGCTACTCTGAATGCATACTGCGGTTCAATTATACACACGAGAATCTTAAACCTGTTGAAATAATAAATCAACTCAATGAGCGTTTGTCCAAAGAGGCCAAAAACAACTTAACGTTTTCAATACAACGAGTCTGGCAAGAACAAGAGAAGAACATAGATAACAATAAGGTCAAAAAACTTTTTGATCTCGCTTGTGAGTCTAATTTGCAACCGCACACCCATTTATATGGAATGTGCTATGCCGATAAACCCGATTTTAATTGTATATTTCCAAATGGTAAAATCGGGAAATGCGATAATGATGGAATGCATGAAGTCCCGGCACATATAGATCCATCTGGTAAAATCGTATGGCCTAACGAACTTCAATATACCATTCCTGCAATTTTTCAAAATGATTCAGATTGCTATAACTGTAAGTATCTACCATTGTGTTGGGGGCCTTGCCCGGCAAACAGGAAAAAGATTTTAAAGAAACATAATCGTATTGTCTGTTTCATGGCTGACAAACAAACAATAATGGAACAGCACATATTACAGAATACAACATGGTGATTTTATATTATATAAAATCACATCCAAGCCAATTCATATTGCAAAAAATCTCATATATACATCAAAAAAATTGAATGTTCCAATATTTGATGTAAATATGAAGATTTAATAGATATACATTCACTCCAATCATTTCATAATTTAAATTACCCAAAATCATGAAGCAATACAGAATTATTATATTTTTACTATTGGCCATAACAGCGCCCGTAAAGGGATGGGGACAAACTGAGGTTGGAGAAAGTATGGACACCATAGCCGGTAAGGAACTGAAAGAGGTGGTGGTGGAACAAGAAAATATCGTACATAAAGGGACACACGACGAAGTGATGATCACACCTGCGATGAGAAAACATGCAAAAAACATATCACAGGTGATCGGGAAGCTCGTAGGATTCCAATACGACCCCATAGGACAGTCATTAACCTATATGGGGAAAGCAAACATCAAGATACTTGTTGACAGCGTGGACAAGCAGATAAACCAGGTAAAGCAACTGGGGCATCAGCGTTTCAGCCGAGTGGATATAATATATAACCCAACAGGAAAATATCAGGAATACGACATTTTGATTAACCTGCACACCAAAAAGAATTATGTAGGTTTTGACATGTATGCACAGGAACAGGACTTCATTATGCCAAGCGGACGTAACGGCAAAGGAAAAGATTTCGCATATTGGGAAAATACCGGACTGTTCAATTACATGAACAACAAATGGACTTTCAGCGCATATGCGCAGAATGTCTGGCAAAGAAACGGATCATCCAAATATTCACAAAAAGAATATCCGTTGAACGATCTGTATGAAACTGCCATAGAGCAACCTCGAACGTCACCTACAGACTTTAACACGTCGAAAGGCGTATACGGAAATATCTCAGTGGATTACCGATTCAATGACCGTCACGCCATATCCGTAATAGCAAATTTTAAGAATATAAAATCAACACAACGCAGATATGAGGAAGTGCTTACCCAATCGCCTATTCATGAAAAACCATACCTGGAGACGCATCTCTCCAGCCAAAAGACATTTCCAATATATGATTATTGGTCGGGGGTTTATTACAACGGTCGCAACGGCCTTTGGAACTATTCCGCTATGGTAAACATAAGCGACGGTAAAGCAAAAGATTATTCGCAGAATTCACGTAGCGGAGGATTCGAGTTGCCCGATAATAGAATTACACGCGGAAACTATCAAGCCGGCGACATAGATGTAACAAGAAATACCGCAAACGGGAAATGGCTGTTCAACTTTAACTATCGCATAATAAACAACAGATATAAAAGTTACCGTCTAGAAACTGGAGATATTCTTACAGACTCCCGGCAATTCACCAATCGCGCAACGCTTACTGCAAGCTATTATCCGGCCACCAACTGGAGTATGAAAATTTCTGGAGGGCTACAAACAACACGATATAGTACTGGATCGTTCAATGATACGAAAATCACCCCAAGAGTTGACATATCATTATCACATAATTTCACAAGAAAAAACTGGATACGTTTTTACTACAATACCAATGTAAACAATCCCTTCTTAGGCAACGTGACGGATTATGGACAATTCACGGATTCGCTGATGTTCGAACAGGGAAATCGCCATCTGAAACCATCCCCGAAACATAGCGCAACACTGATGTTCGGATTACTGAACATCATAAGGATACATGCAAATTACGGTATTTCTCCCAGGCAACTCAGCCCCATATATTCAGCAGGTTACGGTGAACGCCCCGACGGAATAACCGGAAATTATGTCATAAACCGGATGATGAATACACGATGGCAATACTGGGGATTCCGAATAGAAGCAAACAAAGGGTTTGGAAACTGGTTTGCGGCCGCAACTTGTGATATATCCAAAGAATATGCATCTTTTAATGGCTCAAGCAATTCCAGATGGGTATGCGAAGGAGATCTTATGTGTGTATTCAACGCACCTAAAGCAGGCTTTAGCTCAATAATTGTATACAATATAGGTAATGGAGCATCAGTAACTCCACAGGCTTACAGCACAGAATATGCCGACCGTTTCCGCGTATCTGTACAAAAAAGTTTTTTGCAAGGGAAAATAGATTTATCTTTAAGCTACTGGATTCCAATACACTTAATGTCTGGCAACTCAAAACAATGGCTGCACTCCTTGCCGCTGAACACCTATACATGGAGCAACAATCAATTCAGGGAAGATAACAAAATCATGCTCCGATTAAGCTACAGGCTAAACAAGGGTGCCACCGTAAGAAAAATCAACATCGAAGAAATGGGCACAGATTGAGGTCACAAAATATTACCACAAGGGAAAACAATGCAGTTAGACTATAAATAGAGTTGTGGTAATTTATTTTTTAATCAAAAAATACTCCAGCCATGAATAAATTCATAGCAATCATATTTGGAATTTTGTCAATACTCTCTATTTGCGGGGCAACATCTGTATTGGCATATTCCATACAAGGGAATGTTTGTGACACAAACGCAAATAATCTAAGTGGCATAACTGTGAAAATAATCTGCGAGACAGATTCCTCTAACATAAATGCGACACTTACTGACGAAAACGGTTCATTCCTGTTGGAGTTTGCAGACACTACAATAAACAATGAAACCTTATCACAAAAAAGATATGCAATTTCATTCCAAGGGCTTGGCTACTCTACTAAAAAAATAGGCTTTCCTGCTGATGGCAAACCTATAAAAGTAGTAATGGATGAATCCGAGCACCAGCTGGCAGAAGTAGAGGTATTGCACAACCGCATCACTTTTAATTCAAAAGGATTCATGGCTAATCTGGCCGGAAACGAACTTGCCATGGGAAAAAACGCCCCGGAACTTCTCGGGTATCTGCCTGGGATATCCTATGACAAGATGCGCGGACTTGAGGTGCTGTGCAGCAAGCCGGAAGCCATATATATTGACGGCATTAAAACGGCTTCATGGGATGAACTTGCCAAAATCCCCGCCACGGAAATAAACAGCGTGGAAATCAAATATATGGGAGGGGTAAGCGAAAGCGGCACAAGCACCGGATCAATAGTCTATATTACCCTCAAACAGCTCTGGGACGGATCTTACAGCGGCTATTTATACGGGCTTGCAAAAGGATATTACGGCATGGGGTTCCATTCAGCAAGTTTTTCCCCGAACTTCCGTCTGAAAAAGGGGAAAATCACCCTGAGCAACACTGCCGGTTATGGTTATCAGCGTGTAAACACGAAAGATATAAACCGGTATATCTACCACCCCGACAAAAACGAGACAAACCTTAATTCTACATCGGACGTATACGACATCTCATATACAGACTTCAGCAGTGGCCATTACAATAGCGCCTGGGATAGATTCACGCTGAATTATCAGTTGCCGGAAAACGGCGTTTTAAGCAGCTCTGTGTTTTATACGCATACGATGAAAAATATGTATAAACATACCGCCCCCCACAATCCGACAAATGACTTACAGAAACTTGTGACTCCCGATCACAACAACAACTTGCAGATTGCGTTGAAGTTGAAACAGCCTCTGAAAAACGGTGCGCAGGTGAATGCGGCAATTGACTATATCATGGATGAAGCCCTCCTAAAACAAGAAATGAGCACCATACCATCAGGAGAGACAGAATACAGAACTTCAGAAAGGTCATTCAAACATCTGTTGAAAGGTAAAGCTAACATAAACTTTCCACTCGGAAAAGGCAACCTGGATACCGGCGCTGATTTCCAATATACACGTATTAATGACAACTACGAACTGCATCACCTGGCAGCCAAACAGCTCACGACATTTAATTCTTATTCTCCCGCCGTATTCGCGGAGTACAGCGGAGACATCAGGAATTTCAGTTACAGCATCGGCGCACGCGCACAGGGATATATATCCGACGTCTATTCAGAAGGAGAAACCGCGCACCGCGACCAATGGGGCATCTGCCCATCCGCCGACATGATGTACGTACTTGACAGAGAACGCGGGCATATGCTTTCACTCGGTTATTATTATACGCTTAACCAACTCCCCTATACGCTGATAATGACCCGTCCCATGTTTTCAGGTCCACATTCATACACCATAGGCAATCCCGACCTGAAAGCACCACGCTCGCATGGCGCCACCCTGATGGCACGGTTGTTCAACAGATATTCCATAAGCGCACGCTTTTCCTATTCCACAGACAACATTGATTTCAAGCCGACCCTCATAAGCTCGAAACCGGCGATGTTTCTCTATACCCCATACAACTGCCCTGAGCAATGGGGCATATCCATCTCAGCAGACGGCAACATTAACCCATTTAAATGGTGGACATTACGACCATCAATAAGAATGAACAAAGATCGCACGCATACTCCATGGGGCGTATTCAGCAGCAATGTGGAATGGCGTCTTTCACTTTCAAGCAGCATGCAATTTCCTCATGATATGGGACTGGCTGTATCGTATCAATACGAAGGGGAAAGCCGTTTTTCCTAGGTCACACTTAAACCGGTAAGCTACCTCTATGGCTCGTTTTACAAATATTTCTTTAATAATACCTTGCAACTGACTTTAGATGTTACATTGTACCAGACCAGACGCAAAGCGATAACACGTACTCCCGATGCAGAGAGGATCTATTATCATAAGACGCATAATGAAAACATAGAAATCGGGGTGGCATGGTTCTTCAAAGGAGGAAAACGGGAACGGATCAGTACGGAAGACGCCGTATTCCAGAGGCTACAACAGATACCGAACACCAAATTATAAATAAGTCATGCAAATTGTCATGCATACAGTCCCTCAGAGCCTTATATTACCGGAAGAGGCTTTTTTGAGAAAAAAATGATTGTTTTACGACTTGCTTGACAGACTGAAGATAAACATTAATATTCCCCGACGAATAGACCCCGCAGAGATATGACAGCGTGCAGAAAAACAAACAAACCAAGATTTGTAAGGCAGCGCGATGCCATGCAATGCGGGGTCGCTTCTTTAGCAATGGCCTGCTCGGCGTTGGGGGTAAGGTACAGCCTTGACACCTTGGAGCGGTATTGCCACCCGACAAAAGAGGGGGTATCAATGAAAGGGATCGCGGACGCGGCGCGCGAACTTGGCCTGGAAGCCATGGCGTACCGTATGACCGAGGAACAACTGAGGGAAATTTTCGGCCCTGAAGCAAGAAAGAGGGGTGAAACACCTGAAGCGGCCATACTCCACTGGAACCAGAACCATTTCGTGGTGGTTTATGGTATGAACCAGCGCGGGACACGCTATAAGATAGCCGATCCGGGCAAAGGGATGATGACCATCAGCCGCGAGGAACTGCGTCAGCACTGGGGAAAGGAAGAAAACGGCGGTGTACATCGCGGCATAGCCATGTTCCTGGATGCAACGGAAGAATTCGGTGTGCGTGTGGCACCCGACAACGAGGATGGCGACGAAGAGAAGAGATCGTGGCGTTTTCTGTGGGGCTATGTTACACATTACAGGAAATATTTCCTTCGCATAGGCATATGGCTCGGGATAGGGAGCGCGTTGCAACTTGTTTTGCCGTTCCTCACGCAGGCTATAGTGGATGTAGGCATCGCGCAGCGTAGCATCAGTATAATCTGGCTTATACTGATTGGCGAACTGTCAATAGTGAGCGGCCGCACCGTTACCGATTTCATAAGACGCAGGTTGCTGCTACACATATCCATGCATATCAACATCTCGCTCCTTAGCGATTTCTTCATAAAACTGCTGCGGTTGCCTATGGGATTTTTCGACACCAAACTGATGGGCGACCTCCTGCAGAGGATGAACGACCATTCGCGTGTGGAGAGTTTCCTGACCCAGCAGACACTCGGTGTTATGTTTACAATGGTCAGTTTCGCGGTTTTCGGCATCGTGCTTGCGGTGTATGACTGGCTGATATTCGCAGTGTTCGCGGCAGGAAGTGTGGCATACGGCATCTGGATAGCATCATTCCTGGAAAGGCGCAAGGTGCTGGACTATGAGGCATTCGAGTGCCAGGCCCTCAGTTCCGACATAACCTACCAGTTTGTGACTTGCATGCAGGAAATAAAGCTGCAAGGGTGCCAGCAACGCAGGCGCGACGAATGGGAGGAAAAGCAAAGGGAACTGTTCGGCATACAGATGAGGTCGCTGAAGCTCCAACAGCTCCAGGAAGCCGGAAGCGTATTCATCAATGAGATGAAAAACATACTTATCACTGTGATTGCCGCGATGGCTGTGATTGACGGAAGCATCACTTTGGGCGCCATGCTTGCCATACAGTTCATTGTGGGACAACTGAACAGCCCTGTCGCACAACTGATGGGATTCCTGTATTCAATCCAGGATGTGAAAATATCGCTTGAACGCATCAGCCAGATACATTGCGGTGCCGACGAACAGACACCGCCGGAGGATAAAGCGCTGCTTGCAATGCACAATATGCCCCCAAAGGATGCCGGAGGGCTGGAACTCAAGGGTGTGACTTTCAGATACGACCTGCATTCCCCAACCCCTACGCTTGACAATGTGAGCATTAAAATACCACGCGGGAAAGTGACTGCCATTGTCGGAGCATCAGGCAGCGGCAAAAGTACCATAATAAAACTTCTGCTGGGGTATTATGCTGTGGAAAAAGGAGACGTGATGCTTGAAGGACTGCCGTTGGCAGACTATGACCTACAGTGGTGGCGATCGCGGTGTGGCGCCGTAATGCAGGATGGGGTTATATTCTCAGAGTCCATCGGGCGGAACATAGCGGCATCCGACGGCGAAATAGATCCGGAGCGTATGCGCCATGCCGCCGCCACGGCTTGCATAGACAGCCATATAGAACAACTCCCGTTGCGCTACAACACTAAAATAGGACGCGACGGCATGGGACTGAGCCAGGGGCAAAAACAACGTATACTGATAGCGCGGGCAGTTTACCGGGATCCCGAATTCATTTTCCTTGACGAAGCCACAAACTCGCTTGATGCATCCAATGAGCGGGAAATTACAGAAAACCTGTCGGGGTTCTACAAAGGCCGGACAGTGGTAATCGTCGCCCACAGGCTAAGCACCGTGCGCGATGCCGACAAAATAATCGTGTTGTCCCATGGAAAGATCGCCGAAACCGGAAACCATGCGTCGCTGACAGCAGCCCGCGGTGTATATTACAATCTTGTCAGGAACCAGCTGGAACTTGGGAACTGACAAAATACCACAAGTGAACCTTAAAGGAAGATCCATTGTTAAATAACATGACAAAGGTGACACCAGACAGATGATGCCGGGTGTCAGTTTGTCAGTATGCATATGCCGTATGATGCCGGGCAGACACCACCGATGCTGTTTGGCACGAAATATGCATGATTAAAGAACAGGAACAAAAACAACCTAAAACATATATCATAGAAATTATGAACATAAAACCACTTGCCGACCGTGTGCTGATCAAGCCCACCCCGGCTGAAGAAACCACTCTTTCAGGCATCATCATTCCCGATTCGGCCAAAGAAAAACCACTCCGCGGCACAGTGCTCGCAACAGGCGAAGGCACCAAAGACGAAGAAATGGTTGTGAAAGATGGCGACCAAGTGCTGTATGGCAAATATGCAGGTACCGAAATAGAACTTGATGGTGAGAAATACCTCATCATGCGTCAGAGCGACATACTTGCGATTCTTAAATAATCAGCAATACGGTAATTGCAATTAAAAATCCTATTAAAATGGCTAAAGAAATAAAATTCGATATCAAAGCTCGCGAAGAGCTGAAAAAAGGCGTTGACGCACTGGCAGACGCCGTAAAGGTAACCCTCGGTCCTAAAGGCCGCAATGTAATCATCGAAAAGAAATTCGGCGCTCCACATATCACCAAAGACGGTGTATCTGTAGCACGTGAGATCGAACTTGAAGACGCATTCCAGAACATGGGTGCACAACTCGTGAAAGAGGTGGCGTCAAAAACCGGAGATGACGCAGGTGACGGCACGACTACCGCTACCGTATTGGCTCAGGCAATCATCACCCACGGCCTTAAGAACGTGGCAGCCGGCGCCAACCCGATGGATATCAAACGCGGTATTGACAAAGCTGTCGCAGCCGTAGTAGAGGGCATCCATGCACAGAGCGAGGAGGTAGGCGATGATTTCAAGAAAATAGAAGACGTAGCCCGCATCTCTGCCAACAACGACGAGGCAATAGGTTCGCTCATCGCCGAGGCTATGAAGAAAGTCAAAAAAGAGGGTGTGATCACCGTTGACGAAGCCAAAGGTACAGAAACGACCGTAGACATCGTAGAAGGCATGCAGTTTGACCGCGGTTACATTTCTCCCTACTTTGTGACAGACACCGAAAAGATGCTCTGCACAATGGACAGCCCCTTCATCCTGCTTTACGACAAAAAGATCTCAAACCTCAAGGATATGCTTCCCATCCTTGAAGCTACCGCACAGAGCGGTCGCGGGTTGCTTATCATTGCCGAGGATGTAGACCAGGAAGCTCTCGCCACTCTTGTAGTGAACCGTCTGCGTGGCTCACTGAAAGTTTGCGCAGTGAAGGCTCCCGGATTCGGCGACCGCCGCAAAGAGATGCTTGAAGATATCGCCATCCTCACCGGCGGCACTGTAATAAGCGAAGAAAAGGGCATGAAGCTGGAAAGCGCTACCCCCGACATGCTTGGAACAGCTGAAAAGATAACTGTAAACAAGGAGACCACCACCATAGTCAACGGTGCAGGCAACAAAGAGGCAATCGCCGCACGCGTAGGGCAGATCCGCTCACAGATAGAAACCACAAAGAGCGACTATGACCGCGAGAAACTGCAGGAACGTCTCGCCAAGATGGCAGGCGGTGTGGCAGTGCTCCATATCGGCGCGCCCTCAGAAGTAGAGATGAAAGAGAAGAAAGACCGCGTGGACGACGCCCTCTCTGCAACCCGCGCAGCTATTGCCGAAGGCATCGTGCCTGGAGGTGGCGTAGCTTACATCCGTGCGATGAAAAATGCCGAAGGCCTACAGGGAGTAAACGAGGATGAAACCACCGGTATCCATATCGTTCTCCGCGCCATAGAAGAACCTCTGCGTCAGATCGTAGCCAATGCGGGCGTTGAAGGCGCCGTTGTGGTACAGCGCGTAAAAGACGGAAATGCCGACTTCGGCTACAACGCACGCACAGGCGTTTATGAGAATCTCATGGCTGCCGGTGTGATTGACCCCGCCAAGGTTACCCGCGTTGCCCTTGAAAACGCAGCCTCAATAGCCGGCATGTTCCTCACCACCGAGTGTGTGATCGCCGACAAGAAAGAGGAGAATCCCGCCCCCGCAGCTCCCGCTGGAATGGGCGGAATGGGCGGCATGATGTAAACTTCCCATACTCAGACCTATATGCCTGTGATTTCGCCTATTTACAGCGACAATCAGGGGCTTACTCAAAAATCGCCTCCAGAAGTGGGGGCGATTTTATTGTCGTAAAGTTGTCAGTTTGGTCAACATTTGGAAAATCCTAATCGTTTTATTGTCGGAAGTATGACGTGGATTCAATAACGAAGGGCAAAAAGTTCGGCTCGAAAAAACTTTGCCGTTTCCAAAAAAATGAGTAACTTTGCACCGCTTTTGGCCATGCAGCCCGAAGCTGTCCCCTGTGTGATGGGAAATTAATTACACATTAATTTTGAGTAACACAATTTTAATTAAATCAAAAGTATGAAAACTTACCAACTCGCAGCCGAACCACGCACAAACCTCGGCAAGAAAGCAGCTAAAAACCTTCGCAACGAAGGCAAAATCCCTGTAGTGCTCAACGGCGGCGAACCTTTCGCACTCCCCTTCACCGGCACACTCAAACCCGGCGAAAAAATCGTTGAAATCGAAAACGGACGTGGCATTATCTCCACAGACCTCGTAGTAAGCAACGATGACGTGCGCAAACTCATATACACTCCCGACATTTTCGCTATTGAACTCAATGTAAACGGCGAAAAGAAAATGGCTGTTCTCCGCGAAGTGCAGTTCCATCCGGTAAAAGACAACATCCTTCACATTGACCTCCTTGAAGTAAACAACACCAAACCTGTTGTGATCTCTGTTCCTGTGAAACTTGAAGGCCATGCCGAAGGTGTCAAAGCCGGTGGTAAACTCACACTCTCAATGAAGAAGATCAAAGTGAAAGCCATCTATACAGAAGTGCCCGAACGCCTCATTGTCAACGTTGACCACCTTGGTCTCGGAAAGACACTCCAGATCGGCGAGCTCCACTTCCCCGGTCTCGAAATGGTTACACCGAAAGAAGCAGTTGTATGCGCAGTTCAGCTCACCCGCGCCGCCCGTGGTGCCGCAGCAGCTGCAGCTGCCGGTAAATAATACCACCATACAGAAGCC
The DNA here is from genome assembly GCA_947643665.1 of uncultured Porphyromonadaceae bacterium. Taxonomy (GTDB): domain Bacteria; phylum Bacteroidota; class Bacteroidia; order Bacteroidales; family Muribaculaceae; genus UBA7173. The sequence goes on along the minus strand of CANRWW010000045.1, from coordinate 5,517 downwards.
ACAACTGTGGTATTCTGTAAAAGATAAAAGAGTCTGCAACGCGGCGTCATTTGCCCGATGCAGGCTCTTCTGCATGTATGTATAATCAAAAATCTGCCACAAAAGTGAAATATCTTATAGTAGGTCTCGGTAATATTGGCCAAGAATACAACGGCACACGGCACAATATCGGTTTCCGAATGATTGACGCACTCGCTGAAAACATCGGTGCCACATTTGCCACAGACCGATATGGCGATGTGGCCACAGGACGTATCAAAAACAAGCAGGTAGTGCTTCTGAAACCATCCACCTACATGAACCTTAGCGGAAACGCCGTGCGGTACTGGAAAAACAAAGAAAACATCGAATTGGACAACATCCTCGTCCTTGTAGATGATATAGCACTCCCCTTCGGGGCCATCCGTCTAAAAGGCCGGGGCAGTGACGCCGGGCATAACGGGCTAAAAAACATCGCACAGATGCTTGGCACAGACGCCTATCCACGGTTGCGTTTCGGAATAGGAAACGATTTTCCACGCGGTTGCCAGGTAGATTACGTATTGGGACAGTTCTCACTTGACGAACGGCAGAAAATGCCGGTAAGAATTGACACAGCGGTGGATGCGATACGCACCTTCGTATTGGCTGGCCTACAGACAGCCATGTGCGACTATAACAATAAATGACAACATCACCATCCTACCGACAAATCATCTCAAATGAAATCTGAAGTAAGAATAGACAAATGGCTCTGGGCCATGCGGGTGTTCAAGACACGCACAGTGGCTACCGACAGTTGCAAAAAAGGGAGGGTGAGCGTGCGTGCCGCCTCTGGCGAAATCATAGCCAAGCCATCACGCATGATAAAAGTTGACGATATAGTAAGTGTGCGCAAGCCGCCTGTCACTTACTCATTCCGCGTAAAAGCCCTGACAGAAAACCGCCTGGGCGCGAAGCTCGTACCGGAATATATGGAAAACATAACACCGAAAGAGCAATACGATCTCCTTGATGTAATCAAAATAACCGGATTCATAGATCGCCGCAAAGGACTTGGACGCCCAACAAAACGCGAAGGACGCGAACTTGCCCGTTTTACTGATGACATGTATACCGGCATAGACGATTTATCGGAAATTGAAGATACCGATCAATCCCGGGAAATCTGGGATCTTGATTTTGACGAATCAGACTTTACCGACTGACGCCACGTACACTACCATAAGATAAACTCATGAGGCGGCAAAATTTTGCCGCCTCATGAGTTTATCTTATCATATTGAAAAATTCCTGCCTGAGTGACGTATCTGTTTCAAACAAACCATTATAATCTACTGTAACCGTGCTTGACAGCTGCTTCTCAACCCCCCTCATCTGCATGCACAGATGCTGTGCCCGGCACTCGCATATCACACCTTTGGCCGACAGCGTATCCTTGACTTCACGACATATCTCAGCCGTGAGACGCTCTTGCACCTGAAGTCTGCGAGCCACCGCATTTACCAGCCGAGGAAGTTTGCTGAGACCTATCATAGACCCGTCAGGCACATAAGCAAGGCTTACGGTACCGAAAAACGGAAGTATATGATGTTCACACATCGAATAAAACTCAATATCACGTACCACCACCATACGCGATCCGGCATATTCAAAAATGGCCTGACGCAATACATCCTCGGGGTGCATACGATAACCCTGTGTAATAAACCACATGGCCTTTGCCGCACGCATAGGTGTCTTTAAAAGCCCTTCACGACAAGGATCCTCACCTATAAGTTTAAGAATCTCACGATAGTGGGCAGCTATGGCAGCTATACGCTCCTGTTCGTTCAAATCAATCGGATCAACCTGAAAATCAAACTCTTCGCTAATCATCATCTATATACATTCAAGAGATCGCCTTCTGTCACTTCACATTGACCCTGTCACGCACCACCCGCACTTCCTTTGCATATCCCGGAAACTGCCGCTTTATTTCAGCAGCGGCTTTCTCAGCCTCATACTGTGAGCGAAAATCACCTACACGCAAGCGCCAAAATGGAGATGCATATGATACATAAGTGCCATACTGGGGAAACGAATTGCCTATGGCACGTTCACGCTGACGCGCTTCCGTCTTGGCAGATCTCACATTATTGTCTGCATATACCTGCACCCTGTATCCTACATGTTTGCCCCGCACACGTTGTTTTTCCACGTCCTGCACTTCCGAGCCTTCTTCGGCCAGTTCTTCAAAAGACGTTTCGGCTTCAACTTCAGGCATAACCACGGCACGCTGGAATAATACAGCAGAACCTTCTATTGAAACTCCTGCAGAGGAACCGGTAAGACGGTTTATCATCTCTTCGGCTTTGCCATTGGCAGACACATTTACGTCAGATACAACCGTAGTGTCCTGAGCGCTGCCCAGCACTACAGAAAGTATGGCAACCAGTCCGGTCAAAAATATCTTCAGATCCATAAACATCTTGAATCGAATGTAAAATAATCCAGATGCCATCAATCAGCATCGGGGGAGAAAGAATACAGAATGTGAAGGCCACACGAACCGCATCGGAACAATACGGCGAAAGCGACCTTCACATTTTTATCTTTTCTAAGATAAATTCCTTAGAAAGCGTTAACGATACCCATGAAGGATGCCGCATCCAGAGCAGCACCACCGATCAGACCGCCGTCCACATCGGGTTTCGCAAACAGTTCAGAGGCATTGCTGGGTTTGCAGCTTCCTCCGTAAAGGATAGAGGTATTGCCTGCCACCTCTTTGCCATATTTACCTGCGATAACCGAACGTATATGTGCATGCATGTCTTCTGCCTGCTCTGCAGTTGCGGTTTTTCCTGTACCGATGGCCCATACAGGCTCATATGCCAGAACGAGCTTGCCGAAATCTTCCGCGCTAAGGTCAAAGAGAGCCTCTTCAATCTGTTTGGTGACAACTTCATTATAAGAACCGTCCTCACGCTGCTCAAGTACCTCACCGATGCAGAAGATCGGTGTAAGGTTCTCAGCAAGAGCAAGATTTACTTTCTCTTTAAGTATTTCTGAAGTCTCACCGTAATACTGGCGACGCTCAGAATGGCCGAGAATCACATATTTTGCCCCGGTAGAAGCCACCATAGGAGCGGAAACCTCACCTGTATAGGCACCTTTTACATGATCAGCGCAATTTTCAGCACCAAGACCGAGTTTATCAGCGTCAATGGCAGCTGCTACAGAAGCCAGATGTGTGAAAGGAACACAGATCACGACATCGCATTTGGGATTCGCGCCCTTAAGAGCTTCATTCACATCCTTGGCAAGACCCACACCTTCGGCAAGAGTGGTATTCATCTTCCAGTTGCCGGCTACGATATTCTTTCTCATTTCAATATTTGTAATAAACAGTTAGTTTTAGCAAATAAAAACAGTTCCATTCCATAAATGCATGACCCTTGAAAACCGGAAAGCAATATGGCTGAAAAACATTGCAAAGATACAACAAATTTCAAACCTTACCAATATCAGAATCCTTCTTTATGTCATTCTTATTTGCCTCAATAATGGCAGTTGAACCCGAAATGGCACCGCGTTTCGCCCGGCGTGCACCAAGCCATTTGCGAATGCCAAACCTTATACCGATGATTATTCCCTGGCAAGTATACAACAGCAACAGACCACCACCGAAAATCAAATTAATAAGAAACAACTTACCATCCGAATATCCCCGTATGTCATCCATGAAACTTATTGTATCCTCCGGCGATTCCATTATACCCGGAGACAGCATGCCTACTGCATTTTTTGCAACCACAACGCCATCTTTCAATGTCACAACAGACATGGTGCCACGGGCAAGCTCCTTAAGCTGGGTATCATCAGAGGAATAACATGGGTATTCAGCCATTGCTATATCACGCCATCTTTCAACCGCAGAGTTGTCTCCACCCAACAGAGCTATCATCGGCATTCCTATACTGTCGGCATATTCATACATTTCATTCACCATAAACGTATATGAAATGTCGGCTCTTACAGGCTCCGGAATAACCAACAGCAATTCGTCTCTTTCTGCAAACAACACATCGTCAGTCACATCCTCGTCCACATCAAATATAGAAAGAGGAGCACTCCCTGTTTCAACACTGGCGCCGGTATAGATCCGGTCAATAAAACTCCATGTTGAGTCCGGAAGCTCGTCAATGCCGAATTCCCGTGTTTCCCCATCCTTTTCATAAAGAAAACGATAATGGACGTCATCATCCGTCTCACCGTTCAAACCAACAAGAGACGTCCCTGTCGGATAAGACCTGAAATCAACCAACGGCTGGATATTATATCCATACAAACCGATAAGGAGGATATACAAAGACACCCAGGCACCCACCATCCATTGGATTGCCGGTTGGAAGAATCCTTGCCTGAGCCTATGGTTCCAAAATACCAGCAAAACAAGAGCCGCGGTAATAGCCACATTTTTCCAAAATGTGGCAGCATTGGATAGAATCCAGAAATCTCCGAAACAACCGCAGTCGCTAACCGGATTCTCCATCCAGATATAAAACGTAAGAGGGAGCATCACTCCCATCATAAGCAACAGGCCCCATGACGACACCCGTTTGTAGCATCCCATTGCCAGAAGCGACCCCATTACAAATTCATAACCGGATATCAGCAGCACTGCCATGAGCACCACCGTGCGAGGCTGAACAAAATGCCACACAGCAAGATATTCTTCTATCTTAAAGATAAAGCCCCATGGATCCACCATCTTCACGAATCCCGACATGACGAACAGGCCGCCGATCAGGAAACGCAAAACCCATACTGTCACAATCTGCCATATCGGCAATCGCCTGCACTCAATCATATATTCCCCTCTTTACCCTCTATGGCCAACTTAATGATACCGAACAGCGAATAATTTATCATATCAAGATAGTTCGCATCCACCCCTTCAGAAACGAAAGTCTTGCCGGCATGATCCTCAATTTCCTTGGTGCGCATCAGTTTCATAAGAATAAGATCCGTATATGAACTTACACGCATTTTACGCCATGCCTCATCATAATCATGATTTTTTCGCATCATAAGCTCTTTCGTTTCAGCCATATGGCGGTCGTATAACGCCAGAGCCTCATCTACTGTCACATCCTTACCTGATGCAAAACCAAGTTCAAGTTGTATCAAGGCTATTATGCCATAATTGACAATAGCGATAAACCCGTCAAGTATGCTCTCGCCATCTACTTTTGCCTCACCTTTTGTCTCCAGCGAGCGAATACGGTCTGCCTTTATCAGAATCTGATCGGTTACTGATGTGGGGCGCATCATACGCCACGCCGCTCCATAATCCATCAATTTGGCCGCATATACACTCCGGCATATGGCTATGGCACTGTCAAATTGCCTTTCTGTTTTGTTTGACGTTATATCCATCTCTTATCAGATTAAATAAGAAAAGCCGCTGTACCGGATGGTACAGCGGCCGACATTTTACTGGGGTGAAATGTGGGTTTCGAACCCACGACCTTCGGAACCACAATCCGACGCTCT
>CANRWW010000044.1 GCA_947643665.1 uncultured Porphyromonadaceae bacterium | reverse complement strand
TCTTGATGTTGAAGGCTATGGCGAAGAAGGCAAAGTCCATTGTGACCTTGTCTTTACCGAAGTGCCGGAAGCGGCGGTATGACATGTTGAATTTCATTTGGCCGAAGACAGCCTCGGGTTCGATGCACCGTCGCCCCCGATGCTTTATTCCTTCTTCGGATGTGAGCAGCTCCCTTGCTTTTTTCTTGTATTCGTTGAGTCTGTGGTTGACCTCTATTATACGTTGGTCACCTCTTGCCTTATAACATAGGCAACGTAACGGGCAGCCGTTGCAGTTTTGGGCCTTATAGCGGGCATTGTCACTTCTATAACCACTTGCAGTCTTTGTGTGCCTTGTTCCGATGCGGGTCATGTGCTGCCCCATCGGGCAGACATAATAATCTTCTTCCGCATTATAGTGGAAGCTGTCGTGATGGAACGCATTGGGCTTGTATCTGGGACGTTGCTCAATATGGAAGCGGTTATATTTGACGTAGGCCTCCATGCCGGCTTCGTCCATGAAACGGTAGTTTTCTTCCGAGCCGTATCCGGAGTCTGCGACCGCCGTTGACGGCAGACGGTGATATCGGTTGAGAAAAGACTTGAAGGACGGTAGGTATCATAGTAAGTGTGTCTGTGGGATTGGGATAGAGGGCAAAGTCTGTGATGAACTGGTTTTCGGCAGAGATCTGTAGGTTGTATCCAGGCTTGGTCTATCCGTTATTCATCGCATCCTCTTTCATGCGCATGAATGTGGCGTCGGGGTCGGTCTTAGACATTGAGTTGCGTTCACCGATCTGCTCAAGCCTGCTGTTGTATTCGTTGAGTTTATCACAGTGCCTCTCCAGCTCCCTTATCTGTTTCTTCCGCTCACGATGCTGTTTCTTCCCTTCTTTGGTGGTCGGTCCAGATTTTGATGCAAGAGCATCGTTAAGCTCGCCAATCAGTGATGCCAGAGTCTCGGATGTGTAAACTCCATTCCTTCTGATTCGGCCGCCTTATCCTGTGCTATGACCTCGTCTATCTGCTGGAGTAGCACGCGGATCTTTTCCTGTAGCCTGGCACGGTTCTTCTCTATGGTCTTGCGCCATACAAATGTGTACTTGTTGGCTTTGGATTCTATCTTGGTGCCGTCGACATACTCCACATCCAATGTGATGAGGCCCTTGTCGGTCAACACCAGTACCACCTGAGTGAAAATGTTATTAATCTCATGCTTGACGCGGTTGCGGAAACGGTTGATGGTCACAAAATCAGGCCGCTCCTGTGCTGCAAGCCAGATATAATGAATATCACGCTGAACATGACGTTCGATCTTACGGCATGAGTAGACATTATTCATGTAGGCGTAGAGGATGATCTTGAGCATCATCCTGGGGTGATAGGGACACCGACCCTTTTCCTTATACAGCTTCTTGAAGTTCTTCAGATCAAGATTCTTGACTATACTGTCAACAACACGGACCGGATCACTCTGACTGATTTCCTCATCTGGATTAATTGTCAGGAACAACCTATTGTTATTGTAAGATTTTGTATGTAATTTTGTAGACATTTAAATACTTTTATGCCATTAAGTTACAAAAACTTTTTGACATGACAAAGCCCCGGCTTGAGAAAGTCAGGGCTTTGTTTTATGTTTTACAGCATGTTACAAAAGAGGGTGCGCAATTTTGACACACCCTCAAGGCTCTATCTGTATTTGGAATTCCTATATCTTATCCAGATCAGATCCAACGGGTATAGGCGAAATCCATACGGTGTGGCAGATTGGCATTCACCGGATATAGACGGTAACCGTAACGGAACACACCTGCATCGCGAAGTTTCTGATGGAGCTGGTAAGTGACAACATTGCCATCCTCCTTTACAACATCAAAAGGTTGTGAGAACCAGAATTTTTCCTCACCATTCTCTGTCTTATAGGCGACAAGTTCCAGGCCAAGATCCTTACCAAGACCGTTAGTATCAACAATAGCACGGACATTGAAATCATTTCCTGTTGTGGAATTCGTGCAATCGGAAGCCTCAACATCAAACACCTTTATGCCATCCCATGCTGCTGCAACTTTCTCTTTCCATGCCACTATTTCCTTTGCCATAGCATAATCATTAGCGGAAAGTTTCTTTGAGCGGTCGGCTTCTTTGGTGTAGAAACGATGTATATAGTCCTCTATCATACGTGTCATTGTGAAATGAGGTGCTATATCGCCAATCGAACGCTTGATATACTGAATCCATTCAGGTGAATAACCTTTGGAGTTCTTGGCAAAATAAAGAGGTATTATCTCATTCTCAAGCATGGAGTAGATAGTCGCCGCATCCAGTTTATCCTGTTGTGACTGATCTGTGTAGGTGCGTTTGTCTGTGAGCGCCCAACCGGCTTTTTCATTGAAACGGTAACCCTCATACCACCATCCGTCAAGTACAGAGAAGTTGAGCACACCGTTCATCTCAGCCTTTTCTCCTGATGTGCCGGATGCCTCCAGAGGACGTGTCGGAGTATTGAGCCAGATATCGACACCGGTCACAAGGCGTTTTGCAACGATCATATTGTAATCTTCAAGGAAGATAATCTTACCCAGGAACTCAGGCATACGGGATATCTCCATAATGCGCTTTATAAGTCCCTGACCAGCGCCATCGGCGGGATGTGCCTTGCCAGAGAAAACGAACTGCACGGGGAACTGCTCGTTGTTCACAATCTTGGAGAGACGTTCAAGATCGGTAAAAAGCAGATGCGCACGCTTATAGGTAGCGAAACGACGTGCGAAACCGATTATAAGAGCATTGGGGTTGATCTTGTCAACAATCTTCATGACAGCCGAGGGATCGCCCTGGTTTGCAAGCCATTTAGCTTTGAAATCGCGTTTTACAAAGTTGATGAACTTGTTCTTGAGCTGGCAACGCATGTTCCAGATCTCCTCGTCTTTCACCTTAAAGATACCTTTCCAGTTTTCAGGATTATCCGCATGCTCAAAAACTGCCGGACCGAGCTTTTCCGCATAGAATTCCTTCCACTCAGACGCTGCCCATGTAGGCATATGCACGCCATTGGTTACATAACCGACGTGGCTTTCCTGCCAGTTGTACCCTTTCCAGATACCTGCGAACATCTTCTTGGAAACCTCGCCATGAAGCCAGCTTACACCGTTTGCCTCCTGGCATGTATTGAGTGCGAACACACTCATGGAGAAACGCTCATTGGTATTGGGGTTCTCACGGCCCATGTTCATAAGGTCGTTCCATGAAATACCGAGTTTCGCAGGATATTCTCCCATATATTTGCCAAAAAGGCCTTCATCGAAATAATCATGTCCGGCAGGTACCGGGGTGTGCACGGTATAGAGGCTTGACGCACGTACAAGCTCAAGAGCCACGTTGAAATCAAGATGCTCCTCCTGTACGTAGTCAACAAGGCGCTGCAGGTTTAGAAGTGCGGCATGACCCTCGTTGCAATGGTAAAGCTCGCTCTTTATGCCAAGTTTCTTAAGCATAAGGACACCGCCTATACCGAGAAGGTATTCCTGTTTGATACGGTTTTCCCAGTCACCACCATAAAGCTGATGAGTGATCACACGGTCAAACTCAGAATTCATATCAAAATCGGTATCCATCAGATAGAGGTTCATTCGGCCCACATTGACACGCCATACATGGCTGTAGATGGTGCGACCGGGATATGGCACCTCAAGGATCATAGGACGACCGTTTTCTTCCATAACCTGCTCTATAGGAAGCTGGTTGAAGTTCTGAGGTTCATAGTTCGCAATCTGCTGACCATCCACACTGAGCGACTGTGTGAAATATCCGAAGCGGTAGAGGAAACCGACAGCAGTCATAGGCACACAACTATCGGAAGCCTCTTTTATGTAGTCGCCGGCAAGCACACCAAGACCACCGGAATATATCTTCAGAGCGTTGCAAAGTCCATATTCCATGGAAAAATAGCTTACCGAAGGTATATCCTTACGCATCGGCTTTGCCATATATTTCTTGAACATGTCATATACATGGGCAATGCGATCCATAAACGCCTTATCGGCCATGACTTCCTCCATGCGCTCTGATGAAAGTTGCTGAAGAAGAATCACAGGGTTTTCACCTGATGAACGCCACAGATCCGGATTCAGGTCACGGAATAGGGCCTTGGCTTCACTGTTCCATACCCACCAGAGGTTTTTGGCGAGTTCTTCAAGGTGTTTGAGCTTGGAAGGAAGCTCGGAGGTTACTGTCAGATCCCTCCATGTGGGTGCGTTAGTGTTGCTTACTTGAAGTTTCATAATTTAGAATTATATGAATTTTGCGATTTTCGTATATATAATTTACACGTAATCCGATTATTGTTAATTAATATGTGCGACGCTTGCCGGCAGCATCAAGAGCCGTTCTGAAAGCCTTTATATAGTATGTTATAAAATGGTCCCATTCCGCACATTCCGCCGTATCGCGTGCCGCCTTGGAAATACGCTCACGACAATCAACGGAAGCATCGGCTAGGACACGCAAGTCGGAAGCAAGTTTTTCCACAACTTCACAATAATTTGAATCTGTCCGGCTCACTACCTCTACCCCGCTATTTTCAAAACCATTACGTTTTTCCGATAAGATCCACTGTCCGAATCCGGAAAGCGATGTTGTGACAGTCGGTACCCCGAATGCCACACTTTCCAGCGGTGTATAACCCCACGGCTCGTAATACGATGGGAAAGCTGTGGCATCAAGACCAGACAAGATATCATAATAATCCATATCAAGGATACCGTCGTTTCCATTTAGATAACATGGCATATATATCACTTGCACAGCCCCCGAGGCATCTGCATTAGTGGCAGTAAAGCCGAGCTGGCGCATACGGTTAAGAATGGAATCCCCGTCAGGATTATTCACCTCATGGGTTATGACCGGCTCCGGTAGCGCCTGCAAACCGGACTCACTGCCTGTAAGCCGTTCTGCCAGATCCCTACGCGGGCATTTAACCCAGGCGGGTACAAGCACGAATGCAAGTATTGGTTGGGATGGTGAATTTTCCTCAATATTCTTTATTGTGTCAAGGAATATATCAATACCTTTATTCCGGTATTCACAGCGGCCTGATGTACCTACGATGAATGTGTCGTCTGGCATACGCCGTCCGGTAAGTTTATCCGCTACATTCAGCAATGCCTCTCTGGCAGTCTGGCGTGCACGGCGAGCCTTGGATCTTACAGGTGCGAGATCTCCCTGGAAACCATTTGGAGTTACCACATCAGGACGCCGTTCAAGCAACTGCTCACATTCGGCAGCAGTCACATCACTCACCGTTGTAAAGCAATCTGCGGCATGGGCGGCAGCCTTTTCAAGGGAGTGTTTGCTCTCCATGTTCAGTTCCGCAGCCATCTGGTCTCCGTTATATGCATGCAGATAATCATACAAAGGTTTGCCGTTTCCACATATGCTGCGCCCTATCGAAGTGGCATGCGTTGTAAAAATAGTTCCTACATATGGAACTTTCCACCGTGTATAAAGAAGCCCCATGCCTGTGGTCCACTCATCGAAATGTGCAAGGATATTCTTATGGCGCAACCGCTTATGATTGCATATGCTTTCTATGACGATACCGGCGGCAAGAGCGAAACAGCATGCTTCGTCATAGTCGCCGTAAGCATGGAGCGAATCAACATGATACCGCTCCCACATCTCACCATAGTAATAATCCTTAAGCTGATACATTCCGTCAAACTTCACCAGAATAACAATCGGTTTCCCGGGAATGTTCCAACGGCCCACACGCACCGAAATGCCTGCGGGAAGTTCAGCTTTCTCTTTCCATTGCCGCAAAATAGACGGAACTTCTGTAAAATATGGCGACGGATTTTCTTCAGTCCAAACATCCGGACCAATGAAAATGGTTTTGTCTTTATAGAGTTTCTGTAACGTGAGAGCTTTAGTTGAGAGCACCGTATAAATGCCTCCTACTTTATTGCATACCTCCCAGCTTGTTTCAAAAATCAAATCAAGGTTTATTGTATCAAGGTTCATAACCTGAATAAAGATTTATCAATACTTTTCAATTTTAGACCGCAAAGGTAGCTCTTTTTTTTGCATTAGAAATAAATAGTTGCGCAAAAATTCAATTCAAGCATTATATTGTAGCCTATACGACTATGGATAATCTTTCTATCTCTCATCAATCAATCACTTCTTTCAGAGCTATTTTCATTATTTTCACATTCATTTGTCAGTTATTTAATGCCATGCCATATAATTGCTAACTGTAGCATTTTTATCCACATATTGCTGATTTTATTATTTTTGACTATCTTTGTGAACCTTAAATAAGCGATTTTGGGCATTATTTATACCTGAAAAATTTACTCCGGATATAAAATTCCCATTATACGCGTAATCTAAAATGATTGTTGATTATATTTTACTTACACGAGATGGCAGCCTTTATTGTTTAATCACATTTTGCTGTCATGCTCATTTATTTTCTTAATATCTATAATGAGAAACAGAATGTTTGAATTCTGCACAGGCACTTTTATAGCCTCAGTTGCATTTATGCCTCTCGCATTTCGCACGTCTGCCGAAACAAACGGCGATATAGACGCAAAATACGCCCTGTATGAAACATACGACGACGATGATCTGGGCCTTACCCTTACATCAAACGGAGATGCCATACTGAAACTTTGGGCACCCAGTGCGGAAAAAGTAACCCTGCGGATATATAAAGAGGCCCGTGGAGGAAAACCGTTGTCTGAAATTCCTATGACAAAAGGCAACGGAGGCGCATGGAGCGCCTTGCTGTCGCCCGCCCCCATAGGCAAATATTATACATATAGCATATATACAGATGGCAAGTGGCTTCAGGAAACCCCTGGAATATGGGCGAAAGCTATAGGAGTCAACGGATTAAGAGGTGCTATCATCAATCTTGATGATACCGATCCGGAAGGATGGAAGACCGACAAGGGTCCGGAAATAAAGAGTATAAACGATGCCGTAATATATGAAATGCATCACCGCGATTTTTCCATGCACCCATCTTCAGGAATCATAAACAAAGGTAAATTTATTGCTTTAACAGAAAATGGGACTTTAAATCCAGAAGGGGAAAGCACAGGAATAGATCATCTGAAGGAACTTGGAATAACGCATGTGCATATTCTCCCTTCATATGATTTCAACAGCATTGATGAGAGCCAACTGCCCTCAAACGGATATAACTGGGGCTATGACCCACAGAACTACAATGTGCCCGAAGGGTCATATTCCACAAATCCGGCTAATCCAGCAACACGGATCACGGAAATGAAACAGATGATAAAAGCGTTGCATGACCAAGGGATCGGTGTTGTTATGGATGTTGTGTACAACCACACTGCACAAAATGATGATTCAAATTTCTCCCTGACTGTACCAGGATATTTTTACAGACACCGGCCAGACGGCACATACAGCGATGCATCCGGTTGCGGCAACGAAACAGCATCGGAACGCAAAATGATGGGAGATTTTATTGTAAATTCCGTAAAACACTGGGCAAAGGAATACCATATAGACGGCTTTCGTTTCGACCTCATGGCCATACATGACACCACGACGATGAACAGAGTGGCGTCTGAACTTAAAACAATAAATCCCGATATATTCATATATGGGGAAGGATGGACCGCCGGCGAATCACCCCTACCGGCTGAACGCCGCGCACTGAAAGAAAATGTAGCAAAGATGGACGGAATCGCGGTATTCTCCGACGATATACGTGACGCTGTGAAAGGACATTATTCCGATGCTGCCGACAAAGGATTCGCAACCGGAAAACCAGGACTGGAAGAAACAATAAAAATAGGAATTGTAGCATCAACGCCCCACCCTCAGGTCAACTATGCCAATGGGAACAACTCAAAATTCGCATATGCATCCTCTCCCACACAGATAATAAACTACGTTTCATGCCACGACGACCTGACCCTTACCGATAAACTGCGACGGTCAATGACTGATGCCACAGAGGCGGAAAGAATGCGTGCCGCACGGCTGGCACAAACAATCGTGTTCACCTCACAAGGCACTCCGTTTATCTTTGCCGGTGAGGAATTGTTCCGGGACAAAAAAGGAGTGCACAACTCATACAAGTCCCCCGACAGTATCAATGCCATAGACTGGAACCTGAAACACCTAAATGCCGGACAATTCAACTACTACAAGGAACTTATAGCTCTCCGGAAATCCCATCCGGCATTCCGTATGACAACAGCTGCAGATGTGGCACGCCATATCAGATTCGACAAAAGCGAGCCTAATCTGGTCAGTTACTCCATCATAGATCATGCGAACGGCGACAAATGGGAAGAGATAAAAGTCATATTCAACGGCCGCGATAATGATGCAGAAACCAGAATACCCAAAGGGGAATGGATGGTGGTATGCCGCAACGGAGAGCTGGACCACACCGGTCTCAAAGATTCCGGCAACAACCCCATTACGGTCAAAGGGGGCAAAATCATGGTTCCCCACAGATCCGCTCTGATTCTCGCCAAAACAAAATAGACTCTATCAAGTGAATGCCTCCCAAGAGGCGTTCCTTATTACATGAAAATTACACACCTTCCCCTGAAAAATTAAGGCCATGCATCCAATTCCGGTGCATGGCCTTAACTTAATTTACTGCATGTTTACAGAGCATCCCAATCATTCATACACAATAATTATCTTTCGTTTATGTCATATTAAGGATTGGACACCCTGGAAACAGGAATCACTTCTTGACAATCTTGACAGCTGCATGGCAGTCTGGGGCAATCACATATACGCCAGCTGGAAAATCCACAAGGCTAATGGTCAGATTGCCATCGGCAGCAAAAACTGTTGCCATCTTGTGGCCGACAATATCGAATACCTCCGCATGCGAAAGGCTGGGAGATGCCATCATTACGGTATTATTATCTATGAAACTGAAGACAAAATCATTGACATGAAGTTGATCCGCACTGACAGAACCGGTCCAGTCCTCACTAAAGTCAATATGGGACACTTCCGCACGAGACAGTTCAAGTTCTTCAATCTCATCCGCATTGATAACCAGTTTGTCATCAACGACACTTACAACCGGTTTTGATGAAAGAAAGTAACGGGTTACGCCGCCATCTTTTGTGTTGATATTTATGACTGTCATAGGAGTTACAGGCTCCTGGGCCGAAACACTCAGACTACTGAACATCGTCAATAATGCAACACATATTGCAAATAATATCTTTTTCATTGAAAGAGATTTCTAAAAATTAACAATTATCACAAGGCAACTTTAATACCATCGCCATTGATAGTGACAATGAATATTCCATGGCCCCATGCAGAAGCGTCTATAGCCGAAAGACCGTTTTCAACGGGATATGTGGCAATAAGCGATCCTGCTACGTTGTAAACTTCGGCTACATTTTTACCCTCGGCTCCATGAAGAGCGACATAAACCGTAGCACCTTCAACCCACGCTCTGGCGCCATAACTATCCGCATCAGCAACCGGAGACTCTATACCAGCCAGGGCAACAGCTTCTTTAACGGCAGCGAGTGAATTTATCGTACCGGCACCATAAGTATTATTGGGTAATTCTCCCATGAACTCCTCCTGATCGGCTGACTCCATAATAATGTCGCGCGCCTGCTCAGGCGTAAGATCCGGATTTGCCTCAAGCATCAAAGCAACAGTGCCTGCTACAAATGGAGCAGACATTGATGTTCCGGTATTGTACATATAATAGTAACTGATGCCATTATACTTCATATAACCGCAGGTGCTGTAAAGAAGGTCTTCCGTAGTTGCTCCCATCGAAATCAAAAAATACTTATTGAACGCAGAAACAACCGGATTGCCTCCTGCAAGTACATTTGGCACTATGCGCCCATCCGCTGTAGGGCCATAACTTGAGAAATAGGAGTGATGCCCCTCTTCGTAATTTTGGTTTTCGGAAGGCAATGCATACTCTCCATTGGAAAAATCCACTCGGGGACGTGCATCAAAAGCACCTACTGTAATGATACGTTTAGCGGTTCCACCAATTTCACCTACCGTAGAATCGGTATTGCCATCTGTCCATCCGCTTTTCCCGTTTGAAGAGAATTCATTCAGGCTGTAATTCCACATATTCACAGTCTGTCCTTCTTCTCCTTCAACAATGACACCCATCACACGGCCTACATTGAGTTCTGTTACGGAACATCTTACTTCAACATGCGGCTGTCCATTGACCGGATTACGTTCGGCATCAATATATACCTTTGCTGTAGCACCGCATTCATTCAAGTCAAAAACGTGCATTACAGGCCCGGACTCCAACGAGGTATCCGCCACAGGTGTAGAAACCACGACATTGCCTTTAAGCGAATTAACCACACATATTTTCACCTTTATATCGGATTCATCAGAACCCCATATGTCCAGATAATGCATGTCATGGTTAGTGTTGTCAGACTTGGTCAGCATGGATTTGAGTGTTTTATCGGAAGCTGTGAATGTTTCCGAAGCATGCAGACGCACACTTCCTTCATTTCCACAGGCACCGACTATTATACGCCCCGGGCCGACCATGGAGTCTATGGTTCTGTCAAGCAAAGAAGTTCCGTTATGCGGCCCCATATGTTCACCAAGGCTCATATTGATCACACACGGCTTATCTACTTTATCAGCATAGTCAAAGATATATTTTATAGCATCAGAAATGGCCACGCTGTTTTCCGCATCAAAACTTACGAAAACGATATCAGCTTCAGGAGCCACACCATGGCATGAAGGAAGTTTCTTGCTTCCGGCAGTCAGCTCAGTATAGTCCCCTCCCGCAGCAGTACCCGTAGTATGCCCGCCATGGTATTCCGACGAAGTGTCATACGTTGCCTCAAGTATTGCTTCCGGAGTAGTATATTCCACTCCATAGCCATATCCCTCCGGTGGGGTTCCCAGGAAGGAACACTGGTTCCAGACAGCTTTGATACGGCAGTTCCCTTCACTATCACGATAGGCCGGATGCCCGTATTCAATACCGGTGTCAATCATTCCTATTACAACTCCCTTTCCCGTAAACGGGCGAGGAAGCTGTCCCCCCTCATTGGCATGGATAACATCCACATTGGCTATTTTGCGCGTATAATCATTAAGCAGCGAAACATGGTTTCCCAAGGAAATATATTTCACTCCAGGTACATTTCCAGCCTCAGCCAAAACATTCACCGGAATGGTCGCCGTATAATAACTTTCATGATTATGACGCAGTATCACTCCAAGCGCTTCCAGACCGGCAATAGCGGCATCATCTTCAAGGATGATATAAGCTCCTACAGTCTTTGGAGAAACGGCAACCGCTCGCCGGCTTTTTGAGTCAAATTTAACCACCGAATCTCTGGCAACCTGCTGTTCCAGAAGAAGACGGGCATTTGGCGACAGGGTGCGCCCCTCGGCTGCACTTGCACAGCCGAGAGCCACAAACAGCAGACCTGAAATTAACTTGTTCATCAGTTCTAAATTCTTTTTCGTCTGATTATATTATGTTTATTACAGGTATATCACTTAAAGACCTGAGCAATCACCTTTGTACTCAAGGACAACACGCACGGCATTACCGCCTTCCATTGTCGTACCTCCCTGAATATACTTGTTTACAACGTCTGCCTTTACAGTAACAGTGCCATCGCCATTCTCAACTACCTGCATTGTACCTTTCAGACCTTGGTTTTTCCATTGATCATTGGGGCTTGCCAGCTGAACGTCATCAAATCTGAAAGAGAACAAAGAGGCTCCGTCTGCCGGTTTCTCCGTATACTCGGCAAAATCAATAAGTTGTCCGAGAAGCTCAGGCTTCATTTCAATCTCACATTTGGTATATTCGTCGTCACCGCCTAATGTTGCCACATATTTGAGATTGCCATTACCGGAGACTTTTTTGGTAAAGCCCTCTATGGACACAGTGCGCATGAGATCACCATCAGATCCATAATATTCCACATTATTCTTAGGAGCCACCTCAAGACCTTCGCACGCACCTGTGTATTCAATTGTCACACGTTCGGGAGTACCGCCATTCATTCCCCAGTTTACATATTTATTAGTTACATCGGCTTTTACAGTAATAGTGCCGTCTTCACCTTCCACTATTTCAACGTTACCTTCAGTACCGCTCATCCCGGCATAATCGTTGTTTGTATATATCTGTATGTGTTCATAACGGAAATAACATACCGGTTTGTCGCTCTTTTCTATAGTGGCGAAATCAATATTTTGCCCTATATAGTCAGCCACAATCTGTATCTCACATTTGACATCGCTGTGGTCGTCATCCAATATTGCCGTATAGCTTGCAGCACCGCCCATTGGGCCGGAAGATTTAATAATACTTTTCTTGAAGCCTATAATCTTGGCCGTATTTAAAAGAACGCCGTCATTGTTGTAGTAACAAACCTCGTTTTTCGGTCCAGGAGTCGGGAACAACACCTCAAGATCTGTTACATCTGTAGGCATACCACTGTAAGAACCACGGATATACATGCCATCGTCAAATTTTGCATCAAGCTCCATCGTGAACACTCCATGAGCATTGCGCGATGTGGTCAGAACTCCTTCAGATATACTCCCACGAGTAACTGAAATTTCTCCCTCTGCCCATTCGTATAGCTGCAGGACTACTCCGCTGTTTTCTTCTGCGAGATTCACTTCCGGCTGGAAAAGAGCAGAATTGTTTATCTCCACCAGCACCATATACCGCCCGGCTTTAAGATCCGCAAGCTCAACTGCATTTTCTGCAGTTCCGAAAATGAATGTGGTTGGAGCGGCATCATCTTCAGGAACCATCCGGAACATAGGGTCAATGGATTCTGACCGATATATTTCTGACGAATTGGCATCGGTGATACTGAAGCCTATTGTTTCCTTACGTGAATCAAAAGAGACTTTTGCCACATCATCTATTTTATACTCAACCTTCTGACCATCCTGAAATTCAACAGTCATGATCTCCACCGTTTGGGTGTAGGCATATGCCAAGGTACCGACAGCGGCAGCACCTAAGGCTATAAACAGAGTTTTTGCTTCCATTTGTAATAAATATTGATTGGTCCAATTTTGGTAAGGGTCTGCATGGCTAACCTAAGCCATTCCGGCAACACCCTATTCGGACATCGGTTTATGTCTATAATACTAATAACTGCCAGAACTTTTATTTAAGCACAACCTTGACAGCCTTGTTGCATACATTAAGCAGATAGATCCCTGCATTGAGTCCACTGGCATCAAGCACATTAGCTGCACTTCCCGCCGCTACCTGGCATCCGTTCATGTCGAAGAGCACCACAGGAGCATTTCCACCGTTGAGTACGATGATGTTGCGGCCTTCAACTGCCACTTGGATCTTATTGTCATCTCCTGAAACACTTTCAATACCTACCTGATCAGCAAGTTCATCACGGTCATAGCGATATTCCAACGGCTTGTTTTCCCAAAGCCCGCGGATTTCATATCCGGCGTCATCCTGCAAATTGATGTCAAATGTATAATTGATATAATCCTGGGTTGATACACGCACTGTTCCAGCGTCTACAGGTGCGTAATAATCAAAAACATATGTCAGATTCTCCTGGAAATGCGCATAGCATGAACCTACACTTGCAATACTGGAACTTACCGAGCCGTGATCCGCCCATCCCTTGCCGATGCTAAAAGGTTCATAGGTGCAACCTGCCGCAAGGTCATTGGAGTTCCATCTGCGAGGCACTACGGTATATAATCCAGGTTTAACAACAGCCTCATTCATCGGCATAAGGAACTCAACACGCATGATATCTGCTGCGACACCGGCAGGCGAATCTGTTCCGGCAGGTGATCCGAGGTCTACGATGAAAGCACGGCAACCACCCTTCTCTCCGATATGGAATATACGTCCATTTTCAAGATAGTCAAGGTCAAGATCCACATCATCTGTCAAATTTGAAAGAGACGGCTGGAAACTTGCGGCAGTAAAATCATATGTAACATCTCCGTCAAGTGTGGCAGTAACATGGTAACCCAAATCGGTATATGCATCCAGCGTTCCCGTAAGATGCTTGTTTTCCTCATCAAACTCTATTGTCAATGTTCCTGATTTGAAGTATCCATAGGTGTAGACTCCGTTTTTGCGAATGCGTATGAATGAACCGAAAGGCATTCCTCCCGATACACCAGGATATTCAATTTCACGACATGGGTACCATGTGTCACGTGCGAAGTCCTCTGCATTTACATAGGTGCCGGAAACGATTGTGTATTTTTCGCGGCTGGACATACGCTTATGGGCAATCATCATCGCTAAGTTGATACCATCTCCATTGAGCCCTCCTTGATCATTAAAATCCCCCTGATAGAAATTCAGATAAGTGACCCCATTATTGGAATAGTCGGTCACACCATAGTAGAATGCTATACCACCGGCATCAAGCGTGGCATTTTCCACATCCTGCTTAAGCATGGGGAAAGATGCCGGCTTGGAATTAATGCTAATGATAGGGAGACGACCTACGAACTTAAGATCGCACACCTGCTGTGTTTCAGGATTGGTCACTGATGTTGTCAAGGTATAGATGCCGTTGGAATTCACGGCAACATTAATATCGGAGTTGACAACCGTAGCGGACTTCTGTTTGCCACCGGAATAGTATCTCAGCATGGATGCTTCAGGATTCACAGTGAAAGCGGTCATGTCGGAAGAGGAACGGTAAGTGCCTGCCGGAAGTGCCAGGGGATCCGATACCACGTTGTAGAGATCAAGATCAAGTATATATCCCTGGTCAAGTGATACAGTACCGGTTTTCTGGTTATAGGTTGCCGAAGCCTGATCAGAAAGAATAACGTAATAGTTAGGGACGTCATATCCCTGGTCATCATACAAGCCGACTACAGATTGTGACATCTCCAACGTCTCGGCACTTGCGGAAACGAAAATCGCTCCTGCTGACAGCGCTGCAAGTAATAATTTCTTCATATAAATGAGAATTTTAAGATTGATATTTAAAATATTTTGTGTAAAATATTATGAAAAAACGAACCAATTATTCAAGAAGCGAATATCTGATAATTGCGAATTATAATTCTAATACAGACAAAAATTATCTTTACCGGCAAGTAATTAAAATTAGTATTAAAACTTTTTCCGCCTAAATTTAGGGAAATAATCGCCACACTTAATAAGATTTAAAGTTAATTAATATTAACAATATGATTATTATTTACTTACTCTTATCTTTAAAAACGATATTTTAACAATGCATATTTATGCAACTGCATATAAATGTGCACATTATGAGCCGGCACCCGTTTATCCATACCACCGGAATAATGAAAACGGATTTCCAGGAAAATAATCAGAAAACAATTAAACTCACCTTCCAGACAGATACAAAAAGGCGATGTGCCCGATTTTGACACATCGCCCCGATTTATCCTGTATGATTCTCAGCAATTCAATATGCCCGTCACTTCACGACAGTATATGTGCCGGCAACATATTCTTTGGAATCTGTTTCTCCCGGAAGGGTAACCTCCGCCACCGCACCTTCTGGCACAGTGAATTTCCAGATCCACTTGTCACCGTCATATTTCCAATTACTCTTGATTATGCCTGCAGCTGACTTGTACTCGGCATCCACAAAACCAAGCCGCTTGTCAGGGATAGGTTTCATTATTATGCGTTTGAAGCCCGGTTGCTCAACATCGGCAGCTATTCCAGCCATTGTTTCCCACATCCATTCGCATACCACACCATATGCGTAATGGTTGAAACTGTTCATGCCGCGTGGCCCCATTCCGCTTTCCAGCATATAACTGTTCCAACGCTCCCAGATTGTGGTCGCACCATTGTCAATGGAATAAAGCCAACTTGGATTCTTACGCTGGAAAAGAAGCTCATATGCAATATCTTCCATACCGTTTTCCGTAAGGGTAGGCATCAGTATAGATGTGCCAAGGAACCCGGTTTGCAGACAATTGTCATGCTCTGCGAAATTTTTACGGAGACGGGCTGCCATATTATCTTTAGCTGTTCCTTCCACCAGTCTGTTTTTCAATGCGAACAGCGCCGGAGTCTGCATAGTGTTGAGAATGCCTGTTCTGAATCCGCCGTCGGCAGTAAGGAAATTGTCACGAAGGTATTGTCTTGCTTCCTTTGCCATTGCCTCATACTTAGCCGCATCACGCCCTGTGGCATTTGCCATATCACGCATCATCTCAGCATCCATCAGCCAATAGCTGGCGCTCAGGTAATTCCAGTAATCATATGTCTCGGGGCGGATAAATGTATTTCCAAGTTCATCCCTGTCATGCATGGCTCCCCCGCAACTTTCAAGCGGTTCATAGCTCAACCAGTCTGCCCATTGGTAATTACCATTTTCGGCAACAAGAGCGTGATGGTTATATTTGGTTTTATTGATATGATCCACATACTTCTCCATTGCATTCCAGTTCTCATCCACAATCTGTGTGTCACCGAACTGCTTCCAAACCACCCAAGGCACAATCACACCGGCATCTGACCATCCTAGACGTGTGCACTCCCAGCCGTACTGTGCAAGGGGAGCTACCCCGGGGAATCCTCCGAGTGGATGTTGTGAATCACGCATATCGCGCATCCATTTATGAAAAAATCGTTTTGTGTCAGCAAAATATGTACCGGTCTCGGCAAATACCTGTGTATCGGCAGTCCAACCGAGACGCTCGTTGCGCTGTGGGCAGTCTGTCGGTACGGAAAGATAATTTGAAAGCTGTCCCCATACCGTGTTTGAAATCAGTTTGTTTACAAGGTCATTTCCTGTCGTCAATTTGCCGGTTTCCAATTCCTGGGCTATGGAGGTCACAGGAACGGATTTCAATGATTTTATGCGCACCTCGCCATCAGCGGTGATTGACACGAAACGGTAACCATAGAAAGTGCAACGAGGACGATAATTTACAAACCCCTTATCCGCACCAAACGTATAATTCAGCAACATTCCCGTATCAGGAATGCGAAGATTAAGACGATGGCAGCTCCCTTCCGGTCCATCCATACCGCGGTTTTTAGCACCGTTACCGTCATTGAGAAGCTCGGCCGGCAGATATGTCAGCTTGGTTCCCTCTTTCGCACGGAATTCAAATGACGGCACTGCGGCACAATTTTGTCCGAAATCCACGACCAGGGTCTCTCCTGGACGTATCATCATCTCCTGTCCGGGTTTATATTCCTTGGTGATTACTACTTTCCCAAAAGCATCCTCGCTTACACCTTCGACACCATTCCAAATGTATGCCTTTTTTGGATCAAGCGCCAAATCCTCACGAAGGTATATTTCAGCGCCTTGCGACGGTAAAATTTCACCTTTGAACTCCTCGTTTATCTCCGGTACAGCCATTTTACCGGCACATTCGTTGCCGGGTAACTCGCGTGCGTCATATTCCTCCCCGTCAAAAATAGCGGCATGCTTGACAGGGCCGGCAATTCCGGCTTTCCAATCATCGGTATTGGTACCGTAATATTTCTTGCTTCCATCAGCAAAGGTAAGTTCAAGCACTCCGCGGAAAGCGACTTTCTTGCCAATCATGCCATCATGGCCGCCGGGAGTGACAATTTTGTCACCCCACCATCCGGGGGTAACTTGCACGGAAAACACATTTTCAGCACCGGCTTTTTTTGAAACAGCATCAGTTACATCATAGGTGAACGAACGCTTTGTCTTGGCATAATGTGTAAAACCAGGCTTAAGGATCTCCTCGCCTACAGGACGCCCGTTTACATAAAGTTCATAAACACCTAGCCCGGAAGTCATCCACCTTGCGGATACCAATTTCTTATCATTTTTTATTGTTGACATAAACCAGCTGGCACCATCCGCCGCCCGCTCGTTATCACCATGTATGGCACCCTTCACCACAGGGGCATCAGCCACCGATATCCACTCGGAGTGATTCCATACCGAATTGTCCAATGCATCAGTACGCTTTCCCACTTCGTTGCCCTTTGCAGAAGCATAACCCACCGAGTATACAAGAGCCATACCGGTAGCCAACGTGATTGCAAAATTTTTTTTCATGTTAGATCGTATTGACGTGAGCTGTGAATAATTGGTTATCAAAGTAATTAATATTAAAGAACGGGGCCAGATTATAAGATCCCTCATTTTTCAATGCTCACTGCATACAAAGTTAGGGGAAATTTTCTTCATTGCCAACAACGGCATACTTTTTTGACTGCTTTAAACAGATATTTTTATCAAAAAAAATAATCACATAAAAACTTTTACACAGAAGTCATCTTGACTTATTTTAAACATACAAAATACAATAAGGAGTGTTAAG
>CANRWW010000043.1 GCA_947643665.1 uncultured Porphyromonadaceae bacterium | reverse complement strand
GGACGCAAGATTTTCATTCTTGAAAGAGGAGTTCGATTCTCCTATGGGCTACTTTTAAAAGACCGAACGCTGCATCCCGACAATGTCGGAATGCAGCATCTTTTTTTATCGTACCGTCCATTATTGTTACTTCACCACATTTTCATTCATTATGGCCTACATCCCTTCTGAGGATGATTATCTAATTTTTTTATTTAGAACCTAAATTAAAGACCGAAGTGCGAAAACACAGCCGTTAAAGAACACTTCCTCCGTGATGGCCAATGGGCGGCGCGGTCTTTAGCAGAAAAAGACAAGCAATACAAAAAAAGGAGACCGAAGTCTCCTTAAGATTAACTAATTTTGTATTGCTCATGTACAAACATTTAATCTCAACACAAAGGTCGCAAATTTTTGCGTATAAACAATGCGGTAAGTCCCCCGAATTTATCGCTCAGGCTATAGGCGTACATATTTCAACGATTTATCGTGAACTGGCGCGGAACTGTAACAAACGTGGCGGATATGCTCATAACGCCCAGGAGATGGCAGATGAACGCAAGGAGCGCATCTGTAAAAACTCGACCATCCCGTCTAAGCTGAAATTTGAATGTCTTCAACATATCAGGGTTGACCAGTGGTCACCTGAGCAAATATCCGGAGTAATGAGACTAAAAGGTGAAAAGGTTAGCCACACAACGATTTACACATGGGTAAAAGAAGATAAACAGGCTGGAGGTTCGTTGTATGAACACCTTCGCCACAAAGGCCATAGACGCAAGTCAGATCCTTATAAATCTGCGTCCGCCCGAAATATTCGGAATCGGACATCAATAAAAGACAGACCCACCGAAGCCAACGGAAATCGTTTCGGAGATTGGGAGATGGATCTGATTATCGGCAAGAACGGATTTCAAGCCATCCTCGTACTTGTTGAACGATCAACAGGATATGTAATCATACATCGTCTTAAACACGGGAAAAAGGCCAAGGAATTGGCCAAAGAGGTCAACAGGCTGCTTTTCGCATACAGGACAGAGGGCGTGCTTACCATTACCACGGACAATGGACCTGAGTTTTCGCAACATCAGCTCATCACAAAAGGCCTTAACGGTGTGGTGGTGTATTTTGCCGATCCTTATGCTTCATGGCAAAAAGGATTGGTAGAGAACACAAACAAGTTAATAAGACAATACATACCAAAAGGCTCTGATTTTGACGAAATTAGCCCTCATAATTTGTCGGTTCAGAAGAAAATTAATAATCGCCCTCGGAAGGAACTAAATTACTCTACTCCAAAAATCGAATTTTCAAACACTTTGCGTAAATTCGCACTTGCTTGTTTAATCTGCGGGGGACTGCCATAAACGAGAGCCAGGCCCTGAGCATCGTCCTCAAGAAAAACCGTTATTACCTGAACCGCTACACCGACAGCGGCACAGGAATGGAGAGCACCGCTCCGAGAATCACAGAAGACAACATCGTGTGGTATCTCCCGGCTTACGAACAATTCAGCAATCTGCCAGCAGGAAGTTTCACACCAAACGATTTCTGGTCATCAACAGCCTACGACAATGCCACCCAGGCCTATCTGGGCAACGGCACACCCGCCTCGCGCACCACACAGAAAAGAATCCGCGTTGTGCGTAACCGTTGATCCCCCATGCCATGACGCCACTCATATAGCGCATCTTAATGGCATTTCACCTTGATAACATGCCGGAAACAGGGAGGTAATTGCAATTTTTTTCGTAATTTTGCTGATTGATAAAGGGTCGCAGGTAAAGACCTATAGGCATGTTTGATTTTACAGGGATATCCCGCGCATATATGGAGAGGGTGTTTGAGGCTGAGATACGCGCCGAAGAGCACCTTGAGGCCGGTCAACGCAAGTTGCTCGGTTCATTGCTGCATGCAGGCGCCCGCACTGAGTTCGGCATAGACAAAGGCTTTGCCAATCTGCGCAGCTATGAAGAATTTGCTGAAAAAGTGCCTCAGACAGACTACTTCATGCTACGACCTTATGTCATGGAGATGATAGGAGGCAAACGCGATGTCCTCTGGCCAGGACGCACACGCAATTTCGCCCAGTCATCCGGCACATCCGACGGCAAAAGCAAATATATACCCCTGACACAACGCTCACTAAAGAAAGGGCACTACGCAGGAGCTGCTTTTTCCGTAGCCTCGTACCTGCATTACCACCGTGACAGCCATATTTTCGGAGGTAAGAACTTCATCCTCGGAGGCAGTTTCGCAAATGAACTGCAACTTCCGGCAGGAGTGAAGGTCGGCGACCTGTCGGCGACCCTTATAAACAACATAAACCCCGTGGCCAACCTATTCCGTATCCCATCAAAACAGATAGCCCTGATGGAACGATGGGAAGATAAGTTGCCGGCGCTGGTAGAAGCATCCATAGGAGCCGACGTGCGTTCACTGTCCGGTGTGCCGTCATGGTTCCTGACGGTATTGCGCGAAGTGCTGAACCGTAGAGGGGCATCCTCCGTCCACGACGTATGGCCGAATCTTGAGGTATTCTTCCATGGCGGCATAGCTTTCGGCCCCTACCGGCGGCAATATGAAGCGATAACCGACAACAGCCGCATGCAATATTGGGAAAACTATAACGCCAGCGAGGGATTTTTCGGGGTGCAAGCCATCCCCGGCAAGCCCGATATGCGCCTGCTGATGAATACCGACGTATTCTATGAGTTTATTCCTGTGGACGACGGCGATGCCGTGCCTATACCAGCCTGGAAAGTGAAAAAAGGGGCAATCTATGCCATGCTTGTAACTTCAGGCAACGGCTTGTGGCGCTACCCGGTCGGCGACACTGCACTTGTAACAGGGACTTCCCCGCTGACTGTGACAATAGCCGGACGCACACGCAGTTTCATCAACGCTTTTGGTGAAGAAGTGATGGTTTACAACACCGATGCCGCCCTGGATGCCGCCTGCCGTGCAACCGGAGCTGAAGCGCTTGATTATACCGCCGCCCCCGTGTATGCCGACGGCGGAAACCGGGGGCGCCATGAATGGCTGATAGAGTTTTCCCGTCAGCCGGAAGACATGGATGCTTTCGCACTGCTGCTTGACCGCTGCCTGCAGGATGAAAATTCCGATTACCAGGCAAAACGTTCCGGCGACATATTCCTGGCACCACTCACCGTGGTACCGGGAGCACACGGGATATTCGACCGTTGGCTCGCATCTACAGGCAAACTCGGCGGCCAGCGGAAAGTGCCCCGCCTCTCCAACGACCGTCGCATCATGGATCCGATATTACTGCTCAACAAAGAACTTTCGGGCAAATCCTCCGACAACGATACAACAGAACAACAAACCCCATTATAACCTTACAATTCAATGCCAATGAAATTTTTCAATAAAGCACGCACATTGCTGCTGGCCACCACAACCGTACTGCTGTCAGCTTCCGCTACGGCAAGCGATCTCAAATATGTATTCTTTTTTATCGGCGACGGCATGGGAATAGCTGAAGCCACCAACGCGCAGCTGTTCAACAAAGAGGTGCTCGGAAGCGACACGCCTCTGCTTATGACCACATTCCCGGTGGTATCAATGATCACGACGCACTCGGCAAGCTCGGATGTAACAGACTCGGCAGCAGCCGGCACAGCACTCTCCACAGGGCACAAGACCAAAAACGGGATGCTCGGCATGAACGCCGACACCATACCTGTGACCTCAGTAGCCCGCCATCTTCAGAAAAAAGGTTTCGGCATAGGCATCGTAACATCAGTAGGCATTGACGACGCCACCCCGGCATCCTTCTATGCCCATGTACCTAACCGTGGAGACTTCTACGACATTGACCGTGCACTGGCAGAATCAGGCTACCAGTTCGCCGCAGGAGCCGGATTGCGCGGCACAAAGGACCGCGACGGCAAGGACAACGACATAATGGACCTTTTCAAAAAGAACAAAGTAAGCGTTGGATATGGCATGGAAAACTTAGACAAAAAAGCAAAAAAAGTGCTGCTGCTTAGTCCGTTCCATGAAAAAATGAATAATGAGATAGGCTATACCGTGGATTCCATTCCCGGCGGACTGAGACTGCCTGAGATGACACGCGCCGGCCTTGAACACCTGCAGCGCACATCGCCCGGAAAGTTTTTCATGATGGTGGAAGGGGGTAACATAGACCATGCCGGCCACGGAAACGATGGCGGCACTTCCGTGCGCGAGGTAATAAACTTCAACGAAGCGCTACAGGTTGCCTACGACTTTTATCTGGCACACCCTGACGAAACACTCATACTTGTAACAGCCGACCATGAGACAGGAGGCATGTCTGTCGGCTGCCGCACTACGGGCTACAGCGCCCGTCCGGAAGTGGCACGGGTACAGAAAATATCCAAAGACATGCTCAACGACCACTGCAAGGAACTTGTGAAATCCGGAACCCCGGTCACATGGGAAGAGATGCAGGCATTCCTTGCCGATAAACTAGGATACGGCACGGCAGTAAAACTGAAAGAACATGAAGAGAAAGAACTGCACGACCTTTTCGATGCCACTTTCGTAAACCATAACGCAGGAGACGACGTAAAAACGCTCTACTCATCCTCAAGCAGGTTCGTAGAGAAAGCTATTTCGCTGCTAAACGGCAAGAGCGGTTTCGGATGGACAACCAACGATCATACCGGCCATCCTGTGCCACTCTACGTGATCGGTGTGGGTTCGGAGAAGTTCTCCAACTTCAACGACAACACAGACCTCCCCAAGAAAATATTGCAGATTGTGGAGGAATAATCCATAAACATCATACATCACTAAATCTGACTGAATTGATAAAGAAAACGACAGCCTTATTCATAATGTTCCTTGCCACGGCGATGTTTGCAGCGGCATTGGATCTCACAGCCATAGAGGTAGAGGTGAAGATGCATCCGGAAAACTACCGGGAGCTGCTTGAACGTTTTGAAAAGGCAGACACTACCATGACCGCAAATGAACTGCGGAAGCTCTATTTCGGTTATTCTTTCACTACGGATTATGATCCCAGGGAAACTTTCCCCGAAGTAGAAGCAGCATATGAAGCCGGCGACTATGAGGAAGCACTCAGGCTCGCAGAAAAGGCTTTGAAACTCAATCCCCTGAGCCTGGATCTGAACGTGCTTGCGCTGGCTTCTGCCGACCGCATGCGCGACACGGGCAAAATGGGCGAAAAGATATTGTATTACGGCATACGCGCGGACCTGGTAGCCACCGCCATCCTTGAAAGTGGACAGGGCACATCGGCAGCGTCCCCTTTCAGCGTCATCGCATCGGCAGACATGCAACGCCTGCTGCGAAACGTACTCGGAATAGAGCAGATTGTGGACCGCACCAAAGTGGGAGGTATAGACGCTATAAAAGTCACCCTCCCGGGCAACGACAGGCGCCACATATTGTACTTCGACATGTCGCGCGAACACCAGTACTTCCAGTCACACCCCATACATTGAATGCCATATGACCCAGAATCAACAGAAATGGACTGAAATCGAACACCTTCCCGAATGGGACGAGGAGTTCTACGAGGTGTACACCGCCAAAAAACATGGCAAATGGGTAATGCTCAAGACCCTTAGGCCGGAACTGCGCGACAAGGAGGAGTTCCGGGAAATGATCGGCAAGGAGTTTGACGTGCGATACAATCTCGCACATCCCAACATTATAATGATCAACGACTTCGAAGAAGTTCCAGGGCTCGGGATGTGCATAATCACCGATGACGTATATGGCGATTCCCTCCGCAAACTGCTTGACAAGGGGGAAGTGACACCTGAAATAAAGGAGACACTCATATACCGTCTTGCCGATGCCATAGGCTACATACAGCAGAACCATATCATACACCATCCTATCCGACCGGAAACAATAATTTTCACGGAGAAAATACGCAACCTGAAAGTGATAGACGTCGGATTTGACCAACGCGCACACCTCTCCCCTACAGCCGCTGCGGAAGATATACACAGCTACGGGACAGTGCTTAAAGAGGTGCTTGACAAGACCAGCGACAACAATCCGCACCTGCGGCGCATCGCCGAACGGTGCTTGAACCCGGATCCCCGAAAGAGGTTCCGTGATGTTCCTGATTTGAAAATGGCACTGTCTGGGCGCTCCAACAAACGCCTTTACATGCTCATAATTTCTTTCCTGTTTCTGATGACCCTGATTCTCGGATACCTAAGCCTCAAGAATCCGGCTCTTTGACAATGGGCATTCATTGCCTGATAATCAAAGCGAGCACCAACCGACAGACAATTACTGATTGAAATACGATCGCGAACCCAAACAAATGGCTATAGAGATACGACCTGTGGAGCCTACGCGCTCCGAACTGAAAAAATATGTAAAATACGGCATTGACTTCTACGACGGCAACCCATATTATGTGCCGCCATTGATCATGGATGATGTCAATACACTCTCCCCTGATAAAAACCCTGCATTTGAATTCTGCGAAGCACAATCGTTCATGGCTTACCGGGAAGGCAAGCCTGTAGGGCGCATTACCGGCATAATAAACCATAAAGTAAACGAACGCACGGGACAGAAAAGCCTACGTTTCGGCTTTGTGGATTTCGAGGATGACGCAGAAGTGGCAGACGCGCTTTTTGAGGCTGCTAGCCAATGGGGACGCTCAAAAGGTATGGAGTCCATTGTAGGGCCTATGGGATTTACCGATATGGATCATGAAGGGATGCTTATCGAAGGTTTTGAGGAGCTCGGCACCATGGCAACCATCTATAACCATCCCTACTATCCGCGCCACATGGAGCGGATGGGATTCACCAAAGAAGCCGACTGGGTGGAGTTTTTCGTAAAGGTGCCCGATGCCGTGCCAGAAAAATACCAGCGTATCGCAGAAATAGTACAGAAACGCAACAACCTGAAAGTAAAGAAATACACCTCCCGAAAAAAAATAAAGGAGGAATATGGTGTGGCACTGTTCGAACTGATAAACGAGGCCTACGACCAATTATACGGTTATTCCCCGCTATCTCCCAAGCAGATACAATACTATATCAACATGTATCTGGGGATACTCAACCTTGAACTCATCACTGTAATCACCGATGCAGACGACAATATCGTGGCTGTAGGAATCTCTATCCAATCTTTCTCAAAAGCACTGCAAAAATGCCGCGGACGCCTTTTCCCGTTCGGATGGCGCCACCTGCTGCCTGTGCTTTTAGGAAAATCGGATGCAGTGGATCTGCTCCTCATTGCCGTGAAACCTGAATACCAGAACAAAGGGGTGAATGCGCTGCTGTTCACAGACCTTATCCCATATTATATCAAAAACGGATTCACCCATGCGGAGTCAAATCCGGAACTTGAGACAAATGCCAAGGTACAGAACCAATGGCAATATTTCGACACACGGCAGCATCGCCGTCGCCGGTCATTCCGCAAACAACTATAAGCCTATACCGCATGTCAAGACAAGCAGAAACAAGCCTCCCCAACTGTTTCCGTTTCTCGGTCAATGAGGCCGGATGCGACGAAGCGGGGCGCGGATGCCTTGCAGGCCCCGTTGTGGCCGCGGCAGTGATACTTCCCGACGATTTCCACCACCCCTGGCTCAATGACTCCAAACAACTTACCGAGAAACGGCGTGAAGCATTGCGACCCATAATAGAATCGGAAGCCATAGCCTGGGGAGTGGCTCTCTGCACCCCCCAGGAGATAGATGAAATAAATATACTCAATGCAAGCATCCTGGCCATGCACCGCGCCCTGGACGCACTCAAAGTGCGCCCCCAAAGCGTGATCGTGGACGGCAACCGCTTCAAACCTTATGGCGGCCTGCCTTGGGATACATTCGTGAAAGGTGACGGGCGGTTCGGCAACATCGCGGCAGCATCCATCCTGGCCAAAACCCACCGCGACGAGATGATGCGCCGTCTCGCCGTAGAATATCCCGGCTACGACTGGGAGGTCAACAAAGGATACCCAACCAAAGCCCATCGTGCCGCCATTGCCTCGCTGGGCGCCACCCCCCACCACCGCAAGACATTCCGCCTGCTTGAGGATCCGACCCTATTCTGACCACGGTGCACACATATACCAGAAAGCCTCCGAGGCAATGATACCACCAATCACACTTCATATCAAGGATCTACTATGACTGTGGGGGTTGGGAGAGCCGACGTGAGCTGCCTGAGGGTGGCAACCGCTGTAGAACGGGCACGCGCCACATAGCCCCGGCGGTATATTTCCTCACGATATCGGGCTGTCATGCGACGCTTCAGGGTGTTTTCCTCGGCAGTAGTGAGTTTGCCTAGACCAAGGAGGGTGTTATCCCAAGTGTCTATTATCTCATAAGCTCCGGGTGATGTAGCCTCGCGCACTACCACGGTTTCCTTAGGCAAACGCACCACAAGCGTATCACCATGCATCTTGCAGTCCAGCTGTTCAAGGTCAAACCGTACCTGGCCACTCAGCCGCACCTTAGCCAAGAGCCATTTGCCATGAATGGAATCACGCAATGCAATGTCATCCTCAATCTCAAGCGTGCACAGGCTCACCATCTGCCTGATGCCGTCAATACGCGCCTGCCCGGTCTGCATATTTTCCTGGGGATTTCCAGTGATTTTCCCATATAGCCATGCACCAGCCCCCGCTATGGCCAATATAGCCACCAGATATATTATCAATTTCACAACATACTTCATGGCAACAATCATTTGAATGTGATCTCACTGTCGTAACCCATCATCTGCAGAAGTGCCGAAAAATATCCCACGGCCTTTTCACGGGCATTCGCACGAAGCCGCTCGCCATATTCGTCGGTAGATTTGAGCTCCTGTCTCAATGTGGTGTTCATCAATTCCTTCAGTTGGGCGCGTTCTACCGGAGAAATAGTACTCCGCATGCCTGTCACACGATAATGCTCCTCTGTGACAGTGGCATCACGTCCGGAAAGACGCACCTGTATGGCCGGAAGACGCAATTTCACCAACCGCCTGTCCTGATATACCTCCAGGTCCGCCGCATCCAGTGCGTCAAGATCCATATATGCCTCCAGATATGTGTGATAGGAATATACACCGATGCGGTCACCCACTTTCAGCATATTCAGCAACGACGCAAACCCCGTAGCACCACTGTCGCTTATCGTACCAACCTTGTTGATAGACATTTCCGCAAGCGAAAGACGGTTGACACGCCGCAACTCCGACACTACTTCCACCGCGGGATCCTCCATCTCCACCGCAGACTCGCGGCAGGATGTGAATGCTCCCAGCGCGACTATCGCGCTTATGAAAAACACTTTTATCCGCATACAAACAAGTAACACCCGAAGGGGGTGACACTTAGATAACGTCGCAGGAAGGCAAATATTTCACAGAGTTTGCTGTAAAACATTGCTGTACATATACCTCCGTCCACTTCCACTCATAGCGGCTGCAAAGTAAGCAATGCGACGGAAACCAACTATCAACAAACGCAAAGCAGAGCTGCCCGAAATCCGGCAACTCTGCTTTGCAGTATGAAATGGGAATATATTATCTCAAGCATCAGTTTACTTAAACAACCCGGGAGATAGAACCACGCTCTACAATCAAGTTTGCCATCTCAACCGCCACAGAGATATGCGGGCAGATATGGTCATTACCTATCAGACGGTCAATTCCAGCATTGATAAGCGTCTCACGCACATTGTCCTTAACACCGGAGAGCACCACATGTATACCCTCTTTCTGTGATGATGTGATAAGCATCTCAAGGTTATGTATGGCCGTGGAATCAATGAACGGCACTTTACGCATGCGTATGATACGCACCTTAGGTTTCTCGGCGAGTGTGGAGCGCATCATCTCGTCAAATTTGGTAGCCACACCGAAGAAGAACGGACCATCAATCTCATAAACCTCTACTCCATGGAGCACGTTTAGTACCTCATGATGTGATGCGTCAAGGTCTGTACCCTCAGCCACGTCAAGTTGCTCTGAATATACCTTTATTTCTGTATTTTCCATCACACGACGCAAGAACAGGACTACGGCAAGAAGCAGGCCTATTTCAATTGCTATCGTGAGGTCAAACACCACCGTAAGAAGGAAAGTAACTATCATTACCGACACATCGCTCTTGGGATTTTTGAATATGCCTACGATAGTGCGCCATCCGCTCATATTGTATGACACAACCACAAGCACCGCGGCGAGGCATGCCATCGGCACATAGTTTATGAGCGGCATAAGGAATATGTATATCAACAGCAGCACAATGGCATGTACCACCCCGGCCACTGGAGTGCGGCCGCCATTGGTGATATTGGTCATGGTACGGGCTATGGCACCGGTGACAGGTATTCCGCCGAAGAAAGGAACCGTTATATTGGCCAGCCCCTGGCCAATGAGTTCGGTATTGGTGGATGTACGCGATCCTGTATAACCATCGGCTACAGTAGCACTAAGCAACGATTCTATTGCACCGAGCACGGCAATGGTAAAAGCCGAAGGCAGAAGCAGGTTGATATTCGCCATAGTGAGAGAGAAGCCATGGACTTCCGGCAGATCCGTAGACATGGAACCGAAGCGGTCACCGATAGTGGTAATCCCCAGATCCGGCATCATCCCCTTCAGCAGGGCTACTGCCGCCGTAACCAGTATTATAGCCATAAGGGCACCGGGCAACCGTTTGGAAACCTTAGGAGTGGCGATTATTATCAACAGCGACACAATAGCCACCGCTACCGTAGGCAGATGGATCTTGTCGAAATTGCTGAAATAAACGCCCCATTTCGAGATGAATTCACCGGGGAGATCCTTCAGGCCGAGGCCGAGAAAGTCGTTGACCTGCGTTGAAAGTATGGTAAGTGCGATACCGGCAGTAAAGCCTACGACAATCGGATAAGGGATAAACTTGATGACTGATCCTAGCTTGAAAATACCCATCAGTACAAGAATAAGGCCAGCCATGAAAGTAGCGACTGCCAGACCCTCAAGACCGAAACGTGCGATGATGCCATAGACGATCACGATAAACGCTCCTGTGGGGCCACCGATCTGTACGGAGTTGCCACCGAAAGCCGACACCATAAATCCACCGATAATCGCTGTGATGAGACCTATTGTAGGGCTGACACCCGACGCGATACCGAAAGCGATGGCAAGCGGGAGAGCCACAATGCCTACTACAACACCCGCCACAATATCGGCTTGCAATTTCTTGCTGTTGTAATGGCGCAAGGCCGACCATAATTTTGGCCGGAAATCCACTTTTCCACTAAAATTCATAAAATCAAACCTTTATATAATTACCTTAGAAATATCTGAAACTCAGAATGAGGGCGCTCACGCGGCCATGGTACTTTTTCTGAAAATATGAGCCGCAAAGTTACAAAAAAACGTTAAATCAACAAAACTGCATCGCACCCCAAAATATCCCGTAACTT
This sequence comes from uncultured Porphyromonadaceae bacterium, assembly GCA_947643665.1. GTDB lineage: Bacteria > Bacteroidota > Bacteroidia > Bacteroidales > Muribaculaceae > UBA7173. Next base: position 7,965 of record CANRWW010000043.1, on the reverse strand, counting down.
CCCGGCTTCCTGGATACATAGTATTTTTAATTGGCGAATGAACATTACCGCTGGCAGAAATGTAGAAAATAAAACGGATACCTCATGCGGTTTCACAATCCGAACACAACCACAAACTTTCAATTATTTATGAAAAATCTATTCGGCTTACTTGCATCAGCAATAATCGGGAGTGCCGCATGCACAGCCCAACTGCCTTATTTTTCGTTAAGTGCCGGTACTGACGGGGTAAATTTCAATGTAACGAACCAACCCATTTTCCCAACGGTGATAGCCGCTCCACCGCACCATCACCACCATCTACATTATTTCCACCATGCTCCGGAACCAGAAGTCTGCATACCATTGATGCCAGGAGTAAGATTCGTAGACGCACCTTCCCATAAAGCATACCATAAGGCAGCAAAAGCCTACAGGAAAGCGACCCACCAAAGTGCCGGAATGCCAGGGATAAGCGTGACACTTCCTGGAGGAATCACCGTCTCCACACCTGGAACGGCCGTGCCCGTGTATTATTACGACAATGACGATCTTGAGGATTACTACGATGATTACAAAGACTATCTGAAGCACCGCAACAAGGAAGCCCGTAAACATGCCAAAAAGATAAGGAAACAATGGGAAAAGCACCATGGCAAACACCACGGAAAGCATCACCATCACGACGATGATTGACTGCGAGCACACAATACGGAGATCAGCAGCAGCCGTTCATAACTGTACTTCATAAAAAAGCACGATGTTGTATCAAAATTCGCGAATTTTGATACAACATCGTGCTTTTGCCCACATACCGCATTGTTACATGCAGGGCAAACCGGTAGCCGGTTACTGATCAATAGTTGCGGGCCTCTATTTCAAAGAAACTCTTTTTGTGGTTGCATACGGGGCAGACTTCAGGTGCCTTCTTTCCGATCATGATATGTCCGCAATTGCGGCAGATCCAGATGGCATCACCTTCGCGCGAGAATACTATGCCCTCCTCAATATTCTGGAGCAGACGGCGGTAACGCTCCTCATGGTGGCGCTCAATCTCACCTACCGCACGGAAACGGAAAGCTATTTCAGGAAATCCTTCCTCCTCGGCCTCACGCGCCATGCGCTCGTACATGTCTGTCCATTCATAGTTCTCACCTTCGGCAGCTTCACGCAGATTCTCCATAGTATCGGAAATCTCTCCCCCATTGAGGTATTTATACCACAGTTTGGCATGTTCCTTCTCATTGTTGGCGGTCTCTTCAAAGATAGCTGCTATCTGTTCGTAGCCGTCTTTACGTGCTTTTGAAGCAAAATATGTGTATTTGTTGCGTGCCTGCGATTCTCCTGCAAACGCATCCATGAGGTTGCGTTCTGTCTTTGTTCCTTTAAGATCTTTCATAAGAATTAATATATTATTTGTTTTAAATCTTTTTTACGCCTCCCCTTGCAGTCAGGGCAGAGACCTTTGATAAAAACATCCACACTCCCAACTGCATAATCAGGTAAAACGGCATCGGCTATGCCTGCCGGCATGGGCATATCCGTTATGCGGCCGCATCCAGTGCATATGAAGTGGCTGTGGGCTTCCTGGAGCCGCAGGTCGTAACGGATGAAACCACTCTGTATTTCAAGTTCACGGATCAGCCCCTTGTCTTTCAGCAGGTGGAGCGAGTTGTAGACAGTTGTGCGCGAAAGCGACGGAAAAATCGGGGATAAAGCCGTGAATATTTCCTCAGCCGAAGGGTGCAGCTTGCCATTCGCAACGTATGAGAAAACGGCTATTCTCTGTGCTGAAAGGCGCACTCCATGAGTGTGCATCATTTCGGCAAGTTGGTTTTCTGTAAATGCCCTGTCCTTGTACATCGAAATGTTTTAACTGTTTTGTAATCGCTACAAAATTAGCAATAATTCCAGAATTGCAAAAATTTTACGCAAAAAATCGCTTTGGTATTCGCCATTAAATGGCTAACTTCGCGGAAAAAGACATAAAAAGTGCAGAAAAAGACTATCTGGGAAATGGGACGCGACACAGTGGAGGAGTTTCGTGCGAAAGAGAAACTCCCCGTTACGGTCGTGCTTGACAATGTAAGAAGCCTGAATAATATCGGCTCGGTGTTCCGCACATCCGACGGTTTCCGCGTGGCACAGATATGCCTGTGCGGCATATCTGCCACTCCCCCGTCGCCGGAAATACATAAGACTGCTCTAGGGGCAGAGGATTCAGTTGCATGGCGTTATTTCGCCGATACTACGGAAGCCGTGGATACACTTAGAAAGGAGGGACACATTATTTGCGCCCTGGAGCAGGTCAACGGAAGCGTGACGCTTGACCATTTTGTCCCGGAGCGGGACAAACGATATGCGATAATCGCCGGCCACGAAGTGAACGGTGTGGACCAACATGTGGTAGACATGGCCGACTACTGCCTGGAAATACCTCAGGAAGGCACCAAGCACTCTCTTAATGTGGCAGTAAGCACCGCAATAGCCATATGGCATTTCTATCTGGCCTTGCGATGATATACCGTCACACAAGTGGTAGGTAAAACATACAAGCGGATTATTTCACACGTGTATTATGCACCCATTGATACAGTTTGTCGGATGGGCGTATCTTCGATGGGACCGAGATGGAGAAACTTTCCCCTTTGACGGTTTTCTCCACAGGTTTCAGCCCCACGCGTATTTCATCAAGTGTCAAAATAACAGTACCTGTAGTAGGACCCGTTATCACTATTTCATCACCGCGGCACAGCTCCCCGCTCTCCATATGGAATTCCGCAATACCTATATTGGAAAAATATCTCACACCCTTGGCACGGTATTCCTTGGTGCGGGTGGCAGAGGAGCCGTATTTGCTTGACCATTCGCCGAGACGCTGGCCGAGATAATAACCGTTCCAGAAGCCGCGGTTAAAGATCTTGTCAAGTTCGGTATCCCATCCTGCGATCTTGTCTTCGGTATATGTGCCGTCGCATATGGAACTTATCGCCTCACTGTAGCATTTTACGGCAAGACTCACATACTCAGGCCCACGGGCGCGCCCCTCTATCTTGAACACCGTCACTCCGGCATCAATCATTTTGTTAAGGAAATGGATAGTCTTCAGATCCTTGGGCGACATGATGTATTTATTATCAACGGCAAGCTGCTCGCCTGTCTCACGGTCGGTGACCGTATAGGAACGGCGGCATATCTGTGTGCACGCCCCACGGTTGGCTGAACTGTTCAATTCATGCAGGCTGAGATAACATTTTCCTGAAACTGCCATACACAAGGCACCATGGCAGAACATCTCAATGCGTACCAACTCGCCACGCGGCCCGCGTATGTCTTCCTCAATTATCGCCTTATGTATGGCGGCGACCTGATCCAGATTAAGCTCGCGCGCCAGCACTACCACATCGGCATACTGGGCGAAAAAACGCAATGTCGCGATATTTGACACGCTCTGCTGTGTGGATATATGCACCTCCACCCCACGGCTGCGGGCGTAAAGTATCGCAGCCATGTCGCTTGCTATAATAGCTGAAATACCGCTATTCGCCACGGCGTCAATAATGGCGCGGCACTTATCCATATCCTCATCGTAAATGATCGTATTGACTGTCAGATAGGATTTAACGCCGTGTCCGTCACAGATGCGCGATATCTCATGCAGGTCCTCAAGAGTGAAATTCACACTTGAGCGGGAACGCATGTTCAATCCTTCCACACCGAAATATATCGCATCGGCACCGGCATTGATTGCCGAATACAGGCTTTCGTAGCTCCCCACGGGAGCCATTATCTCAAAATCTTTGCGGTTCATATGTGCAAAGTTAGTGAAATTGACGTATATTTGCGTAAACCAACCGACTTAGTTTGTTATATAATCATGAAGATTGCAGTCTACTGCTCGGCTCGTTCCGGGCTTGCGGAAGAAGTAGTGTCCGACGCACGCACGCTCGGACAATGGATAGGCTCAAATGGGCATACACTGGTTTACGGAGGCTTGTCATTGGGGCTGATGGATGTGGTGGCCTCAGCGACGGCTGACGCCGGAGGGAAAGTGATGGGAGTGGTGCCACAGGCACGGGCAGACCGCCAACACCCGGCCAATAGCGTAAATATCGGAGTTACCACCCTCCATGAACGCAAACAGATAATGGAGGAAAACGCCGATGTGTTTGTAGCGCTTGACGGCGGTTTCGGCACATTGGACGAAGTAATGTCCGCATTGGCGACCATGAAATTCTTCAAAGAATCCAAACCCATACACCTGCTCAACCGCCACGGGCTGTACACACCTCTGTATGAAATGCTGGAAACAATGTCACAACGACATCTCGCCTCTCCAGAAGTGGCATCCTCACTACACCTGCACCCCGATATAAAATCGCTTTTAGAGGCACTAAGAACCGGAAACGAAAATTATTAAAACATCTGATCATGAAAATATATACACGTACAGGCGACCTCGGCACCACATCGCTTGCTGGAGGACAACGGGTGGCAAAAGACTCCACACGCCTTGAAGCCTACGGAACCGTAGACGAGCTGAATTCATATATCGGCCTTCTCATAGCGACCCCAGGAGTTGAAGAGGAGGCTTCGGCAACTTTACAGGCTGTACAAAACAAGCTGTTCAATATCGGCGCATACCTTGCCACAGACAATACCGGCAATGCCATGGCAGAACCCCAAGGATTGGGGCAGGAAGCTATCTCCTCCCTGGAAAACAGCATAGACCTGCTGACAGACCGGATCCCACCAATGCATTGCTTCGTGCTTCCTGGCGGCAGCTTCTCCTCGGCACAGGCACAGGTATGCAGGGCTGTATGCCGACGGGCAGAACGCCGCGTGATCACCCTCGGGAACGAAACACGGGTAGACCCCGTGGTAATACGCTATCTAAACCGTCTGAGCGATTATCTTTTCACCCTTGCAAGATACCTCAACCACACGGCAGGCATTGCGGATGTGCCTTGGAAAAAAGACTGATATTTTCCATTGGCACCATACGGAGGGTTATTAAACGTTAAAACACTTCATACATACATAGCCCGCCGAAAAAAAATCATATCTTTGCGCGCCTGTAAAGATGAGTGTCCCCATTACCGCTACAATACGGCAACGATTTCCACAATATTTTTCTCTTGGACGCCGTTTAGACAATACGGTCCCATATACCGCAGGACACTCTAACAAAAACAAATAAAACAACAATATCCAAAGGTTTACAGCTATGTATTGGACACTTGAACTTGCCTCAAAACTCGAAGACGCTCCCTGGCCTGCAACCAGAGAAGAACTTATAGACTATGCCCAGAGATCCGGCGCACCCCTCGAAGTAATCGAAAACCTACTCGAAATCGAAGACGAAGGGGAAACCTACGAATGCATCGAAGACATCTGGCCCGACTACCCCTCCAAAGAAGACTTCTTCTTCAACGAGGAGGAGTATTAAGCAGGGTTTTTTGTCACAAACATCTGATAGTCAATGGTCAAACAAAATTTTATTTGTTTGGCCATTGGTGTTTATAGCCCTAAATGGCGCGGTTTGTTTGGCTAAAATCCGCATTTGGGGGAGGAAAAAGCGATTGTTTGTATATAAATCAGTCATTAATAGGGCATGTGGGATACCGCGAAAATACAAACAAATTATCAATACAAAATACTCCGGATAATGGACAGTTTGCAAATTGTAACCGGTTGCCGACGTTGATAGAAAACCGGATCCAAACCTTTTTAGTGTTGATGAAACACTGTTCAGACAGCGGTTAAACGGAGAAGTGAAGAAAGGACGCAAAAAACTGAAAAAATGTACTTTTCATTTTGAAAAAATGCACTTTTCGTTTTCGCGATTATATTCTTTCAAAAATTATTGATGTTAGTTTAGCTAAATTATAACAACGTTGATATGATTTATGTATATTACAATGAGTTTTCCTGATGACGATATTTCACAACATTCGGATAGTCGTTTCCTCATAGTGAATATTCGCGGGGATGTTTTAAGATTTTAAATCATCATGCAGGTTTGATGTACTCAATTAACCGTGCGGTGTCTTGCCGAAAATCTTTAAGTTCTCAACTAAATTTATTGAGTACTTAAAGCGTTCTGTGTTTTTGATAGATCGCTTAATATAAACAAGTTGCATTGCGATTTATCTCAATTTGCGATAATTTGCGATAACGCCTTATCTGATTTTACTCACCATCTGTCCGAAATTGGAAGAACGGATATAGCCTTTTGTCCTGCCGTTCAAGCTAATTTCACTCAGGTAACCTTTTTCTGTCAGGTTTCTTAAGTCTGATTTCGCGGTATTGTGTGTCACCCCGAATTTGCCCACAATATCAGTTGAGACAAGCACAATATCAGGATTTTCTATACATAAACTCAAAATTTCAGCCTGACGTGCTGTAATATTGCCAAGATGCAAAAGTTTTTCAGATTTCTTTCTCTCGTCATTTTTACGTTTGATATATCGACTCAGTGCATCAAAAGACTTAAGGAGCACGTCCAAATTGTATTGTACGAAATATCCTATATCATTACCATCAGCCTCAGAATAAAGAAATGCCTTCTCATAAGATTTCTTGGACCCTTTAATAATACGGGAAATAGATAAATATTGCACGAGCCAATAATTTGATTTCATCATATACCAATAAAACAGGGCTCTTGCGGTGCGACCATTACCATCAGCAAAAGGGTGGTAATAGCCTACAAGGAAGTGTATTGTTATAGCCTTAATTATCGGATGAATGAAAATCCCAGTATTCTCATCATTGAAAAAGGCGCATAAACTGTTCAAGAACTCATTCAGGCACTCTGCGGCAGGCGGTGTATGTACGATTTCGCCTATTATGCCGTTGCCAACCACAATATTTTCATCATCTCGTCTTAGACGACCGGCTGCATCTGGAATATCAAGCGCGTTTTCAGTCATCATCCCATGGATTTGCATTATACATGCAGGGGTCAAGGATTCTTTTGCATGATCTCTAATGAAATTGATAGTATTATAGTTGTTTAAAATCATGCGCTGACTTTTATCTTTGGGAGAAATCTTTTTACGGAGCATCTCTTTGGCAGCTTCACGTGTTGTGGCGGCACCCTCCATTTGGCTTGATGCGATGGCCTCCTCCATAATAGAACTGATAAGATACAATTCCTGTGCGGTCTTATTGTCTGGAAAAATCTTGGAAGCACCCCATGAACCGCCAAAATTCATATCAAACTCATGGCACATCCTCTGCATTGTATTTGTCAGAGAGAAATGAATATTATTTTGAGTCCAAACCTTGACATCTGTTAGATTTCTCACTGATTTAACTTTGCTCCATAACTCAATATCCGTCATGCCTGAAGGCATACGGTATTTGACATCACTCCAATATAGATATCTACTGTTTATTGAGGAAATAAGATTCTTCAATTCTTCAGACTCATTAGAAGTATCTATCGTAGCTGTCGTAGTATGAGGAGGTTGTTCAATCATAATAACAAATTTGGTTGTAAATATAGCAATTTATCGCAGTTTATCCAAATTTGCGATAAACAAAGGTGTATCCATCTGATATATACGCATTTATTTGTTTCAGATTAAACACAGCGCTAATACAGTCTTGTTATTATATTTCGTCATTAGCCAACATGATTTTGCTTCTGCGTGACCCTGCAATCAATCAACGATTACACCAAAGGAAAATGAACGTTGTGATTTTTACATTTGCTCAACCATTGTTTTGCCATGCGCCCACAAATTGTCTCAGACCGGCTCAAATGGTGCGGTTTGTTTTGCCAAATGCAAACACAGAACACCTAACAAACTCATATACAGCGACCTATTCGCCTTTCAACGAGGAGGAGTATTAAGTTCCTAAATTCAAATAAAACACTTATTACCAGCCATATAAACAACTGGAATTTGTTTATATGGCTGGTTTTTATCAGGGCTGGCGCATGAGATTTAACTCAAATTCAGTCAAAAATTCACC
>CANRWW010000042.1 GCA_947643665.1 uncultured Porphyromonadaceae bacterium | reverse complement strand
TTATCGCTAATCACCAATTTTTCAGCTATTTAATTTTCATCGAACTCACGTTAATGTATTGACGTATTGATGTATTTATTTATTGACGTAATGATGTATTGATGTGGTTAAATATGAATGTACTGACGTATGGAACATCTGAATGAATTAGTGACAAAGTGATTAATCATTTGAATGATTGACAGACTGAATGACTGATAGATTTATTGGCGATTCAAATGATTATTCATAAAAACAGACCATAAGAGAGCTAATTTGACGGAAGAACCGTTCTGTCATCCTTTTTTCATCCTTTAGATTTTTCATCATACATTCTTGAAATCAAAGATTCCAAGGCTGATTTAGAGTAGTTACCGCCCAAAGCCGAAATATTAGATTTTAGATAGTAACCAATAGCATCCAATCTATCACAATGGCTTCGGGCTTCCTCCGTAGATTTTGCCGATTGAGATATTAATAATTTCAAGGTTTCCACAGCCTTGTCTATTTGTTGCTCATAAATCATTTGAGATCAAATTTAATTACCCATACACCTTTCTTTGTCGCTCCTTTACGACAAAGAAACACACCTTTCTTTTCCATTTGACTACGTTGATTACGCAACGCGGAAATAGATACTGCAAGTTTGATTGCCAACTCGTTAAGGGTTATTGAGGGCTGATTGCTGATTAGCTCCAGTATGTTCAACTGAACCTCTGAAAGATTTCTATGTCGTAGTTCTTTGTCGTAATCGTTAAGTTCTATGTCGTTTTCTATGTCGCTAACATTATTGTCGGCTGAGAGTATGTTGGATTCCGGTTTGGGACGCTGAAAGACAACATAAATAAAACCGCCGTCCCAACGCCATACCGGTTCCTCCACTCCTTGCTCCTGACAGGCTTCTATGATACGCCTCACGCCTGACCCCCAGTTTTCCAACCACATGGATCTATACAACGTCTCGGCAACAGCGACATTATATGGATATGACTCGTGAGGCTCTTTGATATTATTGGGGGTAATCTGCGAAGGGAATATACCCGGATTGGCAATCTCTACACGGTCATCATAGATAGCGATGCTGTTCGTCAAATTATGTTTTTCCCACTGACGGTGGCAAAGGCTGTTGATGATGGCTTCTCTTAAAGCCTTATACGGGATTTCAAGACGTTCCTCGCGCTGTAGGCTATGATTTGTTATCTTACCGCTGAGATTAAGGTGCTTGAAGCAGAAAGCCAAACCAGCATCAAGAAGATCAAAGAAATTCCCTTGTACACGCTTTTCATCAATAAATTCACTCTTATTCGTCCCAGAGAATCGTGCCATTCTCAACTTGAAATTGGAATATTCCTCTATATTGTCAGAGAAAAGCATAGCAGCTCCATTTGTAGGAATGCCGTTTTTCAAAAGTTTCCATTTGGTAAGAGTTTCCTCAATAGGAGCGGTTAATGCGCTCGCTGGTATTCGACCGCCCTCAACGCCAAGACGTATGCAACCTTGAATGTGTTTCTGATTCAAATCGGCAAATGAAACACCATCGGCTGGCAGGGTTTCCCATGAATAAGACTTGGGTTGATACGCCCGAATCCGCTCGTCATACATTTCATGCGGCATTACCTTCGTAGTGCTTTCAACCTTGTAATATGGGCATCCGTGGAATGTGTGCGGACGATCGCCCCACACCCAACCATCAAAGTGCATGGCAATCACCTTATTGCCCGGATATTCCGGCACATCGACATAATTGGGCTTGACATCAACAGGAGGTTCCAATCCGGCGATAGCCTGACCGATTTCACGTTTTGTCGTTTCAGTAACCTGCTTACCAATAATCTTCAATCCTGTCGGAGCGACACCGAAAATCAGCCAACCGCCATCAGTATTGAGAAACGCACATGCCGAGTGCATACCGTCTTTCAGTTCGCCAGTAGTCTTCTTAAGCTCCAAAGTCCGCGACTCGTCTGCTGCAATCAATGCCTTTATTTCGTCAATAGTCATTTCCATAATTCAGTCAAAATTACTCAAAAGTCATCGGCCATTATGTCATAACCGTCTTATTTGTCGAGATCATTGATTGATGCATATTGAATAATATCTGTTCCCAAAGCGAGGTGGCGGTGCCGCAACTCCTTATTTATTTCATTGTTTTTGAATTTATCTGTTTAAGAGTCATGGAAATATTGGCTATAACCCTAAGTAAAGACCATGTTGTGAGCGTAGAAAGAAACACCCCGATAGAGATAACCAATCCGCTGGGATTGAAAATCGTGTCATAATGGATACTGTACTTGTATGTAGGGTCCACTACTTTAGTTGTAGTGAGCGCAAACAGACAGAAAACTGTGGCTATGATTCCGCACCAAAGAACGATGGCCGCTATTACGTTAAGCGCGTTCTCCGCAGAATTGTTAGGCGATACTGTAACCTCTGCATCATCTGCCGTTGTGCCATTTTGAGATGTGGTATCCTCAATACCAAGAACCTCATTTACATTTTCCTCCGCCATGTTATTTTGATTTTTTATAGAGTGTTAGAAAGAATTGACCGATAAGAATCCATGATGCGAGAACAAGAATGTTCCATACATAGCCAAGAGTTTGGTACCAGTCGTATTGCCAAGCCTCTAACGAGTTGACAACAAGATAGTACAGATTGTTCAGAGTGAACAATCCGACGCCGACAAGCGCAAGAAGTGATGATTTCTTCATATATTTTGGTTTTTAGATTAGTCCCAGTCGTTTAAATTCTTGATATATTTGTTGAAGTCGCTATGTTCGGAACCTTATATTCAATTCACGAACACTCGGCAGAGGTGTGTTTATTATCGAAGTGGTGGCTTAAATATCCCATCTTGTTCTTCTTTGAATAAAGGTAACATAGACTCGCCAAGTTCATCCAAAGTTCCACAGGGTTTTAGTTTAGGAAATGGAGGACCAAAATAATTCGCGATAGCTCTGTTGCAGTATTCTTCTACTGAACGGCGTGGATTTTTAGCAAGAGAAGATTCCCAAAAACTATTCCAAACATCATATTTATAATTCGTTCTGTCAAAGAATGGCTCCCAAGTATCGTAAATCTGTTGTCGAGGAAGAATATTGATAATCTCTATTTTATCAAATCGGCGGAAATTCGACGCATATGCAGCTTCCATCGCATCTTTGGCCTTCTTGTCTGATGAAGGAGCGCCATAGCCAAAAACGGTAAGCAATGTGCAGTCAGATAGATAATGCAAGAAAGAGTCCCATGCCGTTTTGATATAGAAATCATCGTACGTTTTCTCTCTTACAGGATATAGCAACTTAGAGGGTATTACTGTTTGTTTACCACAGTTGACACAGCTTTTATTTCTAATGTGTTGTGCTTGGTGGCATTCTGAGCAAATACCTAATGCAGTGTTCCCATGAAGAAAGCCCATTGTTGGTAAGTCATCAGTATAAATTGAGACTCTATTATGTGCTTGTATTAACAATGGATCCCAATTAAAAGTAAAAACGAAGTCCTTACCCCTTAAAGAAAGCAAAAGATAATCATAAATAGTCGGAACATCAGAAAGAATAAGGTTACCAAAATAATTACGCACACGATTTTCAAGCACGGTAAGCAACAATTCACAGTCTAAACGAGAATACATCTCAGAGTATATGTCTTCCAAATTGGGAGATTTTGTCTGTAGATTTGCTTTGTCAACAATATCCTGCAAGCCAAGTGTTTCAATAGCATTATTCATTACTGGACACTTGACACCAAACTTGTCACCGTCAGGAATAGTGGCAACAGATGCTCCAGCCCCAAGAATCACAACATGTGGCCGATTTACTATTGACTCGTAAAGAGCGGGGGTATTAAAATCAATCATGTCAATGACTAAATTATATCAAATGGGTTACGTTGATTTTCTTGAGCCTGCTACCAATGACGCGAGCGAATGCTATATCGTCATTTGTATTCCCGAGGAAAAGAGAAGCGTAGAGTTGTTGTATATGGATAGGCACTTCATATCAGGTATAAATAGAAGAAAGTGTTGACGAAATTGCGTTTATTGATGATTTGATTGAAAATAGACATTCAAGCTCACGACTAGAAATGCCAAATTCACCCTTTGCGAGCATTGATAACAATGCTTCCTTTTGATTAAGGGTTAACTGTGGGTCGAGAACCACGGCCTCTCCGACAAACGTCATGCGGTCAATACCGTATCGCTTCATAACTTGTTGAGCGGAAGAGGAATTGAAAATCGAGCTTAAATTATCGCCTTTGGAGATTTTACACATAGGCGCAAGATGGAAGTATTTCCACGGTAAAGCGTCTTCCGCATCATAGATGTGGAGCTTTGACTTTGCACCATTGAACTTTGATATTTTGAGAGATACGACTTTGCCAAGATTGAATGGCAGATAACCGAAAAGAACGGTTATTATTGCCGCTACACCAAAGGCAGCAAAAATATTACCCCAGTTAAACACAGTTGCAATGATGGCGTAAAGTGCAATGAATGTTAAAGCAACACCGCACCACCCGAAAATCCAGGCTTTTGTAAGTGCGGCATATCTCTTTTCAGAACAATTCGAACAAATGTAAGCATCAAAAATTTCATAGGAATGTGTCGCTTGCAGAAAGCGACCACTCGTTTGTCGAAGTTCGGAGTCAATATAATTTTTGAATGTGTGGAGTGTTCCTTGTTTTCTTTTATGAGTGGAGCCACAAAAAGGACACTTAAATGTGGATTCCATCTCTGACTTTCTATTTTCAAGGTGGAAGTCAGAAATTTTCTGCTGAACAACTTTCTCGACAACTTGGAAAGGTGTGCAACTCATTTGCTGTGCGATTTCCTGAATAGTCATAGTTATTCGGTCGTATTCAAGGTGACTATAAAAATTAAAGCAGAGTAATAATTAAAGTGTCATCACAAACTTTGATATTCGCATCAGGGCAACCGACAGCATTAGCTAAAGAACGTTTTACGCTAATAAATTCAGACCAGTGTTGCTTATCTAAGCAGCCGCAGTTTGATAATTCGAGATACTTTTGGATATCTTCGACAGAGAACTCCTTGGGATTGTCAACTGATACCTCGAATACAGTTCCTTTAGGATATTTTGAAAAACGCATTTTCCTCAAAAACGGAAACACCAACGTAGCTATGCAAGGCCGACCAAAGCCTTTAAGCGACTACGTTGGAGTTGTCAATGTTTGTTTACGGCTTTCGCCGTTATGTCGTTGTGATATTCTTGGTCATTTCGCATCAGATGCTTAAAGTGCAAAGTTAAGCATTTTCGGTGATATTCACGGCATTCAACCCTCGAATTCTGCTGCTATTCCTCGAAAATAAGATTTTCATGCATAAGAGGTGCATAAGAGGTGTAGGACGGGGAGTGATGATAAGCCTGTGTTAAAGGTGGAAATCATGAATCCCAACTTTCCACGAATACTTCTTATAGGGTAAAAAGAAGCAAATCAGCGCAATTAAAAATTCTTAACGGATGACAAATATTCCAAATTCCTTTGTCTGCGGTTGTCGCCAACTTCTCCAAAAGTACACTATTCGTACACCGCAATATCTATATAAAATTGATTATCAGAACAGTTATACACTACAATATAAATTTTCCAGATTTTACCGAATCGGATGGTTATCATTACAAGTAATGTAATATCTTATGTAGTTCTAAACTGTCTGTTTCGTATATTCACATTATTAGTTCATACCGCGAAATTACGAATTAAATTTTGAACCACAAAGGATTATGCGCAGGTGCTCGCTATGTTTTACAGCACAAAATTAGTCACAGGAACTGCCAGATTCTGTCAGCAGGCCATATCTTTTATTCATTTCTTCAATGTTGCGGATAAATATTTCACGCAGTTCAATCGGCTTGACAACCTCAATCTCCGCGCCGTATTTCATCAACTCCATGATGAAATCGTATGACGGCACAAGGTACATTGAAAGTATATAACCAGTGGAGTCTTCACCGACCAGCCGTTGGCTTCTATGTAGCGGTTTGCTCAAAATATAATCAATTTGTCCGCAACTGACATGTATCTCAATGTCCTGCGGCTTATGGTTAAAGTCCGGTGCATATGAATTTACACCGAACATGTCTTCAAACCATTTATCGCAGTCGAAATCTTCCGGAGTTTTGAATGTTTCATCAGTCATAGAAAACTCTTTTATACGGTCTAATCCATATACAAGAGTCTTGCCAATTGCCGGTGAATGCCCCACCATGTACCACCGTTGATGATGCAACTTCAACCCCCATGGCTCCACTACAAACGTAGTAGCAGTAGCATTATAAAAACTTTGATATGTAATTTCAATTTTCTTGCTGTCCTCCATTGCATTAAGAACTGGAATTAAGAAGATGCGGCTTGACGGCACATCCTCCACGCTTATATGGCTCCGCATTTTGCGATGTGATGATGATATATTATTGACGGCAAAAGAATCAAGCAGCCATGTTATATATTTATAAGATTAGGGGTGTTTGGTTGTGTGTAGCCTTCGTTCATGATGGCTCCGTTTGAATATATGATGCCGTTTTGTTCCAGCACTCCATGTTGCCGATGTATATGCCCGAAAAGGTGTGCGCGGATTTTCAAAGTCAACAGTCTGTTGAGCAGTTCTTGGGATCCATAATTGATAAATTCGCCGCTGATACTATCATCAAGGTCAAGAGTTCCATATGCTGGACTATGCGTTATCAGCACATCGGTGTCAGAAGGTATATCGGCATAATTCCTGCTTTGGCGGTCGGTGATGCAGTCACTCATAAACATAGGCACACCATAAAATTCCACTCCGTCAATATTGATACTTGAGTTACAGAGATAATGGACATTCGTGTCAAGTCCGCTAATTTTGGCATCATACATGCATTCATCGTGATTGCCGCAGATGAATATCTTGTGAGGATATGACAGGTCGCAAAACCATTCAAGAAAGTCAAGAGCCTCCTTTTCACTACCAGTCATAGTAAAGTCTCCAGAATGGACCAACACATCGGCCTCAGGCAAATCCTTAAGCCTGTGATGAAATCCGTGTGTGTCTGAAATATGCAGTATTTTCATGTTTCAAATGATTTGTTATGCAAAATAAATAAATGTGGCTGACAATATATGGCAACAGGTTGAAAATGTGTTGTAAAACATGTGGTACGACGAATGCTACTGGGAAGGTTAATATTTTTCACGGTGGCGTATGATTAGCTGTTTTATTCAATAGATTTCCGAGGTTTTTTGGTATTGAATGGGTATGGCATTGAGAAAAATTGCTAATTTTGCATTGCGTTATGGCACAGTTCAACGTATACGAAAGTTTGATTGACCTCTCGGTGATAAAGGATTATTGTAGGGAATACGGGCGGCTGTGCCATTATGCCAAAGAGGATATTTTCGTTGAGCAGGGTTTGATTGGCAAGTATATTGGAATTGTTGAATCCGGCTATTTCAAATACACAACCATTACTTCATCGGGCAATGAAGCTGTCGTTGGGTTTGCTTTCGAGGGCACGATTCTCGCGGACTACTACAATTCATATAATGGCCGCCCCTCGGAAGTGACGATTAAAGCCGGTGCCGACTCCATTGTATCGCAAGTTGGAATGATTGAGGCAAGGCGTGTCATAGACCATTCTTTCAACAATAACCTTTCGGCTCTCAACGGTATCCTTTTTAGCGAGATTTATTTGCGCTATCTTGAACTTTACCGCAAGACGCCGACAGAGCGGTATCTTAATCTAATCAGCTCGTGTCCACAGATTTTTGACATCGTTTCCTTGAAGGATATTGCCTCATATCTGCTTGTCACACCGGTCTATCTCAGCCGTATACGAAAAAATCTCGCGAATAAAACGGGCGAATAAAACTTGTTTTATACCGAAGTCATTTTTTTTGCAAAACTTTGCCAATAAAAAATTGACAAATGGAAAATCGCATTATCAAATCAATCTTATGCCTAATAGTTGTTTTGCCGGTTATGGCATTCGCACATACAAATATTACGGGTTCTGAAGGCAAGGATGAAATTGCTCTCACTTCCAAATTGATTGAAGAGCATTGGCCATTGAATAGTTCCTCCATTCAAGAATTTGAGTTGTCCTGTCAACAGAGAGCATCTGGCAGAGGCTCGGAAAGCAATCAATATGCACATGCGGTTTTGTCGGAAAGCGGCACTCTCGCGTCTGTTCTTGGTGAAAGAATATTCGAGATAGATTCCATCTCAATAGAAGGTCCGATTAATGAGGCAGATTTCAATACGCTATGGGAATCATCGTTCAATGGCTGCCTCAAAATTATTAATCTTGAAGATGCCGCTGTTGAAAATGAGATTATTCCATCAAGAGCATTCTGGCATCAGGATGAACAATTACAAGATGACGGGACAATATACGTAATTTCCCTTAGAAAAATAATCCTGCCAAACCAAATTAAAACCATTGGAGATTTTGCGTTCTCATATGCTATACACTTAGAATCAATCAATATCCCGTCTAAATTGCAAAATCTTGGAATATATTGCTTTTCCGATTGTATGTCATTAGCGACTAATCCTATGCAACTGCCTGAAGGTTTGATGGATATACCTGCAATGTGTTTTATGAATTGCGAGTCATTAGATGAAATAAAACTCCCGACCACAATAAAACACATAGGTGAAGGAGCATTTTATCAGGCCAAGATTAAATGTATCAATTTTCCAGACGGTTTGCAGTCAATTGGCAATGCTGCATTTTATTCGTCTGACCTTGAATGTGTTTTACTGCCAAACTCTTGTCAGCAATTTTTAGGTACCCATCAATTCGCGTTAAATCACGAATTAAGAAAAATAAATCTTCCACACGGAGTAAAGGTTATACCAAACTGCTTTGTTTATAACGATATTAATTTATCGGAATTTGATATTCCATCCACCGTTGAGATAATTGGAGCAGATGCATTGTCTACATGTATGGTATTGTCCGATGTTTTATTGCATGAAGGATTAAAAGAGGTTGAATCTAATGCATTCTGGTACTGTAGCGCACTCAAAAACTTAGTATTCCCCTCATCATTAACATATTTAGGCGGTGCTTCTTGCCAATATCTTCAGTCATTGGAAGCAATATATTGTAGCGCACTAACTCCACCTATATGCGATGAGGATCCATCAAATAAAGGACGTAACCATACATTCGGTCCCATATCAGGTCAGCCCGGTCATTTGTGTACTCCAAACGACATTCCAGTTTATGTTCCAGTTGGAACTTCCCATTTGTATGCTTCTGCTTACGGATGGAATTACTTCACTAACTTTATAGAAACTGACAACTTCCCTTCTGCCGGAATTGACGATATATTAATCGACAGAGTCGAACCAACTACAATTTTTTACGATTTATTCGGCAGAATGGTTAACAATCCTGTACCCGGAAATATTTATATCTTGAATGGCAAAAAAATTATTCATAAATGATTTATAATAACGAACGGCTATCTTATCCTCTGGTGGTAAGATAGCCGTTCGTTATTATGGTGGTGCCAATAATCAATTTATTGCTCGCAGACGTAGGAAGTGGCTATTATTCAGGCAGAATTTCGTAAGAATTTGCCACGATATAGTATGATGACAGATATGGTTTCCCTTCTTTTTCCGCGCGTTCTGCTATGCGTGCACGGTAATCAGCAATCTGGGCTGCGAATGTGTCAATATTTCCTTGTCCTTGTGCTTTGCGTTCGGTTTCGCATCCCTCTGCAGCTTTTTCTACGGCAGCAGCTTCTTCGGCGCCAGCCTGTTCAGCGATCATTTTCACCTGTTCGGCATGCTGTGCCTCAAACTGCTGTACATCTTCTTCAGTAAGACGTGATTCAACAACAGTCCCTACGACCTTCATAGGTTTTTGCACACATTCAGCTGGGAATGCGCCTCCCATTTCCGGTGTGGCATCGCAACGGATCATTGTGTTTTCATCGCTTCCAAGAATGAAGGCTTTTTTCCCTCCATGAGCGCAGAGGTGCGATACAACCCCTTCTATGACTATTGTGTCGTTCAGGTATGCTTCCGGATTTGCAACAACAGAGTCTACACTTACGGTTACAGTTTCTTGAACTGCTTCGTTTTGGCTTTTGCTATTGCATGATACCATAAAGAGCATGCCAATAGATGCCAATGCCGAGAGGAAAATTGATTTTTTCATAATTTGAGTAGTAAATATTGATTGGATTCTATTTCATGTTAACTGCACAAAAGTAGTGAATTTTGTCGGATAAGTAAGTAGCTAAAATATTTTATGTTACTGGCTGATGTATTTTTTTTAGTTAACTTTCTTCTCCAAGAATACTGCTCATCGTTTTTAGATCTTTTTTAAAACAGCGGTCAATATAAACGCCTACAATGCCGCCTATTACAGCGCCGGTAATGCCGCCTATGATAATACCGGAGTCGGTTCCGTCATCAAGAACCCATATAATCAGTATCACAAGCGGTATCGCCAGACAGGTAAGCAGAAACTTGAAGCGGGCACGCAGTCGTGTGAAGCGTTTTATAAAAGTGATGGCTTTGATTGTAGTCATTTCGGCAAAATCAGCTCGTTTTAACAGGTTGAGCATGTAAAGGTTCACACCAACGGTTAGAGCTATGAACAATTCATAAATTGCTGTAAGCCAATATGGGATTTGGAAGTGCCTGATCAATATCGCAAAATATATCATGAAAATGCATCCAGTGATGGCAAGTGTCCAGAAACGCCGGATTATTCTCTGTTTTTCGGAATGCGGGACGCGACGGTTGCCCCCGGGCCGTGGCCCCGGGGCAGGCGCCTCTATGGAGAGGCGCCTCCATTTATTGCGCAACTGTTCTATATCAGATGATATATTATCTTTATTATCTCTTGTCATTTCTGTAAATAATAGGTGGAAGAGAAACTGCATTGTCAGCTGTTACTCATTTTCAGAAGTTTCTGTTTACAACGGTGGAGCCTGGCGGCGACATTGTTGCGTTGCAGGCCTGTGACCTCGCTTATTTCCTGATAGCTTTTTTCATCAAGCCACATCAGTATTATTGCCTTGTCAAGAGCCGGAAGCCGGTTTATGAGGTTATACATCTCGCTAAGGCATCGGGCATGTTCGTTGTCTTCACAAGCCCTGTCTGCCAGTTGCAGCATTTCCGGATTGCTCATGGAAAGGTTGGATGCATGTTTGCGCGCTTTTCGGAAACAGCTGATGCAAGTGTTTATGCATACCCTGTATATCCATGTACCGGCAGTACTGTCTCCCCTGAAGCGGGAAAATGATTGCCACAAGTTTATCAAAGTCTCCTGGTAAAGATCCTTGAAATGATCCGGATCCCGTGCATACATGTAACATACCTTGGTGAGAATCGGACGATTGGCTTCTACCATGGATTCAAATTCCTTTTCTTTATCCGGAGGATTCTTTATATGCATCTGTTATTGATGTAAGTAATGTCTGTGACAGGAATCATCGCGACGCTTTTATATACAATATGACGGCTATCACAGAATAAATGATGTTTGGAATCCACATAGCTACCATTGGGGAAGTAAGGCCTGAGACGGCAAAGGAGGAGGTGACTGTCATAAAAAGTATATAGCTGAAACTCAGTACAAGCCCCAGGCCGATATTCACCCCCATTCCACCTTTTACTTTTTTAGAGGATAAGGACATGCCTATGACGGTAAGGATAAAAGCGGCGGCACACATGGCAATGCGTTTTTCATATTCAATCTCGAAGGCTTTGATGTTTGCCACACCACGTTCTTTTTGTCGTGATATATATTCGCGCAACTGTGGTGATGTGAGCATTTCCTGGTCGTTGCGTGAAATAAGGAAATCTCGCGGTTCAAACGGTATCACGGTATCAAGCCGTTGTCCGCGTGTGATGAATTCCCGATTGTCTTTGAAATCACGTATCACATAGTCCCGCACCTGCCATTGGTAAAGCGTATCCCATTTTATTGACATGGACGTAAGGCGTGATACCAGTTTCTTATCTTTAAATTTTTCAAGTGAGAAACGGTAACCCGTGCGTGTCGTATTGTCGTAACGGCTCATGAACGCTATTGTGCCCGGTGCTACCTGCATCATTATATTGTCGCCGTAATCCACACGCTTGTTTTTTACATATGTATTGGTGTAATCTATTCGTTTTACGTTTGCCGGAGGTATGATATATGCTCCCAGCAGGAAAGTGCCGATGGCAATTATTGTAGCAGAGATCATATATGGACGAAGCAAACGCCTGAAACTCATGCCGCTTGACAGCATGGCTATGATTTCAGAATTGTCTGCCAGTTTGGACGTAAAAAAGATGACTGCTATAAATGTGAAAAGGGGGGAGAACTGGTTGGCAAAATATGGCAGAAAATTCATGAAATACTCAAACACGGTCGCACGCAACGGCGCTTTCAGGAATGCATCGAGTTTTTCATTTATGTCAAACATTACGGTGATTGCCAGAATCAGGATAATGGCAAAGACATATGTTCCGAGAAACTTGCGTATTATATACCAATCAAGCAGGCTTACGGGAACTTTTCTCCAGGATGCTGTCATGGCAGCCAGTGCTTCTCTTTTCATTTCAAAGACGATGTGTTACTTGTTCAACCATGGTCTTTTTCCAAGACGGGAAATCGCCTGCGATGATATGCCGGCGCGCTTCACCTACGAGCCACAGGTAAAATGCGAGGTTATGTATGGATGCGATCTGCATGGCAAGTAGCTCCTGGCTTATGAACAAGTGCCGTAGATATGCTTTTGAATAAACCTGGTCAACGAAACAATCGCTGTCTTCCTGAATGGGAGAAAAGTCATCAGCCCACTTCTTGTTTCTCATGTTCATGATTCCATGTGGAGTGAAGAGCATGCCGTTACGGCCGTTTCTTGTCGGCATCACACAATCCATCATGTCCACTCCACGGTCTATCGCTTCAAGTATGTTTGCCGGTGTGCCCACCCCCATGAGATAGCGTGGACGGTCTGCCGGAAGCACCTCATTGACCACATCTATCATTTCATACATTGTTTCGGCAGGCTCTCCTACGGCAAGCCCACCTATGGCGTTTCCGTCTGCACCTAGTTCCGCCACACGTTGTGCAGCTTCGCGGCGCAAGTCTGGAAACGTACATCCCTGTACGATAGGGAAGAAACTTTGCTTGTGTCCGTAAAGAGGTTCGGTCTCATTGAAATGATCCCACCCTCTTTTTAGCCAACGCATGGTCAAGTCAAGTGATTTGCGGGCGTATGCTCTTTCAGAGGTTCCCGGAGGGCATTCGTCAAGAGCCATCATTATGTCAGAACCGATTGCGCGCTGTATGTCTACGGTTTTTTCCGGCGTGAAAAGATGTTTGGAGCCATCAATGTGGCTGCGGAACCATGCACCTTCTTCTGTCAGTTTGCGGTTGTCTGATAGGGAAAAAACCTGGAACCCCCCGCTGTCTGTAAGTATAGGACGTTCCCATCCGCCGAACTTATGTAATCCACCCGCCTTATTCAAAATGTCAGTACCCGGGCGCAAATACAGGTGGTAGGTGTTGCCAAGTATGATCTGCGCCTTTATATCGTCGCGTAGCTCGCGCATGTGCACGCCTTTCATGGCGCCACAAGTACCGACAGGCATGAAGATTGGTGTTTCAATATCGCCGTGATCGGTGTGTATGATTCCGGCACGGGCTTTTGTGCCCTCCGGTGTTGCTTTAAGTTCAAATTCCATATTCGGTACAAAGTTACGATTTTCCCCGCAAAAAAGTTGCAAAGGACTAATCGTTCTGCCTTTGTTTGTCTTTTCTGCGTCGTTTGAGCGTGTAAGCAACCATAATTGCAACTATAGCGCTTGTAATTGATATTATTGAGACTACAACGGCATATGATGTATCCTGTGTGGAATTATTGTTTTCTTCAAAAGGATTGTCGCTGAGGTATTCCCCGTCTGCTATCATCTGAAGGGCACGGTTCAATATGGCGTCACCGTTTGTAAATGCCACTTCATCGTAAGTAAGTGGTACATATACATCCGGAATTACACCTCTGCCATGTGGAATGCGCGGTGATATGGTTTCGTCAAATATGCATTTTACCAACGGGATACGCCAGATATAATGTGAATTAGGCAAAATGAAATCTGCGAATTTGAGAGCTGTCATGTAGGAGTAGGCTGTCCTGGTCTCCCTGCCTATTATGATGCCGCGGTGAGAGCGCAGTATATTCGCTGGGAAAAGTGTGGCAGCAGAGCATGAGTTCTCGTTTACAAGCACATATAGTTTGCCGCTATAAGCAACGACGGAATCGGGCATTATGCATGATTCATCTTCACGGGTATATAGTCCGTCGTATCCCTCTTCTTCTTTATATTCTTCCCCGAAAATCTCCATTTCAGGAAAATAGTTTTTGCAATGTGCCATGGAGGCAAAGTGTCCGCGGCGATTTATTTTGTTGTGATGCTTAAGCGAGGCATATGGTTTGTCGCTGCAGTAGGATAGGATCCTGTGGAGTACGGCATCGTTTCCTCCTCCATTGTTTCTGACATCGACAATAAGATGTGGTATGGTGATATGTCCTGCTATAAAATCACGGATACTGTCTGTGGATAATTCGTCAAGATTGAATGTCTGCAAACCGATGTATGCTGTGGAGTCGTTTAGCATTTCAGTTTTAAAATCCTTTCCGCGATATCTGTTTATCCACTTGAAGGCATTCCGGCTGGGGCTTTGTCTGAAAAATTCTCCATGCCAGACATGGCGCTTTACTTTCAATGTCTCTCCATTGTCAAACGTCACTGTGTATCCCCTGTCTTTATCTATGCCGGGGAAACTTTTTAAGTACAATCCCACAAGATGCTGGAATTGGGTTGATTTTACATAATCCTCTATATTTGCGTCATACCCGTATATCAGTCGCTCTGTGTTCCTGAAAACCGAGTCTGGGCTTATACCGTCCACAGATTTGATGCCACGATTCAAATATTCGGTAAAGCCGTCTATTGCCCATACGACTTTCAGACTGTCTCCTACGCGCCCCATATCTATATCCCAATATTCCGGTTCTCCGTAAGGCCATGCAGACCAATGTGATATATGTGAGTCATGAAGTAATGACGCAATGCGTGACATTATATTGGAAAAATCAATAAAACTGATTTTTCCAGGAAAAGAATCTGTTACAGACCGCCGATATGTCTCAAGGTCGTCCATGGCTATGATATCGTCAAGAGATGGATAGCAGTCGATGATGGCATCAATGAGGATATTAATATCTTCCTTGGCTTGTTCTGCAGTAAGTGATGATATCGGTTCAACGGTTTTCGGTTCTTTGAATGTGGATCTCATTCCAAAATTGGCCATAGGATCCGTTTGGTTTCCAAAACGTGATACATTGATCATTATTGATGGTTGTGGGACATTCTTGTAGCTATACGCCATAGTTCCGAGTTTTTCGCCGGCCTGCACAGTCTCACCGCTTTTAAACTGGCGGTCAAGGTTCAATCCTGAGATGTGCATTTTGCTTCCTTCGGGGGTTATAAGCGTTATAGAATGGGAGGCGTATCGCGGATTCCATCTTCCTCTTGACTTTTCTGCAAATTCTTTGCGTGAGGCATGGAATTCTTTTGATATATCGGCTGGTGCACTGACGGCATAAGTCAGAGATTCATAGTAGCTGAAACCGAAATTCTCAATTTTACCAGTGAAAGGTGCTATGATTTCATCACCTTCATTACCGCCGATAAACAACGAACCGGAATTAAGTTCATGTTCAATATAGTTTTGTGGAGAATAAATCACATTATCCCCTGTTTTGGATCCCTTTACCGGCCATAGCCATTCAGATGCAGCCAATGCTATTGAAAAATACACAAAAATGGAAATCAAGGCAAGTCTTTTCATGATAATTTATTGTGTTTAAGGTGTTGTGTGCTCATAAAGGTATGAATTTGTTTACAAATATAGAAATATCTTCATGAGATGAAAATGCGGATACTGGAATTATGTATATAGCTTTCCCGTTTTCGCATGAATAGTGTATCACATAGCATTTTCCGGAAATTTCAATGTCCGAAATATTTTCCATTGTTATAATGCGGGGATCCGGCACTCTTGGCTTCCGCGTCTCTGGGCATGGAGACGCTTCGTCTGAATCAGGATTTGAGTCATCATGTGATGGCAAAGGTTCATATACGACTCTAATCCGGTCCTCATTTTGGTCAAATATCAACTTTCTTGGAAATATGGCTTCGCTCACTTCTGGCCGTGCAAGCATATGTATCCATGCGAACATAAGCAATACCGGTATCGCTATAAATATTATTGCTGCCGCCACTACCAGCCATCGCCAGTCTGCATACATACCGTAAATTAGGGTTAATGATATCGGTATTGCCGCGATCCATCCGTAGCGTGATGCCATGTGGGCAAAATTTATCTTAACATATGCCGATGGGGGAACGGTATGGGTGTTTGTGATGATTGTCCCTGCGCTCATGGTTATTTATATGCTGCCATGTGGCGATAAAAATTTTTATAATCATTCATAGTGCCTATGCATGTAAATACATCTCCTTGCAGCACGGTTTCATCTTGTTCGGATGAAAAATTGATTCTTACGGTTTCAGTGGAAGTGATGCCGAGCAGGTTTGTTGATTTTTTTGGTCGTGAGGCAGCGATAAGCCGCAAGCCGAACAGTACTTCAGCTGAAAGTTGGGAATAATGCATTGATGTGAAATAAGCAGGAGCTGTGAACCGCATTACGAGGTTTTCACTGTCAATCCGCAGTGTCTCTACATCCGAGCCAAGTTCCATCTCATTGACAAGATCATGTGCCGCACGCTGCTCTGGCTTTAATATGCGCCTTACATGCAACCCTTCAAGTATGGATCTGTGAAGTTCGTCAATGGCTCGTGCATAAATGTGTCTCACACCCATCTGCCTTAAAAGTGCGACAGTTTTGATGCTTGCCCCGAAATTTTCGCCAATCGTTACAATTACGATATCCACATTGCTGAGAGGCAATACACCTACGGCGGTTTCTTCGGTGGAGTCTATGATATATGCCGTAGCTATATAATCTTTGATCGCTTCAACCTTTGATGCCTTGATGTCGGCACCTATTACTTCATGGCCGAGATCTGTCAGGTCTTTGGCAAGATTGATGCCGTATATGCCAAGGCCGATGATAAGGTAACGCATTTTTTATTAGTCTAATTAATTATAATATTGTCAGAAGGATAGCGCGCAGGAAAATCGGCATTTGACCGTACTATTCCGACAAGTAACGATATGATACCGACTCTTCCAAGAAACATGGCAGAAGATAAGAGCAATTTGGCAGCTGTGCCCAATGATGCTGTTATACCCAACGATGAACCGACAGTAAACAGCGCGGATGCTGCTTCGTAGAGCAGATCACGTGTTGAAAGTGTCGGTTCCAATCCGACCAGTACCATAGAGTAAACCGCATATGAAATAATAGAAATACCAATTACAGCATGTGCCCTTCTTATTGAAGGGACTGATATGGTCCGTTTGAATGCTGTGACATGGTTTCGTCCCAAAATTACAGCCTTAAGATTAAGCAGC
The DNA here is from genome assembly GCA_947643665.1 of uncultured Porphyromonadaceae bacterium. Lineage (GTDB taxonomy): Bacteria > Bacteroidota > Bacteroidia > Bacteroidales > Muribaculaceae > UBA7173. The sequence goes on along the minus strand of CANRWW010000042.1, from coordinate 2,271 downwards.
ATTGTGGCAAATGTGTTTACTTTTATGCCTCCTGCGGTAGATTGTGATGCCCCGCCTATCCACATAAGGATTACAAACATCAAAAGGGTTATGTTGAGGAAGCCGGAGGTTGGTACTGAAGAGAAGCCTGACGAACGGGGCACCCAGGAGTTAAATACACTTTGCACGACTTGTTCGTAAAAGTTCATTCCATATAGGGAATTATTGCGCTCAAAAAGAAAGAACAGTATGGTGCTTATGAGAAAGATGATCCCAGTTGTATATAAGGCGACTTTCGTGTTCAGGTCATAGATATGGGCGGGGGATGCTATATGCTTATGCCGTGTGACCTTGCTCCAAAACAATCTCAGATAACGTATGGCAGCGGTTTTAAAGTTGACAAGTATGGGAAAACCTATGCCGCCAGCAAAGATCAGTACACTGATGACAATGAAAACGGATTGGTTCGAATATAAAATCAATGGATTTGATAGTCCGCCTTCAATATTTGAAAATCCTGCGTTACAAAAAGCAGACAGTGAATGAAATGCAGCAAAAATCATCTCATCTTTCAATGGTATTCCCAAAGTGCCGTGTACACATAGGAATATGGCAACTGCACCAGCTGCCTCTATTATGATTGTGAAACCAAGTATGTAAATCAAGGTTGGTATGAGGGCATTGAATGTTTTGGAATAGACCATGTCCTTTACCATAAGCTGGCTGTAGATGGATGTGTTTCCGCTGAAAAACAGTGCGAAAAAACTAGTGAATGTCATTACTCCGAGGCCACCTGCTTGAATAAGGACCGCCAGTACAAGCAGACCTGTGGGGGTGAATGTCTGCGATACATCTACGGTTGTCAGTCCTGTTATGCATACGGCAGATGTTGCAACAAACAGTGAGTCTATGTATGATATCCCATTGATAGTGCATCTGGGCATCATCAGCACCAAGGAACCGATTATGATAAGGAACAGGAAACTTGCGGAAAGCAGTAGTGATGGATTGGTGCGTTTCCCAATCGCAGCTATGATACCATAAGATAGCTCCATTGCGGAATATGAAGCAAGAACAGACACCAGGAATCCCTGGCTGTAAAGTATTTTTTCAAGAATGGGGATCCATGGATGCTCCGGATGAGGATATGCGAGTGGCAATAAACTTATCAGGATGGCTCCGTCCATAACCCACTTTATGATTCTGGCCTGCCTGAATGTTTGTTTCGGAATCAGTATGAAGTTGAACAGCACATTGACAATGAAAGTTATGTGGCATGTCCGCAGCATACGGAAAATAAATTTTACATCTTGTGGCGCATGGTCAAAACCTCCATAGATTATCAGCGCAGTCAGGCAAATGACTGATGCGATTGTCGTGATTATATTAAGCCACCTTGATATGAGGTTTAATACACGTAAAAAATGAGCCATCAGCCGCAGATAGCCGTGTTGCACTATCTGCCACTGATGTCTCAATTTATTAAACATACGATGTTTAAATCCCATTCAGATTTGTAGTCTTAATTATAGGTCATTTTATCGGTGCCAATTCGAAACCGCAGTTAAGGCCATCATAAGAATTAAGCATAGACGCTACCCCTTGAAGGGTTTTCTGGCCGCTGACAGAAGCGATGGTGTTTACAAGAGTTATCAACTTTGATGCATCGAAAGTAATGGTAAGTTTGCTTCCGACCTTTTCCACGTGGCTTTTGAATTGGCCAAGTGGGATTTTGCCACCGACGTTGAATTTGAAAATGAAGTCTCCGGTTTCAGAGTCTGGATCTTTCTCGAATGTTCCGCTCAACTTAACCTTTTTGATTGTAAACAGGAAGGTCTTGTCTTCGTTGAATGTAGCTGTGAGGCTGGTGATTCCAACTTTTTCGTAATATGGAGCTATTTTGGCTGTGATGACACCTGCAGCTGCGGAACCTCCGGCTTTCTTTAATAAATTGTCGCTCTGGAAAGCAACGGCGGGAGCAGAATATTTGTAATTGCCTACCAGGTCTGCTTCTGTAAGATTGCTTTTTGATATAAGGCCTTCTACAAGACCCTGGAGACCAGATAAAACACCATTGTTTGTGTCATCAGAACCTTTTCCTCCTGACAAACTTGCCGCAGCTCCTTTCAGAAGATCTGTAATGTCAGGATTGGCTGAGGCAGGAGTGCCAAATAATGTAACGATTGCTATAAATAGCAGTGTAATCTTGTTCATTGTAGAAATTTATAGATGGTTATATATACAATGATTCGGTAAAAATTACCGAAGTAGTTGAAACTTAAGTTAATATGT
>CANRWW010000041.1 GCA_947643665.1 uncultured Porphyromonadaceae bacterium | reverse complement strand
GGCTGATTGTTTTATTGTTGGACAGCAGAATTGTTATATCGAACTCACGTTAATAAAATAAAGTAGTTGAATATATTGGTTGTAATTTATTGTTTACATGTCAATATCAGTGTTTATCTCTTCCCACTCGTCAACAGAGGGATTGAAGCCTCCTCCATCTACGATGGGGTGTGGAATTGGCAGTTTGTCCAGCAGTATATGCACCCGGTGCGGGTCGGGAGCGGTATGGAACTGCTCTGTTACATCATATGTATAATACCATTTGCTGCCGTCTGCCAGTATGGCGTAAATGACCATTTTGTGGCTGTTAAGGTCGGTAGGGCAATGCCCGAAACTCTGGAGGCGTCCGGTGATTGTGGTTTTGTCCGGTGATATATCTGCCTCAAACGGTATGGTCACACGCTCTTCTGAAAGTACGTCGTGCCCATGCCCGACCAATACGCCTCCTGCCATAGTGGAGATGGAGGCGCTTATGCCTGAGACATATTTCAGATTGTCTGCGTTACGGATTTCAATTGTGCATATATGCATTGATATTTCCGGATATAGTGTCAGCCGGTTGTCGTCTGACGCGCTTACTTCTATATCGTAAACATTGTCGCTCCACAGCAAATCTGGAGCCAGAGCCACACGTTCATCCTCTTTCCCTTCAACGCGGGGCACGTTTGCCTCAGGGATGTTATGGAAAGATTGCTCTGACAATAATTGTGTGGACCGGGTGGTAACCTCGAATGAGGTTATTTTTTCAGTGTTGAGGTAATATATGCCTTCCGTATCGCTGTTCAGGCACAGGGCGTCATATCGGCCGGCTGCCACACGGATTTTCCCTCCTTTGCAGCCGCTGAATTCATAGCGTAATGGACGGCCGCCATTTTTGGGGAACAAGTAAAGCGACATGGATCTTGGCGATGCGTCGGTAGCCCTGTCCCAGTTGAAATCAACATCAAGCATTGCCGTATGGGGATGGCTGAAACATAGCTCTTTGTGTTCGCATCCGGTCAGGGACAGAAGCAGTAGGATGCAGAGCGTATAGATGGAAACCTGTTTTTTCATCGTGTTCCTCCTTTCCCTTTACCGGTAGTGCCACTTCCAATGAGCCATATCAGTGAAATTTCCGCTTTCGTAGGTCCGAACCATCGGCCTTGCCTGGTGCTTTGCCATACATCGCATCCGTCTATCGGGCGGTATTCATAATATAGTCCACCCATGTATCCTACCCCAAGTGAAAAATCAATATTGAGTTTTCGGCTGATAGGCAGGGAATAACCGTATTCTATGCCGGCAGCGTAATTTGCTTTGTCAAACAATGTCCCGCCTGGAACTCCGGCCATATAGCCGGTGCCGCCAAATTCAAAATCGTATGTCAGTACTTGGCCGTAAAGCCCGAGATGGTGTCCTGTAAGCGGTTTTTCGGATGCTTGCCGTCCGAAATATTTGCGTATGCCAAGTTCGCCTCCATATATGCGCCAATAATGGTGGCGGTTGCCGTTTTTCCACCATGCATACATCCAGTTGCCCCCGACGGACCATCCTTTGCCTATATGGAATTCAACACCGATGTTCGGGACAAGAACTGCGTCATATAGCATGTTGTTTTTCAAGGACATGTTGAAAGCCCTATGCGATGGCATTGTTGTATTTGCCGCCGCTGCTTTATTCTGGCTGAAAGAAATGCCCAAAGTATCGGATATGCATTTGATATTTTTGCTGCATGGAGATGCCGGGCTGTGTAACCGGTTTATATTTACAACGATATGTGTTTCTGCGACTCGCAGTTCAGGAAACAGGTATTCATACATATACCGGTACGGTTCCCCGTCGCGTAGCGTTTCCAGCTCATGTTTGTACATAGCTGTATCGTCGCAGTGGGTGTGCTCCGGCATATGATGTAAAATATCTAGGACTTCGCTTTTATAAGGTGTGTCATATATTGTTGCCAGTTGTTTGAGGCTTTCCCAGTCAACTCCGTGTGAATGGATATGGATGAGTGAATCAGGAAGCGAAAGACTGCTCCGCAGGTAATCAGCAATCCTGTTTGCCCTTAAATGGGAAAGTTCTCTGTTCAGTCTGCCGGTTCCTTCCGGTGAAGCGCTTGCGTAGATGCGTATTTGTCGCGGATATAATATGGTATCAGCTTGCAGTTCGCTTATTTGAGATGATTGCAGGTTTAAAACTGTGGCGTTGTTTTTTATATCCAGGCTCCAGAATAGAACTGCCTTGCCGGAAATAGACACGCATGTCCGCGGCGTCTTTTTCCGATATTTCTTCTGCAATTGATGCGTTGTAGAAGAATATAGACACAATAAGCAGTATAATCCTGTAATCCATTAATATAAATTATAGAATCGTCCTTAAGAATTTATTACCAGTTTCCCTTTTTATAGCATCCCTCAAAGTCTGACATGTAATTTTGTAGCTGTCTGATTTTGATATAAGCCCTTCTTTTGAAAAAATGTATTTTGAATCCCTGTTTTTGTGTAATGTGTGCCATGCTTTGGGGCATAAAAAAAGCTGCAAATTTTTGGTTTGTAGCTCTTGTGGTATGCTACCGGCAGTCTTTGTCGGTGAGATGGGATTCGTTCCTTGTTGGAGTTGATCTCAACATTTTTCAAGCTATTCCAATTGATCGGGATGCTTCCTTGTATAAGTTTGGAGTCCGTATCTTTTGCAGTAGCTTGAGTTTTCTTCGTGCAAAGGTATGACTATTTTTTTAATTGTGCAATAAGGTGTGGAAAGTCAGACAGGGTGTTCGTTCTTTGATGGAATGCCGTTGTTTCCGCAAGGTGAAGGTTTGTGTCAACTTTATTATTGCCGGCGGTGTATTATATATAGGGGGGAGGATGCCACATTAAAAATTGCACGAACGCAGTTGTTTAACGTGCATTGATCAAAATTATAAAATCTCATAAATTCACTCACATGTCCGCATCTTCGCAAAAGTCATCACAAGAACCTGGTACATCCGGTGACCGTGTAGGTCGTTATCTGAGGCGTGTGATGAATTTTATCGTTCTATTGCTGTCGGTGGTACTTATTGTATGGATCTCCATTGATACGTTCTACCAGGTGAAATTTCTCAGAAACGGGGCATATATGAAATTCCAATTTTGGGTATGTGTATTTTTCATACTTGATTTTTTTGTGGAGTTGGGATTCGCGAAGGATAAATGGAGGCTTTTCAGGCATCGTATCGTCTTTTTGCTGTTGTCTGTCCCATATCTCAATATTATCAATCTGCTGGACATACACCTCAGCCACGATGCCATCTATTTTGTGCGTTTTATACCATTGGCGCGGGGTGCCCTGGCAGTGTCGATTGTCATAGGATACCTTTCCACCAATGCTATTACCAGTCTTTTCATGTCTTATATTTCCATCATGCTGATGGTTACGTATTTCTGCTCCCTGATCTTTTTCCAACAGGAGGCCGGATTGAATCCCGATGTGCAGGGCTACTGGACGGCTCTATGGTGGAGCGCCATGAATCTTACTACCGTAGGTTGTTACATCTCTCCTGTCACGGTAGCAGGAAAGATCATTGCCGTATTGCTGCCTATATGCGGAATGATAATATTTCCCCTCTTCACAGTATATCTTACCAACTATGTAAGCCGCAATGTGAAAAAGGCGCGTGCCAAAGATCTTTAGGATAAAACCGGCTCTGTCCACGGGTGTGAATCGTAATTTTTGAGTACATTTGCATACTTGAATTTAGATCTCAGATTTACATATGGAAAAAACTTGGAGATGGTTTGGACCCAATGACAAAATAACCCTGCCGATGCTTCGGCAGATAGGGGTGGAAGGGATTGTCACGGCTCTGCATCATATACCTAACGGAGAAATATGGCCGCTTGATGAAATAGAAAAAATGAAATCGCTCATTGAGTCACATGGCATGAGATGGAGCGTCGTGGAAAGCCTTCCTGTATCGGAAGCCATCAAATATGCCGGTTCTGAGCGTGACACCCTTATAGAGAACTATAAGGTAAGCCTTGCAAATCTCGGAAAAGCTGGGATAAAGACCGTATGTTATAATTTTATGCCTGTTCTTGATTGGGCGCGCACCGATCTGGAAAGTCCTAATCCCGACGGTACTACCAATCTATACTTCAATCGGGCAGAGTTCGCTTATTTTGACATATGCATACTCAAAAGGCCTGGTGCCGCCGCAGACTGGGATAGCGAGACGCTTGACCGGATGGAGCGTCTTGCGGCGACAATGACACCTGAAAAAGAAAACTCGCTTGTAGAGAACATCGTAATAAAAACGCAAGGATTTGTAAACGGCAACTTTTCAGAAGGGGAGCTTAACCCTGTAGAAAAATTCAAGGCACTGTTGCGGCTTTATGACGGTGTGGACAAGGAGACTCTTCGCGCCAATATGAAATATTTCCTTGAGGCTATAATGCCGGTATGCCGCCAGTATGGGGTCAACATGTGTGTCCATCCCGACGATCCACCGATGCCGGTTTTCGGATTGCCCCGTATTGTCACATGCGACGAGGATATAGAGTGGTTTCTTGATGCTGTGCCCGACGAGCACAACGGTCTCACATTCTGTGCCGGTTCGCTCAGTGCCGGTTCGCACAACGACGTGCCGGCTCTCGCACGCAAATACGCCTCACGCACATGGTTCATACACTTGCGCAGTTGCGAGGTGCTTCCGAACGGGGATTTCCGTGAGGCATCCCACCTTGCAGGTCGTGCCGACATAATATCGCTGGTGCGTATCTTCGAGACCATCAAGCCTGGGCTGCCTATGCGCGTGGATCATGCGCGCCAGATGCTGGGCGACGAGAAACAGGGGTACAATGCTGGATACTCATTCCATGGGCGCATGCTCGCCCTAGGACAGGTGGAAGGCATAATGGCCACCGTCGCCAGGGAAATACAAGAAAACAGAATCTAAAGAAATTGTAAACCATGAACGAACTTTTTTCAGTCAGGGATAAAGTAGTAGTAATTACTGGAGGAACAGGAGTATTAGGCAGTTGTATTGCGTCATATCTCGCTGCCGAGGGAGCAAAAGTTGCCATTCTCGGCCGGCGCCAGGCAGAGGGGGATCGCCTTGTGGCAGAAATAGCAGACAAAGGTGGAGAGGCCGTTTTCGTGGCCACGGATGTTATGGATGAGGCTTCGGTGCAAAAAGCCTGTGACACTGTTATTGCCCGTTTTTCCCGTGTTGATGCTCTTCTTAATGCAGCCGGGGGCAACATGCCTGGTGCCACCATCGCACCTGACGGCGATATATTCGATCTCAAGGTAGAAGATTTTCAGAAAGTACTTGACCTTAATCTCACCGGCACGGTAATTCCCACACGCATTTTTCTTCGTCCAATGGTAGAAGCTGGCAAAGGCTCTATTGTAAACTTCTCTTCAATGGCAGCTTTCCGTCCCCTTACCCGTGTGCTTGGTTATGCCGCTGCAAAAGCAGGAATCAGCAATTTCACTGCTTTCATGGCCAATGAGGTGGCAGCCAAATTCACATCCGGCATACGTGTCAATGCCATAGCTCCAGGCTTCTTCCTCACAAATCAGAACCGCTCACTGCTCACCAACCCCGACGGTACACTTACTTCGCGTGGAGCCGATGTGATCCGCCAGACACCGTTCAAGCGGTTCGGTCGCCCTGAAGAGTTGTGTGGCACCATCCATTACCTCATAAGCGACGCATCCTCGTTCGTCACCGGCACAGTTGCCGTCGTAGATGGAGGCTTCAATGTCTTTGCCATGTAGCCTCATTCCCAAACCTGAAAGCCATAAGTTAAAATACATATTAGAGTGTGGGTACAGGCTGATTGTGCCCACACTTTAATGTATATTGCATAAGTTAAAGATCAATATTGTACTGGATAAAAGTAAGTATATGGCGTTATGAAAAAAATAATTTCATAACTTTGGTATATGAAAGAATTAAAAGAATATCTTGACGATTTGCTTTCCTCACAAGAAAGTGTTGAAGTGGAATTTAAATATGCTCATGGAGGTTTTCCTGGAAGTTTCTGGGAGACTTATTCGGCATTTGCCAATACAAATGGTGGCTTAATCGTTTTCGGTGTCAAAGAAAAACATAATATATATAATATTGATCCTATAGACAATGTCTTGACTGATAGCTTAATTAAAACATTCTGGAAACAAGTCCGAAGTAAAGATTGTATAAATTTATGTCTGCTGTCAAATGACGATGTCAAAGTTGAGAAATATGGTGATGATAATATCATTCTTTTCAATATTCCACGCGCACCGATTACTGACAGACCTGTTTATGTTGGTAAAGACCCTTTGACAGGAACCTTCAGGCGTGGGCATGAGGGAGATTACAGGTGTACTCCTTCAGAGGTAAGGCAAATGTTTGCTGATGCAAATATTGAGGTACCTGCTGATAGCAGATTATTGGAAAATTTTGGTATGGATGACATTGATTTGGAGACTATGAGTCAATATCGTCGGAGAATGGCTGTTGCGAATCCGGATCATGTGTGGCTAGGGCTTGATAATAGGCAGTTACTATTAAAATTAGGTGGTTATCGTGTTGACAGGCGAACAAGGAAAGAAGGACTTACTGTTGCTGGCTTGCTGATGTTTGGTAAATGGAGTTCAATCCGAGATGTTGATGGGATGCCTAATTATGGTGTTGATTATCGTGAGTATACTGATACAAGTGAGCGCTGGAGCCATCGTATATTTTCAGATGGATCCTGGGAAGGTAATCTTTTTCAGTTCTTTTATCGGGTTTTTCCTCGGTTACAAAATGTGATTGATGCACCTTTCAGGCTTGAAGGCAGCACAAGGATTGATCAGAAGCCTGCTCATAAATCAATACGTGAGGCATTGGTCAATACCATTATTCATGCGGCATATGGCTCAAATACAAGAATTGTAATTAAAAGATTCCCAAATGAGATTGTGTTTTCCAATCCGGGTACTATGCTGGTAAGCCAACGACAATTTTTTGCTGGGGGTCAATCTGTATGTAGAAATCAGTCGTTACAAGTTATGTTTTCTTTGCTTGGAGCAGGTGATCAGGCTGGAAGTGGTGGAGATGTAATTCTGCATGGCTGGCAAGATGAAAATTTCAGGACTCCTTATATTGTAGAAACTGACAGACCAGATAAAGTAGAGCTTATTTTACCATTAGAGTCCATATTGTCAGACAAAATTAAAGCAGAATTGAAAATGAGATTTGGTACAACAATCCATAAGTTGGATCATAATGCATTGATTATTTTGTCGCTAGCTTTAAATGAAGATCTGACGAATGAAAAACTCCAATATGTTATTGATGCTCACCGTACCGATATAACCAGAATGTTGCAGGGGCTTTGTCGTGATGGTTACCTGATATCTGAGGGTATCGGGCGTGGTACACATTATAAATTAACATCTTGCATTTCCGATATCGAGGATAAAGCTAAGGATAAAGCTAAGGATAAAGCTAAGGATAAAGCTAAGGATAAAGCTAAGGATAAAGCTCGTAGAAATAAAGATGTTGTAATAGAGGAACTTAAACGATATTGTACGATATGGCGTAAAAGTGCGGATATGGCTCGTCATGTTGGAAAAACACCAATATATATATCAAGAAGTATTATTCCGGAAATGCTAGACAGAGGAATCTTGATCAGGGAATTTCCTGATGTTCCAACCCATCCTGCACAAAGATATAGGATGCAGCCAAAAAGCAATAAATAAACTATTGTTATCCGCTAAAATTTAAATAATGGTTGATACACGTTTGCCGGATTTAGATGTATCTCTGCATGTCGCTTTATCTGCCGGAGTAGAGCAGGGTGAAACCGAGCAGGCGGTCATACCGCTCGCCTGGGGCGCGGTAATAGATTGCTGCCTGGTATTCGTTTACGGTCTGGTAGAAGTCTCCTTCCACGTCTGCCGTGCGTGCGGCTGTCCCTTTTTTTGAATGGGGGAGTGCCACGTACTGGTAATTGTAGGCTCCTTGTTTGAGGAGCATGGCTTTGTGGTATACCCCGGCTTCTTCATCATATTTCATCTTTGATGAATCGTCGAAATGGCGGTAAGTGAGATCTCCGTCAATATATACGTCTGCTTCAAGCAGGGGGAGCATTTTTAGTGTGAAATGCACTACAGAGTAATCGGCTTCGGTGTCCGATTCCTGTGAATTGTATTCCCTGATGAAGAAGCGGCCATGCTGGGTGCTGTCGAAATAATACGGTTTTGCATGGCGTGGTTCGGCTACGGCGAGAATATGATGGTAATAGGGTTCGTGGAATTCGATCTCTTCAACGCCCATTCCGGGATAGGTGAGTTGCACGGTCTCCATACGGCGGTATTCGTTTCCGCCTTTGAATATCAGTTCCGGAATATGCTCGTAAATGGCAGAACTTCCTTTTACACGCGACGGATGCGTAATGGTCGCCATATTGTCTGTTCGGCCGTTTTGTGTCACTACCAGTTTTAGGTCATTGAATATGTCGCGCACCGGATAACGGTTCAGGTCTACATTGAGATTGAGTTGTTGGTGGTGTCCGTTGTAATCGGTGTCTGTGCGTGAGGTGACGTCGCCGGTGATATGGGCGGTTCCTTCAGATACCATGAATCTCACTTGGAGGAGTATGTCTTCGGGTTCGTTTTCAGGATATACGCGCAACAGGTAGTTTCCGGAGAGCCTGAATTGGAATTCATCGTTTGGCACCGTTATGCTGTAGTGCACATAATGTACTGCGGTTCCTCGTGAGAATTTGTAATCTGTCACATCGGCATAGTTGAATCCATCGAATACTTCGGCATCCACAACGTCTGACAGGCGCCAGTCAGCATCACAATGATATATGGAATAACGCAGATAGTCGCGCTCTTCGCGTAAGGCATCGAAGCCTACGGTAAGGTAGTCTCCGCTATCAATTGTGATTACTGGGGGAGCGAGCCGGTCACCGCTGACCTCCGTGGTGAGCGTGCGGAAATCTTCATTGAATATCCCCGTCATTGTATTGTTTGGCGAACCGTAGCTTTTGGCATTGAATATTACGGCCGTCAAAATCGCCAGGAAATATTTTATATTCGAAAATTCATGCATTTGTGTCTTGTGCTGGATATTTGGCAGATCCGTGCGCTGGTTTATCACCATTGTATGGGGGCTTTCCCATGCTTGGCAAGATAATCGTTGGCAAGGGAGAAATGATGGTTTCCGAAGAAACCACGGTAGGCCGACAACGGTGACGGATGAGCCGAGGTGAGCACCAGGTGTCTGTCGCGGTCTATAAGCGCGCTTTTGCTTCGGGCATAACTTCCCCAGAGTATGAACACCACATTGTCAAGTTTCTGCGATATGGTGGAGATAACATGGTCGGTGAATGTTTCCCATCCGTGTCCCTGGTGTGATCCGGCATGGTGCTCGTCCACAGTCAGTGTCGCGTTAAGCAGCAACACTCCTTGCCGCGCCCATCGTGAAAGGTCGCCATCCTGCGGTATCGGTGCGCCTGTGTCGTCATGCACCTCCTTGAATATGTTGATAAGAGACGGTGGCATCTGTATCCCCGGATTTACCGAGAAACAGAGGCCGTTCGCCTGTCCGGGACCATGATATGGATCTTGTCCGAGTATCACTATTTTCACATCTTCGAAAGGACATGCGTCAAATGCCGCGAATATCCGGCTTCCGGGGGGATATACCCTGCCACTGCGGTAGCGCTCGCTTACAAACGAAGTGAGCGCACCGAAGTAAGGCTGGTCCCATTCGCCGGAAAGCGCTTCTTTCCAGCTCGGTTCTATCTTTACGTTGCCCAATTGGTCTTTTTATTTACGGGTTAGGGGAGAATAATTGTCGGAATAGCGGAACATCTGTGGCAGATATCCCTCTTCATAGGTCACATCTATGTCGGTAATGCGTCCTTTGTCATCAAGCACAGGGGTATATACCGGATTTACAAAACCTTTGTATGGGGCGATGCTTAGTTTTGCATAACGGTCAAGTACTTCGCGATGGAGTTGCGGATCTACTTTTACAGCATACTGTTCCACAAGTTTGGCACCTGCCGCATAATCTCCTTCGCTCTTTATACGTTGTATCTCGGCAAGAAGTTCGCCGAAAAGTTCGCGCAGACGGCGGTAGTCATTGATCTTCACATATGTTTTGCCGTTTTTCTTGACAAGTTCCACCACATTGTCTTTCTTCCCATGCTCAAGTGCCCATTCGGCAATCAGTTTGCGGTTGCGCATGTGTGCCTCTTCCACATCCTTTCCGGGTTCGATGCGCATCAGTTGTGTCATCAGGCCGTTGAGCATGTATTTGTAGTATTCCGCTTTATAGGCATCCGGATTGTCAAGCAGTCCAAGTTCAATAAGGTGCGGGTCTGCCAGATAATATAGCGCGAAAAGATCGGCGCGTGTTTCCTCCAATGTGGAGCCATGAGCCTTCAAGGCGTCGGGATCAACTCCAGGCAATAAACGACCGGAACCGTGTCCCAGGCATTCATGCAGGTCGGTATGCAGGTTGTCGGTGATGAACAGGTATTTGTCAAGGAGGTCACGTGTGGGTTGGTCTATTACGAATTCCTCATTGAAGCCGTTGCCGTGCGATGCGTCATCGTAGGCCTGTGTTATGTTCTCTATGGTTACCGATTTTGATCCGTGTGATGCGCGTATCCAGTTGGCGTTAGGAAGGTTTATGCCTATCGGGGTCGAGGGGTATGCGTCGCCTGCGAGGATAGCAGCATTGATCACCTTTGCACTCACGCCTTTTACTTCCGGTTTACGGAAACGGGGATCTACCGGCGACCGGTCTTCAAACCATTGGGCTGCATTTGAGATTGTCTCGGTGCGTTCTGATGCTTTGGCATTTTTGAAATTGACGATTGATTCCCATGCTCCGGTCATGCCGAGGGGATCGCCGTAGCTTTCTATAAAGCCGTTTATGAAGTCTACCACAGGTGTCGTATCCTCTGTCCAAAGGATCGAATAAGTGTCGAAAGACCGCAGGTCTCCTGTAGTGTAATATTTTATCAGTTCAATTATGCTTTCACGTTGTTTGGGTGTCTCGGCATAGGGGAGCGCTTTGTTGAGGTTTTCCACGATGCGCTCTATTGCCGGCGAGTAGAGTCCCCCTATTTTGTATGGGAGTTCTTTGACCTTCCCATTCTCTTTCACAACTTTTGTATTGAGTCCATAGGAGATGGGTGTTTTGTCGTTGGGGTTCTTTTTTGCGTTGAAATAATCTTCAACCTCTTTTTGTGTAACACCTTCATACAAGTTGTTTGCTGAAGTGAGGATGAGATCTGCCCCTTCTGCCTGATTGACGCGTTTAGGCATGAAATCAGGGTCGAAGATAAGCCGTGTCACCATGCGTGCTTCTTCGGGAGATATGTTTTTGGCAAGTTCGGGCTGCTTTTTCATCAGGTTGAGAAGTTGCCCTTCAAACCATTTTTGGCTGAATGATGGTGTAAATTTATCTGTGCTGTAATGGTGATATGCGCCGTTGCCGAATTCGATCTGCTTCAGATATGTCTCAAAGGCCTTGAAATTTTTGTCGTCGCGATTGCCGTCATAATTGCGGTATATCCCCTCTGCGATCTGTCTCAGGGCAAGATTGTATTTGCCGTTCTGGTCCCAGAGTATGTCGCGGCCGGCCAGTGCGGCTTCCGTCAGGTAATATATGAACAGTTTGCGGTCAAGCGAAAGTTCGTTGAATCCGGGAACGGTGTACCGTAGGACTTCTATGTCTGCGAAACGGTCCACGATTGTGCCGGAAGGGTTTTTCGGATCAAGATTATTTGCCATTGCTGATGATGTTATGGCGGCGGCGCATATGGCGGCCGCTATTATTCGTTTTGTCATGATCGGTGTCGTTTATATAACTGTTTTGATTTTATGGTGTGGATCCCAAAGGTAAGGCCACCTGTTACTCCACATACAATACCAGCCCTTTCAGATATTCTCCTTCCGGATGGTAGATGTTTACCGGATGATCTGCCGGTTGGGTGAGCTGGTGCAGTATGCGTATGCGTCGGCGGCTCTGTGCGGCAGCTGAAAAAACTGCCAGCCTGAACTGTTCGCGGCTTACAGCCTGTGAGCAGGAGAATGTGAAGACGATGCCGCCGGGAGCTATTTTTTCAAAAGCCTTCACGTTCAGTTTCTGGTAACCTCTCAGGGCATTGCGCAGGGCGCTCCTGTGTTTGGCAAATGCCGGCGGATCAAGGATGATGAGGTCGTATGCTCCTTTTTCCATATTATCCAGGAATTTGAATGCGTCTTCGGCATAGGAGCGGTGTCTGTCGGTATCTGGGAAGTTGAGCTTTACATTGGCATCTGTGAGTGTGATGGCTTTTTCCGAACTGTCAACGGAATGTACCGATGCGGCCTCCCCTTTGAGGGCATATACCGAGAATCCTCCGGTGTAGCAGAACATGTTGAGTACGCGGCGTCCATGGCTATAGCGGCGCAATAGTTCGCGGTTGTCGCGTTGGTCAAGGAAAAATCCGGTCTTCTGGCCCCGCAACCAGTCTATGTTGAATTGCAGGGAGTTCTCTGTGGCTACGGATGTCTCGAAATCCCCTACAAGGTATGTGTTTTGCGGGTCAAGATGTGCTTTGTAAGGGAGCGTGGTCTCTGATTTATAATATACGTTGCGCACACCGAGGTCTGGAAGTTCCGTTATGGCGCGTGCCACGTCGTGGCGTGCAAAATGCATCCCGGGAGAATGGGCCTGTACTACGGCGGTAGGGCCGTATATGTCAATTACAAGTCCTGGCAGGAAATCCCCCTCCCCGTGCACGAGACGATATGCATTATTGTCTTCGCGTGCCAGGCCGAGAGCCTTGCGTAGGGCAAGCGCGTCTTTCAGGCGTTCAAGATAGAAATCCGGTGCGATCTCCCCGGCGCCGAATTCAAGTATGCGCACGGCGATACTTCCGATCTGGAAATGGCCGGTGCCAACCAGACGTCCGTCGTGGGTGTGCACGGTCACTGTCTCACCTTCTTCAAGTCCGGACGGAAGCGGTTCGGCTAACGCTCCTGAAAACACCCATGGGTGGAATCTGTCAAGCGACTCTTCTTTACCACGTTTTAATCGTATATCTTTAAGTGACATATAGCAGGCTGTTTATTTGATAAGGAAGCGGTAGATATCGTTGGAATTGGCATACACAAGGAGTGCCAGCAAAAAGAACATTCCGGCAGTCTGTGCATATTCAAGAAATTTTTCCGAAGGTTTGCGGCGTGTGACGACTTCCCACGGCAGGAACATGACATGGCCGCCATCAAGTGCGGGAATGGGTATGATGTTCATGAAACCGAGTATTATGCTCAGGAATGCGGTCATTTCCCAGAATGTGCGCCATTCCCATTTCGGGGGGAACAGCGATCCTATCGCTCCGAAACCTCCGATCTGTTCGGCTCCTTCTTTGCTGAACAGGTGCTTCATTGAGCCTACGTATGTCACAAGCATGTTTGTGCCTGTGGACATACCTTTAGGAACCGCTTCCAGCAGGTTGTAGTCGGTTGTGTACCACTCGAATATTTCGTCAGGCTTGAGTCCGAATCCGAGTTTGCCCCCTTCTGTCGGTGTTGCGGTCACGGTTATTGTTTCGTTGCCGCGCTGTACCTTTATCGGGGTTTCTTTTCCGGCATATGCCAGAAGGGCCGGAACCAGTTCCGTATACGCCGGTGTAAGACTGTCACCGACAGCAATTATGCGGTCACCTACTTCCATGCCTGCTTTGGCGGCAGGCTCGCCGGGCATTATCTGTTTTACGAATACCGGAACACGGAAAGCCATGAATTGCTCGTCCTGAGGGAGTTTCATTACTGCATCCTTCGGCAAGGTAATGGTTACTGTGTCATGGTGGTTGCGTAATACTGTAACCTGCCTTGATTCCAGCATGCCAAACAGTGCTGAACGGCTACGGGCATCAATCAGTTTGCCGTCTGCCTCAAGCAGAATGTCGCCATTGCGGAATCCGAGTGCCTGGGCTGCCGGAGTGAAGTCCATACCTTCGTATGCATTCTGGAACGGTATTGTTTTCTCCCCCCAATACCAGGCTATGCCGGTGTATATGATAAATGCAAGGATAAAGTTGTTGAGCACTCCACCGGTCATCACCAGCAGCCGTTGCCATGCGGGCTTGCTCCTGAACTCCCAAGGCTTAGGCTCCTGTGCCATCTGCTCCTTGTCCATGGATTCGTCTATCATTCCGGAGATCTTCACATAGCCTCCCAGCGGCAGCCATCCTATGCCATAGGTTGTCTCGCTGTTTTTTGGTTTCCATTTGAACAGTGAGAACCATGGGTTGAAAAACAGATAGAATTTTTCTACCCTGATTTTGAAAATGCGTGCCCACATGAAATGCCCAAGCTCGTGGATGATTACCAGAAGCGATAATGCAGTTACAAGTTGCGCGGCTTTTATAAGGAATGATTCCATTGGATTTTATTATCGTGTTTGTTGGCAACTGTGACAGCCCTTAATAATATCGCAGTTGCCCGTATTGTTTTTTGTCGTTTTTTAATTTTTATCTTATGGCGGCAACCAGGCGGCAGGCATGTTCGCGTGCCGCGGCATTTGTGGCGATATAATCCTCCAAGGTAGGCTTTGCCACATATGGTATAGCTTCCAGTGTCTCCATTATCAGCGGATATATGCGTGTGAAACTGATCTGTTCGTGCAGGAATGCTGCTACCGCGATCTCGTTTGCCGCATTTATCACACATGCCGTATTGCCACCTTTGCGGAGTGCATAATGTCCTAGTTTAATGGCGGGAAAACGTATTGCATCCGGTTCTTCAAATGTAAGATGCGACATACGGTTTAATGTAAGCGGGTTGTCTGAGGTCGGCAAGCGTGACGCTTCTCCAAGGGCATATCTTATGGGAAGCCTCATATCGGGTACTCCGAGCTGTGCTTTTACTGAACCATCCACAAATTCAACCATGGAGTGCACGATAGATTGCGGATGAACCAATGCGCTGATACGGTCAGGAGCTATGCCGAAAAGCCATTTCGCCTCTATTATCTCGAATGACTTGTTGAGCATAGTGGCGGAATCTATGGTTATTTTGGCGCCCATCGCCCAATTGGGGTGCCGCAGCGCGTCCTTTACTGTGACCTTTCCCAGTTCTTCGGTGTCAAGGCATCTGAAAGGGCCGCCCGAAGCGGTTATAAGCAGTTGCCGGACACTCTCCGGATCCTCGCCTGAGAGGCATTGTGCTATAGCCGAGTGCTCCGAGTCCACAGGATACATTTTAGATCGGGAACGGGCGAGTGCTTCCGTTACCAGTTCGCCTGCTACGACCAGTGTCTCTTTGTTGGCTAAAGCGATCTCCTTGTCGGCTTTTATTGCCCGTAAGGTAGGAGCAAGTCCGCTATAGCCAACGGTGGCTGTAACCACTGTATCAAAGCAATCTGCCTCCATGGCGTCATTTATCGCCTGCTGTCCGGCGGCGGTTTCTATGCCAAGTGGTTGTAAGGCGTCTTTTAGCTTCCAGTAGAGGTCTTCATTGGCGATGATTGCCATCTTGGGGCGCCATTTTTTTGCTTGAAGTATCAGCGTGTCAACCTTTTGTCCGGCGACAAGCAGTGTCGGTTCAAATCGGTCTGGATACTCTTCTATTACCTCAAGTGTCTGTGTGCCGATGGATCCGGTACTGCCGAGCACAGCCACACGTTTCCGCTTGTTTGCATTTTCTGTATGCATGGTTCTCATTCTGCTGGCCCTTGGGTGACTATTGCGCCTGTGGCAGGATCAAAAATTACAAATATCGGAGCTTTACGGTCTGTAAATGAGTTTGGTGCGAGTCCGTAAACGACTCCGAACTGTGCCATTTCCTCGTCTCGTTCGGCATATACCTCACCTCCGCATGTAACTGTCACCAGGGCGGTGCCAGGGATGCAGTAAGCTATTCCGTTTTTAGGCATCGGGAGTTGCACGCCTTTCTCATTTACTGGTAATTCCCCGCGTTGTGTCACTTGCAGGTTCAGGTAAACGGGATCTCCGGACAGGTCAGATGCATCAATTATCCCGTCAATCGGAGATATTCTGGCCAGCACCATCCGATCTATGTTGTCCTCGGGAGTAACCGAGAAAGTGGCTACATCCGTGGATATGGCAGTAGTGCCCACGAACATGGCCAGAAGCGCCTGTTCCTGTGCTTCAAGGTTGTCAAGCATAAGTTGTAGCGATTTGCCGTCGGGCGGGGTCTGTTCAGCCTGTCCGGTGATCAGGTCGCTACGTGTCTGGCGTATGGCGAATAGTGCCGCGGCCGCCAATTCTGCCCGTTTTGCCGTTGACTGGCTCTGCATCATCTCCTCGCTTACAACCTGCCGGGCAGCGGCGGTCTCCAATGGTGTGGGTGGAGCCGGCACCGATTCCGGTAGTGTCTGTGCCTCGGTCTTCATGGTGCGCTCAGTGTTGATGGACAGAGGTATGTTGCCGGATGTAAGCATCATGTAAGGATCAGTACCGGTTTTGAACTGTATCGCGTATCGTTGATCTTCATTCGGTATGCCACGTGTGCCGATGGTGGCGCTTTTAAGGCGGACCGACCGGCTTTCTTTGGTTATGGGATCGTTGATATTAAGATATTTCTTTGCGTATTTGTAAAATTCCCCCGGCCGTTTTACTGTGGTTTCTGCTTCAAGTGTGACTGTAAGCTGGGTGGTGGGCAATGTGTAGACCAGTGCATAGTCGTTTGCCTTGGTTGCAGCCAGGCGTTGTGCAGTCTGTGCTGAGGCGCTTAGAGAGAGCATGCCCAATGCGGCTGCGGCTATAATGCGGGTCGTTTTCATCGTTTGTATATTGTTTTATGAGTTGCTGGGATATGATTATTTAAGGGTCATTACATCCTTTATCGCCCGTCCGACATTGGCGGCGACATCTCCGGCAAGCACGCCATATTCGCCGTGGTCAACAGCGGCGGTCTCTCCTGCAAGGCCATGTATGTAAACTGCTATTATCGAAGCAAGTTCAGCCGGATATCCCTGTGCCAGCATGGCGAGCAATATTCCGGTCAGGACGTCACCACTGCCTGGTGTGGCCAATGCCGGGGTGCCTGATGAATTGAAGTAAACTTTACCGTCTGGACGCACTATTGCCGTGTAATGGCCTTTTAGTATGATGAAGATATTATAATATTTAGCTTTTTCTATGGCCGTGCGTAGCCGTGCTTCCCCCGACGCCTGTGGCCCGAACATGCGGTCAAACTCTCCTGCGTGTGGTGTCATGATACTCAACACCGGTATGGTGTTCAGCATGGACGGTTTTATCGCGATGCAGTTGAGCGCGTCTGCGTCAAGCACGACCGGCTGGTTTATTGAGGCAAGGAAATCTTCAAGCGCCTTGACTGTGAGCTCGTGGGTGCCGATGCCTGGGCCTATTCCAATGGCATTGAAAGTGCGTTCGGGACGTATGTCCACGATATTCATCTCACCTCGGTTGTAGTGGTATAATGCTTCCGGCACCGAGCTTTGCATGATTGTGTAACCGCATTTTGGAGCGCATACGGTGAGTTTGCCGACGCCGGCACGCAATGCTCCCGATGCGGCGAGTACAGCGGCTCCCATCATTCCATATGACCCGGCGTAAAGTATGGCAGATCCGAAATCGGCCTTTGAACAGAATTCCTTGCGGTAATGCAACCTGTGGCGCACATCCCGTTTTTCCACAAGGCAGAAGTTTACCGGAGACTGGGAGATGGCTTGTTCGCTCAGACCTATGTCAATTACTTTCCATTCGCCGATAAGTTCAGCGTTGTCCGGTATGAAGAAGCATAGTCTCGGAAACTGTATGGCCAGTGTGAGTGTGGCGTGGACCGTATCGCGGTTCACGATATGTGGATTCCAGTCGCCGAACATGCCTGATGGCAGATCTATTGATACGACAGTTGCTTTTTCGTCGTTGATGTTCTGCACAAGTACTTTGAATCCGCCTTTGAGTTCTTCGCTCAACCCTGATCCAAACAACCCGTCAATTACAAGATAACTGGCATGCAACTGGGGCATATTGAACGATTTTATGACTTCGGTGAATATCACCTCCGGATGTTCTGCCAGAAGTCTGTCCCGTTGTGCCGCACAATCGGCAGACAGTTTGTTGCCTCCGATGTTGAACAGGTATATCTCAGGCCTGAATCCGTGATGGCAAAGCAACCGGCCTGTAGCAAGTGCGTCGGCTCCGTTATTTCCGGGACCGGCAAATATAATAGTGGGCTTGTCTGAGCGCCAACGTGCGCAGATTTCGTCTGTAACGCCTTCTGCCACACGCTCTATAAGCTCTGCCAGCGATATCCCTTCCTGCTCGATGGTGTACCGCTCTATTGCCCTTATTTCATCATTGGTGAATAATTTCATTCAAGACAGGATAATTTACCGCAAAATTAGGCAATTCCCTAATCCTTTGAAAATTTATAGATGGTAAACTTCCTTAAAAAAGGGTCCGGAAGGGTGGTTGACTGTTGTTTTGTAATGGTGTGTCATACGGCATTTCAAGGTTTTATATCCAGGCATAAAACGGAATATGTGCCTGAATGGCATACCTCGTATGGGAGATATGTAAGGAAAATTTGGGTTTCGTTGTAGATTGAAGCGAAAAAATTATTAATTTTGCAACAATATTTTTTGGACGCATGGAAGAAGTAATATACAATGGGTTGACTTTCACGCCCTATATAACCAGAGAAAGAATTCAGGAGCGTATCCGGGAGCTCGGTAAAGAGATAACAAAGGAGTATAAAGGCCGTAAACCTTTATTGCTTTGTGTGCTTAACGGGGCTTTCCCTTTCGCCTCAGAGCTGTTCCTTAATGTTGATACTGACGCAGAAATAGCTTTTATAAGGCTTAAAAGCTATGAGGGCACAGCTTCTTCGGGTGTTGTGAAAGAGGTAATGGGGCTTACGGACAAAGTGAGCGACCGTCCGGTAATTGTGGTAGAAGACATTGTGGACACAGGCAAAACCATACAGCGTCTGGTGGAGCGTCTTCAGCAGGAGAATCCGTCTGAGATAAAAATAGCCACATTGCTTTTCAAGCCTGAAAGCCTCCGTACGGATGTGAATCCTGATTATGTGGGTTTCTCAATACCTCCTAAGTTCATAATAGGTTTTGGTCTTGACCTTGACGGTCTGGCACGCAACCTGCAGGATATCTATGTTCTGAAAGAGCAGGCCGACTGATCTTTCTGCTGATATTGATTCATTATAACCGCTAAGGTTTTAGCAATAGGGACAATTAACAATATGTAGGATCTGCCATATGCAGGTCTGGCTTGACGGCGTTGTCATGCCCTGCCGGCGTGGGACTTTTCATGCGGCCTTGGTTTGAAGCCGGAATTCAGAAAATGTATTTATGAATATTGTAATATTTGGTGCTCCTGGTAGCGGCAAGGGCACACAAAGCGAAAAAATTATTGAGAAATATGGCCTCCACCATATTTCAACCGGTGAAGTGTTGCGTGACCATATAGCACGCAAGACCCCGATAGGGCAGATCGCCCATATTTATATCAGCCAGGGACAACTTATACCGGATTCATTGATGATAAAGATCCTTGAGGAGATCCTGGATAATGAACCTAAGGCGAAGGATGGTGTGATATTGGATGGATTCCCCCGCACTATCCCGCAAGCTGAGGCTCTGAAGCGCTTTTTTGATCGCCGAGGTCTCACACTGAACCATGTTATTGGGCTTGAAGTGCCCGAAGAGGAACTGGTTGCCCGCATGATAAAGCGCGGGCAGCAGACCGGTAGGGCTGACGACAATCTTGAAACTATCAAAAACAGGCTTAAAGTTTACCATGAGTCTACAACTCCCTTACGCGATTATTATGTGGCTGAAGGAATATACCGCCCTATACACGGTAGCGGTTCGGTAGATGAGATTTTTGCATCAATATCGTCTGCAATAGACTGTAAGTGCTGATACTTGCCCAAACTTGTTTTGACAAATAGTTTGTTCATATAACGGGCACACCAATTCATGCGGTGAATGGTGTGCCCGTCTTTTATATATTGTAGCAAGCTATTTGTTTGGTGAAATTGTTGTATATTAGCAGAAACATATACAGATATAATTACAATGATTCGGTAAAAATTACCGAAGTAGTTGAAACTTAAGTTAATATGTC
>CANRWW010000040.1 GCA_947643665.1 uncultured Porphyromonadaceae bacterium | reverse complement strand
ATCTTCAGAATATGCAAAATATACGCCTAAACACAGGTTTATTACTATGCGCCGATACTATCAATAAAATCGAGATAAACAGATAAAACCGGCGTGTGTTATCATGACAGAAAAATCCGGCATTGTTTTTTACAATCATATTGTATTGATATGATTGCGTTCCCCTACAATCAACTGTTGGAAATAAAAAAGCGCGGGAATCTGTACCTGTTACCCGTCCCGCAGAAAGAGGCTCTCGCATATGCCCATCAAAGCAAGACGAGCAACGCAGAAGCCCACGCCGTATGAAAATACAGCAACAGCATGCCATTCAGCTTACAGCCATATGGCATACTGGCATAATACAATCATACCCGTAGAGCATTTCCCGTTGCCTTATTCCTGACTTTGACTTTTAGAAATTTGCGAGATTCCTTTCTGCCCGGAACAAAGCGTCAGATAACGCTTTCCAATATTTATTTGAATCCCCCCACCCTACGGCGTGGAATTCTGACGCAAAGTTACAAAATTTCCCCGGATTACAACCTGGAAAGCGACCCGTTTTTTTTAGCTTAGGAGGCTGTCACACGGAATGTTCCACGGAGAAATGTTAAAGTGTTCCACAGTTATCAACATTATTGTGCAGTTATCAACAAAAAACTTAAATAGGCTTAACGGCATTTTCCCATACGGCTGAAAATCCCTTACTTTGCAGAAAACCTTATAAAAGTGTTATGGGTAAGATAATAGCTATAGCAAACCAAAAGGGGGGTGTAGGAAAAACCACAACCACCATCAATCTTGCCGCCTCTCTGGCCAGCCGGGGCAAGAAGGTGCTTATCATTGACGCAGATCCCCAGGCCAACGCCACCTCCGGCTACGGAATTGACCCGCGCCAGATGCAGTCTTCGATTTACGAATGCCTCGTTGACGGTTACCCTGTTGACGGCTCACAGGTCGCCACATGCGTGGATGGGCTTGACCTTGTCGGATCACGCATAGACCTGGCCGGGGCGGAACTTGAACTTATAAACCAGCCGGACCGTGAAAAAGTATTGGCCAGGCTGCTTGCCGACGTGGCACAAAAATACGACTTTATCCTTATTGACTGCTCCCCGTCGCTGGGGCTGATAACCGTGAACGCACTTACAGCAGCCAATTCTGTCATAATACCGGTACAGGCAGAGTATTTCGCCCTGGAGGGTATCAGCAAATTGCTGAACACCATACGCATCATAAAGTCAAAACTTAATCCCGACCTTGAAATCGAAGGATTCCTGCTGACTATGTATGACGCGCGTCTGCGTCTTGCCAACCAGATATACGAAGAACTCAAAACACACTTCGGGGACATGGTTTTCAACACCGTTATCCCGCGAAACATACGTTTGAGCGAAGCGCCTTCACATGGATTGCCCGCCCTGCTTTACGATCCCGAAAGCAGGGGAGCGACATCCCATCTGATGCTGGCTAAAGAACTCATAGACAAAAACTGAAAGTCACCCAAATCCATACAAGTAAAAAACAATGTCACAACATAGAAATGCATTGGGACGAGGCCTCGGTTCGCTGATCTCCATGGACGATACACCGGCACGCGGCACATCGGCAATAAACGACATACGCCTAGACCAGATATCACCGAATCCGGGACAGCCACGCACCACATTCGACGAAGAAGCCCTTGACGAACTCGCCACATCCATACGTGAGCTTGGCATAATACAGCCATTGTCACTGCGCAAGACCGGACCGGACAGCTACCAGATCATAGCAGGCGAACGCCGGTATCGTGCCGCAAAACTTGCCGGACTGACATCAGTCCCGGCATACATACGCACTGCCAACGACTCCGAGCTTACCGAAATGGCGCTCATTGAGAACATACAGCGTGAGGATCTCAACGCGATTGAGATAGCCCTCACATTCAAAAAGCTGATTGACCAATATAGCCTCACACAAGAACGCCTGTCAGAACGAATCGGGAAAAAACGTGCGACAGTGGCAAATTTCCTACGTCTTCTCAAACTCCCCGCCGAAGTGCAACTCGGCCTACGCGACAAGCGTGTGGATATGGGACATGCCCGTGCGCTCCTATCCATAGACAATCCTTCGGTACAGCTGAAGATATACAAAGAAATACTTCGGCAAGGACTATCCGTACGAAAAGTGGAGGAGCTTGTAAAAGCATACCAACAGGGAAAAAGCGACAACGCACAATCCGCAAAACAGGAAAAGCCATATGCCAACCACGACTTCGACATATTGAAAAAACATCTGTCTACAGCTTTCCAGACCCCGGTGAAATTTTCCTGCGACAAAAAAGGACGTGGAGCCATAACGTTCAGTTTCAACAACGAAGAAGATCTGGCACGCCTTATCACCCTGTTTGACACACTCCAGAACGATAAAAACTGAACTCGCTCCCGATTAAACCTTAACAAACAAGGAGCGTCATACGTTATAACAAGTAAGCGCACTTGACCTAAAAAAAAGGTCATGACCATGCGCACGCATTTATATACAGACAAACTAAAACCGTTATTCATGAATAAATTAATGACATTATTTCTGGGTGCAGCTTCTATTGCCGCACTCGCTTCATGTTCGTCAACAAAAAACACCGCCACCATTTCCGACCTCAACGGCGAATGGTCTATAGCAGCGATAGACGGCAAAACAGTTGAATCTCCCGAAAACCAGAAAAACGCTTTTCTCGGATTCGACTCAACCACAGGAAAAGTTTACGGCAACGCTTCATGCAACTCAATCACAGGTGGATTTGATACAAAAGCCGAACCCGGCAAGATTGACCTCTCCCGCCTCGGTTCCACAATGATGATGTGCCCGGACATGACCCTTGAAACAGCCCTTCTAAAAGCCCTTTCGCAAGTTAAAGGATATGAACTGACCAAAAACGGCGATATCGCGCTTACAAACGAAAAAGGCAAAGAAATAGTGCTCCTCCGTCACCGCGAACCGGCTGCCACTGCCGACATACTGAAAGGAGAATGGAAAGTGACTGAAATAAACAACGAGGCTACAGATTCACTTCCCGGCGCCCCGTTCATATTCGCGTTCAACGACAATTCATTCAGCTGTTCCACAGATTGCAATAATCTGATGGGAGAGTTCACCGCAACGGCAAACGGCCTCAAATTCGGCAACCTGGCAAGCACACGCATGGCATGCCCTGACTCAAAAGTGGAGCAAGCCATCAATGCCATTCTTCCCAAAGTGGTTTCTTATGGCAAACTTGCAGGTGGAGGCATCGGGTTCTATGACGCCCAAAACAATCTCCTGCTCCTTCTTGAGCAATAACACTGCATAAGAATTCTATATAATCTATAAAAAATACTGTGTGTCAAAATTCGCGAATTTTGACACACAGTATTTTTTATAGATAGCAGGGGTGCTGCCAGCCATTGACCTTTAGTCTCTTGGCTCAGCCAAATTACCTTCTCAGCACTTTTTTGCCACCCACGATAATCACACCATTTGCATCATCACCGACACGCTGCCCCATAATGTTGTACTGTCTGCTGTCACTGTCTTTGTCATAATCAACTGTCACATCAGATATACCTGAACTCGCGTCTGGTTCGAGCGGCATACGCATCCACGTTGAATTTTTATCCACATCACTTCCGGAAAGTGTCTCATGCACGGAAACCGTGCGTCCGTTTACAACATCCGCATTATGGAGCATATAGCAGCAATACATCTCCTCCTTGGCAGGTTTCCCACCAAAAGCATCCCATGGGATTGCTACTGTCACCATATATCCATCGTCAACAACAGACACATTCGCCTTGGTCCCATCCGGTTCTGCCGCCACCCATCGGGTGCCGCTTCCGCATTGCAGGCTTATACTGCCATCAGAGCCTACACGATAACGACGCAATCCGGTTTTCGCTGATGAACGCGGTTTCCCTGCCGACAGGAACAACTCCACACCATCGGTGCTGTCTGCATTACCGTCATTGCGTACGCAATCATCCTTAACCTCAACCCGGAAATAGAGGTAGCTGTCATCCCACATTGAGCGGATACGTGCCTCGGCCTGCGACTCCGATCCGATAAAAATATTCTTATCAAGTTTCTCCCACTCCTGCACACTTCCTGTCTGGCGGCTGCTGATAGGCCTCATTATTATGCCTTCGCTCGTCCATATACCGCTCTGGCTCACATTGCCTTCAACGGTGCACACAGCCATAAGCGTAGAGTCGTTATACTGCATGATACTGTTCCAGATAGCTCTCGCACCGCTATTGGTGGCAAACGGGAAGGGGAAAGAGCGCGCGATGAAATTCTTGGCGTTGCTGTCGCCCACATACACAGCCATACGCCCGTGGTTGTCAGATGTAGACGGGTTACGGTCCTCACCCGAAGCGGCGGAATACACGGTTTCACCAGTGTTGAGCTGTATGATGTAGGGCTGTCCGCAATATACCTCTGACGAGAGGTAGTCGCTTGATGAACCGAAGATCGGCCATCGGTGTGAACTTCCTCCGTCCACCTGGCCGCTTGCCCAGTTGTCGTTGGCATCGGTATGCACTACCATCGGTTTGAACGTGCCCATGAATCCGGGATCCTCTATCGCCACTGCTATCCCTTTGCGGTTTTTCAGATACACCGGCACAGGCATGCCGTCGCGCGAACCGTTGCGGTAAGCGACAATTTCGGTACCCGGTTGCCAGCTGCGGCCACCGTTGAAGGAACGCCGCATGGAGATGTTCTGTGAATTGCCGTTCGCACTTGCCTCATTGGCAAAATAGACCTGCAATTCGCCGCTCGGCAACTGCAGCATCGCCGGCTCCCACACACCGAAGCCGTATGTATCCGTGGCGGTATAGATCACCTGCTCGTCTTCCCAGGTGTGCCCGCCATCAGACGAATATGCCGCCATGATCTTGCTAGGCCCTCGTGAATTGTCGTAGTTTGTGCGGTACAGCCAGGCATACATAAGCCTTCCGTCTTTCAACTCATATATCTCGGCGTTTTTATTGGTATGCCATGCATCGCCCGGCATGGAAACTGTAGCCTCAGTCCAGTCGCCGTAAGGCTCTTCCTGCCAGCGTATGAAATTATCGCCGCCTATGTTGCTGCCTCCGGTGCTGTAGACCATCACATAAGTACCGTCCGACAGCCTTATCACACGTCCGTAGCTTCCTCCTCCGATATAACGCTGGCTGTTGTGGCGCCATGCGATGCGCACGCCATCGGCATAAGTCTGGTTGTCGGAGAGCTCCTCCATCGGGTCATCGTTGTCGCCATCGCCTGCGATGCACACGCTGCTGTCAAATGTGTGTGTCAGGGCACGTCTGTACACTCCATAGCCAAGTTCCTTGAGCAGTAGCGAATTGGCAGGTATGTCAAGCGTATACTCCCCCTCCGGCAGTTCTTTGTTCAATGTGAGGCGCACACTTGCAGTATGCCATTCATTATCAAAACAGTTGGTAACCGATGTTCCGTATGCTACGACATGTCCGCCGGCATCACTCACTGTCACATTTCCTGCCACCCCATGCTCGAAAGCCATGTCTTCGGTGCCGTCGAATGTGATGCACACATGTGCTTTGTCGCCTTTGCGGTATTCCACATGTGCGATGGTTGCGATCTCTTCGCTTTCTCCCGCCTGCGAATCATCCTTACCGAGATAAAAGAGATTGAAGTTGTCAAACAATATCCATGAGTTTCCCATGCCTCCGTTGACACCCACACCCAGACGAAGACGTCCGTCGGAGACGGTTACCACCGCCTGTTCCGTCAGTCCGCGACCGTCGAACATATGGTTTGCAATCTGCTGCACCCCGTCGGGCATGTATTGGCCATTGTCAAGCGGTTTTGTATTGTATTTTTCGGTGCGACCGTCGGCCACTAATGTATAGACATTCACCATCGGCACACGCTCATCATCTGCGAAAACATACCCCTTGGTAACTTCATTTCCATTATGGAAAGCGTCAAGATGGCTGGCACTGATTTCGCTGTTAGGGGTCGGTGAATATATGGCCTGGGCGCTCACCGCATACTTGCCGTCGGGAAGCCCCGACAACTCCTGGTACACCTCCATCCATTTGATGCCCCACATCTCCCAGACACGGTTGCAATGGTAAAGGTCGTCACCGCCCACACTGTTGCTCCCCCATGCCCCCTGCCACTTCATGCGGCGGTCATCGGCAATCGGGAAGGTGGCGCCATAGACAGCCCAGGAAAGATCGGCAGGAGAGCCTTCCGAAGCATTGCCGGTATCAACTGCCATACGCTCCATTCTGGTTACAATCTGCCATATGTCTCCGGCGGTGGCCTTGTTCGTGATCAGTCCGCTGTCATCTGCTCCAAGCGAATATTCACCCGAAGTGATTTTCACCCCGTTGCCCGTATCGCCGTCAGCCTTGGATATGTTCCATACCGTCACGGCGTCGCCGGTATCCATATAAAGGTTACCGGCATTTATCGAATGGTTGTGCCCCAGTTTGGGATCCAGTTGCCAGCCGCTCCCCTTACGCGTCATGGCCACGTCAATACCCCTTTTGCCAAGTTCCGCACGCGATGTATAGCGCTGGGTATTGGTATAATTGTCGCCAAGCCACAGGCCGGTCTCCACATTATACAGATAATAATCGCCGTCAATAAGATCATCAGGCGATACGCCTTTATACGGCGAAGATTGCGCGGCAGCCCCGAGAGCGATACCGCCGCAGACAATAACAGACAATAATCGGTTCATACTTAGATTCGGTTATTTAGGATAATTTTGATTATCTGCAAAGGTAAATAAAAAGACCGAATGCTCGCCATGAAAAATGACGATGTATCACTGCGCGACCTCACCGGCCAGCAATTCGAATTGAAAGAATGTCTTGACGCGAATTATGCAGGCAAACCGGTTGTTGTGGATATGTGGAACACATGGTGCGCACCTTGTCTCAATGCTATTTCACAGACAGAAGAGATAAAACACTACCTTGCTGACACCGATCTGGTTTTTCTGTATGTCAGCGACGAATCGTCGAAATACAACGAATGGAAAAAACGCGCCGCAAAAATCGGAGGCGAACAGGTACGCATCAATCAGGATGCTTCCAACGCCTTGTTGGAAAACTTCGGTCTGACAGGGTTCCCCTCCTACCTGTTCTTCGACCGCGACCACAGACTGGTACATGCGCAGACCTCTTTCCCCGGCGTCAGCCGCTACTCCGAACTCCTTGACGAGATCAGCAAATAACGGGACGCTGGAGCAGACGGCACAATCATGCGCCCAAATAGCCTCAGAAACAGGATCCCTATCAGGGATTTGGCGGATATTGCCGATGACAGAAATACAAACTTTAAATAATAAGTAAGTCGTGGAAATTATTTTATATTATCTGAGAGCATGCTTTCAGCCGATTTTTGTCCGAAGATGAAGGAGTGTAGCGGGCTACACAACTGAAGATGAGGGCGAAAAGCGGCGAAAGAATGCCGCAGATAATATAAAGCCCTATTAGATATTTGATGCGTAATAATTTTCATGACTTACTTAATTACGATTTATTAAGATCATGAAAAATCACTCTTTAGCAGTAATTGCGATATTGCTGGCAATTATTTCAGGCAGTTGCTCCGCCAAGAAGTCGCAGAATCCGATGGAGCGTATTGACGCGCTTATAGCAGCCGGTGATACCTCCCAGAATCCGGGTTATATAATGTATTCGTAATTTCCGGCGCAAAACTCGCCCCTGAAATGCTTGATGCCGGCATATTCTCCACACTTGACAAAATAAGCATTCTACCCATGGCTGACAACGAATTGTGTTATGCAATGCACTGTGACACCGACAAATTTGTAGCAGCGCAGAAGAAGTATATCAATCTGCTGTTTCCTGATGCAGACAAATTCGTGGTTGACGGGGAACCTGCCACACGTGC
Source organism: uncultured Porphyromonadaceae bacterium (assembly GCA_947643665.1). GTDB lineage: Bacteria > Bacteroidota > Bacteroidia > Bacteroidales > Muribaculaceae > UBA7173. The sequence continues at coordinate 13,630 of CANRWW010000040.1, read as the reverse complement.
GGAGTTCGACCGCATACCTGCATCGCTCCTGATGTCTGTAACCGGGGAGGAGAACGGGCAGAAACTAGTTGTAGAGACTCGTGCAGACGCTGATGCCGACAATCCTGCATACAGCAAGCTGACAGAGGCCGAACGCCAGTGTTTCCCCGAAAAAATCAAGTCCATTCCAGAAAAAACTGATATAGTGCTTGACAATTTCCAGACCTATCCCGCCGACACACGCATCTATGTAGACGGGATCCTGAGAAGCCCCGGTATGCTGAGTGCGCTCAACCCCGACAAGATTTCTTCTATTACATTCTTTTATGTAGGTGACACTCCGTACCTTGATATCAATGCCAGAAACTATACCGGTTTTCTTGGCGATGAGGTTACCAGAATTCCTGTGAGCAGTCTGCCCTCCCTTAAAGTTTCGGAAATCGAAAAAAGTGCGGGAAACCGGTTGGACCGCATCGTACTCAAAGAAAATACCGTGTACGCATTTCCTGCGCCATCCCGCCAGATATTGGAGAAGGCCGCCGAAGCCATGACAACGGAAACGATGAAACAGCTAATGGAGCAGATGGAGTAATAACCGGCGATGTGATAGCCTACCGCAAAAGATTTATAAATCTGCTTTTTCCTAATGCCAAAATATATATTGTTGACGGTCTGGAGGTAACTCGTGCCGAATTTGACCGCATCCCGGCATCACTGCTGCGAACCGTAGCAGGTGAAGACAATGGCAAAAAACTTGTCATTGATACTTGCTCTGATGTTGACGATCCCAATCCGGCATACACCTCCACTATTGATGCGGAAAACGAATGGTTTGCCAAAAACCGGCAATAACAGAGGGAGCATCTTTTCTTGAACTGAAATTTTGAGTTATTATTTAACCTACCTGATAATACGATCCCCGCGAGCCTTTATTAAAACCCGCGGGGTGTATAATATCTAGGGAACGGTGGAGGGATGCCCCCTGCCTGCGATTACATAAGAATCAGTAGTTCTCCACGCGGCGCTGGAAATAGCCCTGGGGCTTGCGGCAGATGGGGCACCCCTTGGGAGCATCCTTGCCCACATGGATATAACCGCAATAGCGGCACTGCCACTGGGTGGTGGCGTCGGGATCGGAGAAAGTCTGGCCGGCTTCAAGACGCGCAAGCATCTTCAGGTAACGCGCCTCATGGGACTGCTCCACGATAGCCACGTTGGCAAACAGGTTGGCGATGGATGTAAAGCCCTCCTCACGGGCAACCTGCGAAAACTCCACATACATGGCAGACCACTCCTCATGCTCACCCATGGCCGCCTCACGCAGATTGCGCGCCGTGTCGCCCACGGGGCCGGCGGGATAAGACGCGGTTATCTCCAGCATACCTTCATCAAGGTATGAGAAAAACATCTTGGCATGGGCAAACTCCTGCTCGGCAGTTTCCATAAAAATAGCCGCAATCTGCTCATACCCCTCCTGCCGGGCCACCTCGGCAAAGATTGAGTAACGGTTGCGTGCCTGCGATTCACCGGCAAAAGACTTAAGAAGATTCTGCTCGGTGCGTGTGCCCTTTATACTTTTCTTATCCATGATATTTATAAGTTGTTTAATCCTTTTCTTTTATCAGCTACGGTAAAAACAGAAACCAGCTTTTACCGTAGCGTCTTTTCTTTAAACACGGTCCAGATATATTTGTTCAAAAAACCGGAATGAAAAACTGTCTGTAGTGGATGGACGTTATTGGTGAATTTGTTAACTTTGCAGGATAATGGGCAGAAATGTCCGTACACAACAACTGTGACCAACATAATGAGAAATAGAATAGGACATGCCGGACGATACATGGCGCTCGGCACAGCGGTGGCAGGAGCCATGTGCGTATGCGGGCAAAACACCCTCACTGCGGCCGGCTCATTTAACGCCACCTTGCCCGATGCAACGGGGTACGCAGCACGCGCGGCTATTATGGCGAACGATGCCAATACCAGAGGAGCACTAGACCAGTACACACAGGCACTGGCACTCCTCCCCGACGGGCTTGGCAGAGAACGCATGCTGTGGGAACACACCATGGCATCACTTGCCATACCGGGAACAGACGGCATCGCTGCCGTTGAAAATTTCATCAACGAATATCCTGCATCTGCACGCCGCGAACTCGCCCTGCTCGCGATAGGCGACATATTCTACGACCGTGGGGAATGGAACGCCGCACTAAAAGCATACCGGGCTGTGGATCCCGACGCGCTCAACCCCTCGCTGTCAGAAACCTATACCTTGCATATGGCATATTGCCTTCTCAAATCCAGCGATTACGACAAGGCGCGCACCATGCTTGAAAGCCTCGCCGGCACACCGGTTGCCAATGACGCACGCTTCTACCTAGGCTATATCTCATATGTAAAAGGGGAATATGCCGAGGCACGGCGCCAGTTCGAAGCAGTAAACAGCAACAAAGGCATGCCTGCCGCCATGGCAGACTATTACCTCGCACAGATCGCATACATGCGGAAAGACTATGCCGAAGCGGCACGTCTGGCAAAACATGTAGCGGCACTGCAGCAAGTGGAACCGGAATTTGAATATGAAGCGCTGCGTGTGGCAGGGGAATCGCTTTACGGGCAAGGCAAGCAGAAAGAAGCGCTTGAATACCTCACACGCTATGCATCCGTATGCCCTGACCCACGTCCTTCAGCACTGTATGTACTCGGTGTGGAGGATTACCGCCAAGGAAACTGGAAACAGGCGATAGAACGCCTCACTCCGGTGACAGAAGACACACAGCCAATGGGACAGAGCGCATATCTCTTCATTGGGCAGAGCTACATGCACCTTGACAACTTCAATGCCGCCGCAATGGCATTTGAAAAAGCATACCGCCCCGGTGGAGATCAAAAAGTGCAGGAAGCAGCCCTTTACAACCTCGCCATCGCACGCATGCAAGGTGGCAAGACACCGTTCGGAAGTTCGGCAGGATTGCTTGAAGAGTTCCTTGAAAGGTTCCCCGACTCAGAATATGTGCCGCTGGTAGCAGACTACCTCGTCAAAGGCTACATGACCGACAACAATTATGAAGCGGCACTTGAAGCAATAAACAAGGTGCGGAACCCGGACGACGCCGTGCTCGCCATAAAACAGATGGTGCTATACTCGCTAGGCACACGGGAGCTGCAACGCTCACAACCGCGCGCCGCCCTCGCGCATCTGAAAGAAGCATCCTCAATGACCCGCCTCAGCCCGGAAGTAGCGGCGGAAGCCACACTATGGATGGGAGAATGCCAATATAAACTTTCCGACTACTCCGGAGCCGTAAAGAGCTACAACAGCTACCTCCGTCAGTCTGGGGGATCACCCCGCAACCGGGCGCTCGCATACTACGATCTCGGATACGCACGTTTTGCACTCAAAGATTTCAAAGATGCAAAAACAGACTTCCGCAAATTCCTGAAACAGCCCGCAGGCGCCGACAAGCACATGATTGCCGATGCCTGGAACCGCCTGGCCGACTGCGATTACTATACCCGCAACTTCACAGAAGCAGCAAACAACTACCATGCGGCATATGAAGCCAATCCGCAAGGTGGCGACTACCCTGTGTACCAGCAAGGCATAATGAAAGGGCTTACAAGGGACTACGAGGGCAAAATAGAAACACTCAACGCACTGATGACCGAATTTCCCGGTTCCCCGCTGGTGCCCACGGCACTTCTTGAAATAGGCGAAAGCTACGGCGAACTCGGACAGGAAGGACGTGCAGTGGAAACATACACAGCACTCGTAAGCCGTTACCCATCCACCGACCAGGGGCGCCAGGGACAACTGATGCTCGCCATCACATACCTCAACAACGGAAACCGTGCCAGAGCCATAGACCATTACCGCAAAGTTGTGGAAATGTATCCCTCCTCAGAACAAGCCCGTGTGGCAGCCGAGGACCTCAAACAGTTATACACCGACGACGGACGCATAGACCAGTATATCGCACTGATGGAAAAAGTGCCTGACGCACCGCGCATAGAGACCGCCGAACTGGCCGAACTCACACTGCAAAGCGCAGAAAAAGCACGGGAAGCAGGACGCGAATCAGACGCATTGCGCCTGGCTACAGAAGTCGTTGAGCGGTTCCCTGATTCACCGCAAGCAGTGGAGGCACTCACGATAAAGGCCGAAGCAGAACTGGCAAAAGGCGATGCGGAAGCTGCCCTGCTGTCATATCGCGCACTTGAACAGAAAGCCTCATCTGCCCGCTCGCTCAATACCGCAAGAATGGGTATAATGCAGGTAAGCCGCGACATGACCGATTATGCCACCGCGCTCGAAATGGCAGAACTGCTCCTTGGTTCCTCTGCACTCGGGGCATCGGAACAAGGGGAAGTGGCATTCACAAAAGCCATGTCACTGAACGCTACCGGAAAAGGAGAAGAAGCAGTGGAAATATGGGAAAAACTCGCCCAGGATCCGGAAACGCTCAACGGCACCAAAAGCGCCCTCTATCTGGCACAATACCACTTTGACAACGGGAACCGGGAGAAAGCGCTTAAAGAGATCAACACGCTCATAGACGCCAATCCTCCACATGACTACTGGCTAGCCCGCGGATTCATACTGCTGAGCGATATCCTGCGAGCAAAAGGCGACACATTCGAAGCCGATGAATACCTGCGCTCACTCAAAGAGAACTATCCCGGATCAGAACCGGATATTTTCCGCATGATCGACGAGAGAAGCAACAAATAATTTACGCCAACCAGATAATTGAATCAAGTTTTGCGACACAATATACTAGCGGCCATCACTATGGCGGCAACAGCATGGAGCACAGCCAGCGCACAGCTCAACAAGGAGATCACAATCGAACGCGAGATTGTGCCCGAGGTACGCGCCGCATCCAGGCTTGACATATTCCCGAAGGCGCTGACCATCAACACATCCGCCACAGACCTGCGGTTCATGGACCATACCTCGCCAAGCGATATCACACCGGGGCTACAGATACTCTCACCCGCCGTCACAGAAAACGCCATAAGGCAGACGCCATACCGCGGATACCTTGACGCCGGGTACTTCCCTGCCGCCACAGCAGGTATATCCGCCGGATATGGCATACTCTCTTCCGACCGCACCAACCTAAACGTATGGGGCCAATTCAATAACATCTCATACAAAAACCGCCCGTTCAGCGGATTTGACAAAATCAAATACAACCAGCTCTACGGGGCACTCGGAATAAACTTCGCCCACCATATCGGCGAGGCGGGCACACTGTCTGTTTCCACCGATTTCGCATACCACGGATTCGACAACCTTGACGCAATGCTGATAAACTGCGCATCAGACATTGAAGGCGCCGACAAAATCAAAACCGGCCAAGGCACCCTGAAATGGGACATAGGAGCCGGATGGGACGGCCACAACTCATCCGGATTGAAATATCATGCCAACCTGAAATTCGGCATATTCAACTTTACCAAAACTCCGGTCCAGGCATCGGCATTCGGCACAAACGGTAAACCATATGAACATTTCAACGTGGCACCGGTGCATGAAAGCCGCTATGCCGCAGCTTTCGGCGCATCACAGGCTATCGGAGGCTGCCATAATGCAGGAGTGGAACTTTCGGGCGATTTCTCCCACTACAACCATTTCCGTGACAGCTCACCGGCAATACTACGCTCCACTGACGCTGGCGCCGCACAAAGCTATGCGGAAGCCGAGAGCAAGACCATAGGCCTCGTCACCCTATCGCCATATTACCGCTACTTGCCACAGGGCGGGTCGGTAAACCTCAAAGCAGGTGTGCGTGTTGACCTGTCTGTAAACTCTGGAAAAGCTGTGCATGTGGCACCAGACATCATTCTCGGTATCAACCCGGCCAGCGGGTTCGGAGCCTGGCTGCGCATTGACGGCGGGGAACACATGAACCGCCTCCAGTCATTAAGCGAATTTACTCCATATATTTCACCCATAATGGCATACCGCAACTCCGGCATCCCAATCAAAGGTGAGCTTGGACTGCGCATAGGTCCGTTCAAGGGAGCCGCCATAACCCTTGATGTGGCATATGCCGCCGCCAATTCCTGGCTTATGCCAGCATTTGAAGAGGAGGCGTCACAGATAATGTTCACTGAAAACGACCTGCGTTCATGGAAAGCCGGGATACACGCCACATGGGAATACCGTTCGGTCGTATCGCTGCAAGCAGGGTTCGAGACACTTCTTTCCAACGGCAGAGACAACGCATGGTTCGGTTGGCTTGACCGCTCACGCAGCCAGCTTACAGCCTCGGTAAGTGTCCGTCCCATCTCGCCACTTACAATTGATCTCGGCTACACCATGTCGCTCCACCGCCGTATGACACTCTTGTCGGCCGACCCCCTGGCAGCCACAGAACGTGGAGAATTCAACCTGAAGGACCGTAACCGCCTCAACGCAGGCGCATCATATGCCATAACAGACGCAATAACGGTATTTGCACGCGTGGAAAACATCCTTGACGACAAGGCATACACCGCAGTAGGAGTGCCATCGCAAGGCATCACAGGAGCAATAGGATTCGGATGGAAGTTCTAACCGGAAAACATAAACCATGCAGCTGAAGCCACGCCTTCTACACGAGACAGCCGAAATAGCGCTCACAGAAATAAAACGTTTCCTTGAACCACGCCTCACAGAAAAATTATCGCTGAGGCGTGTCACAGCACCGTTGTACCTTCCTACCGACTCCCCACTGCTTGACCACCGGTTTCCAGGCGCCGTAATACGGCTCAAAGGATCCGACCAGACTGTAGAAATCGTAGGATCGCTTGATGTATGGCTGCGCGGCCAGCTCACACGCTACGACATAGCTCCGGGGTTCGGCGTATTCACCATAATGAATGCTTTACGCCCTGACCTTCCTGAAAACAGCACCTCCGCACCCCATATTGCGGCATGGGCATGGCAACAGGCCATAGACACCCACGATATAGGAGAAAAACTGCTTGCCGCATATGCACGGAAACTCCACCATATGTTTATTGAGACAGAAAAAATGGTGATAAATCTCTTTCCGCATATGCATCCCACACTAAGCAAGGAAATCAAGATCATACATCAGACACAGCTCAGTGAAATATATCCGGGAAATACGGTTGAAAGAAGCCTGTACGAACATATGTGCCCTGATAAGCGCCAGAAGGAGGAAACAGACTCCCCTCCCCCCCTGTTTCTCCTGATACAAAATCCACAACCCCTACTCGCGCTCGGCGAAATATGGGCATGGAACAAAATATTGGGAAAACCGATACGGATAGCGGACATAGGATCATGGCAAACCGACAGGATCGCAGGAGCATCAGTCGGAGGCAACATCTACAGGGGCACGCTCGCACTCCAGATACTACAGCAAGACAAACTGATTTAAGTAACCAAACAACCGATTCAAACAAGAAAACATACCACAAATGCGCATAGACATACTGACCGTACTTCCTGAGATGTTTGACTCCCCCCTTGGATGCTCCATACTGCAACGGGCACAGAACAAGGGGCTTGTAGAATTCCATATCCACAATCTACGCGACTATACAACAAACAAACATCGTAAAGTGGACGACTACCCTTTCGGGGGAGAAGCCGGAATGGTAATGCAGGTGGAACCGATAGACCGCTGCATATCGTCGCTAAAAGAGCAAAGGGAATATGACGAGGTGATATTCACCTCACCAGACGGCGAGCGGTTCGACCAACCAATGGCAAACCGCATGTCGCTGCTGAACAATATAATAATACTCTGCGGGCACTACAAAGGGGTAGACTACCGCGTGCGCGAACATCTGATCACAAAAGAAATATCCATAGGCGACTATGTGCTCACAGGGGGGGAGCTACCCGCAATAATTATCTCTGATGCCCTTGTAAGGCTTATACCCGGTGCCATAGGCGACGAACAGAGCGCCCTTTCCGACTCGTTCCAGGACAAACTTCTGGCTGCCCCTGATTACACACGCCCCTCCGAATACAAAGGCTGGAGAGTACCGGACATACTCTTGTCGGGACATGAGGCTAAAATAGCGGAATGGCGCCACGAACAGGCTCTTGAGCGGACACGCCGCCTGCGTCCTGACCTCCTGGACTGATCTTACTTGAACGGCTGTCTCAGCCTCTTGAGCGTAGCAGCCACATATGGGGTGGCACGGATCGAATAAGCCTTCTCAAGATATTCCATAGCTTTGACGCGTGATGCCTGGTCATCGTCATTTGCCGCATAAAAATTACCCAGCGACAATAGGGCATTCAAATCATCAGGCGACACATCAAGCACCTTGCGATAGGCGGCTACCCCCTCCGCATCCATCCCTAGAAGCATATATCCTTCTGCAAGGGTTGTTAGAAAACCCACATTGTCAGGTGCTCCCGAAAGCATTATACGGCTATATTCCACCATCAATTCCCCATTGCGGCGGAAACTGTAATATTTCAGAAGATTTCCATCTATGGTACGCTTCATCCACGGATGCCCCTCCCTGGTCTCTTTCAAGAATTCCTCATACAGGTGCGTTTTGCCAAGATGGAAACTCCATTGTGATACACGCGAGAATACAGAATCGAACGGTATGTGATTGTCAAGCGCTTTCTGCATAAGGCGCATCTCAGCGGCATGATCCCCCCTCATGGCATTGGCTACAATAGCCTGCCCGTAGGTGTCGGGGACATCCGGCTTCTCTTCAAGCATCAGGTCATAAAGAGCCGACGCAGACGCCCACTCGGCATGATTGAACGCACGCTCTGCCTTCTCCTTTAGTTGCGGATAGGGACTTACACCCATTGCATAAAAAGGAACAGACACAAGCACTACAACCAGACAGGAATACCTGAAAAAATTTTTCTGTAAATTCAACATCTCCGTATATAAAATTCCAATCTATTTCAGCAGCTTCTGAAAACTAAAACACCTCCCAGGAGTAAAAAGTGCTCACAAGTGCAAATTTAATGATTATTACAAAAAGCAACAAACTACTTTTGGAAATGTCATTGTAAAATCATAACTTAGCACCACAAACCACACACTATAAAAGACATGACAGAAAACCACCGCTACTGCGTCATTATGTGCGGAGGCATCGGCTCACGGTTCTGGCCATACAGCCGGTCCTCACGTCCAAAGCAGTTCATAGACTTCCTTGGAACCGGCAGAAGCCTGCTCCAGATGAGCTTTGACAGGATACTGCCACTCGTTCCAAAAGAACATATTATAATTGTCACCAACGAACAGCATGCCCCGCTCGTGCGCGAACAGTTGCCGGAACTTGACGAAAACCAGATACTGCTCGAACCTGCACGACGCAACACTGCCCCCTGCATCGCATGGGCCATGTACCATATCATGGCACAAGACCCGCAAGCCAGTGTGATCGTAGCTCCAAGCGATTCACTCATCACCCGCGAAAACATATTCATAGACTCCATCAAGAAAGGATTTGAATTCGTGGAAAAAAACGATGCGTTGCTCACACTCGGCATAAAACCTACCCGTCCAGAAACCGGATACGGATACATCCAGATCGGCTCCAAGACAAACGGCGACATACATGCAGTAAAAACCTTCACAGAAAAACCACGCCGCGAGCTAGCGGAAGTATTTGTCGAATCCGGCGAATTTTTCTGGAATTCAGGGATATTCATCTGGAAAGCATCAACCATAATTGATGCAATGAAAACATATGCTCCAGACGTCACAAACATCTTCGACAAAGGTGAAGGCATATACTGTACCCCTGCCGAGCAGCAGTTCATCAACGAAAATTTCCCGGGCTGCATGAGCATATCAATAGACTTTGCCGTGATGGAGAAAGCGACAAACGTATATGTGGAATGCGTAAATTTCGGCTGGAGCGACCTGGGCACATGGAGCGCCCTATATGACAACTCACCAAAAAACCGCGACACCAATGTGACACAAAACTGCAACGTGCTCGCATACAACTCATCAGGCAATATTTTTGCAGTAAACGGAGAAAAACTGATTGTTGTGGACGGCCTTACAGACTATATTGTGGCTGATGCCGGAGATGTACTCCTCATATGCCCCAAATCAGAAGAACAGCGGATCAAACAGATGGTAAATGACGCCCACCTTGCTTTTGGCGAAAAATACCTCTGATCCCCCATACTTACTTACCGCAAAACGGCGTTGTTCTGCATTCAGTTGCCACAACGCCGTTTCCAATATCCGAAACCTTTCTGAATTCGAAATTCAAGGATGCATGGCATTGTCACAAAAACCGGGGAACCCTCCTCACGGAGAACTCCCCGGATAGCCGGCAATGATGTAAAGAAGCAACAAGACTACTTAATCACGACTTTACTGACGGTGCCGCCATTGCCGGCTGTTCATGTGTATTGCGTCTGTAGGGTATTGCAAAATGGATCCTCATGGACAGTATCCTAAGGCAAAGATTACCTTTGGGGACATACAGCACCAATAATCCATTCCACGACACCCCTAAAGGTTATATAACCTATGCTCTGTGTCAGAATATATAATCTTCCACCGAAAGCGACAGCAAAGTTAAATATTAATTCACAATTTACCCCCCCCCGTTGTTAAACTATGTTAACACATCCGTATTAATGAAATTTCGTAAACATCAGCCATATTAGCGGATCTTCCAGCTAAGATACAAAAAAGCGATGCATCGAATTTCGACACATCGCAGTATTAAATTTTGTCCAAAATTATCCCTATGGTCAAAGCACACGGCAAGCACCGATATAACGTGCCGCATAATATGGAGCCGAAATACGGTCAATGCGGATACCGCCACTGATGGCGGCATGTATAAAAGTGATCTCCCCTGTAACAGGATTATTATCTATGGCAATGCCCACATGGCCAACACGGCCACTGCGGGAGTTACGTCCTGTAAAAAACAACAGATCGCCTTTGCATACCTCCTCACGGCTTATCTTGCTGCCCACAGAATACTGGTCGCCTGAAGAGGCCCCTAGTTTATAACCGAACTGGCTGAAGACATAGCTCGTGAAACCGGAACAGTCAAATCCCCTTTTTGGTGATTTGCCGCCACGCACATAACGGGTGCCCAGATACTTTTTCGCAAATTCAATCATATCCGCAGCCATAATGGCAGCCTCACTGTTATCTATGTCATCAAGAAGCTCCATGCCGGCAGCCGGCACGATCTCAAACGGATTTGTCTTTGATATTGACGCATATGTCATATCCCCGTCATCCGGTAAATCTGCTCGTGACGACACTTTACCAACAGAATTGCCGCTCTTTGAAGAAGCACCATTCTGAGCTGCCATAGGAATCACAGCCAGAGAAAAACAGACCAATATGTTAAAAAGGTATCTATACATGGATTTTCGGTAATATGTCCTGAGCTGCCTGAAACGTGATAAACCGGGCAAAAATCCCTGGATCAAATATAAAATGCGTCTGTTTGCAAAGGTACTGAAAAGCAGGCAGGGAGCCAACCGGCTCCCTGCCAATAATACCCATTTTATGTTAATAAGGCTAAAAAGTCATTTACATCAGAACAACCATGCAGCTGTGACTGTCCAGAAACGGTTCTTGCCATCCACAAGATTTTTGCCATACATGGCATTGTCTGCTGAAGCGGCGTTTGTTATACCCAATCCATAAGAGGCACCAACTTCAAGATGGTCGAAGAAACGCAAACCAAGTCCGAAATTCCATCCAAGATCGAATGTACGGTTATTCCATGCATTCTTCACATTCTTGTTAGACAGCAGGAATGAAAAATCCGGACCCGTAAAAATATAAGGCATAACGAATTTGCCTACGATAGGAAGACCGATATTCCAACGGAAATTGACAGGTATCTCAAGATAATCATTGTTTGTAGTGATGCGGTCAGTCACATTGTCTTCTCCGGTGAAAGAGATCCTGTTGTTGCGATGCGTATACATCACAGACGCATCTACACCGATATTGATTATCGGCGCGGTAAACTGAAGAGTGACACCGCCGGTAAATCCCGACCGGTTTGACGCTGAAAAAGCGCTTTCATTGAACTTAAGCTCATTAATGTTGACACCAGCCTTTACACCAAAGCGAAGAGGACTGCCGGCAGAAGCCGCCGGAGCGCATGCCAATAAAGCTACACATGCCATAATCGCCGATACAACGGCGGTTTTGAGATTTTTCATATATGATAAATTTAAATGTTGCCCATGCAATGCCCCTCTTCCCAATGTTATATATATAACGACGCAAAAGTAACAATTTTTTTCTAAAAACCATATAAAACAGCTACCTTTGCGAATATAAATGATTTATTGAATGGACTCACAGACACATCTTGCACTTGAAGAGAAGGTTGTTGAAATGCTCAAAACAGTTTTCGACCCTGAAATTCCGGTTGACATCTATAACCTAGGGCTTATATATAAAATTGACCTCACCGATGAAGGCAATCTTACAATAGACATGACTATGACGGCGCCGTCCTGCCCTATGGCCGATTTCATTGTGGAGGATGCCCGTTTGAAACTCGAAACGATTGAAGGGATAAAATCGGTAAACATCAACGTAGTGTTCGAGCCGGAGTGGAATCGTGACATGATGAGCGAAGAAGCCAAACTTGAGCTAGGATTTCTATAATCCCACCACAACCCATAGCACGCAGTGAGAAATAAAGCATATTTCATTTCAGACCTACATCTCGGTGCCAGATATTTTCCCGATCCGCGCGAATATGAACTAAGGGCGGTCAGATTCCTTGATTCCATCGCCAAAGATGCCGCCGAATTGTATCTGCTTGGCGACATACTTGACTATTGGTATGAATACCGGACAGCAGTTCCACGCGGCTTCACCCGCTTTTTCGGTGCGCTCGGAAGGCTTTCCGATGCCGGAGTGAAAATCACATGGTATATCGGAAACCACGACATATGGCTGTTTGATTACCTTCGCGAGGAAATCGGCATGCGTGTGGTAGACGGATACGAGATACGCACAATAATGGGACGCCAGTTCTTTCTCAGCCATGGTGACGGACTAGGAAAACTGCCGCCGCTTTTCCGCCTCATACGCGCCACTTTCCGTAACCGTTTTTGCCAACGCCTATATTCCGCAATACATCCCCGCTGGACAATCCCGTTTGCCTACAGATGGTCATGCCACTCACGCGATTTTGCCAATTATACCCCCCGTTTTTTAGGTGAAGAGGGTGAACCGCTGATCAAGTTCTGCCGCGAATACCTTCAGGAACATCCAAAAAGTGTGGATTATTTCGTATTCGGGCACAGGCACGTACTCGTTGACTATCCACTGGGAATCGGAGACAGCCGAATGATCATTTTAGGTGACTGGATCAACCATTTCTCATACGGAATGTTTGACGGTAAGGATTTCTCTCTCCAAAGATTTGAACAATCTGGCAAATATTAAGCTCTGATATTCAAATTAACGGATTTTAATTGTGTACGACACACCGTCATAAAGCACAAACAAACCTGACAAACAGGATATTACGCCTGAATTTAACAACCATTACGAAGCTATAGTTTTAAAACTATGCCGTAAAACATAGAAAATAATTTTGTCGGGTACAAAAAAAAGGTGACCTTTGTATCACAAACCTAAAACAATCTTTTTTACCTTAGAAATTGTACCTATTGGAAACC
>CANRWW010000039.1 GCA_947643665.1 uncultured Porphyromonadaceae bacterium | reverse complement strand
ATCGATTACAAGGATCCCGAATTCCTCAAGAAGTTCCTCAACGAGCAGGGCAAGATCCTTCCCCGTCGCATCACCGGTACTTCTCTCAAGTTCCAGCGTCGCGTAGCACAGGCAGTGAAGCGTGCACGTCATCTTGCGCTTCTTCCTTTCGTGACCGACTTGATGAAATAATTGCGGCCTTATAACCGATCACTCATTTTTTCACAGACATCCCGATTATGAAAATTATACTTAAAGAAGATATCTCCAACCTTGGTTACAAGGACGATATCGTTGAAGTAAAGGACGGTTACGGTCGTAACTACCTTATTCCGCAGGGTAAAGCGGTAATCGCAAATCCCTCAAATGTAAAACAGCTCGAAGAGAATCAGCGTCAGCGTGCCCACAAGCTCGCCAAGATCAAAGCTGATGCCGAGGCTGTGGCAGCATCACTTGTTGATGTAGCTCTTACAATCGGTGCCAAGGCATCTGCCAACGGCACAATCTTCGGTTCCGTAAACAATATCCAGATAGCAGAGGCACTTGAAAAACTCGGTCACAACATTGACCGCCGTATCATTGTCCTCAAAGATTCTGTAAAGGAACTTGGCAAATACACTGCAAAAGTTAATCTTCACAAGGAAGTTACAGTGGAGATACCTTTTGAGGTTGTAGCTGAATAATCAGTTTTACTGAATAGATTATAATACCATACGGGCATCTGTCTCTTGAGGACAGGTGCCCGTATGGTATTATTGTTTTTTTATTTCTTAACAACCAGAAAATTTTATCAGGCAGCAATATTAAAAATCCCATGGGGATGGTTAACCAAAATATTTGTCTATATTTGTGATTTAATTACTGTTGGGAGCCCATTTTCCAACTGTCGGTTGTGTGTAACTCTTATCTCTTTTATCAAAATGAAAAAATTGCTATTTACCGCTTTTGCAGCATTGGTATTGTCAGTCATCCCGGCGTATGCCGCAGGGAAATACTTGCCGTCAGAGGAGGTAAAACTTTCACAAAAAGAATTTTCAGCTGACAGGTTCGGCATATTCATCCATTGGGGTATCTACAGCATGTTCGGGCAAGGCGAATGGTACCTTAATTATGGAGTAAATGCTGTGGAATATGCCAAAGCGGCAAAAGGCTTTTATCCAATAGACTTTGATGCTGGACAATGGGCACGGGCAATCAAGGATTCCGGGGCTAAATATATATGTTTCACTTCGCGTCATCACGACGGTTTTTCCATGTGGGATACCAGACATAGTGATTACAATATTGTGAAATCCACCCCTTTCAAGCGCGATATCATTAAAGAACTGTCTGAGGCTTGCAAGAAAGAGGATCTGAAACTTCACCTATATTATTCACATTTGGACTGGACACGCCCGGATTATCCGCGTGGGCGCACAGGGCTTCATACCGGACGTGACTCCACATATTCAGACTGGGATAATTACTACAAGTTCATGAATGCCCAGCTTACCGAGCTTCTAACGAAGTATGGTCCAATTCGTGCCATATGGTTTGACGGCATGTGGGACCATGATCAGGATACTGTGCCTTTCGACTGGCAACTGGAATCACAGTACGAGATGATACATCGCTTGCAACCGGGATGTCTTATAGGAAACAACCATCACCTCATACCATTTGAAGGGGAGGATATCCAGATATTCGAGAGGGATGTGCCCGGTGAGAACAAAGCAGGTCTCTCCGGTCAGGAAATAAGCCAATTGCCGCTAGAGACTTGTCAGACAATGAACGGCATGTGGGGCTATAAGGTCGCTGATACTGATTACAAGAGCACTACCGAGCTTATCCGTTTCCTTGTAAAGACCGCTGGACTTGGAGCCAACCTGCTGCTAAATATCGGTCCGCAACCAAATGGCGAACTTCCTGAGACGGCTCTTGAACGGTTGCGCGATATGGGAGAGTGGATGAGGGTTAACGGCGAGACCATATACGGTACAGAGGGCAGTCCGTTCGCGGAACAACCATGGGGAACGGCTACACGCAACGGAAACAGGTTGTTTCTTCATGTCATCAAGCCGGGAACTACTGAAATACTGATACCATCAGGTCTCACGGTTAAGAAGGCTGAAACATTTGCTTCGCGTACTCCTGTAAAAGCAAAAAGATCCGAAGATGGGACAGTCCTTCATATGGATGCGACTCCTGATGTGCCTGACCACATTATTGAGGTGACACTGGAATAAATACTATATCATAGAAGGAAGGATGTATTTACAACAAATACCATGAAACCAATCACACTTGAAATTTGTGCCGGCGACATTGACAGTGTCAAGGCAGCAGCAGCTGGAGGTGCCGAACGTGTGGAATTATGCAGCGCACTCGGTGAGGGTGGTGTCACTCCATCACCGGGTTTTATATCTGCTGCCAGAAATGTGCATGGCATCAGGCTACATGTGCTTATACGTCCGCGAGGTGGAGACTTCATATATACGCCTGAAGAGGTGGAATGCATGTGTTATGATATAGCGATTTGCAGACGCCTGGGAGTTGATGGAGTGGTCGTTGGCGCTCTTACTCCTGAAGGTAATATTGATATGGAGGTTTGTAAAAGGCTCGTTGACGAAGCCGGAGATATGAGCGTAACTTTCCACCGCGCTTTTGATATGGCGAAAAATCCCGACGAAGCACTTGAAAATATAATATCACTCGGATGCGATCGCTTGCTGACCTCGGGGATGGCTTCTACGGCTCTTGAGGGGATTTCCACACTGTTGCGTGTGCGTGACAGGGCAAATGACCGCATACGTGTAATGGCAGGAGCCGGTGTGACGCCATCCACAGCACCTTTGATACTACAGGCCGGGGCTGCCGACGATTTGCACGCGTCGGCGCGGATTAGAGTGGCATCATCTGCAAGATTCTGTCGTGAAAGCGTAAAGATGGGGACGCCGGATGCAGATGAATTTTCGCGTCTTACGACATCCCCTTCTATTGTGTGCGACCTTAAAAAAATAATCACAAAATATAATACCATATCCTGATGCGACACATCCGCCGTCTCTTCTCAACCGTAATATCATTGTATATGGCTGTATCCATGTTTGCTGTGGACAGCATAGAGACACCATTGTCAAAAATTGATTTTGAGAAGCGTTATGGCTCTTCCATACCTTCCCAACTAAGGGTACTGCTGGAAAGCGATACCGTCACCCGACTTGAAAAGGAGGGTCTGCGCTTCATGTACGCATATATGACTTTGCCCGATATAATGAACCGGACACCGCAGTATTATCTGGAAAACATACGCGGGGCAATACGTGCGTCAAGGGAGATGCCATGGGGAAAAGATGTACCCGATCGTGAATTTCGTTATTTTGTGCTGTCGCCACGTGTAAACAACGAGAATCTTGATGATTCCCGCGATTATTTGTATTCCGAACTCAAAGAGCGTGTGAAGGGGCTGTCTATGGAGGATGCCATTTTGGAGGTGAACCATTGGTGCCATGAGAAAGCGACTTACCGCCCTTCTGACGGGCGCACCAACTCTCCAAGCGCGACAATACGCTCTGCGTTGGGCAGATGTGGGGAGGAGAGCACATTGGGTGTCGCCGCGTTGCGCGCTGTCGGCATTCCAGCGCGTCAGATCTATACCCCGCGATGGGCGTATACTGATGACAATCATGCCTGGGTGGAAGCGTGGGCTAACGGGAAATGGCATTTTCTTGGAGCCTGTGAGCCGGAGCCGGTTCTGGATCTTGCATGGTTCAATGCGCCGGCATCACGCGGTATGATGATGAATACGAGGGTAATAGGGCGTTACGATGGACCAGAAGAAGTGTTGCTTACCAATGCCGCTTATACAGACATAAACGTAACAAGTAATTATGCTCCTACAGGTACTATAAATGTTACTGTAAAGGACAAAACCGGATCTCCGGTACCTGGTGCAAAGGTGCGTTTCTGTATCTACAATTATGCAGAATTTTTCCCTGTATGCACAAAGGAGGCTGATGCCAACGGCAACGCTTCCATATTGGCAGGCAAGGGGGATATGGTAGTGTGGGCATATGACGGAGAACGTTTTGGCATAACCAAGGTATCGTCATCATCCCCGGCCACTGTTACTCTTGATTGCTCCCCGGAAAGTGTTGTGGAATTTGATATTGACATCGTACCTCCTCCGGTAAGGGCATCCATGCCTCCGGTCACGAAAGAACAAACGGAAATGAATGACGTGCGCAAAGCCAGGGAGGACTCCATACGCATGGCATATATGGCCACATTTTATACGCAGGAGCAATCAGAAGCCCTTGCCGGGAAACTTGGTCTTGACTCCGAAAAGGTAAAGCACATAATGTCGGGTGCGAGGGGTAACTGGCGGGTTATAGAATCATTCCTGAATGATGTGCCGGAAGCTGACAGGAGCAAGGCCGTTGACTTGCTGGGTGTCATCGCACTAAAAGATCTCAATGATATAGATGCGGAGACCCTGCGCGACCATCTGGCCACACCCGACGTGGACAGCAATTATTTCACACAGTACATCTTAAATCCGCGTGTATGGCTGGAGCAGCTTACTCCATACAAAGAGGTTTTCAGTAATGTTTTCCCGAAAACGGAACGTGATGAGTTCCGGGCAGATCCCAGTAAATGGACCAAATGGGTGTCAGACAATATAAAAATTGATACTATCTGGAATCCGCTTGGTTTCAGTATGCTTCCTGAGGGTGTACTGAAAGGAAGAAAAGCAGATCTTCACTCAGCTGCCATATTTTTCGTGAGCGGGGCACGCAGCTTCGGCATTCCAGCGAGGCTTGATCCGGTGACATGCAAGACACAATATGCCGACAATTCAGGAAAATGGATTGATGTTGACCTTTTTGGAGAAAGAGCAATATCACATGGCTGCAAAGGGAAGATCAAGATAAATTACACTCATGAAGGAGGACTTGAACCTAAATATTATCCACAATTCACCATAGCCAGAATATCAGGCGGCATACCTTCAACACTTGAGTTTGGAGAATTTCTACCTGTATCGCAGATTGCCGCCGAACCTATAGAGGTGGATGCCGGGCAATATATGATGGTTACAGGAAGGCGTATGGCAGATGGGAGTGTGCTTGCCAAAGTACGAATTTTCAGTGTCAAGGAGTCAGATACTGTAAATGTTCCGCTTACGGTGCGCCATGCCACAAGCGGAGTGGAAGTGATCGGTAATTTTGATTCCGAGATGCGGTATAAAGACCTGTCAGGTGAACTTCGCAGCATACTTTCAACCACAGGACGAGGTTATTACATACTGGGACTGATATCGCCAGGCCACGAGCCATCGGCGCATGCTCTTAATGACATTTCAGCTGTAAAGGGTGAATTTGAAAAATGGGGTAAGAACATAGTGTTGCTTTTTCCGGGAGAAAGTGCAGACCGGTTTGATTCTTCGCTGTATGAATCGTTGCCTTCTACTGTAAGATGGGGTTCTGACCAGGAAGGAAAGATCGCGGAAGCCCTGAGGGAGGGGTTGAACTTACAGGCTGCCGACCTGCCTATATTCATTATAGCTGATACTTTCAACCGCGTGGTGGCCGTGCATCAGGGTTACACGATTGGACTGGGTGAAACCCTCCTCAATACAATACTTCAGCTTTCGGAATGATCTTCAATGATATGTAGCCAATATATGATGCGCCCAAAAAGTTTTATGTCCAACTTTTTTGGCGCATTTTAATTCTTGACAGAAATAGTTTATATTTTTTATTAAATTAAAGATCTTATCTTTTCTTTCAAGGCTTCCCGTTGTGTAGCTGATGTGCCGTACTCTGCCATCACTACGATGTCTTCCTTGTCTATGACGACGGTAAGTGGATAGCCGTTGTTGCCTATATACTTTGTAAATAAGGTATCGTTCACAAGCGGAATCCAGTTGAATCCGCGACTTTCAATGACGGGACGAGCTATCTCAGCCGATTCATAAGTAGATGAAAAAAACATCACGTCGGGCATTTCATCTTTCCAGGCAGACAACTCCGGCATCTCAGCACGACATGGACCACACCCCGTAAACCATATGTTTAAGTAAGTCGTGGAAATTATTTTATATTATCTGAGAGCATGCTTTCAGCCGATTTTTGTCCGAAGATGAAGGAGTGTAGCGGGCTACACAACTGAAGATGAGGGCGAAAAGCGGCGAAAGAATGCCGCAGATAATATAAAGCCCTATTAGATATTTGATGCGTAATAATTTTCATGACTTACTTAACACCATTACTTTATCCTTTACGTCTGCATTGCTCCATATCCTGCCGTCTATGTCGGTTGAAGTGAAATCGGGAAACTTAGTACCTTCTTTAAGCAACGGCTCCGTCTTGCCTGACGAAATCTTTATTCCGTCAGAACTTGATTTTGCCTCTTCAAATCTTCTTAAAAGTTCGGCTGCCTCAGGCACATGGACCATTGGTATGGTATCACGTAGTACTTCATTGGTCAAAGGTTCAGGCATTTTTATCCCGACAGCTTTTGTTCCGTTCGGGGTGGATACCATAAAAAACTTTATTCCATCGGGAGTCTTCATCTTTGCTACTCCTTCCGGCAGATTATAGAAAAATTTACCATCTATGATAATAATCTTCTTATGCGGCAATGCTTCTTGAGCAGCAATACAAAAGGCTATCATTCCCCAAATAACCGCCAGTATAAGTGTTGTTTTCTTCATGATAAAAAATGTTTCGGGCAAAAATAGGGAAAAGCGGGGGCAAAAACAAATTTTATTTGTTTTCGGTAGTTTGATTGTCGGTTTGGTTCTTCCCATGTTTAAAGCACTGTCTCCGTGGTAATCCAATCCGACATCCGTGCAACTATATTTTTCATGGTTGCTGGTTGCAGGAAAGTTGTTGATGTGACTGTTTTTATATCGCAACAATAATATAAATGGAGCATGCCAGTGGTTGTATGGCATGCTCCATTTATGTTATTGTTATGACTTCTTTGGGAAGCTATGTGTGGTGATCAGTCCTCGTTGAGGTTTACGCGCTTAAAGCTGACAACTGCCAGACCTTTTGCGCTTTCTTCGAGATATTTGCCGATGGTAAGGTTTCCGTCTTTGATGAATTCCTGTTCCATAAGGCAGTTTTCCTTGAAGAATTTGTTGAGGCGACCCTGTGCGATGTTCTGGATCATCTGCTCGGGAAGGTTGGCTGCTTTGGCTTCAGCGGTTTCCTTTGAGATAGCGCGTGCCTTTTCAGCCTCTTCCTCGGTGAGCCAGCCCTTGGCGATGTTGGAGGAGATGTGGTCTTCGCTGTCTACGAGGTTGGGGTTGATGCCAGCTTTCTTGAGTGCGGCTTCAACTGCCTTGCGAACCTGTTCTTCTTTGGTTTTCTCAATAGCAACGCTGAGTTCACCGTCAATAGTAGCCTGAGGAACGCTGTCGCGGTCAACGGCAACTGGGTTCATGGAGGCTACCTGCATGGCTACGTCGCGTCCAACCTGGTAATCAACACCTTCGATGTTGAATCCTACGATAGTAGCGAGCTTGTTTCCGAGGTGGTTGTAGGAGGTTGTAGAGGGAGCTTCAATATATTCGTAAGCGCCGAGTTCGGTTTTTTCACCGGTTTTTCCGCCTTCTTCGACTACGAGGTCGGCTACAGTACGTCCGTCAACGGTTACAGCTTTGAGTTCGTCAAGGCTCTTGCAACGATTTGCCACAGCAAGATCCAGGAGCTTCTGTGTGAGTTCTACGAAGCCGGCGTTCTTGGCTACGAAGTCGGTTTCGCACTGGAGAGACACAATAGCTGCGAAGTTGCCCTCGTTTTTGGCGAGAACGCAACCTTCAGCTGCAACGCGGTCTTCACGTTTGGCGGCTACTGCCTGACCCTTTTTGCGAAGGATCTCTACAGCTGCCTCTATGTCGCCGTCGGTTTCTGCAAGTGCTTTTTTGCAATCCATCAAGCCTGCGCTGGTAAGGTGGCGGAGCTTGGTGATTTCGGCCATTGTTACTGCCATAGTTGTGTAATTGTATTGTTTCCCATATGCTGCCGCCCGATTGTTATGGCGGGCGGCAGGACGGGATTGTTTTAAATGTGAAAATTTTTTGTACCGGTTGTCAAAAGTTTTGCCTGCCGGTATATTGCAACTGGAGATTATTCAGCTGCTTCCTCAGCTGCGGGAGCTTCGGTTGCAGGTGCTTCGGCTGTTGCTTCTGCACCTTCGTTGCGGCGTACTGCGCGACGACGTTCACGGCGGGGAGCTGATCCTTCTGCATCAGCTTCCTTGGTGTCGATTTTTTCAACCTTACGTTCTTCGAGACCTTCTGCCATGGCTGAGCATACTGTGTCAAGAATAAGCTCTATTGATTTGGATGCGTCGTCGTTGCAGGGGATTACGAAGTCAATGTCAGAGGGATCTGAGTTGGTGTCCACCATTGCGAACACGGGGATACCAAGACGGTTGGCTTCGGCTACGGCGATACGTTCCTTGAGCACGTCAACAACGAAGAGCGCAGAAGGCAGACGGTTGAGGTCAGCTATGGAACCGAGTGTTTTCTCAAGTTTCGCACGCTGACGTGAAATCTGCAGTTTCTCACGCTTTGAGAGATTGTCGAATGTGCCGTCGGTGGTCATCTTGTCAATGGCGGCCATCTTTTTGACAGCTTTGCGTATGGTTGGGAAGTTGGTGAGCATACCGCCGGGCCAGCGCTCAATAACATAGGGCATGCCTATTGCGCTTGCCTTGTCGGCTGTCACCTGTTTGGCCTGTTTTTTGGTGGCAACGAAGAGTACCTTCTTGCCTGATTTTGCTATCTGCTTGAGCGCTGCTGCAGCTTCTTCAACTTTTGCAGCGGTCTTGTAGAGGTCTAGAATGTGGATACCGTTACGCTCCATGAAAATGTAAGGAGCCATTGCAGGATTCCATTTGCGTTTTAGGTGACCGAAATGGCAACCTGCTTCTAGTAACTGGTCAAATGTTGGTGTAGACATTTTTGTAAAAGAGTTGTTTACGTTCTTTTGGGAAATTACAACCCCGGGGTAGGGAACGCGGTCCATCCGCGGGATTTAGATACTAAACTCTATGGAGAGGAGGGGAGTGCCGCATTCAAGCGGCGCAGGGCATAGCCTCCTTGCTTTAAAAAAGAGATTAACGCTTGGAGAACTGGAAGCGCTTGCGTGCTTTTGGACGACCTGGCTTTTTGCGTTCTACAACGCGTGGGTCGCGGGTCATGAAGCCTTCTGCGCGGAGTGCTTTCTTATCCTCTGGGTTGATCTTGACGAGAGCGCGGGCGATAGCGAGACGGAGTGCCTCTGCCTGTCCTTTGTAGCCGCCTCCGTCAAGGTTTACGCGGATGTTGTATTTTTCTTCTGCCTCAAGGGTTTTGAGGGGCTGCTTTACGATGTACTGGAGGATGGAGGAGGGGAAGTACTTGTCAAGCGAGCGATGGTTGATAGTGATTTCGCCGTTGCCTTCGGTAAGGATCACGCGGGCGATGGCTGCTTTACGGCGGCCTACTGCATTAACTGTTTCCATTGTTCAACGTTGGGTTAGGCGATTATTTCACTTTGTTGAGGTCAAGCACTTTGGGATTCTGCGCTTCGTGGGGATGGTTGGGGCCATTGTACACGTGCAGATTCTTGATGAGTTTACGGCCAAGACGGTTCTTGGGGAGCATGCCTTTTACTACACGGAGGTAGAGGGGGTGCATGCCGGGTTTGAGGTGCTTGTTGTAGGATTTTTTCATCAGCACTTCGGGGGTAAGCTCACGCTGACCGCCGGGGTAGCCGGTGTAATTGTAGTAAATGCGGTCTGTCATCTTGTTGCCTGTAAGCACGCACTTTTCGGCATTGATGATAATCACATTGTCGCCGCACTCAACGAAAGGTGAGTAGGTGGGCTTGTTTTTGCCACGCAGGATTTTTGCTACCTGCGAGCAAAGGCGACCGAGAACTTGGTCGGTCGCATCAATGACCACCCATTCTTTTTCAATGCTCTGCGCATTGGGGGTGAGGGTTTTGTAACTTAAAGTATCCACTTCTAAAAGTTTAATAAATAAATAATTACACACACCGACAACCCGCTGTCAAGCCAGGCCAAAGGCTTTTGAACAGGGTCGGTTTTTCCGTTATTGGATATAATCGGACTGCAAAGGTAGTGATTTTTACGCAATTATCCAATGGTTTGTGTGGCGGATCCTCATTTTTTTGCAGGTTCATCGTCTGCATATTGGAAAAAGCGTATGTGTATGCTCAGAATGCACATCCCAATCCGATGGACGCATAGGCTAAGGTATAACCAAGCGCATTGCCTTCCGGTGTTGTTACGGACTTGAGCGGCATGCAGATGGCACTAAGCACTACATGCGAAGAGAATTTGCGGGAATGTGCAAGGGTGAATCCGACACCTAGCGAACCGTAAAAGTCTGTCGTACTTTTATGGTTCAGTATGGAATTGAATGATATTCCGGCCTTGGCTTCCAGAAAGCAAGGCTTTTTGGCACGGGAGAAAGTTGTGCGTGCCATGGCATAGACAGGATAGCAACGCGATGAGTTGTTCATCATGCTTATTATAGCTGCACCGATTCCGGCAAAACGCATTATTCCACCTTTGTAACCAAAGCATCCGGATATGTTTGCCATTGTCATGTCCCTTGCGGTAAGGTCAACCCCGCTTGCAAGGTCCACTCCCCATGTGAAGTGTCCTATGGCACCGTCTGAAATGAACGGGTCGTTTTTTTCAGGCGTTTTCTTATTGTGCCGGTCTGTTGTTTCTGCTGTTGTGTGGAGCTGTTGTACAGCTGGTGTCTCTTCTCGGGTGGATTGTGCCCGCATTACGGTGCATTGCATCAATGATGCAAACGCAATCATCAGATGGATAATGCAGGCTGATCTCATTGTAGGTTGGATGGGATGTTTGGATTTAGGTAGCAAGTCTTTTGTTTTATAGGTTCTTCTTAAGTACCAGGCATGTCCAGTTGTCCCCTTTTACGGTATGGGTTTCTTCAGATAAACCGAAAGGCTTTGCCGCATTGACGACAACAGGAATGTCGCTTTCATAGAATCCGCTCAATAACATAAGGCCGCCCGCCTTTAGGGTGGTGGCATACGCCGCCATATCGCCGGTGATTATATTGCGGTTTATGTTTGCTATGAAAATATCGGCGTGCATCCCTTTCAGAAGGGATGCGTCTCCAAGGTGCACGTCTATTTCAGGATGTCCGTTTGTCACCACATTTTCCCTGGCGTTTGCCTCTGCGGCGGGGTCTATTTCTATTGCAGTCACATGTTCTGCCCCACGCATGGCTGCAAGGATGGCAAGTATTCCTGTGCCGGTGCCCATGTCAATTACGTTTTTTCCCTTGAGTGGAAGATCCAGAAGCTGCTCTATGATCTGTGAAGTAGTAGCGTGGTGTCCGGTGCCGAACGCCATTTTGGGGTCAATGACGATATCATGTTTGCATACAGGGTAATCGGTATGGAAGGAACTGTGTATCACACATTCATTTCCTACCACGATCGGTTGGAAATAATGTTTTTCCCATTCGCTGTTCCAGTCCTGTCCTTCCACGGTATGTGTTGCGGCTGTGACTGTTATGTCTTGAAAGGGTAGTTCTTCCAGAAGTGCACGCAATTTGTCGCCACAATAGTCGTCCTTGCGTATGTATGCTGTCATGCCTGCATGGTCCGGGCAAAAACTTTCGAATCCATCCTCGGCAAGCATGGCGGCAAGCACATCGGTCACAGTCTCCATTGTAACGCCGTTTTCCCCGTCTGGCATTGTGCCATCCACATCAAGCCGTAGTTCTATATAGTCGTTCATCTCAATCTGTTGTTTCTTGAGGCAAATGTTTTTGCAAAAGTAATTAAAAAAAATGAAGCTTACAAGGTGGGCGGATATAATCAACAAGAGCTGCGGAACTCTATCCGCAGCTCTTGTTAAACCGGTTGTTTTCAGGGTAGATGTATCAATGTATCATGACTTTGGTAACATTGTTACCTTTGCGCATCAGGTATATTCCAGGATTGAGAACCGTGGCGTTTACTTTTATGCCTTCCAGGGTGAAATATTCAACTGGGGCATTTGTATCGGCGGTAGATTCTACCGATTCTACGCCGGATATCGAAAGCGTTACGGTGTTGCGTGAACTCCACTCGCTGTCGGTATATTCGTCGAGATTCTCAGATACGGCCATTATACGATAATCATATTTCTCTTCGCTTTTGAGGCCGGTGACTGTATAGCTGTTTCCGGTAATGCCGGTGACTGTTATTTTGCCGTTTTCGTCAACGTTTTCCATCACACGTGCAACGGAACCGTCAAACATAGAAGATGCATCGCCGGAGTATATGTTTGCCGAGCGTATGAGGATGCGGTTTTTCTTGTCAAGGGTGGATATTACTATGCGGTTGGTATCCATTGCTTTTCCGTCAAGTACGAAGATGTATGTCTTGAACTGGCTGTCCAGTGCCGTGGTTTTGCTGTCGAGCTTTGCACCTGTAGCGTCAATGGTGCTTACTACCATGGAGGAGTTGTCGCTGCCGTAGCTTTGTGCCTCAATCGTAACGGTGACTACGTGATCGGAGTCAATGCGGAAACTTGGAGATACAATTCCTCCCTTGCGTTTGGATGATCCTATTTTGAAACAGTTGTATGTGGCGTCATAGCCTGCGAAATATTCCTCGTTCTCAAGTTCCCAATCTGCTGGAAGTTCTTCTCCGAAAGTTGTGAGCGAGATTTCTTTTACGTCCATATGCGGGGTTACTTCAAGTGTGTATGTAACCTCCTGTGGGGCGTCTTCATGTGTCCATGATGCAGTGAACCCTGTATCCGATATGTCTTGCGGTGCGTCAAGCACGGGTGTTGACAACGGTTTGGCTATCCCTTTCATGTACATGAATGATATGGTGCCGTCTGAGTTACGGGTTATTTCGGTTACTGGCTTTGACAGCATTCCGCCGCTGTTGAGTGATGCCGCAGGCCTTGAGGTGTCGGTGAAGGATATCGCAGTGTCTGCCAGGCCGGGCCATAGGTCACCGCTTTCGCTTGAGTTTGTGGCTTTGTTGTCAGCCGGGATCGGGCACATTCGCTGGGGCATGTAATCGTTCACGCAGTTATTGTCCCATGCCGCCTGGTTGAAAGTCACATGTGTGATCAGCATGCCGTCTGCCGCCATATATTCGTCCCATCCTTGACGGCGTCGGTTTTCGAATATGAAGTATTCGTTGGGATCACGGTCGGAAGTTGCTTTTATTGCGAAGTCGGTATCGGCATTTTTCTGATTCATTGCAGGGAGGGTGTAGTGGGTATTGGGAATTCCTTCCTCAATTTTGATCCATCCCATGAAATCTTTTTCGTATGCGCTGTATCCGATAGGTGTGTATCCGTCGTTGTTGTAGCTGCCACTGCACATGAGCGACCAGCTTCCCATGCCGTAATATCCGTATGTATATGTGGTTTCATAAAAATCCGGAAGTCCCAGGCAGTGGGAAAACTCATGGCATACAGTGCCGATACCATCGATGTTGCGTGTATCGGTGCCGCTTAACTCGTTGAATACGGCATACTTGTCAATTGTCACACCATCGAAGTACAATGATCTGCCATATTCTGATGCTGAGAGTTGCCATTGGTGTGGCCATATGGCATCGTCCTCATTGTATGAAGCCTCACCGACACCTGCGTATAAACCGATCACTACGTCGCATGCGCCGTCTCCGTCATTGTCGTAATCTTTGAAATTGATATCTTTGTTTAGTCCGGTGCAAGTCTCTGCCATCATTTTTCCGGCTCCTTTGTCATTGCCCCAACGGTCGTTACCTCCGTAAACAGCCCGGGTGCCTGAAAGTTTATAGGGACCGTAGATATCAAATTGCGGTATGTATTTCCCGTTGCTCTGGTCTATGAAATACTGGCGTGCGCTTATGCCGTCTCCATTGAAGAAGTCCTCAAAGGTGGCTTTTGCATTCTCTCCGTCACGGAAATCAATGTCCCTGTAGCTTATGAGTACCACCGGGATACGGACTTCTCCGTTGTTCGGCACCTGGGGGGATGTCTTTAGCATGGCGTTTGCTGCTTTTATCCCGGTATTTACTGCGAAACGTCTGCGGGGGTCTGACAGCTGTTTAGCTGCAATTTTCTCAATTGAGAGTTCATGTGCATTTGTTGCAAGAAACCGGGCTTCCTCGGTGGTTCGGTTTCCAGGATTGTGTGCCCGTATGTCGGATAATCCGTCGGGGGTCATGTAGCAGAAATCGCCCGAATTGCTGATACGTCCTACTGTAAGGCCGTCGGTTGTTACATATGTATGAAATCGCTCGTCGCCTTTCAATTCTACGGCTATAGTGGTACCGTCGCTCTGTGTGAAAGTGCGTATGCCTGGCTTTGCAGGAACAGCCATTGCAGAAAGTGCCATAATGGCTCCTGCTGAGGCGGTTAAGATTCTTTTCTTCATTTTTAAGATCTCTTCTTCTGATTTAATGGTCGCGCTGACGCGATTGATATATGTTTACCAAAGACTGTCCGGATATTTTGCCGTTTCTGACAGACAGGAAGTAAAGGCCCATATTTATAGCTGCTTATAGTG
The DNA here is from genome assembly GCA_947643665.1 of uncultured Porphyromonadaceae bacterium. Classification (GTDB taxonomy): domain Bacteria; phylum Bacteroidota; class Bacteroidia; order Bacteroidales; family Muribaculaceae; genus UBA7173. The sequence goes on along the minus strand of CANRWW010000039.1, from coordinate 7,944 downwards.
ATAATGCGATGTCAAGAATTTTGAATCCCTATAAAAAGTACCGTAGGCTTTTTGCTGACAAAACATGATTGGCCAATCTCCTTCCGCCAAAGTTAATTATAGTTGATGAATCTTGCAAATTTTAGAGCGTGTTAAATTTTAAGTTGGATTCCGATGCGTTCTCAAATACGTTATAGGTTTAAAATTTTGGATGAATGGTGGGTAAAAAAACTCCCAGAAAAATTTCTGGGAGGTCATAAAGTTTCGTTTGCTGTTCAGTTTGCTATGAAACTGCCGATTGCCGGTGGAAGAACCGGTGAACAACTATAAGTGCGTGCAAATTGCCGCAACAGCATTAATGTGGATTTCTTGGGCGCCGGTTGGCGTCGGTGGTTCTCGTCTGTAGATGTCATACCGGCTGTTTTTAACGGAGTAGAGAAATTTTTCATAGGCACATAAAGTTGATGAATGGAGGGTATGTGGGAAGACAAAGCAGGGAGCAAATTGTTTTTTACGAAATGCTTTACTGTGTCCGTATATATAACGGAGGGGGATCCTTGTTTAGTATTTTAAGAATTAAATATTTTAACTTTTTTATCAGTGATACACATGTGATTGAGGGTGTGCACCGGAGCTTTTGTGCCTGTGGCAGATGATTGATATGACAGAACCCGGAATTTTCAACGCCTGACGCGTTGCTTTATTGTGTGTTTTGCCTATAAAAAATGCAAATTAGATAATCTTTGTTTGGCGGTCTCGAAAAGTTTTTCTACCTTTGCCTTAGAGAATAAATAGATGGATATTTTTCATGTTGATCATTGAGGTTAAATTCTTTAACCATTATATCCGATATTAATATTAACTAAAATCGTTACTGCCTATTGTTGAAACTTCTACTTAATCTTTAAAACCACACAAGCACAATGCAGGACATATCACGTAAAACCGACGAAATGTTGGTGAAGGCTTATGCTAACGGCGATAATCAGGCTTTTGACACCCTGCTTCGCCGGCACCAAAACCGCGTGTTCAATTACATTCTTAATATAATAAAGAACAAAGATGTGGCAGACGATATCTTCCAGGAGACATTCGTGAAAGCCATCATGACCATAAAGCAGGGTAGATACACCGATACAGGCAAGTTTTCGGCATGGCTTACCCGCATAGCACATAATCTTATAATTGATTATTTCCGGCAGGAAAAAAGCGAAAATACGGTTTCGGTGGACCAGGATGAGACAGATGTGTTGAACCGTCGTGATCTCAGTGAGGAAAATGTGGAAGATCTTCTTGTTACAGTACAGATCAATACTGATGTGCGGCGTATTATGGATTCACTTCCTGATGCCCAGCGAGAAGTCCTTGAAATGCGTTTTTATCGTGACATGAGTTTCAAGGAGATAGCGGAGACCACCGGTGTCAGTATCAACACTGCGCTTGGCCGCATGCGTTATGCCGTGCTTAACATGCGCCGCATAGCATCTGAAAACAATATAGTCCTTACCAGATGAGGTCAATCTGATTTCATTTAAGGGGCATTTAACTTCAAGTGAGCTGTAAAAGTCCGTGAAAACTTTTATGGTTCACTTTATTTTATATATACCAAGTTGATAAAATGTCTGATACACAAAGTGTATTTCAGACATGACAGGACACCCCCCAGATATTTAAAGATGCTGGAAAGGCTTGAATATTATCTCAAAGAACCTTTGCGGAAAATATGGTGGAGGATTACTATGCCGATGCGCCCCGTCTGTGGAGTGAATTTTGTAAGAATATTCATTTTGTAGGCAGTGAAGGCGTTGTTATGAAAGAGGCTTTGGCGGAATTGCCCTCACGCCAAGAATACAGATGGGCTTTTTACGGGTGATGGATGTCAGATGATGCCGCATATGTCTGATATGGACTTTATGTTGTGCCGTATCAGGTATTCGGTTATCTTCTGGGCTATATGTTGTGGGGCTGCAGGGTCAATGAAATTAGCGGTGCCAATCTCAACAGCTGTGGCTCCAGCCATGATAAATTCCAGCGCATCGCGGCCGTTCATGATTCCACCGAGGCCTATTACTGGTATTTTTACAGCCTTGGCAACCTGCCATACCATGCGCACCGCAACCGGACGCACTGCAGGGCCTGAAAGGCCGCCTGTGACTGTAGAGAGGTATGGACGGCGGCGCTCCACATCCACGGCCATGCCAAGCAGTGTGTTGATGAGCGATACGGAGTCGGCGCCTTCGTCTTCAACGGCACGCGCTATTGATACTATGTCTGTGACATTTGGTGACAATTTTACTATCAGTGTGCCTTTCCATGCTGCTCTTACCGCGCGTGTCACTTCTGCAGCGCCGTCGCATGTGGTACCGAATGCCATTCCTCCCTGTTTTACATTAGGGCAGGAGATATTCACCTCTATGGCCTTTATAAGCGGGCACTTGTCTTGAAGCCGGCGGCATACCTCCACATAATCACTTACGGATGCCCCGGACACGTTTACTATCGGTTCGGAACCGAATCCGGTTATGCGGGAATATATGTTTTCAATAAAATAATCCACACCTTTGTTCTGCAATCCCACAGCATTCAGCATTCCAGATGGAGTTTCGACCATACGTGGATAAGGGTTGCCTTCCCTGTGGTTCAATGTCGTGCCTTTTACTATGAATCCGCCTATGGATCCAAGGTCCATAAAATCGGTAAATTCCTCGCCATAGCCGAAAGTTCCCGAGGCCGTCAATACGGGATTCTTTAGAGTCAGGTTACCTATGCGGACCAAAGTGTCAGGTGTGAATTGTTCTGCCATATAATTCAGTGCTTTTTGATTGTGGCAAAGTTACTCAATTTCTTTATAAGCGCCAAAATCGGCATGCACATCGCTTATCGCCCGAAAAATTTTCTTTTATGGTATCATTGTATGGAAATATGTGCCGGTATGACTTGAAATCCTGTCTTGACAGTATAATTTCTTGTGAGGGATTGTACTTTTTTGTAATTTTGAATCAGAAATAAAGCAGCGGTACCTGAAAGAAATATGTATATCGTGTGAAATCAAGACTATATTGTCCAGGTTGTCGCCGCATGCTTGAATATTACATTTTTACCATGAGCAAAATAGTAACACTCGGGGAGATAATGCTCCGTCTTTCTCCAGCAGGATGCTGCCGTTTAGTGCAAGTTGATTCGTTTGACGTGATATGGGGTGGTGGTGAGGCCAATGTTGCCGTCAGCTGTGCCAATTATGGCCATGAAGCATATTTTGTGACAAAATTGCCGGAACATGAGATAGGACAGTCTGCCCTCAATTGTCTGCGCCGTTATGGTGTAAAAACAGACTACATCGTCCGTGGCGGTGACAGGGTAGGCATATATTATTGTGAGACGGGCGCATCCATGCGCACGTCAAAAGTAATTTATGACCGTGCCCATTCTGCAATTTCCGAGGCAGATCCGCAGGATTTTGATTTCGATACCATCATGGAGGGGGCTTCATGGTTTCATTGGAGTGGAATCACGCCGGCTATTAGCGACAAGGCTGCAGAGCTTACCCGTTTGGCATGTGAGGCGGCAAAACGCCATGGCGTTACGGTAAGTGTGGATCTAAATTTCCGGAAAAAGCTGTGGACAAAGGAGAAAGCACAGTCTATCATGCGCCCTCTTATGAAATATGTGGATGTATGTATCGGTAATGAAGAGGATGCGGAGCTTTGCCTTGGTTTCAAACCCGACGCTGATGTTGATGCTGGAGAAACCGGTGCGGAAGGTTATAAAGGCATTTTTAAGGCAATGGCAGAAGAGTTCGGTTTCAAATATGTGGTGTCTACGTTGCGCGAGAGCTTCTCGGCGACCCATAATGGCTGGAAAGCCATGATATATGACGGGAAAGAGTTCTATGAAAGCAAGCGTTATGATATAAATCCGATCATTGACCGTGTGGGAGGGGGCGACAGTTTCTCCGGTGGAGTGATACATGGTCTTCTCACGATGCCTACCCAGGCAGAGGCTCTTGAATTTGCGGTGGCCGCTTCCGCACTGAAACATACGATTCCAGGCGATTTCAATCTCGTTACAGAGGCTGAGGTGAAAGCCCTTGCCGACGGTAACGCCAATGGAAGGGTGCAAAGATAATTCTTGTTTTCCAAAATTAGTATTTAGTAAATATGGCGAAATTCGATAAACTGGCTGTGTTGGCCAGAATGGGAGCCGCTCCTGTGGTACCTGTCTTCTACCATAAGGATGTTGCAACGGCGTGTGCAGTGGTGAAAGCGTGTTACGATGGCGGGGTACGTGCTTTTGAGTTTACAAACCGTGGTGATTTTGCACATGAAGTGTTTGCCGAGGTTGTAAAATTCGCAGCAAATGAGTGCCCGGACATGGCTGTTGGGGTAGGGTCTGTAGTAGAGCCTGGCACTGCATCGCTCTACATGCAACTTGGTGCATGCTTTGTAGTGGGGCCGTTGTTTAATCCTGAAGTGTCGCGTGTGTGCAACCGCCGTGGTGTACCATATACTCCCGGTTGCGGATCTGTCAGCGAGGTAGGTGCCGCACAGGAGTCGGGGTGTGATCTTTGCAAGGTGTTTCCCGGGGATGTGCTCGGTCCCAAATTTATAAAAGGTCTGCTTGCTCCTATGCCATGGTCCAGACTGATGGTCACAGGAGGTGTGGAGCCTACCCAAGATAATCTCAAGGCTTGGTTTTCGGCAGGTGTATATTGTGTAGGCATGGGTTCCAAGCTGTTTCCTGCAGACAGGGTTGCCGCCGGTGACTGGGATTATATTACAGACAAATGCAGGGAAGCCATAGCGGTTGCGCTTTCACACCGCAAATGAGCCATTTTGATTTTAACCATCCAATCTTACATTTACCATGAAACAGTTCAACGATGAGAATTTCCTGTTGCAGACACCTACCGCACAGCGGCTATACCATGATTACGCGGCCGGACTGCCGATCATAGACTACCACTGCCATCTTAATCCGGAGTATGTGGCCTCAGACCATAAGTTTGAGAATCTTTCAAGGATTTGGCTTGAAGGGGATCACTATAAATGGCGTGCCATGCGCACCAACGGGGTAGAGGAACGTTATTGTACAGGAAAGGACACTACCGACTGGGAAAAATTCGAGAAATGGGCCGAGACAGTGCCATACTGTATGCGTAATCCGCTCTATCACTGGACGCATCTGGAGCTTAAGACTGCTTTTGGAGTAGACAGGTTGTTGAGCCCCTCTACAGCTAGGGAAATCTATGACCATTGTAAGGCATTGCTCCAGCAACCGTCGCACACAGCCCGCGGTCTTATGCAGCGTTATAATGTGGAAGTGGTCTGTACGACAGATGACCCGGTTGACAGTCTTGAGTACCACAAAAAGGTGAAAGATGACGGCTTTTCGGTAAAAATGCTTCCTACGTGGCGCCCGGACAAAGCTATGGTAGTGGAAGATCCTGCGGCATACAGGCTGTATGTTGACATTCTTGCCGAAGTGTCTGGTGTGGCAATCAACTGTTTTGCTGATCTTATCAGTGCCTTGCAAGCACGGCATGATTTTTTCGCGTCTGTAGGATGCCGGTTGTCAGATCATGGGATAGAGGAGTTCTATGCTGAGGAATATACTACTGAAGAAGCTGATGCGATTTTTAGTAAGGTATATGGTGGCAGTAGGCTTACCCCGAATGAAATAGCCATATTCAAGACTGCTATGATGGTGGAGTTTGCAGTCATGGATCATGATGCAGGATGGACACAACAATTCCATTATGGGACTATCCGTAACAACAATTCGCGGATGATGGCGCAGATCGGTCCCGATACGGGATTCGACTCAATAGGGGATTTTACCGTGGCTAAAAAGATGGCGAAATTTTTTGACATGCTTGCCTCGCGTGACAAACTCGGCAAGACGATTATATATAATCTCAATCCTCGTGACAATGAGCTTGTTGCGACGATGATCGGTAATTTCCAGGACGGACGGTATGGCGCTGGAAAAATACAGTTCGGCTCAGGATGGTGGTTCCTAGACCAGAAAGATGGTATGGAGAAACAGATGAATGCTTTATCCAACCTTGGTCTTATAAGCCGTTTTGTGGGGATGCTTACCGATTCCAGGTCTTTCCTTTCCTATCCGCGGCATGAGTATTTCCGCCGCACACTTTGCAATCTTCTTGGCAACGATATAGAAAACGGTCTTTTGCCGGCTTCTGAGACCGATTTCATCGGTAGGGAATATGTAAGCAGGATATGCTATGGAAATGCCAGGGAATATTTTAAATTCTGATCAAACCTCATTACCAAAATTAAAGTTATGGATAATTCTGCAACTGTATCTGTTGCCAAATCACGGAAGATGACCAATTTCCGCTGGGTCATATGCGCTCTTCTGTTTCTTGCCACGACGGTCAATTATATGGACCGTCAGGTGCTTTCCCTGACATGGAAAGATTTCATAGCGCCGGAGTTCCACTGGACAGATACTGATTACGGCAATATCGCGGCCGTTTTTTCTATCGTATATGCCATTGCCAATCTTTTTGCCGGTCGTTTCATAGACTGGATGGGCACAAAGAAAGGTTATCTTTGGGCTATATTCATATGGTCGGCAGGCGCGTGCCTTCATGCCCTGTGCGGCTGGGCTACCGAGCATAGCCTCGGCATTGGCGACGCTTCGCAGATGGTATCTGCGAGCGGGGCGGTGGCATCTGCCATTGCTATAACAAGTGTCTATTATTTCATAGCGGCGCGCATAATACTTGCAGTAGGTGAGGCGGGAAATTTTCCGGCGGCAGTAAAGGTTACTGCCGAGTATTTTCCTAAAAAAGATCGCGCTTATTCCACCTCTATTTTCAATGCCGGTGCCACGATAGGTGCACTGATTGCTCCATTGTCAATTCCACCTCTGGCGCGTTACTTCCAGAATATCGGTGTCGGCAATGGATGGGAAATGTCATTCCTGCTGATAGGTGCGCTCGGTTTTCTATGGATGGGGCTGTGGATGTTCTATTACAGGAAGCCTGCCGAAAATCCGCGGGTTAATGCTGTGGAGCTCGCATATATAGAACAGGATAATGACACACCTGATGAATCGGCTAGAAAAAAGGCGGAAATTGAGGACAGTGATACAACCGTGATCCCGTTCATAAAATGTTTCAGGTATCCTCAGACATGGGCTGTATTCTTTGGTAAATTCATGACCGACGGTGTATGGTGGTTCTTCCTGTTCTGGATCCCCGCATATATCAGCGATGTGTATGGTTTCGCCTCAGACAGCGGTACTGCGCAGTTGCTTATTTTTGTTCTTTACGCGCTTACGATGCTTTCAATCTATGGCGGCAAGTTGCCGACTATAATCATGGATCGCACGGGTCAGAATCCCTATGCCGCCCGTATGCGGGCTATGTTTATCTTTGCTTTGTTCCCGCTGCTTGCCCTGCTTGCCCAGCCTTTGGGCGAGTATTCATATTGGTGGCCTATAATAATAATCGGCATTGCGGGAGCAGCCCACCAGTCTTGGTCTGCCAACATATACACTGTCGTGGGAGATATGTTCCCCAAAAGCACCATAGGAACAATCATCGGCATAGGCGCGATGGGTGGAGGAATAAGTTCGTTTCTGATCAACTTTTTTTCAGGTCGCTTGTTTGATTACGCTGCAGCTACCAATATGCGCTTTTTAGGTTTCGAGGGTAAGCCTGCGGGGTATTTTATAATTTTCTGTATCTGTGGTGTGGCTTATCTCATAGGATGGCTCATAATGATTGCCCTGGTGCCGAAGTATAAGGTCATAGAAGTAGACAACGGCCAGAAACACCGGTAAAACAAGCACTAGCCAGCACCCTTGCCATACGGGCGAAAAACATGGCGGTTGCCAAATACCTGAATTTTGGTACAACGCCAAGGATTGATCTATAAGATTTTTATGACGGCGTGTCAAAATTTATGAATTTTGACACGCCGACTTGTTTCTGTC
>CANRWW010000038.1 GCA_947643665.1 uncultured Porphyromonadaceae bacterium | reverse complement strand
CATGTGATATTTCTTAAACACATTAACAGACTCAAAAAGTCAAGATGACTTCAGAATCTTATTTTAGACATAGAAACGTTACTCCATTTGATTTCAGCATAGAAATTGTGAGTGCGTTTAAGTTCTGCTATTCTCTTTGTGTGGCGGCGAATTTGAGGGTAGGCGCAAATTACCGACCCCAAAAACATGTAGTCCTTGTGGTCATGTTCGATGTGACAACTCTCGTCGCAATATATGTTGAAAGTCTTATTCATATTCTTCGCAAAGTTAATAATTTATTGGCACATAGGCGTTATGAATGCGCCTTTGCGGTCTGCCGCACTTTTTTTAGCTGGCTGTCTGGTATCATCATCGCCGGGATGCCATAAACTTCATTTTGACAACTTGCTTTTTTGTATTATATTTGCAACGCTCACTCAAGAGGGGTGCCCGGATGAAAGCGGGCTGAGATCATACCCTTGGAACTTGAAGCGGTCAGAACCGCCGTAAGAACTTGATGCCACTGCCGTTAGCTTTTTTACCACATCCCTCTTTGACAAGCAATATCAACAACCTGCGTATGACAGGCGTTTTTATCATGGCGCCCGGCATCGCCACAGGATCAAGAACATTATTTGCTTTATGGATGTAGAAATCAACGGACGTCATATCCAGGTGACAGAGGGATGCACCACCCTAAGACAATTACTGGAACAGGAAGGTTTCACCGGGGTCGGACAGGCCGTGGCGATAAACAACCGTGTAGTGCCACGCACCGACTGGGACGACACACCTGTGAAAGAGGGGATGAAAATTACCGTTATACGCGCCGTATGTGGAGGATAATGTAATGGAACTAATCGCCATAACAGTCCCCTATTTTTATACGGCAGAGGCAAGCGACATAGCAAATGCGCTGAACAGCGGACGTTTCAACCGGGTGCATATCCGCAAACCAGGATGCACTGAAGAGGAAATGCGCGCCCTTATAGAAAAGATCCCCGCCTCACTGCGCGGACGCCTGTCGCTGCACGACGCACACCATCTCGCCACAGAATACAACGTAGGGGGCATACACCTCAACAGCCGCAACCCGGCGATTCCTGCCGGATGGAAAGGAAAAGCAAGCCGCTCCATACACTCTGTGGAAGAGATTAGAAAAGTAACCGAAGATTACGCCTTTCTAAGTCCCGTTTTCCCAAGCATTTCAAAACCCGGATACAGCGCGGATTTCGACCTTAGGGAAATTTCCAGGCATCTGACCCCAGGAATTTTCGCCCTCGGAGGCATTACCCCCGCAAGATTGCCGGAACTTGAGGCTGCCGGATTTGCCGGTGCCGCCATGCTCGGCGCTGCCTGGCGCCATGAGATTGACCGCGAGGCATTCAAGCTGCAATTCATCACCCACGGAAGTTCAATAAAAGAGATCACCGATGGCGCCCGGAAAGCAGTGGAAGGTGGATGCCGTTGGGTGCAGGTGCGCATGAAAGATGCCACGGCGGCACAAGTAGAGGAGGCCGTCATCCAACTCGCCTCCTTGCGGGATAGCCACCGGATAACACTCCTTGTGGATGACCATGTGGAAATGGCTGCCCGCCTCAGCTGTCTTGACGGGGTACATGTAGGCAAGCACGACATGCCTGTGAATGATGCTCGAAAGCTACTCGGCCCAGGAAAAATACTCGGCGCCACAGCCAATACTTTCAACGACCTCAGAACCGCTGTAGCAGCAGGCGCCGACTATGTAGGCCTCGGACCTTTCCGTTTCACCACCACAAAGAAAAACCTCAGCCCGGTACTCGGGCCAGACGGGTACAGACGCATCCTCAACGAGTGCCGCGCACAAGGGATAACATCGCCCGTAGTGGCGATAGGTGGCATCACCTCAGGCGACATACCCTCAATCCTGTCAACCGGCGTGAGCGGCATAGCTGTAAGCGGCAGCATATTGCGGGCAAAAGATCCCGTGGCCGAAACAGCCGGACTGATCGAAACAATAGAAAATACTTAATGACAATAAGAACATGAGTAACCTAATCATAGGCGGCAAAGAATTCACATCCCGCCTTTTTGTCGGGACCGGGAAATTCCGCTCCAATCAACTTATGGAAGAGGCCATAAAGGCTTCCGGGTCGCAGATGGTAACCGTAGCGATGAAACGCATAGACATGGACAACCGTGAGGACGACATGTTGCGTCATATCGTGCATGAAGGGGTACAGTTGCTCCCAAACACTTCCGGTGCCCGCAATGCCGCCGAAGCGGTGCTTGCGGCGCAACTGTCTCGTGAGGCTTTCGGCACCGACTTCCTGAAGCTGGAGATACACCCCGACCCGAAATACCTGCTGCCTGATCCGGTGGAAACTTTAAAGGCAACCGAAGAATTGGCAAAAATGGGCTTCATAGTACTCCCTTACATCCAGGCAGACCCGGTGCTGTGCAAACGGCTTGAGGAGGCGGGAGCGGCAACGGTGATGCCACTTGCGGCACCGATCGGTTCCAACAAGGGACTTGTGACCCGTGAACTTATCAAAATCATAATAGAACAGAGCCGCGTGCCGGTTGTAGTGGATGCCGGCCTCGGCGCACCGTCACACGCAGCCGAAGCAATGGAACTCGGAGCAGACGCCGTGCTGGTCAATACCGCCATTGCCGTAGCCGGAGACCCGGTGCGCATGGCACGCGCATTTGCCGATGCCACAATCGCCGGACGCGAGGCATACGAAGCCGGCCTAGGTGCGGTGGTAGAACATGCCGAGGCATCTTCTCCCCTTACATCTTTCCTTATGGACTGAAACAAGCGACACATATGTTTTCAGAATATCTCAAAACTCATTACGACTGGGACACAACCACCCGGGAGGTAATGTCCATGACCTCAGACGACGTTGAGCGCGCCTTGGCAAAGGAGCATCTTGACGACCGCGATTTCATGGCTCTCATCTCCCCTGCGGCAGCCCCATACATAGAAACAATGGCGCGCCGCAGCAAGGCTTTGACAGAGCGCCGTTTCGGAAAGACGGTGAGCATCTTCATACCGATGTATATCACCAACTCATGCACTAATTCCTGTGTGTATTGCGGATTCAACCGCCATAACAAATTTGCACGCGTGGTCCTCACTCCGGAGCAGATAGAAGCCGAGTGCAAAGCCATCAAAGCGATGGGGCCGTTTGAAAACCTCCTGCTGGTAACCGGAGAAAATCCCGCTGTCGCCGGCACCGACTATATAGAACGTGCCCTGCAGGTATGCCGCCCGTATTTCAGCAACCTCACAATAGAGGTGATGCCGCTCCCAACGGAAGATTACGCCCGGCTTACCAGATCAGGCCTTAACGGAGTGATATGTTTTCAGGAGACATACAACCACCAGCGTTACAAGATTTACCACCCAGCAGGCATGAAATCGAAATTTGAATGGCGCTGCGACGGTTTCGACCGCATGGGACAGGCAGGAGTCCACAAAATCGGAATGGGCGTGCTTATCGGCCTTGAAGACTGGCGTACGGACGTGACCATGATGGCACGACACCTCATGTATCTGCGGAAACGATATTGGCAGACGCGTTACTCGGTGAATTTCCCACGCATGCGTCCGTCGGAATCCGGGTTCCAGCCAAATGTGGTGATGTCTGACCGAGAACTCGCACAGCTCACTTTTGCTTTCCGTATCTTCGATCCGGATGTGGATATCTCCTACTCCACCCGCGAGAACCATACCTTCCGCAACAACATGGCCACCCTCGGGGTGACAACAATGAGCGCAGGGTCAAAAACCGATCCGGGGGGCTATGCCACATATCCTGATGCGCTTGAACAGTTCGCAATAAGCGATCCGACCTCACCATCACAGGTGGCCGCCGATCTACGCGCCCTCGGCCGCGAACCGGTATGGAAAGACTGGGACAGGATTTTCGACTGAACAGACGGGTATGGCTATGAATCTTACCGAAAGATATTCCCGGCAGACGATGCTGCCGGAATTCGGCATGGAAGGGCAGCGGAAACTCTTCGACGCATCAGTTCTGGTAATCGGCGCCGGGGGGTTGGGCGCACCTGTCACCACATACCTTACAGGAGCCGGGACCGGCCATATCGGCATTGCCGATGCAGATACGGTAAGCATCTCAAACCTGCAACGCCAGACACTATACGGCGAGAACGACGTGGAAAGACACAAAACAGACTGTGCCATAAACCGTTTGTCTGCCATGTCTGCGGCCACACATTTCACCGCCCACCCTGAAGGTATAACTCCCGAAAACGCACGTGAAATCATAGACAGTTATGATCTGGTCGTTGACTGCACAGACAACTTTCCTACCCGCTTCCTAATAGACGAAGCATGTGCATTCTGCGGGAAACCATGGGTACATGGTGCCATAGGTGAATTCCACGGCCAAGTGACAGTGTTCAACCATACAAAAGGGAAAAGATACACAGATCTTTATCCCGACAAAGACTCCCTGTGCGCCCTGCCGCGCCATATCAGCGGAGTAATAGGGGCCGTGCCAGGAGTGATCGGTTCCCTACAGGCGGCAGAGGCGATAAAGATTATCACCGGTATCGGCGAGCCGCTTGAAGGCAGGTTGTTTACTATTGACATATTAAACATGCATACTGCCATAATTGAATTTTAACACAACCATTTATCCCCAATGACATCATTTGACCAATATGCCTCGGAATATGACAGCTGGTTCTTACAGAACCCTAATGTGCTTATGAGCGAAGTGCGTCTGGTAGCATCCACACTTGCCGACGCCCCGGGGCCGATCCTTTCCGTGGGATGCGGAAGCGGACTGTTTGAAAAAATAATGCACGATGAGTTCGGTATCGTGGTATCAGACGGAGTGGAACCATCCACAGGTATGGCTGATATTGCCGGCAAACGAGGTATGAATGTAACTGTTGCGACAGCCGAGGATTTCGAATATCCGGAAGGAAAATACGGCACAGTCATCTTCAACGGTTCACCAAGTTATATCACCGACCTGGCATCCGTGCTACGGAAAGTATACGCCGCACTACCCGCAGGCGGCCGTGTGATACTGATTGACGTACCCAAGGAAAGCACATACGGGCAGATGTACAACCTTGCCAAAGCACTCGGCACATGGGACCACCCGCTGCTTGAAGGATGCTATCCCCCCAACCCGTACCCGATTGAATTTGTAAAACAGGCCAACTGGCGCACTACTGCAGAAAAGATGCGTCTGATGGAGGAGGCCGGTTTCAAGAACCTGTGTGCCTCCCAGACACTCACCACACATCCGGTTTACTCCGACCTGAAAGCGGAAGAACCGCAACCGGGATATGACCGGGGCGACTATGTGGCAGTATCAGCAATAAAATAATCATACCGAAATGACAGACGCGAAAAAATGGAGCGAGGAAGCATGGGATGCGTCCCTTCCGATATATGAGGCTATATTACGCCTGCCGTTCATCACCCATCTTGCAGATGGCACACTTGACCCTGAGGTTTTCCGCCGCTATATAGAACAGGACAACCTGTACATCACCGAATACAGCCGCGTGCTTGCCCACATAGCTTCACGCCTTTCCGACATTGAGGACATGGATGCGTTCCTTAAATTCGCCGGCGACGGGGTACTGATGGAAAAAGCACTGCATTCAATGTATGTAAGCGGCAGTACACAGGAGATGTCGCCGGTATGCCTTTTCTATACCTCCCTGCTCAAGTCGCAGGCTATGGAAGACGTAGCCGTGGAGGCAGCGGCGATACTCCCCTGTTTCTGGATATACCTGGCAGTAGGGAAACATATACTGTCCATTGCAAAATTGGAAGACAACCCTTACGCAGACTGGATAAAAGCCTACAGCGATCCGGCTTTTGACGCTTCCACAGAAAAGGCTATTGCCATATGCGACAAACTCGCCGCACGCGCAGACAGCACCATACGTGCCCGCATGACCGATATATACATCAAGGCATCGCGTCTGGAATGGCTTTTCTGGGAAAGCGCATATACACCGCATCCATGGCCGGTATAAATATCCGCCATAATCATAACAACCTCAAAACCGCTCAGATGAAATATAACATAGCCCTGACCATTGCCGGCAGCGACCCATCGGGAGGCGCCGGCCTTCAGGCCGACCTGAAAACCTTTTCCGCCCTGGGGGTGTACGGTGCCTCGGCAGTAGTCGCCGTGGTGGACGAAAATACCGCAGGAGTATATGGGGTGCATCCTATCCCTGAAAACTTTGTCGCAGGCCAGATACGCTCCGTACTTTCCGACATAGGCGCTGACGCAGTTAAAATAGGCATGCTGCATAGCTCCAGCCTTATACGCACAGTGCTCGCCACATTGCAGGATTATCCCGATGTGCGCCGTATAGTACTTGACCCAGTGATGGTCGCCACTTCCGGCGATCCGCTCCTTGAAACGGATGCCATAGGTACCCTGCGCGACGAACTTATACCTTACAGCAAGATAATCACTCCCAATCTTCCGGAAGCCTCACTGCTGCTTGGGGAGAATATAGACCACCAGGACCAATTTGAAGACGCCGCACGCGCCCTCTCACGCCTCAGCGACCAGAAGGTATCGGTCATGCTTAAAGCCGGCCATCTGGAAGGCACAGACACTCTTGTGGATATATTCTACAATGCGGAGAAAGATACATTCATGCGCTTGCCGTCTCCCAGACTGCATACTGTAAACACCCATGGTACCGGTTGCACACTATCCTCCGCCATAGCCGCATTCCTAGCCAAAGGTGCTGATCTTGATACAGCGGCACGGAAAGGGAAAGAGTATATTGCAAATGCAGTCACTGCCGGAGCCGCATACGCGATCGGCCACGGCCACGGACCTGTGGCTCATTTCCATCAATGGTGGAAATGAGAAATTAAGAAAATAAGAAATTGAGAAAGAAAGAGATCAGAGGTATCAACCGCAATCTTAATTTCTCTTTTTCTCAATTCCTTGTTTTCTTAACTTCTTTATTTCTTATTTCTCAACTTCTAAATTTATTGTCTATGAATATTACAAATGCGCGGCGCCAGGATGCGCCAATGATAGCCAGGGCTGTGATGATGGCCGTGGGCGACGAGATATGCCGCGATTTTGCAGGCAATGACCATACACTATCTGACGTGGAGGCTCTGTTTACCGAACTTGCCGGCATGGAGGACTCACAATACAGTTACATGAATTCCCTCGTGGCTCTTGACGATGACGGGAATGTGGCGGGAGTATGTATCGGATATGACGGTGCAAAGTTGCACTCCCTGCGCGAACGTTTCTTTGAGGCAGCGCGACGATACCTCAACCGCAATATGGCAGGAATGGATGACGAAACCACGCCCGACGAATTCTATCTTGACACCCTAGCCGTATGGCCACAATACCGCGGGGATGGCATAGGAGCAAAACTGCTGCTGGCACAAGCCGCACGCGGGCATGCAATGGGGAAACCGGCAGGCCTTCTTGTGGATAAAGTCAATCCCAAGGCAGAAGCACTTTACCGCAAACTCGGATTCGAACCAGACGGGGAACGTCCGTTCGCCGGCGTGGTAATGAATCACCTTATACTGAAAAAATAGTTTCAGAACTGCGACGGAGCAGTGACAGCGGTACCGGGACGGTAATCAGGATCAAAAATCAGATTGAGCACATGAGCCAGCCTCAGACCTCCTTTCAGATATTGATCCTCAACCACCGGTGCCCAATGGGCTATATCGTTATACGAAATGTTCTTGCCAGGAGGGAAATAGCGGTATACCTCGGCTGCAGTCTCTACGCTCTGACGTGCCCAATCGTCAATATTGCCGCTTATAACAACCAATTGCTGCACCGGAGTGGCACGGTCAATCTGCTGCTGCCATTCCGTATAGCTCCATTTGTGTGTCGCCTCCGGGAGACTATGGTCCCAGACAGAGTGCAGATTTTTTTCATCTCCAAAAAATTTAACTCTCACACGGTTGCCTCCCAGATCTGTGGCATGCCCCATATGCAGAGGCTGGTGAATGTCGCCCATTATATGGATGAGCATCTTAAGCGCCAGTTGTTTATTTCCTTCCGGCCATAGACGCTCTCCGGAGAGCACGCCTATGGTATGGCGCAAGGCAGTAATTGCATCGCCATCAGGAGCCGGCTTACGGGTATCGTACCGCTCCCCTTCGTCAACATTATTGTAATGCCATGTTTTCGAGTAAGCATATTCCGGGGTATGGCTTGCATTGTCAAGCCAATTCGCCCAATAAACCATGCTGCGTCCTTCAAGCAGCGAATCAACAGCAGCCGCAGCCTTTGGCGTGAGATGGCGTTCAGCCACATAACAAGTGACATCATGCCCCTTCTGGCTCCATCCATGCGCCTGTACTACCGACACAAACATCATGATATACAGCGCACTCAACCTAAGCGCACCATATGCGGCAGAATGCACAACACCCTTTCCGGAAAAATTTATCTTAATCATAAGCCATACAATGAATCATACAGCAAAGGTACATATTCCATCCTTCATTTTCATTTTTGGCAGCAAATAAAATCCGGAAAAACAATGAATGCCAGCATAATGAAAATAAACCTCAAAAAAATTTTGCAATCTCCGGGAAAACTTTCGTAACTTTGCCCCCGAAAAGACAAGACAAAATATTGTCTGATATTACGACTCATAAGGAAAGATGCCGGAGTGGTCGATCGGGACGGTCTCGAAAACCGTTGTACCCTTACGGGTACCCAGGGTTCGAATCCCTGTCTTTCCGCCAAAAATTGAAAAACAAAGAGATCCCTGTAAATTGCTATTTTACTGGGATTTTCTGCTTTTTTGATGTATCACGGGAATACACTATTAAAATCAGATCTACCATGAAAGCCATTAAGTGGGTGTTGACCTTAGGTTTACTGTTTCCTACATATGCCTTGCCACAATCCGGAACCGAACGAATTAAAATCAATGGATTTGTTGGAGAACGAATCAATACCTGTATTGAAAATCGGGTAAAGGCACAAAACGTATCAGAATTGATAAATCCGTTCCTACATATGACAGAAGGCGGTTGGTGGCAATCTGAATTTTTAGGCAAGTGGATGCTTGGAGCCATTGCTTCTTACCGATACACTTCCGATCCGGAATTGCTCCAGAAAATCAAAGATGCCGCATCGGACTTTATGGAGACACAGCAATTGGACGGTTACATCGGCAACTACAAACAGGAAGACAGACTGACCAATTGGGATATCTGGGGACGGAAATATTCATCGCTTGCCTTATTGGAATATTATCGGCTTACAAAGGACGGAAAGGCACTGAAAGCTGTGGAACGGCTGATCGACCATTTGATAAAAGAACTGGAGGAAAAGAATGTAAATATTGCAACAAGCGGATTTTATTACGGCATGGCAAGTTGTTCCATATTAGAACCTGTCGTCTATTTATACAAGGAAACAAACAAGCCGCGATACTTGGATTTTGCAAAAACAATCGTTGAGAGCATTGAACAGGAAGGAAATTCGCAGCTTATCACCAAGGCACTTCAAGATATTCCCGTATCCCGCCGCTCGGTATTCCCCAAACAATGGTGGTCTTTTGAAAACGGACAAAAGGCATATGAAATGATGTCCTGTTATGAAGGACTGGTAGAATTAGGAAAAGTGCTGGATGAACCGCTTTATTTGGAAGCCGCCCAAAAAACCGCTGGCAACATCCTTCAGGAAGAGATAAACATTGCAGGTTCAGGTGCAGCCTTTGAATGTTGGTATGAAGGGAAAAAGAAACAGGCAATACCTACTTATCACACAATGGAAACGTGTGTCACTTTTACTTGGATGCAACTTTGCGCGCGTTTGTGGCGGGAAACTGCCAGTCCCATATATATGGACGAATTCGAACGCACGATGTATAACGCATTAATGGCATCCATGAAAAAAGACGGTTCACAAATTTCGAAATATAGCCCATTGGAAGGGCGTAGGCAACCGGGCGAGGAGCAGTGCAATATGCACATAAACTGCTGCAACGCCAATGGGCCGAGAGGATTTGCAATGATTCCTGATATTGCCTACCAAGTGAAAGACAATCAAATATATGTGAATCTATATTTGAATTCGGATGCTGTTGTCGCTTTAAACAAGAACAAGATAGCACTTGATATGCAAACCCGATATCCTTTGGATGGGAGAACAGAATTAACAATCAATCCTCAAAAAGAAACAGCCTTCGGGTTTGAAATCCGCATACCTTCATGGGCAGGGAAAAATTTCAGTGTTTCCGTGAATGGTGAGCCGCAGGAATGTATTAATAAAGGCAGCTATCTTTCGCTTTATCGAAAATGGATGAAAGGAGACCGGATTACTGTCGACTTTGATTTGGAAACCCGTGTCATACATCACGGACATTCCCAGGCGGTGACACACGGTCCGCTTGTATTTGCCAGGGACAGTCGTTTTGGTGATGGTGATGTGGACGAATGTGCCGTCATCCAGTGCGACAGCGAAGGGCTTGTACAAGCAACGCTCAAAAACACTTTTGAAAACTCATTCGCATGGATAACAATGGAGGTTCCCATGGTTTTGGGTACAGATCTGGAAAATCCGGAAAACAGTGCTGTCCGGATGATTCATTTTTGCGACTTTGCTTCTTCAGGCAATGACTGGGCAACTACAGGACGTTATCGGGTATGGATACCTGAAACGCTACATGTCATGTCCGAACCTTTTCATAAATATTCGGAGTTGCCAGACAATAACTAATTCATTTCGTTTTACAATTCCGCATTTCCAAAACCAAAACAGCTATTGAAAACAGCGACATAATGCGTAACTTTGCGGGATGCGAACCATAATCAGGAAATGCAACCAGGAAGATTATCCCAAACTTGTCGGGATATGGGAAGATGCAGTGCGTCAAAGCCACAAGTTCCTTGACGAAGAGACAATCAGCGACATCAAGTCGCAATTGGCACCAGCCTATTTCCCACATGTGGATTTGTCTGTAATCTGCTCCGGCGACACAATCGCAGGATTCATAGGATTGTCAGCAGACAAGATAGAGATGCTTTTTATCAGCCCTGAATTTCATGGGAGAGGATTTGGCACACGACTTGTTTCCACGGCAATTGGAAAAGGGATAAGGCTTGTGGATGTAAACGAGCAGAATCCCGAAGCCTTGGAATTTTATAAACGCCGCGGATTCAAAATAATCTCACGCGATGAAAACGACGATGCAGGAAGGCCGTTTCCAATCCTGCATCTGTCGCTTGACTGATCCACGGCATCTGGTGCATCCAAAAATATTCGATGCATTAAAAATGCCAATATCTCTTTACCGGAGATTTTCAATAAGATATGGACAAGGATTACTTGAACCAGTCGCCAATTCGGGCACGGACGGCATCAGACTCTTTCAGCATTTTGATAAATTCCACCGCCGATTTTTTCCGGTAGCTATTTCGAAGCAGATGCACACATCCGTCCATCTGGTTTGACGGCATATCCAGAGGAATAGGACAAACTCCCCTCCGATTATATACAGTGGCCTCGGCAAGAACGGTCACAAGATTGCTTTGCCTTATAAGTTCAAGCAATATATTCACCTCATTGAGCTCAACCCGTATATTCAATGGCACAGGACAGCGCGACAAATAGAGGTCAAACGCATTGCGCGCCTGCAATCCCCTTGAGGGCAATGCCAAGTCATATCCGGCGAGATCCATCAACGTGACACTTCGGTATGAAGCCAGCGGATGGCCCTCTTTTACTATCACTGAAAGATGATTGTCAAAAAGCACATGCGACTCTATGCCCTGTATCATCTCCGTAGGCCTGAAGGCAAGTGCAAAGTCTACCGTACGCGATTTAAGCAGTTCCATAAGCTCTGCCATGGGCTTATAATATATATTGAGCTTGACTTGAGGATAGCAGCGCATGAACTCTATCAAAGTCTCCGTGAGTACCGGGCCGAACGAATATGTCACACCAATGTTGAGCGTACCGGTCGCCAGGTTACCCAGATCATTTATAAGCGCGCTACAGTTTTCGGCATCATGAATCGTGCGCATGACAAGCGGCAACAAACGTTCCCCCGGTTCAGTAAGACTTATCGAATGGCTTCCGCGCTCGAAAAGCTGCACACCGAGTTCATCTTCAAGTTGCTTTACCTGCTGGGACAGGGTGCTCTGCGCTACGTTCAAAGATTTTGCCGCCTCTGAAAAACTTAACAATCCGGCAGCTTTAGCGAAATATCTTAATTGTCTTAATTCCATGATTAAAAAGTAAAGATAGGCAAGAAATGCTTATCTTGTAGCCTGAAACGATATTTTTTTAAACATAAATATCGGAATATTGGCTCCGACGGCCATGCACAATACGATAAAGGCACATGTAAATCCGTTATAGAAAAGAAGATACATATAATGGACAAACTCATCCTCACCATTATGCCCAATACACAACAGAAGGGCTTCTATGGTATGGTATGCGTACATACCCGGAATCATAGGCAACAATGCCGGGAACAAACATACCTCTGCGGGGCATTTTATCCTGGGAGCCAAAGCCACAGCGATCATACCTACGACAAAGGCCGCAATCGCACTTGCCGGAATTATATGCATATTGAACCATTCGGCAGACATGAGCAAAAACCTGACCGCATGCCCCGTGGCAGCGGCAAGGGCACAAGCCGCATATGTGCGCCGGGGTGTATTGCTGATACTTGAAAAACCGATAGCAGCTATCGCCGCAAACAAAGCGTCCTCAAAAATATTCAATGACACAACCATAACCAATTTCAAAAAATATCCATTCCAAGGAGCAATAAAGCGGAGGCAAGCCCTGCCGACAAAACCGCAGTCAGCACACAGGCATCACAGAATCTCCCGAACGCACACAGGTAATGCCTGTCAATAAGGTCGCTCGCGGCATTGAGATATGGTACTCCCGGAATAAGGTAAAGCACACTTGTGGCGACAGCTATTTCAGGAGTTTCTCCCCATCTGAAAATTTCAGCACCGACGCTTATGGCAGACGAAAAGAAAGAACAACAGAAAAAAGCGACCCTCACGTCAATATGGCTTCCAAGCATGAGTTGCTTCAGATAAAACCCTGCAAAAGTAGCGATAAACACAACGGCCATGGCTATTGGATCGCCACCGAAAAGCCTGCAGAACGATGCATTTGCAAGCGATGCCAGTACAAGTACTTCCCACCTGCCGGTAGGAGGTGTCTTCATGATACGCCCAAAACGCTTTTTTGCTTCTGCAAATCCGACTTTCCCGTCTGCGATTTCCCAACTGAGACGACTGAGACGCGCATTGATATCAAAACTAACCCCACACTGAGCAACCTTTCTGATTATGACAATGCGCTCCCCTGTATCCGGCTTACCCAGACCCAATTCAATATGGTGCGGCAACAATGTGAGATCCATATCAAATCCTAGCGCCCGGGCTATCCGCCCTACGTTTTTTTCAATACGTATGGCCGTAGCCCCGCATCCCCACAGCCAAGCCGTATATTCGGCAAGGAACTCTCCGCTTTCAGAAACCGAAAATGCCATATCCCTGTCAGAATCCGTCATCTAAGCAATTTTCATTATCACTGTAAATCTCATCACCGGGAACATAAAAAATATCCTGTTCCTTTCCGACCTCAATAAAATGCGGTTTACGCAAATGCACTCTACCGGAGTGACGGTATGCAAGTTTTATGGAGCCTGCCAGAAGCACCACCAGCAACACCCCCACAATCACATACCATATATCTGCCGGCCCGATCATGGGAACAACAGCTGAATTGATTATTGTCGTCAACATAATACCTCCCGTTTTTAGAATTGCAATACCTAATGAATTGTTCGGCAAAGTAACAAACCGGCAAGCCTGTTCGCCTATTTTCAAGCAAGGATTTTTCCGATACCTGCCATCGTAAATACCATACGCCGCATCAACCAGTCGTCTCTTAACCCAATTTGATATTAAGAATTTTTGGGTAGCGTAAAATAAAAGAATATGACAGAAATGCCTATATTTGCAAATCAAAGCACTACGGAAACAGTAATTTACAAGCGATGAAAAAAATATTATGCTCACTGGCAGCTGCTTTTGCCGCTTATGCCGCAGCAATGGCATGCACAAGCCTTATCGCCGCAAAAGGTGCCACATCAGACGGTTCTGTACTGGTAACCTATGCCGCTGATTCCCATAACCTTTATGGCGAATTATACACCCAGCCGGCCGCTGACCACCCCAAAGGAACCATGCGCAAGGTAGTGGAATGGGATACGGGCAAACCGCTGGGCGAGATAGAGGAAGCCGAACATACGTACGCCACAATCGGCAACATGAACGAGCATGGACTGACCATCGCAGAATCCACATGGGGCGGCCGGGAAGAGCTCGCCGGCTCAGGAATGATTGATTACGGTTCGCTCATCTACATTACCCTGCAGCGTGCCCGCACGGCGCGTGAAGCCATAAAAGTCATGACCGATCTTGTGGACCGTTATGGATATGCATCCTCAGGGGAATCATTCTCCATCGCCGATGGCGACGAAGCATGGATCATGGAACTTATCGGCAAAGGCAAGACCGACAAAGGTGCCGTATGGGTAGCCCGCCGCATACCTGACGGCATGATTTCCGGGCATGCAAACCATCCCCGCATCCACAAATTCCCTCTCAAAGACAAAAGCAAAGAGACCATCTACAGCCCGGATGTGATAAAATTTGCCCGGTCACAGGGATATTTCAACGGCAAAGACGAGGATTTTGATTTCTCAAAGGCATATGCGGTGACCGATTTCGGCGCACTTCGCGGATGCGACGCCAGAGTATGGGCATACTTCAACAAATTCGCCTCGGGCATGGATAAATATCTTCCCTGGATTGACCGGGCTGAAGGTGAACCGATGCCTCTATGGGTAAAGCCAGACTCGCTGCTTGCCGCAAACGACCTCAAATGGATGATGCGCGACCACTTCGAGGACACCCCATACGACATGACCCAGGACATAGGTGCAGGTTCATACAAAGTGCCCTACAGATGGCGTCCGATGACCTTTGAGGTTGACGGCCAGGAATACACACATGAGCGCGCCATAGCCACACAGCAGACAGGCTTCTCCTTTGTGGCCCAAATGCGCTCAGATCTTCCGCATTACCTCCGCGGGCTGTTATGGTTCGGCACCGACGACGCCAATACAAGTGTATATCTGCCGATATTCTGTTCCGTAAAAAAAGCCCCCACGCAGCTGGGGCACGGCGATGTCAACACCATTGACTGGAACTCAAATTTCTGGGTCAACAACTACGTTGCCAATCAGGCATACAACAGATATTCATTGATGATACCTGACATACGCAGGGTGCAAGGCGAACTTGAGACCGCCATAGATACAGACGTCAAAGTAGCGCTTGAGCAGATACCGGCCTTTGACGACGAGACAGCCATGCAACTGACACAGGATCTTGCCGACCTATGGGCGGAACGTGCCACTACAAGCTACAAACAGCTGGGCGACTACCTGTTTGTAAAATTCATGGATGGCAACATGAAAAAAACCGACGAAAACCATCAGTTTATCAAATCGGAATACGGCCTGCCGGTATATCCTGAATTTCCGGGATATGACGAGCGCTACTTCCGCACCATAGTGAACGACGCCGGCGAACGCCTTAAGGTACAAAAAATCAACTACTGATATTTCCCGTATAAAATAAACAGACGCTATATGAGCAGAGAAGACAGCGAACTTGAAGGCATAACTCTTCTTGGTGACGCCCATACACACTACCCCGACCAATATGCTCCGGAAGTGCTGGAAACATTCAAGAACAAACACCCCGAAAACGAATATCTGGTGACCTTCAACTGTCCGGAATTCACCTCCTTGTGCCCCAAGACAGGACAGCCGGACTTCGCAAGAATCGTAATCCAGTATATACCGGGAGAAGATATGGTGGAAAGCAAAAGCCTGAAATTGTATCTGTTTTCGTTCCGAAACCACGGCGACTTCCATGAAGACTGCGTGAATATCATCATGAAAGACCTTGTGCGCCTGATGAATCCACGCTATCTTGAAGTCAAAGGATTTTTCACGCCACGCGGAGGAATAGCCATACATCCGTTTGCGAACTATGCCGATGAAGAACACCGCAATCTTGCGGCCGCACGCATGGCGACAGCAATGAGTACCAATATTTGACCTGAAAAAAAATGGAGATAGCGCATCATACCCATCAGAATTCGGAATGCCTTCCCCCGAAAGAGGAGAAGATACTGACCGTTAAAGACCAGGTACAATACCCGTCTGGAGCCCACTCGCTCATTGTGCTTTCTGGAGGCATGGACTCCACTACGATGCTATATGAATACCGCTCAAGCATAGCGGTTGCCGTGACGTTCGTATATGGATCAAACCACAACGAACGTGAGACAGCCTGTGCGGCATGGCACTGTCACAATCTGGGCATAGAGCATCTGGTCATTCCTCTCAAATTCATCGGCGATTACTTTGAAAGCTCGCTGTTAAGTGGTGCAGACTCCATACCTGACGGACATTACGACGACACGAACATGCGGTCGACCGTGGTACCGTTCCGCAACGGCATCATGCTTGCCGTTGCAGCAGGTATTGCAGAAAGCCGCGGACTTGACACAATAATGCTTGCGAACCACAGCGGTGACCATGCCATCTATCCGGATTGCCGACCTGGATTCGTGGAAGCTATGGGAAAAGCCATTTCCGCGGGCACATATGATGACATAAAATTACATTGTCCTTATACAGGCCTTACAAAAGGGGAGATAGTGCGCCGAGGCATTGAACTCGGAGTTGACTACCGCCGCACTTACTCATGCTACAAGGGAGGAGAACATCACTGCGGCACATGCGGCACATGTACCGAACGCCATGAAGCCCTTGCCGAAGCAGGACTTGATCCTAACGACTTCGACTGACCATAAACCTGTGGCTGCCATAAAAGCCGGACATGGCACAAACGCAAAATCTTAAACATTTTAGGTAAAATTTCTAAAAAATATGCTACCTTTGTAAGATAAACCACACCTGCATATTTTCAAGAGACATGCAGGCAATAGCTTCATATTCCTTAAAAGCTACGAAACAGGCCACTTAAGACAATGAGAGTCAAGATACATCGCGAAGGTACACATATATTGATCCTGTTCATGGCGGCGTTGTTGCTGATCAACATCCCGCTATGGATGTTTCTCCGTGACATTGTTTGGATCCCCCTGATAATAAGCCTCGCATCTGCTGTTTTTTATCTGCTTGTGGTAAACTTCTACCGTTCCCCGCGCAGACAGTTCGAAGGGAACCAAGAAAACGCGGTTGTCGCATCGGCAGACGGCAAAGTCGTGGCTTTGGAAGAGGTTTACGAACCGGAATACCTGAAGTGCCGCTGTATCCAGCTATCCGTTTTCATGAGCCCTACCAACGTGCATGCCAACTGGTTTCCCGTAAATGGCGAAGTTGTATATGCCAAACATCATCCCGGACGGTTCATGGCAGCATACCTGCCAAAATCAAGCACTGAAAACGAACGCAGCACAGTGGTGATAAGAACTCCCCAAGGGCAGATGGTGCTTATGCGCCAAGTTGCCGGCGCCATGGCCCGGCGCATTGTCACATATGCCGAACCCGGCGACGAAGCATCCATAGAAGACCACATGGGATTCATCAAACTCGGTTCACGTGTGGATCTTTACCTGCCTTTGTCCACAGATATTTATGTGTCAATAGGAGAGCCGACAGTAGGTGGCATAACCCAGGTAGGCCTTTTGCATCCCGAAGCAGAACCTGCTGACAAACAGGATTAAGACACCCGGCATGGCAAAAAGACAATCCCCATTGCCCCATCCATTCCTTAAAAAAATCACATGTTCCGCCGCATAATAACATCCGTCCCGAATTTCCTTACATGCTGCAACCTGCTTTCTGGTTGCCTTGCCTGTATCTGCGCTTTCTCATTCGACAACCCGCTTGTCTGGGGACTATCCGGCAGACAACTTGCATGGATCATGGTCGGTATGGCTGCCATATTCGATTTCTTCGACGGTGCAGCCGCACGATTGCTCCACGCACCGTCGCCTCTTGGCAAAGAACTGGATTCGCTCGCAGATCTTGTAAGTTTCGGAGTAGCGCCGTCAATGCTTCTTTACAATATCCTGCAAGTCTGGACAGGCTCCTGGTGGATTCCTTTCGTAGCATTGTTCATCCCGGCGATGGGAGCTTTACGCCTGGCAAAATTCAATCTTGACGAAACCCAGGCGACAGAATTCAAAGGATTGCCCATACCTGCAAACGCGATATTCTGGATAGGAGCTACCGCATGGATGCAAAGCCACGGCCTGGAATGGATGCATGCACATGTGTATTGGGGAAACCTCATAGTAAGCGTTGTAATAATCGGCGTGGCACTGCTCATGGTATCAGACATGCGCATGTTCTCCCTGAAACTCAAGAATTTCCATATAGGTGACAATTTCATGCGTTATCTTCTGCTGATAGGAGCGGCAATCTTTGTGGGAGTTTCGGGAGTTGAGGGATTCGCTTATACCATCATATTATATTTCATACTTTCGGCTTTAAACCTATCAATTGAGAAAAAATCCGCAAGGAAAGCCGACTGACCACCTGCGCGGCACAATACAACGCGCGAAAGCATGTTTTAACTCTTTTTAACCCGACAGAGGGTATTGCAAAAGTCTTGACAGGCGTTATTCAGTAGGGTGGCTGGACACCTAATGAATTTCAAACCGACTCTATCAATTATGGGATATATCCTTTTATTTCTGTTACTTATGGCACTATGGTGGATAGTGAAACCATTTGTGCGCATCTACAGAAATGTGCGTCGTGCACAGCGGGGAGAGTGGATTGACCTCAATGATCTCTTCGGCACCCCAGGCGCACAGCAACAGCAACAACACGAAGAACCGAGACGCAACAGCAGCGGTTGGAGCGGCTTACGACGCAAAAAGAAAAAAATAGACTCCGACATAGGGGAATATATAAAATTCAAAGAGGTGCCAGCAGATCCTGCGGCCCCATCCACACCAACCGGCACAGAATTCGTAGAAGAGCAACAGATCACCGACATAGAGTGGGAGGACATAAAATGAGCTACATACCGGATCTTTACAGTTTTCTGACACACCTGCAGGCAAACAATAATCGCGAGTGGTTCAAAGCCAACAAAGCCGAATATGACTCATTGAGAGAGCTATGGCTTGCCGACATAGACCGTCTTGTCGCAGAAATGAGCCAATGGTATCCGGAACTGCGCGGCCTAACTGGGAAACAATGCGCCTACAGGATATACCGTGACACCCGTTTCTCCCCCGACAAGACACCCTACAAGGATTATTTTTCGGCTGGCATATCGCCGGCTGGACGTAAATCACACGACGCAGGATTCTATCTCCAGATGGGGCCCGCCCGCTTGAGTTCCGAGATAGAAAGCGGTCTCTACGGAGGGATATGGTGTCCCGAACCTTCCATACTAAAAAAACTACGACGTGCCATAGTAGACAACATCGAAGAGTTTGAAGAGATAACACACACTCCAGAGATGGAAAAACTGTTTCCGGGATGGTGTGCATCAAGCTCACTCAAAACCGTGCCCAAAGGATATGACAAAAACCACCCCCAGGCATACCTGTTACGGCTGCGGGACTTCGGAAAATTCCATCCTGCAGACATGCATTTCTTCACCGATCCGGAATGGCCGGCACACGCCTCCGAAATATTCAGCCATCTTAAGCCTCTTATTGACTTCCTCTCCTATTCAATCCATGAGGAGGTATAATTTACGCAGGAAACACCACTACAATACATGGATTTGCAAGCGAATAACATAAATCCGCATGCCTCAATCCAATTTCAAATATACCAAAACACTCCTAAATGGACAACCTCAAGATTACAAAGCTCAATCTAGAAAACTACGCATGCTTTGAAAAGGCATTGATTGATCTCAGTGCCTCATCATCGTCCACACATCAATGGACAGTGTTTTGGGGAAACAACAATACCGGGAAAACAAACATACTGAAAGCTATCGCACAACTCAGCCCACAGGAACTGAAGTTACCGGTCAACAAAGAGGGACGCAATGAACGATTCATTCCCTCTGCATTTTTTGACCAGACTTTCCAGAACAACCTGAGAATTGGAGCAAATGTAAACTCCCGGCTATCAGACGGGAAAGAATGGTTTTACAAAAAAGGCAGCTTTAAGATCTCGGAAAATTCCCTTGACCGCCAACTTCTGATCTTCGGATACGGAGTAAGCCGGTATCCATCCTCTACAAGTCTCTCTGAGAACAAAGCCAAGCCATGCGATACCCTGTTCTCAACAGATTCCCGTCTTGTGAACCTTGAGGAATGGCTCATGCAACTGGACTACGCCGCCAAAAACGACAAGACAAAAGCCAACAACAAACTTTACCGGATCAAGGAACTCATATGCGGCAACCTTTTTCCGGAAATAAAGGATTTCACATTCCAAAGTTCCGATGATCTGCACAACTATGTGCTTTTTACAACAGAAGACGGTGCGTTTCGCTATACACAACTAGGATACGGCTACCAATCAATGCTTTCCTGGATTGTAGACCTGTGCAAGAGGATGTTCGACGCTTATCCGGATCTTGAGAATCCACTCGAAGGAGGTGCCATCGTGCTTGTTGACGAGATTGATCTCCATCTACACCCCAAATGGCAACGCGAGATTATAGGATACCTGTCTGACGCGTTTCCCAACATACAGTTCATTGTAACCACACACAGCCCGCTGGTAGTCCAGTCAGCCAAAGAGATAAATTTGTATGTATTGAAACGCCAGGGAAGTAAGGTTGACATAAAGAAAGCGCCACGCTCAAACTACAGCGGATGGACAGTCGAAGAGATCCTGAGGGAGACAATGGAACTTGAGTCTGACGTACATTCCGACATATACAACAATTTGATCGCACAGTTCAACAAAGGGCTTGACGACGGAGACAAAAATGCCGTGGAGGAGGCTTATAAACGTCTTGACATGATACTTCACCCCAACAATCCTGTAAGACGGCTTTTGGAACTTCAAAAGGAGACTATGTAATGATCAAGCTCACTTTACCTCCGAAACCTGATAGACTGACTGAAAACGAAACGCGGTTGACATCAGAATTTAAGGCGGACAACAACAAGACGGTCTGGAAACAGAGCTATATCACCGAACCGTTGCTTGAAATGACACATAACAAATGCGCCTACTCTGAAACAAGACTCAACGAAAAGAGCAACTATATGGAGGTGGAACATTTCAGACACAAGAGCAAGTATCCGGAAGATGTAGTGAAATGGGGCAATCTTCTCCCCTCATGCAAAACATGCAACACTGCCAAAAGCAAATGGGACGTAGTAGAGGAACCAATAGTAAATCCCCTTACCGACACACCCAACGACCACCTTTACATTAAAGGGGGACGTTTCTATCCCAAGGATGACAAAGGAGCAAACACGATAATAGCAGTGGCACTAAACGACAATGACCAGTTTGTAATTCCACGCTTCATGGAAGCTACTGCGGTTGTAAGCCATCTTGAAGAAGCATTTGAGTCAATTAAAGATGCGGATACCATACGTAAAATCACTTTTCGATTAAACAACATCAAAAAAATATTCCGGCAATGCGGTCCGGAATCAGCCTATTCAGCATTCATCGCCACATACCTACTATATGAATGGCCTATATATCATGATATGGAAGCCTATTTGAAATCCAAAATGTTGTGGGACGATGAACTTGAGAGCCTGAAAACGGTAATAGAATCTATCGCATTGCCACCGGTATAAATGATATTTCCTTTCAGCAGACACGGCAATATCAAACCGGCAAAATGTGAACGAAAATTAACACAAGAGCTTTTTACGCCGAAATCCGTTAAAACAAGTTAATACAACAAACTTTTTTAGACCAAAAGTATGTTATAAAACATAAAAGATATAACTTTGCATCAGTTTTTCATGGTATTAGATTTAAGGTAAGAAGATTATTCGTCGGGACGACGAGTAATTTTTTTTGTGCCATAATGTACCATGCCTATGCCGGAACCATATACGGCACCATCTTTGATATTCCCGATAGATCATCCGAAAATTGAACGCAACACCTCCAGTGAAGACACGGAGGAAAGACCAGGAAAATGGATATGATAATAACGGATAAGCCTGTCTAAAATAAGATTACGCTCACTATGGCTCATTGCAAACAATGCAGATGTACGCGGATTCATACGCCTGAGACGCCACGCCGCCGCAGCCTCACCTGAGGGAAGCCAATTGCCATGAATGGGAGGAGACATACGGAATATGCCGTCCGACATATCGAAAACATGCCCCGGAGCATATGTACCCCAATCAGGCTCAATGCCCATGAAATGCTGAAGATGCAACAGGAAACAGATATGTGCATTTGCCAGCGCCGTACCTGACACAGCCGAAATATACCTCTCCATATATACCACATAGTCAAACAACGCCTCGTCACATTGCGGTTCACGAAGAAGCGCCGCAAGCATGTCAGCAATAAATAGCCCCAGCGTTGACCTCACAGCCCCCTCCAATGGGGAAATTCCGGCATGACGTATATCCCGCACCTGCATTATCTCCCGACCGGGACGCACATCAGCCACACACTGAAAAACAGACAACGGCTGAGTCAACGCGCGTGCACGCGCCGCAGGTTTTCCGCCGCCGGCAGGAAGAGTCATCACCACTTTTCCACGCTGACGCGAATATGCCGTCAAGATATTATGCCGGTCGCTATATCGCACCGTCCGCAACGCTATACAATCAAGATTCTCATACATAATTTAAGAGACAAAATGGGCTCCGGAACCGTTATCCGGAATAATTCCGCACAACTACCGTCGTATGCAATATTCCTGTTCAGTTTGTTTTAACTCCAAATTTCGCAATAAAAGAGTGATTTATACCCGTTTTCAGCTTGATTTTTTGTGAATATTTCTTAAATCCGATATTTTTGCCCAGAATATTTGGTTGACAAAAAAATATACATTAACTTTGCACCGCAAAATACGACCAAGGCCCATTCGTCTATCGGCTAGGACGCAAGATTTTCATTCTTGAAAGAGGAG
>CANRWW010000037.1 GCA_947643665.1 uncultured Porphyromonadaceae bacterium | reverse complement strand
TGACGGGAATATAGAACGTACGACCGGAGGCATGCCATACGGCGCCCTTGCCGGCAAAGCGCAGTCGCTCCTTCTGCAATAAACCGCCGCCAACACATACTTGATCTAATCACCATGAACGGCCAAGAGGGCGTGTCCGGAAGGCTTATCCGCAAGCCGTCCTTACACTACCATCTTGGCCGTCCACGCACAGCAGGACTATGCAGGAGCATTGCCGTGCGGCAATTTATTCAGGCACGACAATATGGCTTCCATCTTCTGAAATGCGGTATGTCTTGAAGAGATTAGCATCCTTGTGTTTGACCGATATTACCGCATCATCAACCGAGATTGAAAAGCTGCTGACATATCCTTTATCCTTGTAGCCCGATGCTTCCAAAGCCTCTTTGCAATATGCAGGCAGATTGTCAAGATACTTCCGGGCATCGCCGTAAGTAAACAGCATATCTTTGTATCCGTCATACGTATCCACCAGATCGCTACCAAGGGCTGTGGATACCGTAAGATCCGATTTCTCATACATGTTCCTGCGATCCTTCATATCGCTCCACCCATACTGCACCATCTTGTCTTTATCCTCAGGAGAGACAATCTTAACCTCCACATTGGCGAAATTATCTCCTGGACGATAAGTAAACATTGACGAGATTTCAGCAAACTCCACTTTGGCAGAATCAGTACCTGCCTGTCCCAGCAATTCGCCGATCTTGCCCTGGAGTTCTCCGGGAACATCACCCACGATATCTTCAGGCACAGGTCCGGTATTACAGGATGTAAATGACAATGCGAGCGCAAAAATTGCTAAAGTGTTTTTAAATAGCGTCTTTTCCATATAGCTTTATATTGATAATAAAAATGACCAGGCAAACCTGCCAACCAATCATATATCTTGATTTTGTTGACCGGCTTAAGTATTCACGGGTCAAAATTAATAAAAGAGTCCGGAAAAACCAACCGGTCAGTTGGTTTTTCCGGACAAAAAAGCATCCGGCATTTTTCCGGATGCTTTTGCCATAAGTAAGTCACACCTTAAGTAAAGAGTAGATAAAGCGCAATTTACCTGCGAGTTGCGCAATGTCAAGACCGCTGAAAAACGATTGCTCGAACGAAAGCCCGAAAAACATCTGCCTGAACATGGAAGCAGCATCGGCGGGATCCACATCCTGCCTGATCTCGCCGTTGTCCTTTGCCGACCGTATAGCAGCCTCCCATACTTCATAATCCTGCCTGAAGATCGCAGCAATCTTATTTTCCACATCCGGGTAATAAAGCCGCACCTGCATCAGCAAATGGTAATAATAGAAATTAAAGCTGCAGCCCGAAGGGTTGTTGCCGTCGTCAAGCACACGAAGCAGTATATCCATCGTGCGTTCCACCCCCGTTATATACTGTTCTATGAAATCAGCCAGCGAGCAGGATGTGAACTTGAATTTCTTTGCCACCGACTGCATGCCGAAAACATATTTGTCAACTACAGCCACAAACAGATCCGACTTGAACGGGTAATAATAAATCAGACCCGCTTTAGACAACCCGCATGCCTTTGCAATCTCCATCTGGCTTGCTTTCTCATAATTCATCTTGGCAAACACCCTCAGCGCATTCTCCAGCACTTCTTCACGGTTGGTTATCATAAACGGTAATATTCTTTAACGGCACGAAATTACAAAATATTCATATACGAGCCTAATCGGAAAAAGATGAGCCATACCGGCAAGCCCCATTACCATCCTGGCGAGAAACAAGACGCCGTGCCAAAATGCAAAAATTTTGACACGGCGTCTTTATTTTGTCCAGATGGGAAGAGTGCTGTCAGTCATAAACACTCTTCCGATCGGAGAGCCTATCAGATCACGACTTTCACGCCGTTGATCACGTATACCCCATGGGCAAGGCCATCAACGGTATTGCGTCCTTCTGCCAGGCTTATCACTTTGACAAGCATGCCGTCAACACCGAATACCTCTATCTCGCGGGCGCTGTCTGAACAGATTACCAGCATGTCACCGGCGCGCTCAATCTTGATGCCGGCGGGCATGTCGCCGTTTTCAGCTGCATTCACACCGGTTGTAATACCCGGATCAATATTGATATTGAACACACGGTCCGGATCAGCCTCAACATACACCGAGAAAGGAGCTACCTCCGTCTTAGCGGAGTTTTCAGCGGTTTCGGCATATGCCTGGGCAGTTTCGGCAACGAATGACGAACCGTCATCGCTCAGTTTGTAGGTTGTACCGGCAGATAGTTCACGTTTGCCGAAAGTACCGACAAAATCGTAATCCACACCCTTGATCCGTATCTCGTCCGGTGTACGTACTATTTCGCCGCCATCTGCCATGAAGCACAAGGTGCGGTCAAACGTAGCAGCATGCAGGCTCACGATATGGGGCACATTGGCATTGATACTGTTGGTAAGCTGGAAATCATCGCCGATTGCCGTGCTCAACGTGCCCACCATATAATTGCGATCCGGCACAAGGCAGTCAGGGCCGATATATACAACCATTTCATTACCTGCCTCATCCACTACGCTCTTGGGAGAGAAGGGCAGCAGAAGCGGACGCCAGTTGATCTTGCCGTCAGACGATTTAACGTCCATTTCATAACTTACGACATTGCCGTCAAGTACCTTGAACGAGTTTATCGCGTTGAAAGGATAAGCGGCATTGAGATAAATATTGCCCACAGCCTCATATACACGGGCCATCTGGCCACCGGGCTGCTGTTCAGAACGTGTAGTCACATAGTTGGCCTTTGCAGCAGGCACCTGTTCATTCTCGTCAAGATAAACGATACAGTTGGGGTTCAGGCCGGCGAAGGCATCTGAAGAGAAACCAATCTCACGCGGAGTCTCTACCTTGCGGCGCACACGTGCCGGAGCGGCTTCTTTCTGCGAGTTGAAGATTATAGTGGTCAGATTATCGCAACCGGTGAATGCATTCGCTCCAATGGCTTCTATGCCGGTGAAGCTCAGGCTCTCAAGCGATGAGCAGCCGTTGAATGCGTCGTTGCCGATATAATTCACACACTCAGGTATTACAACACTTATAAGATTCGTACATCCCTTGAATGTTTCAGCCTCAATATCGGCGGCCTGAGGCAGAACCACAGCCTTCAATGTCTCTTTTCCAGCCATAGCGCCTGCAGGAAGCGCCACTGTAAGGCCTGAAAGATCCACTTCCTCTATAACGGGGAATTTGTCTATCACTTCTTTGAGCTTATCGGAATCAATATCGCCGGCAAACGAAATGGAAGTGACACTGTTGGCTTCGGCAGGATTGATCACATCCACTTCGGCAGGGTTCAGTGTGGCGCCGTTGAGGGGCACTGCACACACATCCACATTTACATCGCTGTCAACGACATCAACGCTATAATATCCGCTCTCATCAGGTACAATCACATTTTCTCCAACTTTCACCATTGCGGAAACCTCCGATGCATTCACACCTTGGAGATTCACTTTGAAGCGTACCTGGCTGTCCTCTTTCACACTTTCAAGCACCGGTGCGGTGGCATTGAAGTAATTGAAAGACTCAAACTCCGTAGCGGCATCACCCTGGTTCTCATTGTTGCGCACAGTCTCCGGCTCAATCACCAGATTGCTTGAACCGCAGGCAAAATTCACATCATAGAGGTACACCACACTCACATTATGGTTGCCGCTCTTTTCGGGGTGCTTGTTGGGATTGTAATATGTCAGCGTCACGGAACCGTCCTGTGCCACGGCATTGTCCGGGAGAAGTTTTCCATTGTCATAAACCTTCACCTTGGCGTTGGCGGCATAAGCATCAACACCTGCCGGACGGTTGGCAGTAGCCTGGCTCTTAACACCGATATGGAGTTTGCCCCCTACGGTAAGGCTCTCTTGCTTCACATTGTCGCCAAGGAACGATGCAAAACGGTTGATATCCTGGTTGTTGTAAGGCACAAAGCAACGGGTGGTCTCGAAGTTGACTCCATACACCGGATATTCACCCAGGATATTAAACCCGTTGAGAACCCATCCGTTATACCAGTTTTTATAATCTACCGAATGTGCTTTCTTGTATTTTGCCAGATATTCGGGTTTGACCACGACAGTCACTTTTGAACAGTCTTCAAGGCCAAGGTTGTTCGGATACCACGCAGGATCGTTGCCATTCCATGATGAAGGATAGTTGAAATCTATATGATGAACCTTGTCTCCGTCCGGAGCGGCATAGCAATAGATTGTAGTGAGCTTTTTGCAACCTTTGAAACAATCTTTTTTCAAACCTCCCTGATGTGCGCGGTCTTTACCGTTGAAATACACGGTGGCATCATTGTAAAGATTGAGAGGAAGCTCAATCTCCGTAATTTCGGCACATCCTTCCATCGCATTCATACCTATGCGCTTCACCGTAGCAGGCAGCTTGACCTCTTTCAGGTTGTTTACCAGGTTCTGGTTCGGTGAAGTTGTCGCCCAGAAAGCGTTTGAGGGGAATTCGTCGGCAATGTAAGCATCGGGCTTCTTGCGGTCTGCGACGATTTGGGCTTCGGAAAGGTCAATGACAGAAAATTTCTGCATCGCGAAATACGCATGTTTGAACATTTCGAAGTCTGTCCTGTCAATCTTGCCCTTGACTACCATACGCTGTTTGCCATTGGCAGCCGTAAATCTGGAACGCATCTGATTGAAGTCATCCGGATTCCACAGACGCTCACCCTCCTTGAGATCAAACACAACTTCAGAGAGCTTTTCCGACTTTGTCACCGCAATTTCAAAATCCAGGTTTTCCTTCGCTATAAAGGAATATGCGACAGATTTAGCCTCTACCGCGATCGGAAGGCCGTTTGCTTTCACAGTCAGCACGTAATTGGCATCCTTGGGAGTCATCTTGAAGGTAAGGTCGCGGCCGTGTACGGCGCTGCTCACGATGCCGGAAAGATTTACTTTCTCTTCAATTCCCTCAGGGAAAGTGAAGTTGTAGACAGGAGTCTGGTTATTGAGCGCAGGCAACGCCGATATCACATTTTCGTTGCTGCCCTCTACAAGATACCATGTCTTTTTGTTGTGCGATGTAACAAGGCGGATAAGGTTGCCCTCACGCACGGTAGCATCCTTTACACAGCAGTTGATGTTCATCTTCAAGCCTGAACCTGCACCGGAATTCCAGGTGCTTATCGGAGAGATGAATTCTTTGATGTTTCCGGTTGCGTCTGTAAGTACGGCAGCCCAGAAAACAGGGTCGGCAGATGTCCTGAAAGAGTTGGCACGGATAGTGAAGTTAACACCGGGAATCACATTCACGGCATCGGTAAGCAGACCCACCGTACCGCCGTCGTCGGTAAGTACCCAAGGAGAAGGATAAGGCTGTACAGGTGTAGGCTTCACTAACTCAAAGTGTATGATAGTGTTGGCATTGAGGGTTACTGCATAATTGCCTTGTGCATCAGGCTTTACAAGTGTGGAGTTGGCATATACCTCCAGGCGGTCGTCGTTGTCGGCTATATGCTCGGCGGTGAATATCACCTTGGTGCCCTTGGCATAGCGTCCGGCTTCTTTGTCTGCCTCGAACTTCACTGCCGCGTCTTCCATCACGGCAAGAGCCACATCGGTGCGGGCAGGATATGTCTCCACGACCTTGTTGGCGATGTCTTTCCAGTATTCCTTGTTGTTGTAGTTGTTCAATGCAGCCTGGCTCGGGCAATGGAGCGTCATGGCAGCGGTGTTTGTGCCATAGAACACACACCAGTTGATGAACGCCGCGTTAGGATTGCCTACCCAGACATGACGCAGGCCAGACGATGCGTTGAACACATTGTATTCGTAAGTGGACACACTCGCAGGAATCACAATCTCCGTGATACCGCACGAACGGAAAGCACCGTTGTTGATACGTGTGATGTTATTGGGAAGGATCACGCTCTTGAGGTTCCACAGACCGCGGAATGCCTCGCGAGGTATGGCGTTGGCCTGGCTTGTGCCGTTGGCGGCGATGTAGACTGATGAAATATCCAGACGGGTCAGTTTCATGCCGCTGCGCATGAAAGCGAAGTCACGGGCGTCAATCGTTCCGAAAAGCGTGAGATCCTTGATAGTTCCGGCGTCGGCACCGTCAATAAGTGTGGAAAGCGTACCCGGCTCACCTACCCAGATGCTGCGCTTCTCTTTCACTTCCGATGCTTTCTGTACATAAATCGCTATGTTCTGGTCAGAAAGCACATTGGATATGGTGTAATTGTAATTTTTATCAGGTGTGAGCACATAGCCGTTGGCCTTGACAGTAACCACATCACGTTCAGGATATGCGGGAACAACACTGAAGCTGTAGTTCCATCCGCGGATCACTTTGTCCTCCCCTTTGAAAACAGCATCTGCAAGAGGCGACGTGTGGCTTACCGAGAAATATTGCGGTGTGCATCCTTTGGCAGCTATTTCATTTACGGTTATAAGCTCGCCCGCTACGGGAAGCCATGTCTGGCCGTTATCAGCGCTTGTAGCCATTCTTATGACATCTCCATCCGCAACCTCTATGCCTGAGGGGAGGTTACAGCCGAAATCGGCATAAGCACTGCCGAAAATAGCCATGCCCTCAAGGGTGAAGCCGTCGGGTGCGCTAAGGGTGGTTTTGAACGAGCCGTCAGCAGAGAAGAGAGCCACAGCTATCTTGCCGCTGAACCGGTCGTAACTCAGGTTCTTCAAATTGCCCACACGCACCGTGAACCTTTTGCCCTCCTCAAGATTGCCTGAGAGATCGGAGCCCATACCTACTTGTCCGCCATCGGCCGTGATATGGATCGGCGACCACATGGAGTTGTTGCCGTTGCCTGGTTTGATATTGTAGATGATCGTGGTAAGGTTATTGAAGCTGTGCTGCTGGCTTACAGACGGATTGAGTGCCGTACTTGCATACCATCCTCCGTTGTTGTTGCCGTCGGCGCCTGCCCATCCCCAGTTTACATGGATCATGTTGCTTACAGGATCGAAACCGTCTACCACAAACGCATGTCCGGCCGTAACGTCCTGTCCGCAATAAAGCACCGGACGTCCAGCCTTGATGTCATCAGCCACCAGACGGTCAAATTCTGCCTGGGTAGCCACCTCAGAGCGTTTCTTGTATGAGATTCCGGGGTCATAGCCGAAATAATTGATCATCGCAGCCGGCACTTTCACCTCATATGCGCTTGAGCCTGAAAAACCGAACTGGGTGCCGATACTGCTCGCCGTATGGTACAGAAGCGTGGCAACGGCATTTGCCTCAATCTGGGAATAACCGTAGCGGTAGTTGTCCATGCGCATGTTCGCCCAGTCATATTCCACGTCGTAGTTCACGCCGTTATAGCTGCCGGTACCACGTTCGGGATATTCATGGAATTTCATGATCATACCCATGGCTGTGCCAACGCATCCCACAAGAGGACGGCCGGGAATAGCGCTGTTGAAAGGTCCCTCCTGGCTCCATGCAGGTGTGTTAAGGAGGATTCTATCAGTTGTTCCCTGTCCCGCCCTGCGGGACAGGCGCCGGCGCCCGGCCATATCGACAGGACGCTGCAAAGACGGAGCCGCCTTGATCTCGCTTTCAAGGCCAGACATCATCCATTTCATTGCGGCAGGTACAGAAGATACATTGTAACTGTTATCTACCGAGTAGCCCAACACCGGAGTGGTGCAGTCCTCTGCCGATATAATGATGAAACCTTTACCCTCACGGGCATTAAACACATAATAAAGTGGATGTGTGGCGGATCCGCTTGTATACACAAGGTCAAGTGCATCCGCTGAAGCTAATCTTTCATGCCTGCTTGCGCTGAAAAAGTCAGCCGCCAACTGTTTGGCGCTCTCCACAGACACGACATCAGCATGCGCTGTTGAGGCAGCACATGCCAGCAGTGAGAAAATTAGCCCTTTAGAGTAATGTTTAAACATAACTTTTTGTGTTAATCTTCGCTGTTGATTTAATAAATCTTTAACTATGTAATTTTCCTTAGAAACGCAATAAACATGAACAAGCACAAAACCCTTTAAAACCAGTGCTTTAGTCCAATATCCAAAAAAATCGGGTGCAAAATTAATTAACAATCCCGTAATTTAAAAATTTTTCAAAGACTTTCTCATGTACATCCCACATATAAATACAAAAAAGGCGATGTGCCGAAATTGGCACATCGCCTTTTTTTCGTCCGGATGAGGGAGATGCTGTTATTTGACGATCTTTACAGCAAAACCGCCGCCTGGAGCAAGATGCAACGGCAGCTTACCGTCGGAGGGCACCGCCTTGCTGATGCGTTTGTAATCGCCGGCATTGCGATGGGCATTCACCCCATCCACAAACATCTCCATGCTGCTTCCGCCGGCAAGAGCCAACGGGGCCAGATCCACCTCAATGTCACGGGGTGTCCAGTCTGTGATACCACCTATCCACCATGTATCACCCTTGCGGCGGGCAGTCACCACATATTTGCCCATCTCACCCGCAAGCACCACCGTTTCATCCCATACCGTAGGGACATCGGCTATAAACGATGTGGATTCCGGTTCTTTCCTGTAGTTGGAAGGGGAATCGCAAAGCATGTTCAAAGGAGCGTCAAGCACCATGTACAGAGCCAGCTGGTGGCACCGTGTTCCTTGGCTCATAGGCTGTTGGTTGCAAGGGTAGTAGCTGCTGCGGGTAGCATTGTGCATCGCCCCCTGGGTATAATCCATGGGACCGGCTACCTGACGCGCAAACGGTATCGTCACATCATAGCTCATTTGGTCCACAGTGCCAGGACTCCATTTCATCTGCTCCAATCCGTGAACTCCCTCGAAATTAAGCACATTAGGCCATGTGCGGTTCAGGCCGGCAGGTTTGTGGGTGCCATGCAGGTCAAGCAGCAGACCGTATTTCGCAGCTATCTCGGCAGCACGATAATTGAACCCTGTCATCAGCTGGTCGTCGCGGTCCATGAAGTCAACCTTGAAACCCTTTACACCCATGGCGGCATAATGTTTGCATATCGCTTCCATGTCGTGGTTGAAAGCACCATAGCCCGCCCACAGGATTATGCCCACATTCTTTTTGGCAGCATGGTCAAGAATGGCTTTGAGATCAATATCCGGGTTTATTACCATAAGGTCCTCGCCTTTTCCGGCAGCCCATCCGTCATCAATGATCACATATTCTATTCCGTTTTCCGAAGCGAAATCTATGTAATGTTTGTAAGTGTCGGTATTTACACCTGCCTCGAAATCAACTCCCGTTATGTTCCAGTGGTTCCACCAGTCCCATGCCACTTTGCCCGGTTTGATCCAGTTCACGTCGGCTATACGGCTCGGCTCGGCAAGAAGCCAGCTAAGATCGGTTGACGCGATATCCTTGTCCGACCCTATTACAGCCACACGCCATGGGAAAGCACGTGGGCCGTCCACACTGGCTATATAACCGTAGCGTTCCTTCACCACACCCTGTATATTATTGTAGCCACCGGCTTCAACCTTGGCAGGGGCAGGCGCGAAAACACCTCTCATGGCATTCCCGGCACCGCTGTCTTTAACCAGGAACATACCGGGATAATTGTTGAGATCGGTCTCGGTTATGCATACCTTCACACCATCTCCGGCATCTGCCACAAGCGGGAGGAAAGACATGCGCCCGGTATTAAGCCCTGACACTGGAACGGTTGTATATGTATTCTCAAAAGAATTGAAAAGTTGCGAGTTCAGATCGCCGTCGTTACCGCTTCTGACATATGGCACCGTCATGGTGTAGTCCGACGGGAACACATACTCCACCGTCTCGGCGGCAACCTCGAAAGGCTTCTTAGCCGTAGAGACAAAACGGTAGGCGACACCGTCGTCATACGCACGGAACTGCACTTCCCAGCCTCGAGACAACTGGAGGGTCAATGCATTGTAATGGTCGCGCACCTCACTCCTGCGATACAGAGGCGACGGTACAATTGCATCTTCGCTTGAACGGCTCGCTTTTTTTACCTTCACATCCTGTCCGGGCACTTCTGTGCCGTCGGTAAGCGTAATTGACAGCCGCGACGGAGCCAGAAGCAGCTTTCCGTCGTAGCTTACCGTATAGCTCAACTGCTTGTCGGCATTTATCTCTGCCACTATGTTCCCTGACGGAGACTGGAGCTGGTACTCCTTGCCCCCCATGGCCAATGCCGGCAAAAGCAAAACCGCCACAGGCAAAATTCTATTTAACATAATTAATCGGTTTATTAGATTTTAAGTATGATTCAATTCAATAAGTCAGGCATATCCGGAGCAAAGTTGCAAATAAAGGGATACCGACTCGCCGCTCATCTCTATATGGTCATAATGCGGCACAGCATCATCCACCACCCACATTATGGAACCGTCATCGCATATTTCCCATCTGTGATCCTGCCCACCTGCCATATCCCCGGCAGATACCGCCATAGGTGCCATGACAAGCATTAATGTAGCAAAAATCCAATGTGCCTTACGGCACCATCCATCAAACAGATAAGCAACAACAGTTTTCATAATCATATAGAAGAAATCATTTTCAAAGATACGCAATTTACATCTACTCCCAAAATGCCACACCACCTTATCACATAAAAAATCCCAGCCGTTAAGTATAAATACCAAACGACCGGGCAAACAGGTTGGCGTCATCGCGACGATTCCCATTTTCACTGCAAATATAAATTTTCTATTTCAACCAAATCCAAATGTTTGACACCATCCTACCCTCGCGGGCTATATGATGGCATCCAATGTTTTTTTGTTTGCAAATACCATGAAAAAAATATCTTATTATTCAATCGGGAAGCATGGATGTGGCACCGTATGTATCACTTCCGATACAACCGGGACACCATCATGTTTCCATCCACAAATATAATCATAATTATTATAGTGACAGATATGTTGACACTTTTTAACCTTGTGGCATCGGTAATAACCCCGAAAGCATCTTATTGGCACCCCGTGCCAGCCTCCCGCACCAGTTCATCATAATCAAGACCCGATGGCAAGACTATACGTTTGGGAGACACATATTCAGGCGAATGTATGTCACGCGTGGCGTCATACCAGGGTGTGTCAATCCCGCCGAGAGACAACAACAGATTGTAAAGATCGTCATTCACACCCTTGCGGTTGACCGAAGCACGCAGCGCTTCGACTGTCTCGGGGTTTCCGGCTCCGAACCGTTCCGACCACCACACTACGCAAGGCACACCGTTCTGGTAATACGCCCTCTGCCGCTCCTGGTCGGGAGCGGCACTTTTCCGGCCTATGACCGCACGGAAATCGTAGACTTCGTCGCCATGGTCCGAGACATATATTATCACAGCCTTACGGTCACGGAAAAAGTCAAACATCTTTCCCATCACATAATCGTTGTAGGCGGTGGCATTGTCATACTCCGCTATCTCGTCCAGCATGGAATCGTCAATCCATTCCTCCTTACGGAATCCGGCCACATCTCCCCTGCCGAAAGGAGCCTCCCACACATCGTGGGGATATCGCGCCGAAGCCTTTATATGCTGCCCCATCAGATGGAAAATATACAAATTATTGCCACACGAAGAAGGATTCAAGGAATCAAGCTCATTTACCAGGCCGATATCATAGCGGTATTCACGGCTGTTTATATAAGAGTAGCATTTGTCAATGAGCACCGGATTGAACAGAAATACATTCATACCGGTGTTGAAAGCGGAGGTCTTGCCGCCGAATTGCTGCTGGTTTTCAAACAGCCATACGTCAAATCCGGCATTGCTGAACAGCATCGGAAAGAATGGAGACCGGTTCCATCCCCGCCCCGCCCTGTTGTCATTGGCTGTAAGTACTGACCTGAGGACATGGGTTGTCCTGACGGCACTGCTCATCATGTCTGTATAAGCCACCAGGTATCCGTTATCCATCTCACGCTGCATGGCCGGCGTCGTAGGAAGCTCATAACCATAGATACCGGCATGGTCACGTATATACGACTCCCCTATGACAAAAACCACATCAAGCGAATCCGCCCTGGAAGAGGACGCATCAGACGGCA
The DNA here is from genome assembly GCA_947643665.1 of uncultured Porphyromonadaceae bacterium. Taxonomy (GTDB): domain Bacteria; phylum Bacteroidota; class Bacteroidia; order Bacteroidales; family Muribaculaceae; genus UBA7173. The sequence continues at coordinate 12,631 of CANRWW010000037.1, read as the reverse complement.
ACGCGCCGTTCAGACGCTCCCAGTCGCGAAGCTCATTCCGGCTGACATACACATAATGCACAGAATAAAGCAACGAGCTAGGCAAATCGGAATACGCATGCCCGAAACGTTTGCTGTGGCGCCCTATGAAATTTTCTATCCCATTGAAATCTTTTGCGGAATATAATTCCGCAAAACGGCAAGCCTCTACTATGCCATATAACGAAAATGCCACGCATACCCCCATGGCGGGATATATTGCCCACCGGCATTTCCTGACAATCCTGAACTGGAAAAAAACATACCCGTAAACCTTGCGGTACTCCAGGAAAAAATAAGCTATCCATAGCCACAGAGCCGAACCGAAGGCCAATATAGTGCCACGGCTTCCGATAAATGTGCTTATGAACTCCGAGGTCTCGCCACTGTTGGTCTCAAGCAGAAGCATGATGGTTTCCGGAGAGATAACCAACCCGAACTCCACCCATAGGAAAACATATGACACATAGCATGGAGTGGCAAGCAGAAGGAAAAAATACTGTACCCAGCGGCGTCCGGCGACGGCACATAATGTGGTAGCCAAGGTTGTTACCAGCATCCCAATCCCAATAGAAGCGATCGTGGCTTCAAAATTCCTGGTAAGGATTCCCCTTAAGGCTCCGGGGTCTATAAGCAAGAAAAATACAATAAAGAACGGCCATAGGCCTGTGGACTTATAAACAACATTAAAAACAGCCTTAAAACGAATTTTCTTAAAGCATATGGGGGGGGGTAAATTTCATCATATTACAACCTTGCACTATTTCAATTTATAATACAAATCCCGGCAACTTACAGGCACATATCTTACAGATATATGACCGTTGCATTGCCGGGATGTATTAAATCAATGCCTCATCGGCATATGGATAGGGATCATGCCATTGTCTCGGAGGCAGCGCGCTCGCTTGCAGCAGACACCACACCTTCTATTTCATCACGTGAACCGACTACTATGCGCTCATACTGGCGCAAACCAGTACCGGCAGGGATAAGGTGACCGCAGATCACATTCTCCTTCATGCCTTCGAGATAATCGGTCTTACCGTTGATGGCAGCCTCGTTGAGCACCTTGGTGGTCTCCTGGAACGATGCCGCCGACATGAACGAAGATGTCTGGAGAGCGGCACGGGTGATGCCCTGGAGTATCTGCTCGGAAGTCGCAGGCACGGCGTCGCGCACTATTACCGGACGGAGGTCGCGGCGTTTGAGAGCGGAATTTTCGTCACGCAACTTGCGGGCTGTAATAATCTGGCCTGGTTTGAGTGACTCGGAATCACCGGAATCAACCACAACTTTCTTGCCCCAGATACGGTCATTCTCATCCATGAAGTCGCGCTTGTCCACAATCTGCTGTTCAAGGAAAGCGGTATCACCCGGATCCACGATGTTGACCTTACGCATCATCTGGCGCACGATCACTTCAAAATGCTTATCGTTGATCTTAACACCCTGCATGCGGTATACATCCTGCACCTCGTTTACAATGTACTCCTGTACCGCGGTCGGACCCATGATGTTGAGGATATCGCTCGGAGTGGTGGCACCGTCGGAAAGCGGAGTTCCGGCACGCACATAGTCGTTCTCCTGAACCAGTATCTGCTTGCTCAGAGGCACAAGATATTTCTTCTCCTCGCCGAGCTTGGTAGTAACGGAAATCTCGCGGTTGCCTCGTTTCACCTTGCCGAAGCGCACTTCACCGTCAATTTCCGACACGATGGCGGGGTTAGACGGATTGCGGGCTTCAAACAACTCTGTCACACGGGGCAGACCACCGGTGATGTCACCAGCGCCACTGCTTGAGCGGGTGATCTTAACGAACACTTCACCGGCTTTCATCTCCTGGCCTTCCTCGAACATCAGGTGCGCATTCACAGGGAGGGCGTATGTCTTGACCACATTGCCTTCAGCGTCCACAATCTGGGCTTCAGGCACCTTTGTACGGTCTTTGGACTCAATGATGATCTTCTCACGCAAGCCAGACTGCTCGTCGGCATCCACACGGTAAGTGACATTCTCCACCAGGTTCTCATAATGGAGCTTACCTGCTACCTCGCACACGATAACGGCGTTGAAGGGGTCCCATTCGCAAATCACGTCACCCTTCTTCACTGTGTCACCATCCTTGAAATACAGCTTGGAGCCGTAAGGTATGTTGGCAGAAGTGAGCATCATGTTGGTATTCGGGTCCATTATACGCATTTCGGTAAGACGTCCGATCACAACCTCCACATCCTTGCCGTCAACGCTCTTCTCATCAGTCTTTACAGTACGTAATTCATCCAGCTCGAGTTTACCTTCGTAACGTGAAGTTATGGTAGACACAGCTGCGATATTAGAGGCGACACCACCGACGTGGAATGTACGGAGTGTAAGCTGGGTACCCGGCTCACCGATGGACTGGGCGGCGATAACGCCTACAGCCTCGCCTATCTGCACCGGACGATGGGTGGCAAGGTTGCGTCCGTAGCACTTGGCGCATACTCCATGCTTGCTCTCGCAAGTGAGCACCGAACGGATCTCCACCGATTCGATCGGGGAAGCGTTGATGCGGTCTGCGGCGACGTCGTTGATCTCCTCGCCGGCACGGACTATGATTTCCCCGCTGGTAGGATCAACTATGTCATGCACAGACACACGGCCGAGGATACGCTCGCCGAGCGAAGCCACAACCTCGTCGTTGTTCTTGACCTCGCGGCATACCAGACCACGCAATGTGCCACAGTCCTCTTCGCGGATGATCACATCGTGTGCCACGTCTACCAGACGGCGGGTAAGGTAACCGGCGTCGGCGGTCTTAAGCGCGGTATCCGCAAGACCCTTACGGGCACCGTGGGTAGAGATAAAGTATTCAAGCACCGACAGACCCTCCTTGAAGTTCGCAAGAATCGGGTTTTCGATGATCTGGCCACCTTCCGCACCTGCTTTCTGCGGTTTTGCCATAAGACCACGCATACCTGCCAACTGGCGGATCTGGTCTTTAGAACCACGGGCACCGGAATCAAGCATCATGAATACAGAGTTGAAACCCTGGTCGGCTTCGGTCATCTGTTTCATCAGCACATCGGTCAGACGGGAGTTCACGTGTGTCCAGATATCGATTATCTGGTTGTAACGCTCGTTGTTGGTGATAAAGCCCATCGCATAGTTGTTCATCACCTCTTCCACTTGCTCGTAACCCTCCTTGACGATAGCTTCCTTTTCAGGAGGAATGATGACGTCACCGAGGTTGAACGACAAGCCGCCGCGGAATGCCATATAATAACCCATGTTCTTGATATCGTCAAGGAACTGGGCAGAGCGCGGTATACCGCACTTCTTGATTACCTTTCCGATGATAGTACGCAATGATTTCTTTGAAATAAGCTCATTCACGTAACCTATCTCCTGAGGCACGAACTCATTGAAAAGCACACGGCCCACAGAGGTATTCTCTATCAGGCGTTTTACCTGGTTGCCGTTCTCGTCAATATCGTCAACCATCACGCTCACGGGAGCATGCAGGGTGACACGGCCTTCATTATACGCAATCTGGGCTTCTTCCGGACCATAGAACTTGAGCCCCTCGCCTTTGGCTCCTTTACGGAGCTTGGTGATGTAGTACAGGCCAAGTACCATGTCCTGTGAAGGCACGGTGATAGGAGCGCCGTTAGCCGGATTCAGGATATTGTGCGACCCGAGCATCAGCATCTGGGCCTCAAGGATCGCCTCGTTGCCAAGCGGAAGGTGCACAGCCATCTGGTCACCGTCGAAGTCGGCATTGAACGCCGTACATGCAAGCGGGTGCAACTGGATTGCCTTACCCTCAATCATCTTGGGCTGGAAAGCCTGGATACCGAGACGGTGAAGTGTCGGGGCACGGTTCAGAAGCACCGGATGGCCTTTCATCACATTCTCAAGGATATCCCATACCACAGGTTCCTTGCGGTCTACAATCTTTTTGGCAGACTTTACAGTCTTTACGATACCGCGCTCTATGAGTTTGCGGATCACGAAAGGTTTGTAGAGCTCCGCTGCCATATACTTTGGAATACCGCACTCATGCATCTTGAGCTCAGGACCGACGACGATTACCGAACGAGCGGAATAGTCAACACGCTTACCGAGAAGGTTCTGACGGAAGCGACCCTGCTTGCCTTTGAGCGAATCGCTCAACGACTTGAGGGGGCGGTTGGCATCGGTCTTCACGGCAGAGGACTTGCGGGAATTGTCCAGCAGGGAGTCCACAGCCTCCTGAAGCATACGCTTTTCGTTGCGGAGGATAACCTCAGGCGCTTTTATCTCTATCAGTCGTTTCAGACGGTTGTTACGTATGATTACACGACGGTAGAGGTCGTTGAGGTCGGAGGTGGCGAAACGGCCGCCGTCCAGAGGCACAAGAGGACGCAAATCCGGCGGAATCACAGGCACAGCCTGAAGGATCATCCATTCCGGTTTGTTACGGTGTGCGGATGCGCGGAAGCTCTCCACTACTTGCAGACGTTTCAGGGCTTCTGTCTTACGCTGCTGCGAACCGTCTGTATTGGCGGTATGGCGCAACGAGTAAGAGAGCTCGTCAAGGTTGATAGTAGTGAGAAGTTCGTAGATGGCTTCCGCACCCATCTTGGCGATAAACTTGTTGGGATCGTCATCGGGAAGCATACGGTTGTCTTCCGGAAGACGTTCCATGAACTTGAAGTAGTCCTCCTCGCTGAGAAGGTCCATGCGTGCCAGCTCCTCGCCGAAAGGCCCGGGATTGATCACGATGTAACGTTCGTAATAGATGACTGCATCAAGTTTTTTCGAGGGAAGACCGAGCAGGTAACCGATTTTGTTGGGAAGAGAACGGAAATACCAGATATGTGCCACAGGCACTACGAGCTTGATATGCCCCATGCGCTCGCGGCGCACCTTCTTTTCGGTAACTTCCACACCGCAACGGTCGCACACGATGCCTTTGTAACGGATACGCTTGTACTTTCCGCAATGGCACTCGTAGTCCTTTACAGGACCGAAGATGCGCTCGCAGAAAAGGCCGTCGCGCTCAGGCTTGTAAGTGCGGTAGTTGATGGTCTCGGGCTTAAGAACCTCGCCCGACGATTTCTCAAGGATCTCCTCAGGCGAAGATAACCCGATAGAGATTTTGGAAAACGCGGTTTTTGACTTATTTTCTTTTCTAAAAGCCATATATAGTGTTAAAGAGAGTGTTTCGGTTAATGTTTGTGAAAGGTTGGGGCAGATTACTGCTCAAGGTTGATGCTCAGACCGAGACCCTGCAACTCATGCAGAAGCACGTTGAGAGACTCGGGGATGCCGGCCGGCGGCATCGGCTCACCTTTCACTATCGCCTCGTAAGCCTTGGAGCGGCCTGTCACGTCGTCACTCTTTATGGTCAGGATCTCCTGCAGGATATGGGATGCGCCGAACGCCTCAAGCGCCCAGACCTCCATCTCACCGAAACGCTGACCGCCGAACTGGGCTTTACCGCCGAGAGGCTGCTGAGTGATAAGAGAATACGGACCGATTGAACGGGCATGCATCTTGTCTTCCACCATGTGGCCGAGCTTAAGCATATAGATCACACCTACGGTTGCAGGCTGGTCGAAACGCTCACCGGTACCGCCGTCATACAAGTATGTCTTGCCATATCGTGGCAGACCGGCCTTGTCAGTCCATTCGTTCAGGTCATCCATAGTGGCGCCATCGAAAATCGGAGTGGCGAACTTCTCGCCCAACTCGCGGCCGGCCCATCCGAGGACCGTCTCGAAAATCTGTCCGAGGTTCATACGTGAAGGCACACCCAGAGGGTTCAGGCAGATATCCACAGGAGTACCGTCGGCAAGGAACGGCATATCTTCCTGACGCACCACGCGCGACACGATACCCTTGTTACCGTGGCGGCCGGCCATCTTGTCACCGACGCCGATCTTACGTTTCTTCGCGATATATACCTTGGCGATCTGCATGATGCCTGATGGGAGCTCGTCGCCGATGGAAATATCAAATTTCTTGCGGCGCAACTCGGCATCAATCTCCTTGCTCTTACGCAGATAGTTCACTATCAGTTCGCGCACAAGCTCATTGGTATGTTCATCGGAAGTCCATTTGCTCAGGTTAACCGTGTCGAAATCCACATCCTTGAGCGAAGCAGCGGTAAATTTGCCACCCTTGGGGATAATATCGGTGCCGAGGAAATCCTTCACGCCTTGTGAGGTCTTACCAGCGGTAAGAGTCATCAGTTTGCTGATGAGCAGGTCTTTGAGGTTGTTAAGTTTGTCCTCATACTCCTCGTCAAGTTTGGGAAGAAGAGCCTGGGCACTGCGGCTGCGCTTGGTTGCCTTGGCTGCACGTGCGAAAAGATTTGTGCCGATAACCACACCCTTAAGCGAGGGTGATGCTTTCAGCGACGCATCCTTCACGTCACCAGCTTTGTCACCGAAGATGGCGCGCAGCAGTTTTTCTTCGGGAGTGGGATCGCTCTCACCCTTGGGGGTGATCTTACCGATCATTATGTCGCCAGGCACTACATGGGCGCCGATGCGGATGATACCGCGCTCGTCAAGATCCTTGGTGGCATCTTCGCTGACGTTCGGGATATCAGAGGTAAGTTCCTCCATGCCACGCTTGGTCTCACGCACCTCAAGGCTGTATTCGTCCACATGCACGGAAGTAAGGATATCCTCCTTCACCATACGTTCGTTGAGCACGATGGCGTCCTCGTAATTGTAACCCTTCCATGGCATGAAAGCCACTTTCAAGTTGCGGCCGAGAGCCAGCTCACCGTTTTCGGTGGCATATCCCTCGGTGAGTATGTCGCCGGCTTTCACGCGCTGTCCCTTGTTGCAGATAGGACGGAGGTCAATGGTAGTGCTCTGGTTCGTCTTGCGCCACTTTGGAATGATATATTCCTTCACAGGCTCCTCGAACGACACAAACTCTTGCTCTTCAGTGCGGTCGTAACGGATGCGGATAGTAGTGGCGTCCACAAACTCTATCACACCGTCACCCTCGGCCATCACCTGGGTACGTGAGTCACGCACAAGCTGGCCTTCGATGCCGGTACCTACGATAGGAGCCTCGGAACGCATTAGGGGCACTGCCTGGCGCATCATGTTCGATCCCATCAACGCACGGTTGGCGTCGTCATGCTCAAGGAAGGGGATCAACGAAGCCGCGATAGAAGCGATCTGCTGAGGAGCCACATCCATGAGTTCCACTTCTGTAGGAGGAACGATCGGGAAATCGGCATCCAGACGCGCTTTCACACGGGGATTCCTGAAAGTACCATCGTCAAGCACCGGGGCATTACCCTGTGCGATCACCTTGCCCTCCTCCACTTCAGCTGCGAGATATGTCACATGCTCGTTGTCAAGATCCACTTTCCCGTCGGTCACCTTGCGGTAAGGGGTCTCAATAAAGCCGAGATCGTTGATCTTGGCATATACGCAAAGCGAAGAAATAAGACCGATGTTAGGACCTTCAGGAGTCTCAATCGGGCACAGACGGCCGTAATGCGTATAGTGCACGTCACGCACCTCGAAACCGGCACGCTCACGCGACAGACCGCCGGGGCCGAGAGCCGACAGACGGCGCTTATGGGTAATCTCGGCAAGCGGGTTGGTCTGGTCCATGAACTGGCTCAGGGCATTGGTGCCGAAGAATGTATTTATGACAGACGAAATAGTCTTGGCATTGATCAGGTCAATGGGAGTGAACACCTCATTGTCACGCACATTCATACGCTCACGGATAGTGCGCGACATACGTGCCAGACCCACACCGAACTGATTGTAAAGCTGCTCGCCTACAGTACGCACACGGCGGTTGCTCAAGTGGTCAATATCATCCACATCGGTCTTTGAGTTGATAAGCTCAATGAGATATTTGATAATCTCTATGATATCCTCCTTGGTGAGCACACGCACATCCATCGGAGTGCTCAGGCCGAGTTTCTTGTTGATGCGGTAACGGCCCACCTCACCCAGGTCATAACGCTTCTCGGAAAAGAAAAGGTTAGTGATGACCTCGCGAGCGCTGGCATCGTCGGGTGCATCGGCATTACGCAGCTGGCGATATATGTACTGGATAGCCTCCTTCTCAGAGTTTGAGGAGTCTTTACCCAGGGTATTGAAAATAATCGAATAGTCGGTTGAATTATCCTGTTCTTTGTGAAGAAGGATAGTGCTTACGCCCGAATCAATGATCTTCTGGATATTATCCTCGTCAATAATGCTTTCCCGGTCAAGGAATATCTCCGTACGGTCAATTGAAACTACCTCACCGGTATCTTCATCCACAAAGTCTTCCTGCCATGTGCGTACCACACGTGCAGCCAACTTGCGGCCGACAACTTTCTTAAGGTTGACTTTATTGACCCTGACCTCTTCGGCAAGGTCAAAAATGTCAATGATATCTTTATCGCTTTCAAGACCTATGGCACGAAGAAGAGTCGTCACCGGCAATTTCTTCTTGCGGTCAATGTAAGCATACATCACATTATTGATGTCTGTGGCAAACTCAATCCAGGAACCGCGGAACGGAATGATACGCGCCGAATAGAGTTTTGTACCGTTTGCATGGGTGCTCTGTCCGAAGAATACACCAGGCGAACGGTGCAACTGGCTTACCACCACACGCTCGGCACCATTGATCACGAATGTGCCTTTTTCAGTCATGTAGGGGATCGGGCCCAGATAAACATCCTGAATCACCGTGGCAAAATCCTCATGGTCCGGGTCGGTGCAATACAGTTTAAGTTTGGCTTTCAGAGGCACACTGTAAGTCTGACCGCGCTCCAGACACTCTTCTATGCTATAACGTGGCGGATCTATGTAATAGTCCAGGAACTCAAGCACAAAGTTATTGCGTGTATCCGCAATCGGGAAATTCTCGGCAAACACCTTGAAAAGACCTTCGTTGTTCCTCTTTTCCGGGGGGGTATCAAGCTGCAGGAAATCTTTGAATGATTTCAGCTGCACCTCCAGAAAATCAGGGTAAGGAAGCGGATTCTTTACCGAGGCAAAATTTACACGGGGTTTATCTACTGCTGTTGACATCTATAAAAATGTTATTCTGAATCTTTTTTTAGGAGAGAGCCGGGAAAACCGGCATAATCATTTACCGGAATCTCCGGCGACAACCGATCCGGTCCATAGAAAGTGACCGTCGGAACATCTACCGCCTGCCAAGAGGCCGTTTGGATAATGTCCTTAAAATACATCGCATCCGGCAAAAGGGCAACACTAAGGATGCCGTTCCACAACGCTACATAGCAATACGGGAACGCGATGTCAGGCATTGGTTGTCAAATAATTGCGCGTAAACATCGAAGTCACTGGACTCCGCGCAACCGTTAAACTAACATAAACCTTCGTAAACATTCACAAATTAAGTTAATTAACAGCCCGTTATTACGCCAAAAAGGTTAAGCGTCTGCTTCCGCAGACACTTAACCCATAAGCCTGTTTATCTACAGGGTGGTATTATTTCAGCTCAACTTCTGCACCAGCCTCTTCGAGGTTCTTCTTGAGATCCTCTGCCTCTGCCTTGCTGAGACCTTCTTTGAGGACGCTGGGAGCACCGTCAACCATTTCTTTGGCTTCCTTCAAACCCAGACCGGTAAGCTCTTTAACGAGCTTAACTACCTGCAGTTTAGCTGCACCTGCGCTCTTAAGAACTACGTCAAAAGAGGTCTTCTCCTCAGCGGCGGGAGCACCGGCAGCAGGACCGGCAGCAACTGCTACGGCAGCAGCAGCGGGTTCGATACCATACTCGTCCTTGAGGATCTGAGCGAGTTCGTTTACTTCTTTTACGGTCAGGTTAACCAGTTGTTCTGCAAAAGCTTTTAAATCTGCCATTTTAGTATGTTTTTATTTGTTTTGTTCGAAAGTGATGTTGATTGTTAGTCTTCTTTTTTGGAGAGTGTCTCAAGGATGCCGTGGAGCTTGCTGCCACCGCTCTGGAGAGCGGATACAACATTCTTGGCAGGAGACTGAAGCAGAGCCACAACGTCAGCAATAAGCTCGTTCTTGCTCTTGATGCTTGACAGCGTGTCAAGCTGGTCTTCACCTACATATACGGTTTCTTCCACATAAGCGGCTTTCAGGCGGGGAAGAACATCGTCCTTCTTGCGGAAATCCTTAAGCAACTTTGCAGGAGCGTTACCTACGTTGGAGAACATGATCGAGGTGCTGCCTTTGAGAGCGCCATATATTTCCTCGAAATTTCCTTCGGATTCTTCGAGAGCCTTGTGAAGAAGGGTGTTCTTCACAACCATCAGCTTGATGTCGGCTTTGGCGCAGGCACGACGGAGATCAGAAGTGCGTTCCGCGTTCAATCCGGTGGTCTCCACCAGATAGAAGCAACCGTACTCCTTGAGGGTATCGGCTATTTTGCCGATGATTATCGCTTTATCTTCCTTTTTCATTGTCGTGGTCTTTTGTCGATTATTCGTCAATGGTCTTGGAGTCAACCTTTATGCCGGGACCCATAGTGCTCGAAAGATAAATGCTCTTGATATATGTACCCTTTGCGGTAGCAGGTTTGAGCTTAATCAGAGTGTTGATGAACTCGCGAGCGTTCTCTTTCATCTGCTGGGGAGTAAAGGAAACTTTACCGAGCGAAGTATGCACGATACCGTTCTTGTCAACCTTGAAGTCGATTTTACCTTTCTTTACTTCCTCAACAGCTTTAGCAACGTCTACGGTCACTGTGCCGCTCTTTGGGTTCGGCATAAGACCGCGGGGGCCGAGGATACGACCCAGAGCACCAATCTTACCCATGATGGCGGGCTGAGTGATGATCACGTCAATGTCTGTCCATCCACCTTTGATTTTTTCGATATACTCGTCCAGACCTACATAGTCCGCACCGGCAGCCTTGGCCGCAGTCTCGGCATCAGCGGAGCAAAGTACAAGCACACGCACCTGTTTGCCAGTTCCGTGGGGAAGTGTCACAACGCCACGAACCATCTGGTTCGCCTTGCGCGGATCCACACCCAGACGCACGTCAATATCGAACGATGCGTCAAACTTGGCATAGTTTGTCTCTTTTACTTTCTCTGTCGCCTCAGCGAGGGAGTAGGCTTTCCCGGCTTCAATCTTCTCTAAAGCTAACTTTTGATTCTTTGTCAGTTTACCCATGTCAATTGAAGTTTAAATGGTTTCAGGGAATGCCCCCTTTACGGTGATACCCATGCTTCTGGCAGTGCCGGCAACCATACGCATTGCCGATTCAACTGTAAAACAGTTGAGGTCAGGCATCTTGTCGGTCGCGATGTTCTTTACCTGCTCCCAAGTGATTTCCGCCACCTTGTTACGGTTGGGCTGAGCCGAACCTTTCTTTATCTTGGCGGCCTCCATCAACTGGATCGCTACCGGCGGGGTCTTGACAACGAAGTCAAAGCTCTTGTCCGTGTAATAAGTGATAATTACAGGGAGCACCTTACCGGCCTTGTCCTGGGTGCGGGCGTTGAACTGCTTGCAGAACTCCATGATATTAATACCCTTGGAGCCGAGCGCAGGACCTACTGGAGGTGAAGGATTGGCTGCGCCGCCTTTAATCTGCAATTTGATCTGTCCAGCAATTTCTTTAGCCATTGTTTCTAAATCATTATTTGGTTTTACGAATTGCGTCTTGCCTCATGGCCACGACCGAGCGTAACCTCGGCCAATATGATCCCGACACACGACGCTTTACTTGCGAACGCTGTCCAAAACGTTGTTTGGACGTCAAGATACCCATGCCTTTCCAAAGGCCTCCCTCATCGGTTTAAGCTCTGTTTCAGAATTTCGCCGGCCTTCTCGTCGTTTGCGATGAAGTCCGGCATCGTCCCTCCGCTCGGCGGTTGCCTGGGGAGCCTGAGAAATAGGGATTACTCCCGTTCTACCTTTGAATATTCCAACTCCATAGGAGTTTCACGGTCGAATATCTTGACCACGATCCTGATCTTTTTCTTTTCGGGAAGCACATCAGTGATCTTGCCATGGAAACCGGAAAATGCGCCATCGTTGATTTTTACTATTTCACCAACCATGAAATCATTCGCGGTATCCTCCGCATTCTCATTGATGTCATCAGCAGTACCGAGCATGCGCATGACCTCGCTCTCACGAAGCGGCTCAGGCTTTGCATCCTTGCCACGTCCCTTGAGGAAGTCTATTACGTTGGTCGTATTTACAAGCTCGTGCTGAACTTCACCTACCAGAATGCACTCTACAAATACATAGCCGGAATAAAGGTTTTTTTCTTTAACGACCTTTTTCCCGTTTTTAATGGTAAGAACCTTTTCTGTAGGAATTAGAACCTGAAACACATAGTTGCCGAGGTCGGAATTCTTGATAGCTCCATCAAGTATCTCCTTCACCTTGGCTTCCTTGCCTGAGATGGCGCGTAGCACATACCACGCGCGCTGAGGTTTGTTGTGCGCCTGCACTGCTTCCGAAGTCTGCTTCTTTTCCATAACTATTACTTGCCGAGGCTGTAAATCAGGTGCATGATAAAATCAACCGCTTGATCCATGACGAAGATTATCAGGGCGATAATCACGGAAGCTAGCATCACGATACAAGCGCTTTTGATTAACTGCGTCTTAGTAGGCCAAGAAGTCTTATAGCGTAACTCGTCATAAGACTCC
>CANRWW010000036.1 GCA_947643665.1 uncultured Porphyromonadaceae bacterium | reverse complement strand
ACCCTCACAGGCGGAACCAGAATCCGACGTGCTACCATTACACCACAAGGCAATATGTAAATTGTCTACAGAGGAAACATCTGAACAGCGCTCTTGCTGTTTGTATTGTGATTGTCTCTTCGTTCAACGGGTGCAAAGTTAGGAAGTATTTTTTAATTGACAAAATTTTTTCAATGTTTTTTACCCTGCATTTTAGGAGATATTAAGTAGATATTACGTATATTTGTCTGCATCAATTTAATATGGATGAGATATGGATTTTGTCGGAGACATAAATAAACTTAAACAGGACGCAATAGGCAACCAGATTTACGATATCCTCTTGCGCACAGTAACAGAAGAAGATGCATGCCTTTATTACAACCATCCGTTTTACAGGGGCGACATCAGCTCGGATTTGATATCTGCAAAGCTGTTTCTGGTTTCGCGTGCTTTCGGCCTGATACTGTTTCATTATATCCCAAGCGGCGAAATGCTGCCAGACATGGTTGAGTACCTTGACACTTTGTATAACGAAATTTCAAGCCGTATGCTCAAACGCCCGGAGTTACGTAACAAGCGGCGCTTGAAATACGACATCACACCCATAACAATAGTCGCCAGATGCTACACCACGGAAGATGAATCCGGCAATATGATCTCTGATATCCATCAGCTGCCTGCTGTCGTAGAAAGTCTCAAAAATGAACAGCCGATCCCTGAAGACTTATTCAATTTGATATTAGGTTGCATTGACGGAACCGCCTCGCTCCACATAAAGCGTGACCGCACTTGTGACGCAAATAAAACAAAGGCCTGCATACTCAACGAAATACAGAACCATATCGCAAGTTTTGACATAAAACAACGTCAGATAGCCGACGTTGATTTCGACGGCCCCCAGCGCATACGCGGACTGGCCGGCTCCGGCAAGACCATAGTCCTTGCCTACAAAGCAGCGGCGTTCCACGCACGATATCCTGAAAAAGAAATATTATATACATATTATACAAAATCACTCGGCGAAACAGTAAAAAACCTGATAAGAAGAGCTTTCAAAAACTATTCCAATGGAGAGCCGGACTGGGACAAGGTGACAGTATGCCACGGATGGGGAAGCGAATGGACACCGGGGGTATACTGGCTCGCATGCAAAGACAACGGTGTCGCACCCTTGACACTTGGAGCGGCATCAGGACATAGGGAAGAACCATTCTCTTACGCTTGCAACAATCTGCTGCAGCACCACATATCACCGAAATACGACCTTATCCTTATTGACGAGGGGCAAGATTTCAGGGCATCGTTCTATCAACTCTGTTACCGGCTGTCCACCAACCGTAAGATAAGCTGGGCATACGACGATTTCCAGAATATATTCGATGTAAAAATACAAGATGAAGTAAAGACTTTCGGATATGATGACGAAGGCAAGCCAAACGTGGAATTCGAGGCTGGCAACGCACTCCAGGACATAACACTGAAAAAATGTTACCGAACACCACGATACACCCTTATCTATGCCTTCACGCTCGGTCTGGGAATATACAATGACAAAGTGTTGCAACGACTGTCAAGCAACGAGCAGTGGGAATCACTCGGATTCCATGTAGAACAAGGAAATTCCACCACAGGCGACGAAATGACCATATCACGCCCTTTGGAAAATACGCCTTCCTACTCAAATGACGCATTCGATGAAAAATGCGTGCAGATATGCAAAGCCAACACCATGGCAGAAGAATGCAAGAATGTTGCCAAAGAGATTGCAAATTGCATACGCACAGGCGGACTGTTGCCAGAAGACATATGCGTAATCGGCATTGACCATAAATACATATCAGGTTATCTCACAACAATCGGCACATTGCTGCATAAGGATGGTATTGATACTTTCAACCATCTTACGGCGCCGTACACAAGCACACGCTTTTCTGCTGAAAACGCCGTTACCCTCACTTCGGTAAACAGGGCGAAAGGGAACGAATGCGGAGCCGTATTCATATGCGGAGCCGACATCGTATTCGACGAAAAAGACAACGTGGTATTGCGCGACAAGCTATTCACAGCCATGACGCGAACAAAAGGATGGCTGTACATCTCCGGTGTAGGCGACAGTATGGATTACCTGGAAAATGAGATAAGCCTCCTCAAACAGAATAATTTCAAACTAGTATTCCGACAGCCGGACGAGTCTGATACAAAAACAATTGAAAATGTCAGCAGGGCAACCTTGAAAGCGGAAGACGCGATTGCCAGCCAGATAAACGTCTTGAAAGAAATCGGTCTGGACGATGCGAAAATAAAGGCAATCCTTGACAATCTAGTAAAAAAAGCATGACACCCAATTCTTTCCGGCAGAGTAAAGACAATTTAGTGTCAACACTTGACAGATCCAGCCGCGCCATATTACGCGAGCACCTTTCCAATCCGTCCGGTGTCAAGATCGCTCCCGCATCCGCGCTACCTTCCAAAGAGGAATACATGAACGTTTACCAGCAGATACAAGACAACCGGGCATATGACCTACTGCTCACCGACGAATCAATCTTCCAGTTCGGGCAAGACAAAGCTCCCGACGGCACAGAGGTTCTGAGATATGTATTCATGCAGAGCTTCCGCCGCTTCGTGCCATTTGAGAAATCGGCCTTTTATGACAGCGTCACAGACGATTCCGAAGAAGAATACCGCGAACTCTACTACCAGTCCGAATACTGCTATATCCACAACCATTTCCCATTCTACCTTAGGTACGATTACAACGAGCATACCTGCCGAGGACGCCTTCACCCTTGCTCACATCTGCATTTCGTGTTGCCGGATGCCGGAAGGATAGCGCTTAAGGTGCAATTGAATCCCTTCACATTTGTCATGTTCTGTCTAAAAATAGCATATAGAGACGTGTGGGAACAGATGATTTTGTCTGAAGAATTGAAAGTCAAGATAGACAACGCGCGCACCAGTTGCAAACGCATAAATGCCAAGAACTGGACTGATGAACATGCCGACCTATTCATAACCTGAATAATTTGTGCCCGCGCGTTTAAACAATCTAACCGATTATTTCGTAACTTTGCGCCACATCTGCCAAGGCTAGGTGCATGGCTCTTGCCTTGGCAGACCCAACCATATAAATAAACCATTATCATACATCCTTATGAAATCTGTTTTATTAAAAGGTATCGTTGCCGTAGCTGTAGGCCTGTTCTGCGCAGGGGAAGCCCAGGCACAGTTCAACCTAAAAAAAGCTGTAGGAGCAGCAGCCAGCACTGTGAAAGCCGTGACACTCACAGATGCCCAGATGACCGAATACGTTAAAGAATACATCGACTGGATGGACAAAAACAACCCTGTGGCTCCCCCGGACGATCCTTATGCGCAGCGCCTTGCAAAACTTACTGAAGGGCTCACTTCCGTAGACGGCATGCCGTTGAACTTCAAGGTCTACGATGTAATAGACGTCAACGCATTCGCATGTGCCGACGGCAGCGTGCGCGTGTTCTCATCGCTTATGGACATAATGACTGATGACGAGCTTCTCGGTGTAATCGGACACGAAATCGGACATGTCGCCCACCACGACTCCAAGAAATCTTTCCGCACGGCACTCCTCACCTCTGCCCTGAAAGACGGCATAGCCTCTGCCAACGGAAAAGCTGCCGCCCTTACACAATCACAGCTAGGATCTCTCGGAGAAGCACTTATAAATGCAAATTATTCCCAGAAACAGGAACGCGAAGCCGATGACTACGGCTACGAATTCCTCAAGGAGGCCGGGAAAAACCCATGGGCAATGGCTCTGTCGTTCCAGAAACTTAAACAGCTTCAAGGCGAACAGCAGTCAAAAGGAGCGTCTGCAAAAATCAACCAGCTGTTCTCAACCCATCCCGACATTGAGGCGCGTATCAAACGCATGGAAGAACGCGCCACAAAAGAGGGCATAGCAAAACCCGAGAACAACTGATGCCCGTAATAACAGAAATAAACTCCACCGATTCACCGGCATTGGCGCCATACATGCGCCTGACCGAAGCACAACTCCGCAACAGGCTTGACCCGTCACAAGGATTATTCATTGCAGAAAGCCCCAAGGTCATACATGTAGCGCTTGACGCCGGATGGGAACCGGTATCCATATTATGCGAGGAGCGGCACCTTGAAGGGGATGCCGCTCCCCTGTTTGACAAATGCCCGGCACAGATGCCTGTCTACACCGGCAGGAGGGAATTGCTTACCGGAATGACCGGTTACACCCTTACCCGCGGAGTACTTTGCGCGATGCGCCGGAAGCAACTTCCAGAAGTGAAAGACATCATCAAGGGTGCAAACCGCATCGTGGTCATTGACAGTGTCACAGACACCACCAACATAGGCGCCATATTCCGATCGGCAGCAGCATTGGGAATAGATGCCGTGCTCCTTACCCCTACCTCCTGCGATCCCCTGAACCGCCGGTCGGTGCGCGTATCCATGGGATCTGTTTTTCTTGTCCCCTGGACCTGGCTGGACACATCCGTCAATTCACTAAATGACTATGGCTTCAAGACCGCATCCATGGCACTGACCCGACGCTCGGTTGAAATCACCGATCCAGCATTGAATGCCGAACCCCGGCTTGCCATAGTGATGGGTACCGAGGGGGACGGCCTTGCGGCAGAAGTAATCGCATCAACCGATTATGTGGTGCGCATACCCATGTACCATGGAGTTGACTCCCTGAACGTGGCGGCAGCATCCGCTGTTGCCTTCTGGCAACTCCGATATAGGAAATAACCAGACAGGCACACTGCAATCCGGCAAACCATCACATTTCAAAAGCGATATTTGCAAGACACATATTGCGAATGTAATCTTTATTACCTACCTTTGCGTATACATGGTCTGCCATACCGGCTGAACCCATTTAATAACAACGCAAATAATCGCCGCCAATGAGTTTCGCACAAAATTGCAACGTGGTATTTGATCGCGCCACGGCCGACTACCACATCACCGACAATATTGACGCTCCGCGTCCGCACCCTTACCAGCCAGACTCAATCAAGGAGATACTATATGGGAAAAACTGGATTGATGTGGCACAATGGCACATGGAAGACCTTATCCGCGACCCGCAGATAGAACCGTCAGATGCCGTAGTGCTTAAGCGGCGCATTGACGCATCAAACCAGGACCGCACAGATATGGTAGAAGCCATTGACACATGGTTCCGCGACAAATATTCAGACGTGACCCCACGGGAAGACGCCACCATAAATACCGAAAGTCCTGCATGGGCCATTGACCGCCTGTCAATTCTTGCCGTGAAAATATACCATATGCGTGCCGAGACCCTGCGCGATGATGCATCGGAAACCCACCGGGCCAAATGCACCGCAAAACTGGATGTACTTCTGGAACAACGCTCAGACCTGTCTCAAGCTATTGACACTCTGCTGGAAGACATTGCTTCCGGAAAAAAATACATGAAAGTTTACCGGCAGATGAAAATGTACAACGATGCCGATACCAACCCAGTGTTATACGCCAAGAACAAGTGAGCCAGATCCAGATACCATCCGGTGCAAAGGACACCGGCACGTGCGATAGTAAAGAAGGCAATATACATCACAAGGCCGGAGATACAAACCCTCACAGGCTACGCAGTGTGCTTATCGCCCGTTTCTCGGCATTGGGAGATGTGGCAATGACAGTGCCTGTGCTCTATAGCGCATGCGCCATATATCCGGATGTGACATTTACAATTGTCACACGTTCCGTAATGACTTCCATATTCATCAACCACCCTGCCAACCTCAATGTGGTAGGGGTGAATCTGGACAATTATTCCGGAGCGACAGGCATATACCGCCTTTTCAGGGAATTACGAGACACTTACCGCTTTGATGCCTTCATAGACCTGCACGACGTGCTACGCACAAAACTGCTGCGCATGTTCTGCCACATCCATGGTCTGCCTGTAGCTACGATAAACAAGGGACGAAAAGGCAAACAGGCCCTTACACGCCGCCACAACAAAGTGCTGCTGCCACTCACATCCACACGTGCAAGATACAGACAAACATTCCACCGCATAGGCCTCCCTGTAGATAACCGTTTTGAAGGCCTGTACGGACACAGCCCCCATGTAGATCCCGAAATATTCTCACAGATTACCCCGCCTAAAGAAAACGGGGAAGCATGGGTAGGCATAGCCCCATTCGCAAAACATGCCGGCAAGATATATCCTCCGGCACTTATGGAACAGGTTGTACGCCACCTTTCATCACTCGGATATGTAAGGATATTTCTCTTCGGTGCCGGAGACAACGAAGAAGAAACACTCAGCATGTGGGCACAACAATATCCCGATACAATTTCATTAGCCGGCAAACGCTATGGCTTTCCGGTAGAACTAGCTTTGGTCAGCAACCTCAATGTGATGGTAACCATGGACTCCGCCAACATGCACCTTGCATCTCTTGTCAATACACCTGTGATAAGTATCTGGGGAGCCACTCATCCATATTGCGGTTTCAAAGGATGGAGACAGAAAGAAGACGATATAATACAACTTCCCATGACATGCCGCCCATGTTCGGTATTCGGAAACAAACCCTGCTTCCGTGATGACTATCATTGCCTTAGAGGCATATCTCCCCAAGTGATATTGGATCATGTAATGAAATACATTGATGACGGAGCCGCCAATTACGAAAAATAAAAAAATTGACACACCTGAACGTCAACTTTTATTGCATTGAAGACGTTGTTGTGGCAGGTGACAACTATTTATAATTTATGAGTATGAACATATTTAAAACCCGCGTTGCACAACGCGCGACAAAGGATGCACGCTTTCCGGGATGGTTTATAGCAATTGCATCCGCCATTCTGGCGACACTTACTGCCACAGCAGAAATACCAGCCAATTATTACCGAAGCGCGTCAGGCAAACAGGGAGAAGCGCTGAAAAGCGCACTGCATACACTTATATACAACCACACTGAAGTATCCTCATATTCCAATCTGCCACAATATTTCCGGCGCACCGATGTATATCCGCCCGGAAATGAGCGATACGGGCAATGGTGGGATATGTATGGCGACATACCATTGTACCTCCCGTCGTTCAGCGGCATGAACCGCGAGCATTCCTTCCCTAAAAGCTGGTGGGGAGGTTCTACAGCCACACCTGCCTATGTGGATCTTTTCCACCTGTACCCCTCTGAAGCGTCTGCCAATATGGCAAAAAGCAACTATCCACTTGGAGAAGCACAAAGCAACGGCATGCAGTTTGACAACGGCGTAAGCCGCGTGGGTCTTCCCATGGCTGGACAAGGCGGTGGAGCCGCACGAGTTTTTGAACCGGACGATGAATACAAGGGAGACTTCGCACGCACGTACTTCTATGTGGTGACATGCTACCAGAACCTACACTGGGCACGCACCTACATGGTCAACAACAACCCCTACCCCACACTTAACGAATGGTCCATCCGCCTGCTGCTTAAATGGCACCGTGAAGACCCTGTAAGCCAGAAAGAACTTGACCGCAATGAGGAGATATACACCATCCAGGCAAACAGAAATCCATTTATCGACTATCCTGAACTGGCGGAATATCTGTGGGGAGACAAAAAAGGGCATGTATGGGTGCCTGGCATAGACATACCTACCGGCGATGCCGAACTTATAACACCCGTACAGGATATGACACTTGACTTTGGAGAAACTGCAATAGGCAGCACCACCACATCAAGCCTTTTCTTCCATGGAGAGAACCTTACGAACACCCTCACTATAACAATTACCAAACCACGCGATTATCCCTACGACAACCGCAAATTTTTCACACCTGACGCTAATTCCATAAGCGCATCGGCGGTGAACTCCGACAACGGTTTCTGGTTACGGGTAAAATATTCCCCCACCGAACTCGGCTCACACCAGGCACGCCTCGTCATTTCAGATGGCGGCCTAGACGGATCTGTAGGGATCGCACTCCGTGGAGAGGCACTCCCTGTGCCCATACTGCATAGCTTCCAGGCATTACCTCCTACAGACGTGGAACCTACGGCATATACCGCAAACTGGGAGGAACCGGAAGGCGATGTGGTGGACTACTACGTGGTCACACGCACAACATTCATTGACGGTAAAGCTGAGACATACGAAATTGTGGCAGAAACAAACGAACTTCGCATCGAAGATGTCCAGCCTGGCGGACGCGAGACATATTGCGTGCGCTCATGCCGCCTCGGATATTATTCAGACTACTCGAACACCGTCACGGTAGACCTCGCATCACTGGGCACGCCAGACGAAGATGGCGACAGCCAGCTGGGATGGGCATATGCCGAAGGTGGAGTCCGCATCGTATGTGCCGCACCGCATACTGGATGCCGCATATACGACACCACAGGCCGCATGATCAGGTTCATAGAACAAATAGAAAACAATACTGAAATAATACTCCCCACAGGTATATACCTCATTGTCACAGACCAGCAACACACACCTCTCAGGGTGCTCGTGCGTGAATGACGATGATACCTGCAAGATATTGCCCTAAAAGTCAATGGATCTAAAGAGCAACAAACTTGATTCGATGCCTGCATGCAAGCGCATAATGCTCATTATCAACCCTATTTCCGGCACCGGAAGCAAAAAAGGTGTGCCGGAAATGGTTGAAGAGCGTCTGGCGCGTGCGGGTTACCATATGGATTTGCGTTTTACCGGTGGCCAAGGCGATGCCACTGAATTTGCTGCTGAAGCTGCTAAAGCCGGATATACAGGCGTGCTCGCTTGTGGCGGCGACGGCACCATAAATGAAACAGCACGAGCCTTATGCGGATCAGACACTGCCCTCGGCATCCTGCCGGCAGGATCCGGCAACGGGCTTGCAAGGCATCTCGGTATACCTGTGGACATAGAGCTAGCCCTACAAATCGTTGAACAACAAAACATTGTGCGTTCAGACTATGGCACAGTCAACGGTGTGCCATTCTTCTGTACATTCGGCATGGGATTTGATGCGGCTGTCAGCCATCGCTTTGCCCGCCAAAGCCATCGCGGACTTCTCAGCTATGTCCGCTCTGCCGTGTCAGAATATGTACAGTTCCGTCCTCAGACCTACACCATAAGTGCAAACGGCAAAATCCTGACAGAAAAAGCATTCCTGGTAGCCGTGTGCAATGCATCCCAATGGGGCAACAATGCATACATAGCACCGGAGGCATCCATCACAGACGGACTTCTTGATATCACAGTGGTGCATTCAGGCTCACCGATAGACGCAGCTGTGATGGGGATGGATATCTTCACCGGTTTCATAAATAAAAACACCATGGTTCATTGCTTCCGTGCCCCAGCAGCAGTTATTTATCGCTCAGGAGAGGGGGAAGCGCATGTTGACGGCGAACCGATGATGCTAGATGGCATACTGGATGTGAAATGCCACCGCGGGGCACTCCCGATTTTCACCCCATTGGACCGTGACCGTTTCCGCCCGATAGTCACACCCCTGAAAGAGATGCTCCGCGACGCCAGAATATCTATCCATCACATCTTCCGTTGAGATATCGGATACAGATGCACCTGTTGCATAACAATACGTTTGAAACATTTGATAATTCACACGCGGAATACAACATTCCGCGTGTTTAATTGTTAAAAATACATACAACAGATACGTTTCAACTACCATTACCACTTCTGATGACGGTAAAAAAAATTCTCACATATTTCTTAAGTTCGCTGAAATGGATCGTGGCAGGTATATTCGGCCTTGTCGCGATTGTACTTATACTGCTATATATACCACCGGTACAGGATTTCGTAATAAACCGTGTGATAAACCAGATAAACGCATCCGGCGATATGCATTTGTCGGTGAAAAAACTGCGGCTCTCTTTTCCGGCTAAACTCGCAGCTGACTCCCTTTCCATGCATACCTCCGGCATGGAGATAAAAGCGGCGCATCTACACACCGGCGTGAACATAATGCCTCTTCTTACAGGCCATGTTGTAGTTCCGGACCTTTCCATAGAAAAAGCCATAGTAAATATCGGTACCCCGGACTCAACAATGTACATGCAGGCCAACCTCAACAGCGCTTCACTCACAGGCACCTCTGTAAACCTGTCCGCGAACAGTGTGAAAATAAACGACCTTGAAGCTGCAGGAGGAATTGTAAACATGATCCTGACTGCCGACACGGTTCCCCAGCCTGTAAAAGAAACAGAACCGGTAAAATGGAAAATATCACTGGATCATGCCGGACTGAAAGACATCTCATACAAGATGCAATATGAGCCGACCATCGTAGAGCTGCTATGCAACCTGCCTGAAGCCACGCTCAAACACGCAGACATAGATCTCGGAAAAAGCATGATTGATGTAAACGAGCTTGCCATATCACAAATAGACGCCCGTTACATAACCTCAAAAGCAGAACAACCAGACTCCGCTTCCCTCTCCCCTGACACAGTAAAAAATATATCAGACAGCATACCGACGGCTCCATGGACCATACGGGCAGACAAACTGCGATTGTCGGACTCACATGCCATTTATGCGACACAAGGAGCCGTTCCATCTGAACATTTCGATCCATCATATATAGAAGCCTCAGAAATAAATATAGAGGTTGATTCATTCTTAAACCGCGGATCTGCAATAACCATACCTGTAAAACGGATCTCAGCAAGGGAACGTTGCGGCATAGCCCTTGATCTGGCAGGCACTTTCGCCATGGACTCCACCGCCATGTATGCACACAATTTCATGGTAACTACCCCATCATCATCCATTTCTCTGGATGCAACCATGGGATTGGACACTGTGCACGCACCTGTCTCCATAAATCTCGGAGCGGAAATAGGCATGGACGACATAAGCCGGCTGGCTCCACCTACACTTACACCAATTATAAGCAAGTTGCCACAGTATAAACCGCTACGCATAGCGGCAGATATATCAGGCAACATGAACGACCTGAACATAACACGTATCAGCGCGGAAATACCACGCCATATTACCATTTCGGCAGAAGGGAAAATTGCCAATTATACCGACATAGACAAAGCCAGAGGTAATATTGAGCTTACCGGAGCCATATCCGACGGCAATTTCATAAAAACCGCACTGCTTGACGCAAAAATGAGACGCACCGTAAACATCCCTCCGCTTCGTATAGAAGGCTCAGCGGCTTTATCCAGAGGTATAATAGACGGTCGTGTACGCGCCCTTACAAAAGGGGGCGACATAGCTATGGACGCCGTATGGAACAACCGCGTACAAGGATACGACATAAATGCGGATTTCAATGACTTCCCGGTGCAGGCCATATTGCCTACCATGGGGATCCGCGACCTTAATGCCACCATTACTGCCAAAGGTGAAGGATTCGACTTTTTCTCTCCCAAAACCCATACAGACGCTTCGGTAGTGCTCAACCATGTTACATACAACGGAACCACATATCGGAATATAACCCTTGACGCCCTTTTGTCGGGAGGAGAAGCCAGGATAGAGGCACGTTCTGCCAATCCTGGAGTTGATTTTGACATAAATGCCGCCGGGAACCTGACCGGACAACAACTTGACTGGACATTTGACGGGATTGTGCGCCACATTGACCTTCATGCCCTCGCACTATCCGACACCACAGCATCCGGATCGGTAAGCCTAAACGGCAAAGCCTCGTTTATTCCCCCGGTAGCCGCCACACAGCGCACACCCGGACGTGCCATGACGCTTAATGCAGACATGAACATTTCCGACCTTGTATGGCAAATGCCCGGCCAACAAATCAAGGCCAATAATATAGATCTGGCATTCAACACAGCCGACTCCATAACCGATGCCCGCCTACGCAACAACGATCTGGCACTAGACTTCTCCACACCGGTGTCGCTTGACACGCTTATGTCGCGCATAACTGCCACTTCAGCACGGCTTGACCACGATATAGCACGCCGGCGCCTCTCCATAGATACCCTGCAAAATACACTCCCGCCATTCACCCTGGCATTCAATGCCGGTGTTGGAAACAATCTGCTTGCAGATTTCTTGTCCGGGAATAAAATATCTTTCTCAAAAATCAATCTTAACGCTAAAAACGACAGTATAATCCATGCCCGCGCCTTGGTTACAAGACTGAAAACAGGCAATACCCTCATTGATACGATTACACTCAATCTGCACCAACGCGGCGCGTATATGCTTTATGAGGCCAACATGTCAAACAGACCCGGCACATTCGACCAATTCGCCAATGTATCTGCCAAAGGATATCTCAGCGACAACTTCCTTGCCCTGCTTTTCAAACAGCAAAACATACAGGGTGAGACAGGTTACAGCATCGGCCTTATGGCACAGATGCCGGACAGCAGCAACGTAAGCCTGAGGTTTGTGCCTTTCCACCCCATTATAGGCTACAAGGAGTGGGAAATAAACAAAGACAATGTAATAAAATTCAACCTTGTGTCAAAACACCTTGACGCAAACCTCCATTTGCGCAATTCAGAAAGCTCAATAAAACTGTTCACTGAGCATTCCAGCGCCGGCGATTCCCTACAGGAAGATATAAATCTTCAGATAAGCGACATCAAACTGGCAGACTGGATCGCGCTCAATCCATTCGCCCCACCGATCACTGGCAATCTTTCAGCTGACATGAAACTAAACTTGCACTTGCCAGACATCAACGGCAAAGGGGTCGTTTCGTTAACGGATTTCAAGTATGACCGCCAGAAGGTAGGAGATTTCGACCTTGACATAGACCTGAGCACAAACGCGGCAGGTACGGTTCGCGCAACAACAGCCCTGATGGTCAACGGGACAAAAGCCATAACCGCAACAGGAAATCTAAACGATTCCACCGCTGCCAATCCGTTCCTGCTTGATTTCAGAATGATCCGTTTCCCGCTTAGTGTGGCAAATCCTTTCCTGCCAAGAGGAACGGCACAACTCTCAGGAGTGCTCAATGGACAGATGGATGTGACAGGTTCGCCATCCGACCCACAATTTAACGGATATCTTGACTTTGACACCACCACTGTAAATGTGACTATGCTCGGCACACCTTTCCACTTCTCGGAAGACAAGATTCCTGTGGAAAACAATATCGTTATGTTCAAAGACTTTTCAATTACAGGAGCAAATTCAAATCCACTTTTCATCAACGGTAACGTAGACCTAAAATCCATATCGTCGCCTCTTATCGACCTTTCCCTTACTGCACGCAACATGCAGGTGGTCGGGTCGCAAAGAAGCCGTAAAAGCCAGGCCTACGGCAAAGCATACATCAACCTTGACAGCAAAATAAAAGGCTCGCTCAGTATGCTTGACATTGATGCGTCGCTAAACATACTCCCCGGGACAAATGTCACATATGTCATGCCAGACGCAGTCAACACAATTACCTCGCGCAGTACCCAGGACATGGTTAAATTCGTAAACTTCAACGATACCACACAAGTGGAAGAAACCGACACCATCGGCCGTTCCAGTATGGTAATGAACATAGACGCCCAACTGACTGTTTCCACCGGCACGACAATAGCTGTTGACCTATCCACTGATGGTAAAGACAGGGTACAGCTACAGTCCAACGGAAACCTCAGTTACACCCAGGATTACATGAACGACCAACGCTTTACCGGACGCCTGAACATCAGTGGCGGATTCGTGCGGTATTCAATACCTGTAATGGGTGAAAAACTGTTCAACTTCCAAGAAGGAAGCTATGTGGCGTTCAACGGCGATATGATGAACCCGATACTCAACGTAATTGCTGAAGACAACATACGGGCGAACGTATCTGTCAACAACAATAACCGTGTTGTCAATTTCACTGTAGGATTGAATGTCACAGGCACCCTTGACGAAATGAATGTGGCTTTCGACCTCAGTTGTCCCGACGACATAACCATTGCCAACGAACTAAAAGGGATGACTGCCGAACAACGGGCGAACCAGGCCATGAACCTTCTTATTTCCGGGACATACCGAAGCGGTGGCACCCAGACCATATCCGGAGGAAATGCCGGGACAAACGCACTGTTCAGCTTCCTGGAGTCGCAGCTTAACAGTTGGGCATCTTCTTCAATCAAGGGTGTGGATATCTCGTTCGGCATCAATCAATATGACAAGACCGTGGATGGCGCCAACACGACCACCATGAACTACAGTTATCGGGTGAGCAAATCTCTCTTTAACGACCGTTTCAAAATAATTGTAGGTGGAAATTACACGACAGATGCCGAAGCTGACGAAAATTTCGCACAGAATCTCATCGCCGATATCTCGTTTGAGTATATGCTCAACCGCGCCGGTACCATGTATGTGCGGTTATTCCGCCACACCGGATACGAAAGTATTCTTGAAGGCGAAATCACACAGACGGGTGTGGGCTTCGTATACAAAAAGAAAATCAGACGTATAGGCGATATCTTCAAATTCCTGAAACCGAAGAAACGCCGTCGTGAAGCTCCACTTACATCACCGCAGGAAATACAGGCGCCTCAACCCGAACCACCTGCATCACCTGTATCACCGGCACCTTCCGATGCAGTAATTGCAGATCCCCAGACTACCAACACCAAAAACGCCGCAGACGATGAAAATATACTTTAAACTCAGACGCAACAATAACGCAGCCCGACTTCTCAAAAGTTGCGCCGCAGTTGTGGTATGCCTTCTCGCCGTGAGCTGTTCCACGACCAAACGCATACCCGAAGGGGAGCAACTCTATATCGGCGTAAAAAAACTGGATATCAAAGCTGTAGAAGGAGAGACTGTACCAGCATCCGTTGAGCAGCAGCTCACATCGGCAGTAAGCGTGCCACCGAACAACGCCATTTTCAAATCTGCCAAATACCGCATGCCATTTCCCGTGGGGCTATGGGTCTACAACAATTGGGACAATCCAAAAAAAGGGCTGAAACATTGGCTGTATGAGAAACTTGTGTCAGAACCGGTGCTTGTAAGCGATGTGCGCCCCAATGTACGTGTCAAAATGGCCGATGAAATCCTTGACAACAACGGATTTTTCCGTGGATCAGCCTCATACGAAGTGCTTACACAGAAAAATCCTAAAAAAGCAAAGATCAACTATACTATAAATACCGGGCCGGTGTACACGCTGGATTCCATAGCCTTTCTTCCGGATACCTGCGCGCTCAACCATCTTATAGACTCCATTGCAGCCAAAGACACTTATCTGCGACGTGGAGAACGCTATTGCACAGACTCACTGTCAGCAGCCCGCACACGCATAACCAATGTTTTGCGCAACAAAGGCTATTATTTTTTCCGGCCTGATTACATAGAATATCTGGCGGACTCCCTTGAAACCCCGATGGAAATTGATCTGCGCATGATGCTCGCAAACAATATCCCGGCAAGGATGTCGCGCAAATATGTGACAGGCGACGTCACCATCTATGCATACCGTAACCAGGGAGGAGGCACACCGGATACCATCCATACCTCACGCGGTACCCTGATACAGATGAAGCCATCCAGACTACGGCACAAACTGATACCTGAGTGTGTCACCTTCAAGGAAGGACGCACATTCTCTGTTCGCGATATGAACCGCACACAAACACGGCTTGCACGCCTGGGCATATTCAACAATATCGGCATAGAAGTGGTACCTGATTCCGGCAAGACAAACGACAGGCTTGACGTGAATATAAATTGCACGTTCGACACACCGCTTGAAGCCACAATTGAGCTTAACGCTTCTTCAAAATCAAACTCATATATAGGCCCTGGAGCACTCATAGGCATCACTAACCGCAACATATTCGGTGGCGGCGAGCAATTTTCCGTGACACTCACTGGCAACTACGAATGGCAGTCGGGACGCGGCAGTTCATCGGTATTCAACTCATACGAGGCTGGTATAACGACATCGCTTGCAATACCGCGCCTGCTTGCGCCCAGCTTCATCAAACGAGGCAACCGCAACCTCAACTGGACCCGTTTTTCATTGAATTTCGAATTGCTCAACCGCCCGCATTACTTCAAAATGGCGCAATTCAACTTCTCGTTCAGCTACGACTGGCAGTCGTCCAGGAACTCATCACATACCCTGACTCCATTCAAACTTACATATACCAACCTGCTACATACAACCCATGCTTTCGACTCCATCACCGGAGCCAATCCGGCGATAGCGCTCAGTTTCCAGAGCCAATATATCCCCCAGCTTCAATACAGTTATATGTATGACCGCGCTTTTGATGCCGACAACTCCATAAATTGGCAGTTCACTGTCCAGGAAGCTGGCAACCTGTTCTGGTGCGTGTATGAACTCGCAGGAAAGCATGGAGAAAAAGAGCTCTTCGGCACACAATTCTCACAGTTCGTAAAAGGCACCACACAGCTCGTGTACAACCGGCGCCTGCGTGGCGACAACTGGCTTGTAAGCCGCGTGGCCCTTGGAGCGGCACATGCATATGGAAACTCAAAAGAGGTGCCTTATGCGGAACAATTCTATGTAGGTGGCGCCAATTCAATCCGTGCGTTCACAGTGCGCTCACTGGGACCGGGAAGTTACCGTCCGTCACAAGATGTACGCGACAGCTACTTTGACCAAACAGGTACATTCAAATTCGAAGCCAACGTGGAATACCGTTTCCCTATCATCGGTCCCATCCATGGTGCCGTCTTCCTTGACGCCGGCAATGTATGGCTCCTGAAAAAAGACAAACTGCGTCCGGGAGGCGAATTGCAGGCCAAAACCTTCCTGCGCGACATAGCTTTAGGAACCGGTGCCGGTTTACGTCTTGATATCAGCATGCTTGTAGTGCGTGCCGACCTCGGAGTAGGCATACATGCCCCATATAATACAGGCCACGGAGGCTATTACAACATGGAATCGTTCGGCAAATCGCTCGCTTTCCATCTAGCCATCGGGTATCCGTTCTGATATACAAAAAAATAGGAAACAATAAATTCTGAAATATGAGGCCAAGGAAGCGCCGGCATTGTGCATTCTTACCTACAAATCTGCACATCTTGCTCAAACTCTTGCATATGCGGGGTGAAAGGGTTAATTTTGCAGAATATGGAGACATTTCTAAAAAAACTGGCTGTTTTCCCGGTCATATTGCTGTACACGGCGATATGCCTCACTTCAGGGGCTGCCGTACTGTGTTCATGTACCGGCAGTAACGGAAATTCAACAGCACAAACATCTGCCATAAGTACAGATACCATCCGCACTGTGGCAGTCTGTGCCGACTCACTGTATGCACACGTTGAGAAACAGGTGGCACTTGGACCGCGCACACCAGGTTCAACTTCACACGACCGCTGTGTGGCACTTGTTGCAGGATACATGAACTCCTGCGGGGTAGATACCACAATGGTTCAGAGCGCCCCTGTGGTAACTTTCAAAGGAGAAAAATTCACCGCCAACAACATTTTCTCACAGATAAACCCTGCCGCAGACAACCGTGTGCTGCTGATCGCCCATTACGATACTCGCCCGTGGGCAGACAGCGATCCAGACGAAGCTATGCACAGTACACCGATTGACGGAGCCAACGACGGGGCAAGCGGTGTGGCCGTGCTAATGGAGGTGGCACGCGTACTGGCACATGAACTGCCTGACAGCCTCGGTGTAGACCTGCTGTTCGCTGACATGGAAGACTCTGGGGAAAGCGGTGGAGACGATACTGAAACCACATGGTGCCTCGGAACTCAGGAATGGGTAAAACAGATGCCATATACAGCAAAGAACCGTCCTCGTTTCGGAATCCTTCTTGATATGGTCGGGGGAAAAGATGCATTGTTCCACCGCGAATATTTCTCCCAACGCCATGCATCGCCGGTTGTAGACAAAGTATGGAGCATAGCGAGACGCTCCGGATTCGGCGACCGTTTTGTCAACAAGGCCGGAGGAGCCGTCGTAGACGACCATCTGTTCATCAACCGTGCCGGCATACCATGCATAGACATTATTGAAAGCATCAACGAGCAGACAGGCTCATTCAATCCGACATGGCACACCATGTCGGACAACCTTTCGGCCATTGACCGCAACTCGCTCCATGCCGCCGCACAGACTGTAGTCAACACAATCCTCAACTGATATAAATCCTTTGAAATGACAATAAACGAAACACAAGACCGGATAATCGAAGAGATGTCTGAACTTGAAGACTGGATGGACCGCTATGCCTATATCATTGATTTGGGCAACGCCCTGCCGGCAATTGACGAAAAATACAAGACACCTCAACATCTGATTGAAGGATGCCAAAGCCGTGTATGGCTCAATGCCGAACTCACACCGGAAGGTACAGTCACCTTCACAGCCGACTCCGACGCCATAATTGTAAAAGGAATCATAAGCATGCTCATTGAAGTGCTCTCCGGCCATACCCCCGCTGAGATACTTGACGCCGACCTGTATTTCATTCCTGAAATAGGATTGTCCGAACACCTCTCGCCTACCCGCTCCAACGGACTTCTCGCCATGGTAAAACAGATGAAAATGTATGCTCTTGCCTTCAAGGAAATTTCTTCAAAATCATAATAAATAAACCACTCATGTTCAAGAACCAACCCAAAGGCCTCATACCGGCCGCGCTATCCAACATGGGCGAACGATTCGGCTATTACATCATGAATGCCGTGCTCGTGCTTTTCCTCTGCTCTAAATTCGGGCTTTCCGAGGAGACCAGCGCCCTGATCTATTCATTCTTCTATGCCGGCATCTATGTGCTCAGCCTTGTGGGCGGTCTCATTGCCGACAAAACCCAAAACTACAAAGGAACCATCATATGGGGCCTTATAATCATGACCCTCGGCTACGTGGTGCTGGCGATACCGGTGTTCCACACCGCAGAAAACCACACATGGCTGCTGACCCTTACCGCCGGTGCACTTTTCTTCATAGCCTTCGGCAACGGTCTTTTCAAAGGTAACCTGCAGGCTATTGTCGGCCAGCTTTATGATAACCCGCGCTATTCCGCACAACGAGATTCAGGTTTCCAGATCTTCTATGTATTCATCAATATCGGCGGTCTGGTGGCACCATTCGTTGCCCCGATGCTCCGCAGCTGGTGGCTTGACATCAACGGCATGGTATACAACGCATCTTTCCCCGCAATGTGCCACCAGTTCCTGAGCGTGAGCGATTCCATCAACAACGAAAATATCAACAACCTCTATAGCCTCGCCACATCGGTAGGCTGCCAGAACCTGGATAATATCCGCGAGTTCTGCTCAGAATATCTCAAGGTGTTCAACACCGGCATACATTTCAGCTTCTTCGCATCTGTGGCTGCCATGATCATCTCGCTGATAATCTTCGTATCCACAAAGAAAGGACTTCCCACACCGGGAAAGAAAGAAAAAGCAGAAACAATAAAATACACCGCAGAAGAACGCACAGCCATGGCACAGGAGATACGCCAGCGCATGTATGCCCTCTTTGCAGTGCTCGGCATCGCTATCTTCTTCTGGTTCTCGTTCCACCAGAACGGCACCTCAATGTCGCTTTTTGCACGCGATTTCGTTGACACATCTGCAATAGCCCCGGAAATCTGGCAGGCTGTAAACCCGTTCTTCGTAATCGTGCTCACCCCTCTGGTGATGTGGCTTTTCGGCTGGCTCGGCAAACGCGGCAAAGAGATCTCCACACCTAAGAAGATCGCCTACGGTATGGGGCTTGCCGGTGTGGCCTACCTTTTCCTTACCCTCTTTTCCATCGGCGAAGGTTATCCCTCGGGCACAGAGTTCCGTGAACTTGTAGCTTCCGGCGCCACAGTGGCGAAAGCCGGATGGTGGGTACTCATCCTCTACTATTTCTTCATGACTGTCGCCGAATTGTTCATCTCTCCCCTCGGTCTGTCATTCGTATCGAAAGTGGCTCCCAAGCACATGCAGGGTCTCTGCCAGGGTCTCTGGCTCGGCGCCACCGCCTTGGGCAACCTTCTGCTCTGGATCGGTCCGCTCATCTATAACCAGTATCCTATCTGGGTAGCCTGGGCGGTGTTCCTGGCTGTCTGCCTCATCTCCATGGGCGCCATGTTCGCGATGCTAAAATGGCTCGAAAGAGTTACAAAATAAGATATCAGAAGTCAGGACATCAGAAAGCTGGGTGGAAAACCCCAAGCTCAGATGCCCCGAAGCCTGTCAGATTTGACCCTCCTGTCCAAAATTTAATTGCCTCTTTTGACTAAATTGAAATGGCTGCGTATCAAAATTCGCGAATTTTGATACGCAGCCTTATTTTGTCTGGATAGCTGGAGCTATCAGTCATCAACTTTTGATCGCTTGCTCAGCAAATAACGGCTCTTACCTAGATGAGCCATTCTCTCCCCTTTATAAGACCTTAATTAACGGTATAGATGGTGTGTCATAATGGCCCATCTGGGTCGTCGCCTGAGGGATTCGGGCTCGGTCATTGACCAAAGTCAACTCCCGTCACCCTCACCCTCAGGCTCCTACCATCTGGAACCATTCTGACAGCACACTCGCCATCAGGACAGAAACAAGTCGGCGTGTCAAAATTCATGAATTTTGACACGCCGTCCTACTATAGTCTTTTCTGAAAACGATCAGAGCTGTGTAGCGGGATCAAGGTTGGCGCCTTCAATATCGCGGAAATAACGGTAGGTCTGCACTTTAAGCTCGTCGCAGGCGGGATCGTCGGCCACGATGATAGCCTTGGGGTGCATCTGGAGCGCCGAGATGGTCCACATCTGTGTGATGCCACCTTCCACGCCGTGACGCAGGGCACGGGCTTTATTGTGTCCGTTGACAAGAAGGAGCACGCTACGGGCATCCATCACAGTACCCACACCTACGGTAAGGGCTGTTTTGGGCACGAGGTTTACATCGTTGTCAAAAAAACGCGAATTGGCGATGATCGTGTCGTGTGTAAGGGTCTTCTGGCGGGTGCGTGAAGTAAGCGACGATCCCGGTTCATTGAACGCAATATGCCCGTCGGGACCTACACCACCCATAAAAAGTTCTATGCCGCCATAGCTGCGGATCTTCTCCTCAAAGCGTGCACATTCTGCTGCAAGATCCGGTGCATTGCCATTGAGGATGTTGACATTTTCACGCTGTATGTCAATATGGCTGAAGAAATTGTTCCACATGAAGCTGTGGTAGCTTTCGGGATGTTCCTCGGGAAGACCGCAATACTCGTCCATGTTAAAAGTAACAACATTGCGGAAAGAGACCTTTCCGGCTTTGTTAAGTTCTACAAGGGCGCGGTACATCCCCAGCGGTGAGCTGCCTGTAGGGCATCCGAGCACAAAGGGGCGCTCTGGAGTAGGAGCGAATTCATTGATGCGTGCGGCTACATAATTTGCAGCCCACTGCGAGAGCTTCTCATAGTTATCCTGGATAATAAGTCTCATTTATGTTATTTTAAGATTTGACTCTAAGTGAACAGCCTCCCAGGGAGGAGTGTTAAATAAAGGGGCACAAGCACCAAAGGCACCCATTGCCAATGACAATTTTCCAGTATGCCCTAAAAATTTTTGCAAATGTACAAATAATTTTGACAACTCAACTGTCTTCTGTCAAAAAATTGCATTGTATCCCTCCCCAACTACGATACTACATTATTGTCTACATATAACATATGAAAGGGAAGTTGACAAATTATGTTAAAAGTATTAATTTTGTTGACCTACCTATAAAAACTGATATATCAAACCCAATGAAAACCAACCTCAGCTCCCAGATCAAACTTGACCGCATTCCACGTCGTTTTTATACTCCTCAAAGCGATATCGAAATCGCGGCGCTCACCCGTGAGGAGAAGGTTTATACACGGATATTCGAAACAGCCGATGATGGCAGCCGATATTTGGCACGCCATGTGTCGGAAGTTATTTCCAGTAGTGTCGCAGCCCGCGGGAAATGCGTCATGGCTATCGGAGCCGGACGTGCCACCCACAATGTGTACCAGCACCTGATAGGGATGTATGACCGTGGCGAGGTGAGTTTCGATAAGGTAACAGTATTCAACCTGTCAGAGTTTTTCCCACTCGTTGCCGATGGGCCATCCACGCTGTCGCGTCTTAAAGAAGTGTTCCTTGACCATGTGGATGTGCGTCCGGAAAACGTGCACTCCATCAACCCTGCGGTTACGATGGAGAGCATGTTCGACTACTGCAAGGAGTATGAGCGTAAGATCAGCGACTGTGGAGGTCTGGATATTACGCTCTGCGAGATAGGCCCTGGTGGAGCACTGGCCTTCAACGAACCAGGATCACGCTCAACGAGCCTATGCAGGCTTGTGCTTCTGGGAGCCGAGATACGCCATGAGATACAGAGTGCATACGCTTGCGACGAATGCCCCGCCACAGCCATCACCCTTGGACTGGGCAATATCATATCTTCCACCCATGTGATGTGCATGGCCTGGGGAGAAACCATCTCGCGGGTAGTGCAAAAAACCGTAGAAGGACCGGTGACCGACACGGTTCCAGCCTCATTCCTCCAGCTACACAACCACACCCGCATCGCACTTGACCTGGGAGCTGCCGACGACCTCACACGCATTGCCCATCCGTGGAAAGTAAGCTCATGCGAATGGAATGCCAAACTTATCAGGCGTGCCATAGTATGGCTGTGCGAACAGACAGGTAAGCCGATCCTTAAACTTACAGACAGAGATTATACAGACTGGGGACTTGGAGAACTAGTGGCGCTTTACGGTTCGGCATACAATGTAAATATAAAGGTGTTCAACGAACTGCAGCATACAATCACCGGCTGGCCCGGTGGAAAACCGAATGCCGATGACTCGTCGCGTCCTGAACGTGCCGCGCCTTATCCAAAACGGGTGATCGTATTCTCCCCGCACCCAGACGATGATGTCATTTCGATGGGCGGCACACTCAAACGTCTCGTTGATCAGGGACATGACGTACATGTGGCTTACGAAACCTCTGGCAATATAGCCGTCGGAGACGAGGATATGATGCGTTACTTCATGATGATGGACAAGATAGCCCCGATGTTCGGATTCGCCAATGAAGAATACCTGCGGCTTAGCCTTGACGTAAGAAACCTTGTGGAGAACAAGAAAAGTGCCAATGAGACAGACAGCCCCGAAGTGCGGGAGATCAAGACAATGATACGCCAGGCCGAAGCAGCCATTGCCTGCAATTATATAGGTGTGAAACCTGCGAACGTACATTTCCTGCGGCTACCATTCTATGAAACCGGCACTATAAAGAAAGGCGACCTCTCGGAACGCGATGTGGAGATTGTAAAAAAACTCCTCACCCAGGTGAAGCCACATCAGATATTCGTGGCAGGTGACCTCGCCGACCCTCACGGCACCCACCGTGTATGCACCGACGCTGTTTTTGCCGCTGTTGACGAACTTAAAGACGAGCCATGGATGAAGGAATGCCGCATATGGATGTATCGCGGCGCGTGGGCCGAGTGGGAAATCGACCATATTGAAATGGCAGTGCCCATCTCTCCCGAAGAACTGCGTTTCAAGCGCAACTCCATCCTAAAACATCAGAGCCAGATGGAAAACGCACCTTTCCTTGGCGACGATGACCGCCTTTTCTGGCAGCGTGCCGAGGAGCGCAACCGCGCCACGGCCAAACTCTACGAGCAGCTAGGAATGGCCTCCTACGAAGCCATGGAGGCATTTGTACAATACCATCCAGACAGCAACAGCGATAACGCATCCTGATAACTGCCTTTCCATTCCATACCGACGAAAAATAATGCGATGTGTCAAAATTCAGAATTTTGACACATCGCATTATCATGTAAATTTATTTGAATACGATTAATTGAGCACTCCAGTGCGCATCCTGCGAAAAAGAGAGGGATCAAGACTGATTTGTGGAAACCTTACAGAGAGGAAGCGTTTCAGTCAGCCATTGAACCGCTCATCGCTTTTTATGTCCACATATTCACGGATCTTATTCTCAAGAATATCCGCCTGCTGCAAACCGACAGTGCGCCATACCGGTTCACCATTCTTGAAAAGAATAAGAGTCGGAACAGACTGTACATGATACTGTGCCGCAAGCCTGCGGTTTGTATCAATATCTATTTTAATTACATCGGCGATATCGCCAATCTTGGATTTAACCTGCTCCAGAATAGGCGCCTGCATTTTGCAGGGACCACACCATGTTGCAAAAAAGTCAACCAGAACGGGTTTCGGCTGATTGATGAGTTCGTTGAAATCATTCATATGAAAAAAAGTTTTTTGTTTGTCCTATTCTATCAACAAACCTACCCCCATGTTAGTTTATATGGTAAAATAGTGTTAACTTTGCCCGGTAAAATTACAAGTATGGAGCAGCCTGTAAGCCTCAGAGGAATGGGTGTGGCATTGGCCACACCATTCAGAAATGATTTTTCAGTGGATTATGATGCATTGGAGCATCTGATAGATTATCAGATAGTAAATGGCGCCGACTATCTGGTGGTTCTTGCAACCACATCCGAGGCAGTGACGCTCAGTTGCCCCGAACGCCATGAAGTGGCACGCTTCGTAGCGGAAAAAACAGCCGGAAGAGTGCCATTGATAATGGGAATGAGCAACAACTGCACGGCAGAACTGGTGCGCCATATTCCCGAAGTGGACTTCACTGGCTACAGCGCCATACTGTCGGTGGTACCATATTACAACAAACCCTCACAGGAGGGTATATACCGCCACTTCAAAGCGATTGCCGAAGCCTCTCCCCTCCCCATTGTGCTCTACAATGTGCCGTCACGTACAGGCAAAAACATGGAGGCGGAAACCACCCTTCGCCTGGCGCATGAATTTCCAGGAAAGATTGCCGGCATAAAGGAAGCCTCAGGCAATCTGGAACAGGCTGCCGCCATTATAGCCGGCAAACCGGACGGGTTTTCTGTGGTAAGCGGGGATGACTCCCTGACCAGGCACCTGATATGCTTGGGGGCAGAGGGTGTGATTTCAGTGGTGGGCAATGCGCTTCCCCGACTTTTCAGCACCATGGTACATCTCACACTTGAAGACCATTCATCCATTGAGGCTGAAAACATAGACAGGAGTATGCAGGCACTTGACAAAGCACTTTTCGCAGAGGGAAATCCTTCAGGGCTGAAATGCCTGCTGCATCATCTCGGACTGGCAGAAAACGTGTTGCGGCTCCCCCTGGTGCCTGTAAGCGACAAAACCGATAAGGATATTGCAGAAGCCTTGTCTGCGCTCAGTACACAGATTGAACATACCGGGCATACATCACAGTTTTGTAATACCGAAATTAATTTGTAACTTTGCACTGCAAACAACAAATTGCAAGGGGTCCGGTAGCTCAGCTGGATAGAGCAACTGCCTTCTAAGCAGTCGGTCACGCGTTCGAATCGCGTCCGGATCACAAAAGGGTCATCTTCGGATGACCCTTTTTATGTATACATATCCTTAATACATACGGCTAAAGCGCCTGATGACAACATCTCTGTGTAAGTTACCGGATCTTGTTGCAATCATTGATATATACGAACTCGCCGCTCTTTCAGGCATAGTACGCTACATTCGCTCCAAAAAGGCTCACACTGGAAATACTAACGGCCATTAAGTAATTATTACATACATTATATTCTCTGCGACGGAATTTATACATTTCTCATCCCAAAGATTTTCACTTAAAATAAGAAATGTAATGGCTTCAATAAAGACTAAATTCCGTCCTTCTAAAATTGATGGAAAAGAGGGCACTATTTATTACCAGGTAATCCACGAAAGAAAAGTAAGGCTGCTCCCAACAGACTACAAAGTGTTTCCATCGGAATGGGATGAAAAACGTGCCATGCTTATATGTAAGGCCGATACTGATCGCTTACCCATACTTATCTGTCAGAAGGAGCGCATACGCCATGATCTGGAACGCCTGGGCAATATCATCAGAAAGTTCGAAACCAGCAGCATGTTCTATACGGTTGACGACATAGCGTATGAATTCAAACGTTATTCGCTAAAATACTCCTTATACAACTATATGGAGTCCATAATTATCTCACTAAAACAGAAAAACAAGACCCGGACAGCTGAAACGTACCGATCGGCTCTC
Source organism: uncultured Porphyromonadaceae bacterium (assembly GCA_947643665.1). Lineage (GTDB taxonomy): Bacteria > Bacteroidota > Bacteroidia > Bacteroidales > Muribaculaceae > UBA7173. The sequence goes on along the minus strand of CANRWW010000036.1, from coordinate 260 downwards.
AACAGTTTCAAAAAATACCGGGATTACGAAGACATTATGCTTGACGCAATCACGTCTGAAACAATTGAACAGTATGAGGCATACCTAAAAGGGCGAGGTAATATCCCAAATACCACTTCATTCTACATGCGCATACTGCGGGCTGTATATAACCGGGCTGTGGAAAATGAAATTATTGAGAACCGCAATCCTTTCCGCCGCGTATATATAATCGCAAAAACGAAATGAGCATCTTTCAAAAACGAAACGAGCAAATCTTC
>CANRWW010000035.1 GCA_947643665.1 uncultured Porphyromonadaceae bacterium | reverse complement strand
AGAAGATTTGCTCGTTTCGTTTTTGAAAGATGCTCATTTCGTTTTTGCGATTATAATTATATTGTGGTGATTCGGTATTCAACACTACATTTGTATTGAAAGAGATTTCGGCATTTTCGGCAACCGTGGCCTCGCTTACCCCGTCAAGGAACAATTCGCCTGTAGCGGGGTCGTGGGTGTATATGTCGGCAAGCAGCAACTGTGAGGGCTTATGTAGACGTGACAGCCTGTCGGCAAGTGTGATGGCCGGGGATTCAATTCTTTGTGAACCATTTACGAGAAGAGTGGCATCGTTGGTGCTGACAGGTGTGCCGAAAGAATATTGGTTGACTCCATCTATTTCAAAGACGAGACCGTTGACCACCATCTGCGATTTTATTTCAACTCCGGCTGTTGGAGCCTTTATGTCAAGACCTCCATGCTTTATATTTATAAAGTCAATGTCGGTATGTATGATTTCAATGTTGTCGGCAGCTATGAATTCTCCTGTGGGGAGGGTGAAGCCGGCAACCGCAGCTTTGCCGTTTATTACAACCGGAAGCGAGTCACCGGTAAGGATATATTTCGCAGAGTATTTTGCGGTCTCAATGCCATTCTGTTTTTCGACGATGGCATTTATAGTGGTTGTCTCAGGACAATCGAATGCATTTTTGGCTACAGTGCCGTTGGTGTATGTCCACATGAACAGGAAAGCGAACCAGCAGAAAAACTGTACCAGTCCAACTGTCCAGAATGTGGATGGGGCTTTTACCAGAAGTTTCAGCAGGTTGCTTTTTTCGCTGCTGCTGCTTTCTTCAGCGGCACCTCCGTTATATTCTGCATATTGTTTCGGCGGCCATTCTTTTATTTTGACAAGCGAATAAATCACGCAGGCTAGTAAAATGGCTGCTCCGAAGTAAAATGAGAACACCACGGTCTGGGGTATCACTCCGGCGGCAGCGGTATTGCGGAACCCTATCCATGTAAGCAGGAACGGGAATATATATCCTACGATAGAGCCGGCGTTGCACAGGAAACTCTGTATGGAATATGCCACTCCTTTCTGTTTTTCATTTACCATGTCGCCGACTAGCATTTTGAAAGGCTGCATGGCCATATTGATGGATGTGTCAAGCAGCATAAGCGCAAACAGTCCAACCAGGATTGCAGATGATACAGTGAGACCGAAACTGCCTGCATTAGGAAGCAGGCACATGACCAATACTGCTATCAAAGCGCCACCTATCAAATATGGCAGACGCCGTCCGAAACGGTTCCACGTGCGGTCTGACGCAGTGCCTACGATGGGCTGCACGATCAGTCCCATCAACGGCGGCAGAATCCAGAAATAGCTTAAATCATGTGGATCCGCACCGAGTGTGGCGAAAATACGGCTCACGTTTGCGCTCTGCAGCGCATACGCGATTTGTACACCGAAGAAACCGAAGCTCAGGTTCCAGAGCTTCCAGAAACTCAGGTCTGGTTTTGTTTTCATGTTGATCTAAAAGTGTTGTGATGATGTAAGTAGTAAGATATGTAATGTCAAAAAAACGGTTATGTGGCAGGTCATAACGCTCCATCAAGCGAGTACAGGTATTTCACCTCCGATCCCCAGATCTCTTCGTTGGGTGTCTCAAGTATCAGCGGCATACGGTTCATGCGGTTGTCTGCCATAAGCATTCTGAAAAATTCGTCGCCTAATGCTCCTTTCCCGATTGATTCATGGCGGTCTACACGCGATCCGAGTCCTTTTTTGGAATCGTTGAGGTGCATGCCTTTAAGATATTTGAAACCGATTGTTTTTTCGAATTCATCCCATGTACGGCTATATCCTTCTGGAGTAGCGAGGTCATATCCGGCAGCAAAAGTATGGCATGTATCAACACACACACCTATGCGTGTTTTGTCTTCAACCTTATTGATTATTTCTGCCAGCTGCTCGAAACGGAATCCAAGGTTGCTGCCTTGACCTGCGGTTGACTCAATTACAGCGGTGATGCCGTCTGTTTTATCAAGAGCGATGTTGATGGAGTCCGCGATGGTTTGCAGGCATTCCTGCTCTGTTACAATGTTCAGATGTGATCCTGGATGGAAATTCAACATTGTGAGACCAAGCTGTGCGCACCGGTGCAATTCATCCATGAATGCCTCGCGTGACATTCTGAGCTTCTCGGCGTCTGGCGCTCCGAGATTTATAAGAAAGCTGTCGTGTGGCATTATAACATCTGCAGTGTACCCCGCATCAATACAATTGGAGCGGAACCGCTCTGCCTCCTTTTCGGAAATCGGTGCCGATTTCCATCTGGATGGGTTACGTGTGAAAAGCGCAAATGCCTTCATGCTTAGTTCAGCAGCTCTTAGAGGGGCATTGGAGACCCCTCCGTCAACAGAAACGTGCGCTCCTATATATTTCATGTTCAGATGAATGTACTGTAAGTATTAATAATCGCCCTTCAATAATAGACACAGAAAGGACATTTCCATGCAAATGTAGCAATTTTTTTGTTCAATGGCAAAAATATGCTACTGCATAGGGCGTAAAGTCCAAATTCTTAGTATCTTTGCAGTTGGAACGGTAATAATCACGGTAGAGATTTACTGAATATGGAAAGTCTTTTTGGAAAAAAAATGAAACCTCAGGAGGAAAAAATCTATGGTCTCATAGGTTTCCCTCTCACTCATTCTTTCTCACAGACATTCTTCAACCAGAAGTTCAAGGCTGAGAAAATAAATGCGCGTTATATGAACTTTGAAATCCCGGATATCGGCGATTTTATGGAGGTGTTGGCTGAATATCCTGCTATAGAGGGTATTAACGTGACGATTCCATACAAAACCCAGGTAATACCTTATCTTACGGATATTGACCCTGTGGCACAAAGGATAGGCGCTGTCAATGTCATACAGGTTCTTAGAAACGGAAAGAACGAAAATGATTTCAAACTCATAGGTTTCAATAGCGATATTGCCGGTTTTGTCAACTCTATCCGTCCGATGCTTAAGCCTTGCCACCGTGAGGCTCTCGTGCTTGGTTCCGGAGGGGCTTCCCGTGCTGTATGTTGCGGGCTTGAGGATCTGGGCATAAAACCTCTTGTGGTCTCCCGGACACCGCGTGAGGGAATGATTTCATATAAGGATCTGACACCGGAAATAATGGAGGCACACAAAGTGATTGTGAATACAACCCCCCTGGGTATGTACCCTCAGGTTGATGAATGCCCCGACATCCCGTATGAATGCATGAATGGAGATTTTCTGTGTTACGACTTGCTGTATAATCCAGACGTTACATTGTTCATGAAAAAAAGCGCGGAATATGGTGCAGTTGTGAAAAATGGTCTGGAAATGCTGTTGCTACAAGCGTTTGAATCATGGGAAATATGGACAGGACGTAGATAGTTTTGTTTGGTCAGGAAATAAAAATGAAAAGGTGACGTTATTTAAAAGACTATTTCCAACTAAATCAGCAATAAGCAATGACAGTAAATAAGAAAGATGGCAATATTCTGGCTCGTATAATATATGTTTTGGCCATAACGGTTGCCGCGTTGCCTTTTAAGGAACTTTTTGGTATAGAAGATTTTGTTACGCCTGCAGTTGCTCTGTTCGCGGGGCTTGTTTTTGCCATGATATTTCCAATGCCTTTCCCTAAGTTCAACAAGAAAGGTTCAAAATATCTTCTGCAGGCCTCTGTGGTGGGTCTTGGTTTCGGGATGAATGTGGAGACAGCCTTGAAGAGCGGCTCGGAGGGGATGCTTTTTACAGTCGTGTCTGTTATCGGAGTCATGTTGTTTGGCATACTTATAGGTTATTGGATGCACCTTAACCGCAAGACTTCATACCTCATTTCTTCCGGCACTGCGATTTGCGGCGGCAGTGCGATCGCTGCAGTCGGACCTGTGCTGAAAGCCGATGACCATGAAATGGCTGTGTCGCTTGGCGTGATTTTCATACTCAATGCGGTAGCGCTGTTTATATTCCCACCGATAGGCCATTATTTTGGAATGGGGCAGGCGCAATTCGGCACATGGGCGGCGATTGCCATTCACGACACATCCTCTGTTGTGGGAGCTGGTGATGCTTATGGTCCAGAGGCGTGCCAGATTGCGACATTGATAAAATGTACGCGTGCGCTATGGATTATTCCTCTCGCTTTTGTCACTATGTTTATTTTCCGTGACAAAAACAGCAACAGCAAGATTTCGATTCCTTGGTTTATCTTCCTTTTTGTGTTGGCTATGGTAATCAACACATATTGCAATCTTCCGGAAGTCCTGACTTCGGCTCTTGTCCTGATTGCCAAAAGAGCGCTTATCGTGACATTGTTTCTCATTGGTGCGGGTTTATCCATCGGTATGGTTAAAAAGGTCGGTATCCGCCCGTTGCTTCTCGCTATAATTCTCTGGATTATAATAGGTGTAAGCAGTTTCTTTGTTGTAATGGCTACAATACCGGCATGATTTTCAGTTCACGGTAACCGATGGATCGTCCTCGTCGCCCCTTGCTGGCTTCAGTGCCGTTATTGCCAGTAGCGCTTTGTCTAATGGCTGGTATTACGACTGGATCGTTCTGTGCGCGATATTGGATATATGGAGCCGCCATTATGGCGGCTCTGTGTTTTATAGGGTTGTGGAAAAAGCAAAGCATGTTGGTCCTGATGGCGGTTTCCGTAGTCGCAGGCATGCTTACTACGGATGTGCATACGCCGCCTGAAGTGGATGTTACGGGGCGGGAAGCTGTGTTTACCGGTGTGGCAAGAAGTGTTAAGCGTTACGATTTCAGCCAGTGGGTCACTCTGGAACTTACATGTGGTTCCGGCGGCCGTATATGGTTGCGCCTCCATGCTGCGCTTCCTGCAATAGAAGTAGGGGATACTTTGCAATTCGTTTCTGTTCTTGAGACTGTTGACCGTGAACCCCGCTTTCCGGGAGAATTCATTCCCGGCAGGCAGGCGCGCAGGGAAGGTGTGACTGCTGTAGCTGAGCTTATTCCTGATGGTTGCGCAGAAAGCCATGCCAGCTTGAATGTTATAAAACCTGATCATCCGGGAATATCCGTATGGATGTCGCGGCAGCGTGAGCGTTTTATTGATGCCATATATGAGAGTGGCATAAGCGCACCTTCTGCGGCTTTCCTAACTGCGGTTTTGACAGGGGAATCTTCTTACCTTGATTATGATCTGAAAGCGACATTCGCCACGGCAGGCATAGCGCATATATTGGCTTTAAGCGGCATGCATGTTTCTGTTATCGCGTTTATGGTCTCATTGCTGTTTTTCCCTCTAGGCTTGGCCGGTAAAAGACGGATGGCGATGGCGCTGACAATCTTTGTCTTATGGTCATATGCGTTTATGACAGGTTTGTCTCCGTCCGTGTTCCGTGCGGTTGTAATGGCTACGGTTGTATTCGGTGGTATCATGCTGCGTCGTGACAGTTCTCCGCTTAATTCGCTATGCCTCGCTGCCATAGTCATATTGCTTTTCAGCCCGGATGAACTTTTTTCTCCGGGTTTCCAGCTGTCTTTTGCAGCTGTCGCAGCGATAATAATGTTCGCTTTCGAGCTTACTCCGGGATGGAAAATGCCAGTGTTCTTGCGGTTGATATGGCAGTGGACGGCTGTTTGTATTTCTGCGGTGGCGGGTACTGCGGCTATCTCTGCATGGCATTTCCATCAGGTTCCTGTTTATTTTATACCTGCAAATATTCCTGCTGCCTTGCTTTTGCCATGCCTTATGGGAGGGGAGATATTCCTGATATTTATGAATGCAATAGGGATCCAGCCTGAATGGCTTGTGGGTTTTGTTGATACCGGTTATGCATGGCTCGCTGAAACAACAGGTTTCATAAGTTCGTTGTCAGGTGCGTCTTTGCATGCCATAGTCTTTCCATGGTGGCTTCTGGTGACATATTACGCCGGGTTGGTGGCTGCCTGGCTGTCATTAAAACTGAGAAATGATTTCTGGGGGATTATGGCCGGCATTCTTTTCTTATTTACATTTGCGGCTTACATGTTGATGCCTCCTTTTTATCCGCGGGCAGAAGCATATGTGGTGGAATATCCCTATGCCACAGTGATAGTGGCGCGCGAAGGGAATCGGTGCGTGCTTCTTTCCGATGCCCCTCCTTCACAATATGGAAGGGTTGAAAAGGAGATGGGTAGAACGCTACGTGACTTTGCAAATATGAGGGGAGCGGTTCTGGAACCAGTCAATACTGTTATCAAAGGGCAGGAAATATTTGCCGTAGGCAATGTATGGTGCTTTCGTGACAAGGTTGTTGTACTGGTGGGGTTGCGTCGTGAGTTGGAACCTGTACCTGTCCGTCCCAGCTATGCGTTGGTAAGTGGCAGGTATTATGGCAGTATGGAGGATGTAAAAGAGATCATTGATCCTGATACCATAGTGCTGGCACCTTCTCTTAATGAAAAACAGATGCGCCGATACATGGCGGAACTGGATACGATGGGAATGCCTTTCAGAATAGGCTTACCTGGAACGCTTCTTTGACAACTGCCGGTATCCTGTTTGGAAATAATCTGATATGAACTCTGATTTACGGCATATATCGTCGTCATATACTACTAGGTCTATGTCTATAATAACCTTTCCCTCCGCTTTATGCTTCGGTCGTCTCCCAAGCCTCCTCTCATATTGTTTCAGTAATTCCAACGTGGCATTGTGTGTTAACACTGTGCGGCATTCCACGACAGCATTGGCGTAAGGGGGTCCTTCCGGATCTGCCGGAGGCGCTGGTATGGTCTGATATGGACCAGCTGTTTCGGTTATCTCAAATGCAGTGCCGAGAAGTTTCAAAGCATTAAGCACACGTGTGTTTGCATCCGGTTCGTTTGATCCGATGCAGATTATTATCGGTGTGCGATGGTTTGACGACCCCATGACCTTGATTCAATTCTGTGGTACGTCGCGCAGGGTAAGCGCTATGCGGTCACGTTTGAGGTCTACTTCAATGACCTTTACAGTTAACTTCTGATGGAGTTTCACCACTTCTGACGGGTGCTTTACGCGTTTTTCCGAGAGCTGTGACACATGGATAAGGCCGCTTTTATGTATTCCCAGATCTATGAATGCTCCGAAATCTGTGATATTGTTTACGATTCCGGGAAGTACCATTCCGGCTTTGAGGTCTGTTATATCATTGATGTTGTCATCGAATGCAAACGCCTCAGCCTCCTGTCGCGGATCACGCCCGGGCTTTTCAAGTTCGTGTATTATGTCTGTAAGGGTCTCGATACCTGTCTCGCGGTCAATGTATTTGGTGAGGTCTATCTCTTTTATCAACGATGGCGTGCTGACTATCTCCTCAAGGCTTTTTCCTATATCCGCTGCCATTTTTCTGACAAGACCGTATCGCTCAGGATGCACAGCAGTATGATCCAGGATATTGGACCCGGTAGGGACGCGCAGGAATCCTGCCGCTTGTTCAAATGCCTTAGGTCCCATGCGCGGCACTTTTTTTACAGCTTCTCGTGAAAGGAAATCCCCGTTGGCAGCACGGTATGCCACGATATTGCCTGCAAGGCTGTCGCCTATTCCGGAAACATAAGACAGCAGTTGGCGCGAGGCGGTATTTACATCAACCCCGACTGAATTTACACATGACTTTACCGTCATGTCAAGTGCTGCTTTTAGCCTAGTTTGGTCAACATCATGCTGGTACTGGCCTACACCGATGGATTTAGGATCTATTTTTACAAGTTCCGCAAGAGGATCCATAAGACGGCGCCCTATTGATACGGCGCCGCGCACAGTCACGTCCTTGTCGGGAAATTCGTCACGTGCCACTTTGGATGCGGAGTATATCGAGGCTCCGTTTTCGCTTACTATGAAAATATTTACATCAGGAAGTGACATTGTGCGCAGGAAGCGTTCTGTCTCGCGGCTGGCGGTGCCGTTTCCGAGTGCTATGGCTTCTATGTCATGTTCCATCACAAGTTTGAAAATTGTGTGTGCCGCTTCGTGCGTATCGTTTTTTGGAGGAGTAGGATATATCACGTCATGGCACAGAAGATTGCCGTTTCCGTCAAGGCATACAACCTTGCACCCAGTGCGGAAACCGGGGTCAATGGCAAGTATGCGTTTTGAACCGAGCGGTGAGGCAAGCAGCAGTTGCCTGAGGTTTGATGAGAAAGTCTCTATTGCAGTTGTATCTGCTTTGGCTTTGGCTTCAGATGCCGTCTCATTTTCTATAGCAGGCCGTGTAAGCCGTTTGTATGCATCTGCTACGGCGGCGCTTACCAGATCGGCTGAAGCAGGGGCTCCATTGCGTTTTACAAAAATCGGATACAGCCGGTTGAGCATGCGTTCTTCGTCAACCACGATTGAAACCCTGAGCAACCCTTCGCTTTCGCCACGCCGTATTGCCAGATAGTTGTGCGAGCTACAGCGGTTGAGTGGTGCGGAATAATTGAAATATGTGGTGTAATTATATGCGTCTTCCTCTTTTCCTTTTATTACTTTAGATGTGATTGTGGCGAAACGCTTGAATTGGTCGCGCACACGGCTGCGGGCTGCCTCGCTTTCATTTATCCACTCTGCCATGATGTCTGAAGCGCCTGAGATTGCAGTATCGGCATCTGGCACATTTTCACCGATGAACTTTTTTGCTGCATCAAGCGGATTGGCACATGTCTGTGCCATGATTATCTTGGCAAGAGGTTCAAGTCCGTTTTCGCGTGCTATCTGTGCGCGGGTGCGCTTGCGTGGTTTGAAAGGCAGATACAGATCTTCAAGCAGGTTTGGATCGAAACAGTTGATGATTTTTTCCTCAAGCTCGGCAGATAGATTCCCCTGGCTTTCTATAGTGTCAAGGATGTAGCTCTTACGGTCTGACAGTTCTGCAAGTTCCTGTGCGCGTGTATCTATGGCGAAAATAGCCGTTTCGTCAAGCGAACCTGTTATTTCTTTCCTGTAGCGGCTTATGAACGGTATTGTAGCTCCTTCCTGAAGCAATTTTATGGTAGCAGCGACACTTTTTTCAGGAATGCCGTTTTCGCGTGCTATTATGGCACTTATGGAATTTGGGGTATCAGACATGTAAGGGATATGTAAAACCGTATATGGCCGGTATTGATAATCAATGTTTTTTGCTTTAATGTTGCCTTAATCATGCTTTGGCCGGAGAGTTATAAGGGTGATTTCCGGTGTGGCTCCAAGGCGCATGGGCACTCCTACCGTGCCGGCTCCAATATTTACATACAATGAGTGGGAGCCATTTTCGTCGGAGTATAGCCCTCCCCATGTCGGGTATCTGAACTGCCCTGGCGAAAATCCTCCGACCTCAATCTGCATGGCATGGGTGTGCCCTGATAGAGTGAGGGGGATGTTTTTGTCGGAGTGTCCGGCAATGGAGTCTACCCAATGTTGTGGGTTGTGTGTGAGAAGGATCTTTGAGGCTGCATCTGATAAATCCGGGTAGGATTTTGTAAGAGAACCATAAGTCTTGAAAGGTGGATCGCCTATATTTTCAACACCGATAAGCGCGATGGAGTCTACCCCATTGCGGATCCAGCGGCAGTCATTGCGCAGGAGGGTGATTCCGGCATTTTTGTATCCGGCATAAAGATCCTCCATATTTTTATGTTTGGATTCATTATCCGGCCAGTTCTTATAATCTCCGTAATCATGGTTGCCGAGTATGGCGTATGTTCCACCAGGTGCATACAGTCTTGACAAAACGGATATGAACGGGTTCATTTCATCGCTTTGGCGGTTTACCATGTCTCCGGTGAAGACTATGATATCCGCATCAAGGGAATTGATGCGGTTTACCAGTTTGGCGACGAATGCGGTGTCTGTACCGAATGTACCAGTATGCAAGTCTGAAAATTGGGCGATTTTGAAGCCGTCGAATGATTTCGGCAATCCTGTTACTTCTACTGCGACCTCTTTTACCTGTATTCTATATCTGTTCACAAATGCCCCCCACCATAGAGATATAAAAGTGAATATGGAAAGCAAAACACCTGCATAGGTAGCCCATTTCATTCTTTTATGGTTCCATAATCGGGGTATTGATGCCAGAAGGTCAAAAATTACAGCAATATATTTGGGGATGTAGACGGTAAAATATGAAAATAGTATCCACATTTTTGTCAATAGCATCCCGTCGTTTCCCTCTTTTGCAGGGAGCGCCATCCCGACTATCATCACGGCAATAAGCACAATTGAGGTGGTTTTCTGTAACTTGCTCCAACTTTTGGAATTGCACCTCCGTTTACACTGGATATAGATGTAGAGGTCAACAAACAGGTTGGCCAACAGGATTATAAGCAGTATTATGAATGGTGCTCTCATTAGCGGATGTGTTACATCAACCGGGTCTCAGGGCCGTTTTTATAGATCTTCTTTTTCTTGTGCCGTAAGTTGGTTGCGAAGGGGATTGGCATACATTGTAAGTATGCACTTGCGCATATACTCGCGTTCCTCTTCAGTCACATCAGGAAGATCCACTTTGTCCAGCTGCCGGTTCAGATAATCGTTGAATTTTTCTACGTCCTCAGTCGTGTATTTATTTTCAAATCTGGAGCAGTTTTCTACTCTGTCATAAGCGATATAGTTCAGGGGGAATATTTTATATCCCAGATGTATGTCGTGGTCAATCATTGCGCATACCCTGCGGGCGATCTCCACTTTGTCTGTGGTGCCTGTAATTTGCGCCAATCTGTCGTTCAGGCATTTGCCGGCTGCGAAATGAACCTGTCCCTTGAACTGGAGTATGCCGGTTTCCATGCTGAAAAGGTCGTCACGCTGAGATTTCTTGAACTCAGGGTCTCTGCGTCGTGCAAGAAATTCGCGTGCTTTCAGATAATCGTTCGGATCATATTCATATGATATCGCGGTGGGTATGATGTTAAGTTCCATCAGGCGTTCCACCATATTTTCACTATCTCCAGCCAAGGCGAGCATCTTTATTACGCTCTCCTGTGTCACATCGTTTGAATCTTTGGCACGTCCCTCGCGTTGGGCAATCCATACGGATTCATGTTTTTCCCTTATACAGTAATGTATGTAGGATGAAAGCTGTTTTGCCGCTTCAAGCGCTTTAGTCAAGCGCAGGTTCCTTTTGACAATTATCCCCTTGTTAAGGCGCACGAGATCTTCAATCCAGTCATAGATCAGGAGATTGTCTCCTAGAGCTACTTCCTGTGCAGGAAGGCCACGGCGGATCATGGCAAGTCCGAGAAACGATGCGTCCAGTACTATATCGCGATGGTTGGTTATGAATAGTGAACTTTTTCCAGTTGAAAGGTTGTCAAATCCGGAATCGGTCACACCTGATGTAGTCATACGCTCAAGCAGGAGCAGTATGCCAAACATTATTTTCTTCTGGAACTCGTCTTTGCCCTTTATCTGAAGCAGATCCTTTACAACAACATTGTAGTCGGCATCAGGCATCACATATTTTATTGCATTCTCGAATCCCGGCTCTTTTACAAGTCGTGCCATTGATTCCTGAAACGCACTGTCATCATAAGGGGCTATGTCATTAAATTCTTCCTTCATGTTGTGAATTGGCTTAGGTGTGGTCACACACTCCCAGACCTGTTATGTACATTTTTGAGAGCGGTGATACAAACATGCTTTAAGGGTGCCGTTTTGCGGCACCCACACCCAAAAGGGGGAAATTTGGGACAAAGTTAACTAATTGCTCACAATCCTTAAAATTAATTAGGTCCTGATTGCCGCAATTTAGGTTAAATTAATAGAAAATTCCCGGTTATGACCAGTGGCTATGGATTCATTTATTGGCATATGAGAGCACTGTCGGGCTTTCCACATCAACTCCGAATTCTTTGGCGCGGGATAATATGGCACGGGCAAGTTGCGGTTTGAGGTCTTCAGGGCAGTAGCGGAAATATGCTTCTGCGGCTCTCACGTGGGCTGCATCAGGCATAGGATATTCGCGACGTTGTGGAAGACCGAATATCGAATCTGGCAGTTCTTTTTTCTCGTTATAGCTAAGTCGGTCGTTCATACTTGTTTAATTTGTTAATGTATAATCCACGCTTTTAATCGTTGGATTTTTTAGATATAACAGCCGCCGCACTGAATAGTTGGACAGTGCGACGGCTGTTTCTATGGTTGTGTGTGTCTGTTTCAGACTATGGGAAGATGGGGGAATAGAAGCGCTTCAATCCAGATGCAGACCATACCTGCCACATAACCCAGGAATGCCAGCCATGTAATGCGTTTCGCATACCACAGAAATGGGATTTTTTCTATGCCCATGGCCACTACTCCTGCTGCCGAACCTATTATAAGAAGTGAGCCTCCGACTCCGGCACAGAATGTAAGAAGATGCCAGAAAAGCCCGTCTTCTACGAATAGTGCAGACCATGACGGATCGGCAGCGGTGGCAAGCATGGAGTCTGTAACGACCGGGTACATATTCATGCAGGCTGCTACCAGAGGCACATTGTCAATTATTGACGACAACACGCCTATGATACCGTTGATTATATATGGCTGATGGAAAGTGGAGTCAAGCCAGTATGCAAGATGGTTGAGAATACCTGCCTGCTGTAGGGCTCCAACGGCAAGAAGTATTCCGAGGAAGAACAATATTGTGGACATATCTATATGACGTACGACTTGCGATATACGCCCCTCCATTTTGCCGTCAAGTTTGTAATGGCGCACAATAAGTTCGGTCAGAAGCCAAAGGAAACCGAGGGATATCAGTATGCCCATATAAGGGGGGAGATGTGTCGTGGATTTGAATATCGGCACGAAAAGCAATCCCGCAACGCCGCACACCAGTATGAGAATCGAAAGGCCGCGATGATGATGGGATACTTCATATCCGATTCTGGGATCGTTGGAATTAAGTTCTTCCACAGGCTCGTTTTTTATGTAGCGGGTGGCAATCCATGTAGGTATGACCATGGATACGAGTGATGGTATGAGCAGATTTATTATAAGATCAAGGGAAGATACATAGCTCTTCATCCAAAGCATGATTGTTGTTATATCACCTATGGGGGACCATGCGCCGCCGCTGTTTGCTGCCAGAACTATGACACAGGCGAATATCCACCGCTCATGGGTGTTTGACAGCATACGCCGGAGCATCATTACCATAATGATGGTAGTCGTCATGTTGTCAAGTATGCTTGATAGAAAAAAGGCTACGAATGCCATTACCCACATAAGCCCGCGTTTGTTCCCCGCTTTGATCTTGTGTATTATGATATTGAAGCCTCCATAACGGTCAATTAACTCCACTATGGTCATTGCACCTATTAGGAATACGATGATTTCGCAAGTGTCACCAAGGGCGATAACCAGATCTTCAGATAGGTTCGGATCGTGGGAGCAAAGCGAGTAGGCAGCCCAGAGTATGCCGCTCATCATAAGGGCGAATGTGGCCTTGTTGATGTTGAGCACATGTTCGAGCGCTATCATCAGATAGCCTGCTACGAACACTACGATCATAAAAGTAGTCATAACGTTTTGAAGGAATTGGAAATGGAGCCGGTGGCTATGGTTGTGGTAATGGCCATAGTTGCCGGCGGCAGTTTGGGTAATTAATTATAAGGTAAGGACGAATATTTTTAGCCTGGCAGGCTGATACAAAGTTAAGGATAAATTATGGAAAAAAATCCGTATTTCGACAAATAAACCAATAATCTGTCCTAATGTCAAGAATATACAGGGAATGAGGTTGTATATAAAAATTTGAGCTGTGCCAGAATATTAAATGCCGAGTTCTGACGCAGCTCAAATTGTGGGTATATGGCAGATTCCTGAGCCGGGATATATCACGATCGGGGTTTATTCACGGGGGTGTGCTTTTATGCTTGGTCACAGCTGAAATAATTCAGGATATGCGGCGTATTGAGGCTCCAAGCCGGTTGAGACGTCCGTCAATATCTTCATAGCCACGGTCAATCTGCTCAATGTTGTCAATCGTGCTGGTGCCTTTTGCAGACATTGCCGCAAGGAGGAGTGCAATGCCGGCACGGATGTCTGGAGATACCATGTGGTTGGCCCTGAGGGTGAAACGGTGGTCGTGTCCGATCACTACGGCGCGGTGCGGATCACAGAGGATTATCTGTGCACCCATGTCAATAAGACTGTCTACGAAAAAGAGGCGGCTTTCAAACATTTTTTGGTGGATCAGCACGCTTCCACGGCATTGTGTGGCTACCACAAGCAGTACACTGAGTAGGTCTGGAGTAAGTCCGGGCCATGGGGCATCGGCTATATTCATGATTGAGCCGTCAAGTGCCGTATCTATCACATAGCTTTCCTGGGCAGGTACATAGATGTCATCCCCCCGTTGTTCCAGGCATATGCCCAGTCTGCGGAAGCTCTCTGGTATGATGCCAAGTTCATCATAACACACGTTTTTGATAGTGATCGCACTTCTGGTAATTGCCGCCATACCGATAAAACTGCCAACTTCTATCATGTCCGGCAGTATGCGGTGGATGATGTTGCGGTTTTCAGGACAACTTGTCGTAAGGTTATGGTCTCCTGTAACCTTTATAAGATTAGACCCGATACCTTCTATATGATAGCCGATATGGATCATAAGGCGGCATAGCTGTTGCACATAAGGTTCACAAGCGGCATTATATATGACAGTTTCTCCTCTGGCGCATGCAGATGCCATTATTATGTTCGCGGTTCCTGTCACGGATGCTTCGTCAAGCAGCATGTAGCATCCTTTTAGCCCTCCTTCCGGAGCTGTCAGCAGATATGCTTTTTTTGAGGGATCATATTCGTAACTTGCCCCGAGGTTAACGAATCCCTGGATATGGGTGTCAACTTTCCTGCGCCCGATTTTATCTCCTCCAGGCTTGGGGAAATAGGCTTTTCCGAGACGTCCCAGAAGTGGACCAACCATGAGGACCGAGCCGCGTAGAGCCGCGCTACATTTTACGAAGTCGTCGCTAAGCACATATTCCCGGTCTATTTCATCTGCGGTGAATGTGTATTCGCCGGGTCTGTGGCGCACTACTTTAACCCCCATTTTGTCAAGCATCCCGATAAGATTCTTTACATCGCTTATCTCCGGAATGTTCGAGATTGTTACTGGGCATGCGGTAAGCAACGTGGCGCTTATTACCTGCAATGCCTCGTTTTTCGCTCCCTGTGGTATTATTTCACCGCTTAGTGTGCGGCCTCCCTCAATTACAAACGAACTCATAATAAGTTTACTTTTTTTGTGGCGACTGGTAATTCTTGCATAATGAAGCAAGGCGTTTAAATATGGATTACTTCCGGTGTAAGTTCTACTCCGAAAGCATCGCGTACAGCCTCGGTGATCATGTTTTCAAGTTGCACTATCTCTTTTCCGGTGGCTTTTCCGGTGGCATTGACAATAACAAGCGGTTGTGTCTGCCATACCGCCGCATCCCCCGCATGGAAAGATTTGCATCCGCATTGGTCAATGAGCCATGCAGCCGAAAGTTTGATCTCTCCCGTAGAGGTAACATGGCCGGGAATCTCTTTGTTCAGCGCTTTTTCCATTGCGGCATGCCTGTCACTGCTGACAATTGGGTTTTTAAAGAAGCTCCCCGCACTTCCGGTCTTGTGAGGATCGGGCAGTTTGCTGTCACGCAGGCTTATTACAGCCTCACGCAGCATGGCGGGTGTTAATTGGTTGGGAGGGATGTTGCAAAAAAGTTTTTTCAGGGGGGCATAGTCCAGACGAGGTGCCGGCATAGTGTCAAGGAGTATGGCAGCGGAGGTAACTATCAGTTTACCAGGATAGTCCTGGTGTTTGAACACCGAATCCCTGTACCCGTAATGGCATTCTTTGTTACTTAGCGGTATCTCTTCCCCTGAAACGGTGTCAAAAACAGATACATGCTCCACCACATCCTTGAATTCCGTTCCGTATGCTCCGACATTCTGTACTGCCGCTCCCCCTATCTCACCTGGGATTCCTGAAAGGTTCTCAAGCCCCCATAGGTTATTTTCGGCGCATATCCGGCATAGTTCGTCAAGAGTGCATCCAGCCGATGCTTCCAATCGCACTTTCCCGTTTCCGTCCGGTGGCGATATGCGGTAATTCCGGTTTGCGCAATGGAGTACCGTACCATCGTACCGCCCGGTGGTAAAAAGCAGATTGCTTCCTCCTCCTATATGTAGGGCATCTTTCAATACTCCGTCGCGATAGAGCTGACGCAGGTCGTCGGATGTTTCATATTGAATGAAACGGCCACATTCGGCCGGAAGGCCGAATGTGGTCATTTCTCTGATATCCTTGTTTATTTCGGTGGTTATCAAAGTCGTAGGTAAATGTTAGAGGGTTCGTTTTTCCGCTTTATATAAGCGGTTGTAATGTTACTTATCCTCCGAAGTTGTCATAGTGGATATTTGCAGGATCCACGCCCAGGGAATCAAGCATCTTGTTTACGGCATTGCTCATCGGGCCAGGTCCGCACATGTAATATTCGATATCTTCGGGATTTTCGTGATTTTTCAGATAAGTGTCGTAGATCACCTGGTGCACGAATCCTGGAGTATATTTCACTCCGGCTGCATCTGCGGCAGGGTCAGGACGGTCAAGTGCGAGATGGAAGTGGAAATTGGGGAATTCTTTCTCAAGATTGAGGAAATCATCAAGATAGAATACCTCGTTAAGGGCGCGGGCGCCATAGAAGTAGTTCATCACTCTGTCTGTGGTCTTGAGTGTCTTGGTCATATGCATGATCTGTGCACGCAGGGGAGCCATTCCGGCGCCGCCGCCTATCCACATCATCTCGTTTTTAGAATCGAAAATCGGATGGAAATCCCCGTAAGGACCGCTCATAAGCACTTTGTCACCCGGTTTGAGTGTGAAAATATATGACGATGCTATACCGGGATTGACATCCATGAAACCGACCTCAGGTTTCGGTTTGAACGGGGGAGTGGCTATGCGCACGGTAAGCATGAAGCGGTCTCCCTCGGCTGGATAGTTCGCCATTGAGTATGCGCGCACGGTTGTCTCGTTGTTCACGCATTTGAGATTGAACAGGCCGAACTTTTCCCATGCCGGGAGGTATTCTTTCCCTATGGAGCCTTTGTCAATATCCTTGTCGTAATCAATCTTGAAAGGCGGGATTTTTATCTGTGCGTATGAGCCTGGAATGAAGTTCATGTGCGCGCCTGCCGGAAGGGCTACTATGAATTCCTTTATGAATGTGGCAACGTTGTTGTTTGAAACCACGGTACATTCATATTCTTTGATGTCAAGTACCGAAGCGGGCACCTTGATGTCAATGTCGTTTTTAACTTTGACCTGGCATGCGAGGCGCCAGTTGTCTTTGATTTCTTTTCGGCTGAAATGCACTGCCTCGGTAGGAAGAATTTCGCCGCCACCCTCGGTGACACGTACTTTGCATTGTGCGCAACTGCCTTTGCCGCCGCATGCGGAAGGTAAGAATACATCCTTTGTGGCGAGGGCGGAGAGTAACGGGCGTCCCGATTCAACCTCCACTTTTTTATCGTCGTTGATGGTGACCGTAACCATGCCTGAACTGACAAGGTAGCGCTTGGCCACGAGGAGCACTATCACGAGCAGCAGTGTGATGGCGAGAAAGATGCCGATCCCTGAAAGCAGTGTGGCTCCAAGTTGTGAGAGCTGTAATAAAGTCATTTCTTAAACTGTTGTGAAGGTTGTCAGATTTTTATGCCGAGGAAGCTCATGAAAGCTATCCCCATGAGGGCGCAAATTATAAAAGTAATGCCTATGCCGCGCAGTGGAGCCGGCACATTGGAATAGGTGGATACACGTTCGCGGATGGCTGCGATTGCTGTTATGGCAAGGAGCCAGCCTATACCCCATCCCGCGCCGGCACAGGTTGCAGTCCATACATTGGCAAACTCTCTCTGCTGCATGAAAAGGGAGCCGCCTAAGATTGCGCAGTTTACCGCTATCAGGGGGAGAAATATGCCAAGCGACGCATACAGCGAGGGTGAATATTTTTCGACGGCCATTTCCACAAGTTGGGTCATGGACGCTATCACTGCGATAAACATGATCAGTGAAAGGAAGCTGAGGTCTATGGTAGCGAAGTCTTCACCAAGCCATTTCAGGGCACCCTCCTTTAGTACATAGTTTTCCAGAAGATAGTTGATCGGGAGGGTTATCATAAGCATGAAAGTGACCGCCACACCCAATCCAAAGGCTGTCTTTACATTCTTCGACACTGCCAGAAAGGAGCACATGCCGAGGAAGTAGGCGAACACCATGTTGTCTACAAATATCGACCGTATGAATAGGTTCAGATTTTCCATTTAGCTGTCTGGTTAGAAGCGTTAGATTTAGTGGAATGATTTTATTGGAGGAGTATTATTTTTCCTGCAACTCCTTGTTGTATGAGCGGTGTACCCATATTATGCATGCGACTACCAGCAGGGCCATGGGAGGAAGGATCATAAGGCCGTTGTCGGCATAACCTGCGTCATACCAGCTCTGGGGTATTACCTTATATCCCATAAGACTGCCGCTTCCGAGCAATTCGCGGAAAAAACCTACGATTACCAGTATGATGGTATAGCCGATGCCGTTGCCGACTCCGTCAAGGAATGAAGGCCATGGTTTGTTGCCCATGGCAAAGGCTTCAAGGCGTCCCATCAGTATGCAGTTAGTGATTATAAGACCTATGAATACTGAGAGCTGTTTGCTTACGTCGTATGCATATGCCAGCAGAAGCTGGTTCACGATGATTACAAGAGCCGCTACTACAACAAGCTGCACGATGATACGGATATTG
The DNA here is from genome assembly GCA_947643665.1 of uncultured Porphyromonadaceae bacterium. Lineage (GTDB taxonomy): Bacteria > Bacteroidota > Bacteroidia > Bacteroidales > Muribaculaceae > UBA7173. Next base: position 8,015 of record CANRWW010000035.1, on the reverse strand, counting down.
GTAGGTATGGTGTTGCGTATCAGCGAGATTATTACATTTGAGAAGGCAAGCACGGCTATAACCGATATGCCCATTACAAGTGCCGGTTCAAGTTTGGCTGTCACCGCCAGACAGGAGCAGATGCCAAGCACCTGCACGATCACGGGATTGTCTTTTGAGAAGGGGTTGAAAAATATGTCCCTGTTGCTTACTTTATCTGCCATGGCGTGTTATTGTTTGCTAAGTGATTCAAGATAAGCCTTATATGGCTGTAGGCATTCGTCAAGCATGGCGCCTACACCTTTTGATGTGATGGTACCGCCGGATATGCCGTCAACATAGTCCATTTCTCCTTGCGGCATTTGCCCTTTCTTTACGACTGTAACCGGAAGGAACATGCCGTTTTTGAACATTTCTTTACCGTTGAACTGGTTGGTGAACTCAGGTTTGGTGATTTCTGCACCGAGACCTGGCGTCTCTCCCTGGTGGTCGAAAAATGCACCATATATTGTGGTGCCGTCGCTGTCAAGAGACACATAACCCCATATCGGTCCCCACAATCCCATACCGGCCAGTGGAATGATATATTTTGTGCCTGCGTCTGGGAGGGTGCATATGTAGACGGGAAGAAGGCGTTTTTCGAAAGGTTTTTTTGCCTCTTGTGCCACGTTTATTGCGAAAGCCTCTGTGCCATCTACCTGTTCTCCAAGGCTGTTGACCACAATGGTAGAGGTGATATACTTGTGGTAGTCCTGTACTACGGTAGCCCGGTCGGTGGTCAGGTGCACCGATTGCAGTATCTGCCTCATCTTGTCGGCATCGGCGTTTTCCGCCTGTTTGTCCTTCAGGGACATGGCGGTGAACGCCAGAGCTGCTCCGACTATGATTACCATCACTGTTATGTATATGATGGTATAGACGTTGCTCTGTTTGTTTATCATATCTTCAGTTGATTGTCATTGTTGGATATGGGTTGTGTCATTTCTCATGGGTGCTTGTCCGTGGCATGCGTTTCATTCTGCGGCGAACGTTCGCTTCAACCACACAGTAGTCGATAAGCGGAGCCATCGCATTCATCAGCAGTACGGCAAGCATGGCACCTTCAGGATAGCCGTTGTTGTATGTGCGGATGATTATGGCCACTGCACCCACAAGGAATCCATAGATGTATTTGCCTGTATTCGTGCGGCATGATGTCACCGGATCGGTTGCCATGAATACGGCTGCGAAAGCGAAACCGCCGAGACAGAGCTGGTCGGCAACACTGAGGTATGATGCCGGATAAGTGGGGGTGGCGAATGTGTTGGCGACAAGAGCCATGATAGCGCCGCCTGCAAATGCTGAAAATATTATACGCCAGCTTGCTATACCTGTGGCAAGGAGCAGGGCGGCTCCGATAAGTATGCAAAGTGTGGATGTTTCGCCGAATGAACCTGGAATAAGTCCGAGGAACATGTCCCAGCTGCTCAACGGTTCACTGGCAATGCTGGTCAGTGAATTGGCGAGTTCTGCTTGTGAAGTGGCTCCTGAAGTGGCGATTTGTCCCAGGGGAGTGGCTCCTGTGAAGCCGTCGGGAGCGTTTCCGCCCAATCCGAAAATTGAATTGAGGGATACGAATACACTGTCGCCGCTCATCTTTGCCGGATAGCCGAAGAAGAGCACGGCACGCGTTACCAGCGCTACATTGAAAATGTTATAGCCTGTACCTCCGAATACCTCCTTTACAAAGATCACACTTATGGCGGTAGCTACGGCTATCATCCACAGGGGAGTCTCTATAGGGCATATCATGGGGATAAGTATGCCTGTGACGAGAAATCCTTCCTGGATTTCTTCCCGGCGCCATTGGGCTACTATGAATTCTATGCCAAGCCCTACCACATAAGCCACTACTATGCGCGGAAGGACGGCAAGAAACCCGTAGAGCATAAGGCTCCAGAATGGAAAGTCGGTTTCACCGCAGGCAAGCCAGTTCTGGTAGCCGGTGTTGTACATGCCGAACAGAAGACTGGGGAGCAGTGCCGCAATAACAATTATCATTGTGCGTTTGGAGTCCATACTGTCATGTATATGGGCTCCAGACCTTGAGGTCTCGGATGGAGTGAAAAGGAATGTGTCAAATCCGTCGAACACAGAGTGGAAAGCATGGAGTTTGCCTCCCGGCTCAAATGACGGACGCGCCTTGTCAAGCAATTTCTTTAGAGCTTTCATTTTATATTCTGAGGTGAAAACAGTTTTTTTATTTATTCAAGTTCCTTACGAAGGTAGTCAAGCCCTTCACGTACTATTTTCTGTAACTCGAGTTTTGACGTGTCTGCATATTCAGCCAAGGCAAAATCTTCAGGAGCTACCTCATAGATGCCGAGTTGTTCCATACGGTCAATATCACGTCCTAAAATTGCCTTGATCAGATATTCGGGAAGTATATCCATAGGCATGACTTTGTCGTATTCTCCGCTCATTATCATTGCCCTGCGGCCACCTAACAGGCGGGCGTCCGGACGGAAAAGTTTTTTTCCGGAGAAATATCCGGGGAAAGAAGGGCTTGTGCTCATCTTTTTAGGGGACAGGGATGCCCATCCCATAAACTCTGCCACATCGTCTCCTTCCGGGATAACTGATATTTGGCGATACGGATATCGCAGATACCCGTCAATTGAATCTTTATATCCGGTAAGCACATTGCCTGATATTATTCGGTGGTTCCAGCCGTCAGCTTTGATTTCTCCTTTGAGCAATGCGCCCATTTCCGCCCCTATGGTGGTGCGGACCAGATGGGGTGAGGAAACTTCCGAACCTGTTATGGCCACTATCGTTTCCATAGGCACTTCTCCTGTCAGTGCGAGTGCTCCGATACGTGCCAAAGTGGTGATGTCAAGGCAGAGCACGGTTTCTCCTTTGTTTACGGGTGATATCGCCGCGATCATTGTCCCGGCATTTCCAGCAGGATGAGGGCCGGTGATGTCAACCATTTCGGCGCCTGCAAGATCCGGGAGTTTCTGTCCCTGACGACGTGATACGTAAACTTTCCCACGGGTTAATGAGGATAGGAGCCTTACGCCCGCCTCAAGTGTTTTGCGTGTGTCGTTCGATGTTTCTGCCGGGGTGTATGCCAATGGAGCCGAATCAAAGCCGCAGACAAATACGTCACGAATGTCTGCATTGGCATCGGGCACAATGTCGTATGGTCTTTGACGCATCATGGCCCAAAGGCCAGACTGCATGAGCAGCATGCGTGTTTCTGTGGGAGACGCCAGGGCACTTTTTACATCGTGGCTTACACTCCCGCCGTTTTCCACTTCTATGACGACGCGGAGGATCTTGCGCCGCTCGCCACGTACGATGGCTTTGACCGTGCCGGCTGCCGGGCTTACCAATTTTATAGCCTCCTGGAGTTTGTGGCGCATCACAGCTTGCCCTGCAAGCACCTTGTCTCCCTCCTTGACCTCCATTTTGGGTATGAATCCTTCAAAATCGTCAGGTATGACAGCTACCGTAGGAGTAGGGCATGGGGTAATGTTCATAATATCTGAAACTGCACCTGCCAGATGCAAGTCCAGTCCCTTTTTGATTTTAATCCCGATACTCATTTCTAAAATATGTGTGGGTGATATGTTTTGATGCGTGAGAATTGAAAATTTCAAGTGTGCGGGGCGTGCCCCGAAGGCCGTGTTCCATATAAGGAGAAGTTAATTGCGGAAAAAATTCCGCAATTAACCTTTTGAGCCGCAAAGATAGTGATAATTTCTGTCTCCTCTTATTAAAGTGTCTAAAAAATATGCATTATTTTTGTCAGGATATATAGTTTGCGGCAAAATCCCGTTACTGTATCAGTCGGGAGGAGAAAATCCGGGTATTGTGACGGTGTATCTGGCTTCTGCCGCAAACGAGTCCTTTGAATTGTTGAATATCGCGCCACTTGTGACAAATGCGCTTCTCCCTTTGCCGGAATGCCTCCAGGCTCTCCGCAACAGGGTGTAATACGCCGTTTAGAAAAACTTGCCTGCGAAAATATGTTTAAAATCATTTGTAAAAAATTTTGTCATATTAAAATATAATGATAATTTTGCAATTAGCTTTTGCTATAGAGTTCCTTGCCAAATGAAAGCCAACAGTGTTTAGCGCCTTAAAAGTAGATGCCATGAAGTAGTCTTGAATTTGCAGGCGATTTTATTAAAGAACTTGTATTTTTAAGTTTCAGCTTTTAAACTGACGTTTTTAATTTTAGGCATCAAACTTATAAAGCGTGGGATGTATATCTCCGGTCTGGACATGTTTTCATAATGCCAAAGTCCTCTCTCCATGCGGTTTCTGACGCGTGCTCTTTCTTCGGCCTGGCAATGCCGTTTTTGGAGTGCACGTAAAGTCACAGCATGTCTCGGTCAACCATTGTAGCAGATGACGCGATGTTTGCAAGGATTATTAAATAGTTGATATATGCCATAGAAACAAAGAATAAACTACTATCTATTCATAAAAATCTATTAAAAGTACTATTACAAAAATTATGGAAGCTCAAAAGCCCAATTCCGCTCCGACAGTAAAGCCCGGTAGCAACGTACGTGGTATCAAGAACGCATTCTTGGTGATCATTGCCTGCTTTGTAGTGGCAGTTATCCTGTTCTTGTTTGTGTTCGGTCACCCCTCTCATTTCGACGCTGAAGGTTTCGATGGCGTATCCATGTGGTTCGCTGGTGAGGAGTTCGCCAAAGCCCACCCCATTGATCTTATCGGTACCATCTTCAAGGGTGGTGTTATCGTGCCTATTCTTCAGACTCTCTTCCTCACCGTTATCGTTCTCTCTGTAGAGCGCGCTATCGCTCTCAAGAGCGCTAAAGGCACTGGCAGCATTGACAAATTCGTTGCAGCTGTAAAAAAATGCCTCGCTTCAAACGACATCAAGGGCGCACAGGAACTCTGCAAGAAGCAGAAAGGTTCTGTTGCCGCTGTTGTGAGCGCAGCTCTTAACCGCTATGAGGAAATGGACCGCAACACCGTTCTTACAAAAGAGCAGAAAATTGCGACACTTCAGAAAGAAGTAGAAGAGGCTACCGCTATAGAGATGCCTTCTCTCCAGCAGAACCTCCCCATCGTGGCTACACTTACAACTCTTGGTACCCTTGTTGGTCTTCTCGGTACTGTGATCGGTATGATCAAGTCGTTCCAGGCTCTTTCCGCATCAGGTGCTCCTGACTCTTCCGAGCTTTCTACCGGTATCTCCGAGGCGCTTGTAAACACTGCTTTCGGTATCGCAACCGGTGCTTTTGCGGTTATCTCCTATAACTTCTACACCAACAAGATCGACAACCTCACCTACGCTATCGACGAAATCGGCTTCTCTATCGTACAGTCGTTCGCCGCTACCCACTGATCTCATATTTCCAACGATAATCAATTAACCAATATAATCTAAGGAAAATATGGGAAAAGTAAAAATTAAAAGAAAGAGTACCCTCATCGACATGACTGCGATGAGTGACGTAACCGTTCTTTTGCTTACTTTCTTCATGTTGACTTCAACCTTCCTCCAGAAAGAACCTGTCACGGTGATCACACCGTCATCGGTTTCGGAGATAAAGGTTCCCACATCTAACGTGGCACAGGTGCTCGTTAGCCCGCAGGGAAAGGTGTTCATGTCGCTTTTGGGCGATGCTGACCCTGAAAATGCGGAAAAGTGGGGTTCTGAGCCCCTCCGTCGTGAGGTTCTCAAAACCGCAGCCGCCGACTATGAGGCCAAGACCGGCAAAAAAACCGGTATCACCTCTGCCGATTTGGATAAGTTTGCAAAGAACGCCTCCTTTGGTGTGCCTCTTGACAAGATGCATGAATTCCTTTTGCTTGAGACAGCAAAACAGGATGAATTCCTTGGCCAGACTGTTGACAAGCCCGTTATCATGGGCAACCTGACTCCCAAGGACACCGGCATCCCCTTCAAGGACATCGCCTACACAGACAAAGATGGAAATAAATTGACAACCAATGAATTCCAGATTTGGATGCGTGCAATCTACAACTCAAGTAACGATAACATCCGCGAAGCAGTACAGAAAGGCGAAGGTATCGCCGTGAAATCTGACCGTGGCACGAAGTTTGAGACCATCCATCAGGTGCTCGATAACCTTCAGACCATCAAGATGAACAAATTTTCTGTGATGACCGCGCTTAAAACAGAGGCAGACTAATCAATATGGCACAAGTAGAACAGTCATCGGGCGACGGCAAGAAGAAAAAAGGCGCCCAGAAAAAGATGGCAATCCATGTGGATTTTACACCCATGGTTGACATGAACATGCTTTTGATTACGTTCTTTATGCTCTGTACCACCATGATTAAGTCTCAGACACTCAGCATCGCGTTGCCTACCAACGAGAAGCTGGAGCAGAATGAGTTACAGAAAGCGAAAGAATCGGAAGCCATAACACTGATTCTTGATACCGAGTATGACGACAACGGCGGTGTGAAAGGTAATACCGTTTATTATTACACCGGCAAACCCGTGGTTGAGTACAATGGCACTGATGTAGTATCAAGCAACCTTGAGGCAACAGAGTTCATCGGTAACGATGGGCATACACAGCAAGGTATCCGCAAGATCCTACACGACCGCAACCGTGGTGTGCTTATTGATGTCGAGAAGAAGAGACAGGAATGGCGTGAGAAGAAGATTACCGAGGAACAGTTCCAGGAAGCTGCCAAGAAAATCCGTAACAGCGACGATTATGAACGCCCGGTAGTCATCATCAAACCCCTTCCCGGTGCTTCCTGGGAGAGCGTAATCTCCGCCCTTGACGAGATGCAGATCAATCAGATTTCACGTTACCAGCTTGGTAATCTCTCAGAGACAGACGAAGCTATGGTAAGTGATTACAAGATCAAGCATCCTAAGAAGTGATAAGTGATGAACGACTATATTTATTAACCCCGCAAAAGAGAAAGCACAATGGCAAAAGATGTAGATCTTTCATCAAAAGAATGGACCGACATAATCTTTGAAGGAAAAAACAAAGAATTCGGTGCATATACCCTTCGCCGTGCAAGCGACAAGCGCCACAACAGAGCAATGATAGTGGTTATCATAGGTCTTGTGCTGGTGTTGATAGGAGGATATCTGTGGAGCATTTATTCCGATATCCGTCGTGAGCAACGCGAACTTGAACTTCAGGCACAGCTTGAGCAGCAGCTCGCAGCTATGGAAGACCTTGAAGCTGAGGAACCAGAAATTGAAGAGGAAGAAATTCCCCAGGCAGTAGAGGAACCTCAGGCTGAAGAAGCCCTCCCTGAAGAGATCCTTAATACCATCAAAGATACTGAAATCGCAATTGCAGCCGATGAAGAAGTGACCGAGGATATCACCTCTAAAGACGAAGTGGCTGAGTCTACTGCAGCAGCAGGTGCCAGCACATTCGACCAAGGTACTGATGACCTTAATGTCGTGCGCGAGCACAAAGACGAGATCATCGTGGAGGAAAAGTCACCGGAACCTGTAAAGGAAGAAATCTTCACCGCTGTAGAGCAGATGCCCCAGTTCCCGGGTGGCGAGGCAGAACTTCTCAAATACATCGCTTCTCATATCAAATATCCTACGATGGCAGCTGAAAACAATATTCAGGGTCGTGTGGTAGTGAAGTTTGTTGTGAACAAGAACGGTAAAGTAGGTGATGTAGTTGTGCTCCGTGGCAAAGACCCCGATCTTGACAAAGAAGCAGTTCGAGTTGTCAAGACTCTGCCGGACTTCATTCCAGGTAAGATGAACGGCCAGGCTGTATCTGTATGGTATACCCTTCCGATTAACTTCAAGCTCCAGAGCTAATTATTGATCTTGAAAAATGACACCGCCTTATGGCGGCAATCATAATCCGACAATGGCGGCGGTTTTGATCAAAACCGCCGCCATTATTTTTTATTTTATGAAGATGCATATTGATGGCGAATGGATGCTTGACGGCGGCATGATATTGTTTCCTGTAGATTCTGTAGTTTCCTCAGGGCTGACGCATGAGATTTAACTATCCTTAAAGACTTTGTACAGATATTCA
>CANRWW010000034.1 GCA_947643665.1 uncultured Porphyromonadaceae bacterium | reverse complement strand
GCCTCCCGAAGTCCCCATAAACTACTGAGGGGGCTTGTCCTATACAAAAAGTAAGCCCAACTTCTGTCATTTGAGAAGTTGGACTCACCCTTTTATGGTTTAGCGGACAGTAATAAAATAATTATATGGAATTGACGGGTCGGTTATGCCATAAATTCATGGTGCTGCAAAATTATTCGTTTTATGTGAGACTGCAAGATTTATATACAAAAAATCTCCGGCAGGCTCTGGGATGCATAAAATACATCCCAGAGCCTGCCGGAGATTAGGTATCCCTGTATAAAGGATTTATTTTTTTGAGTCAATGTCGCGGAGAAGTGTTTCAACTGCTGTGCGCAGTTGGGTATCCTCCCCTTTGACTATCATGGCTGGATCGTTGGCAACTTTTATGTCTGGTTCAAGCTGGGTGTTTTCCAGATAGTTGCCTTCTGCGGTGCGATAACCTATTACCGGAATACCGAAAACCATAGAAGGATCTTGCATGGTCACCCAGTTTACAGAGGTCATGGTGCCTGGAACGGGCATACCTACTACTTTACCTATTTTCTGGTGCTGGTATACCCATGGCGTTCCATGGGCGTTGCTATAGCACGGTTCGGCAACAAGCATGATAGAGGGCTTGTTCCACCGGCGTGACGGCATGTCGCATACATCTTTGCCCCGTATCTCCTGTGTGAGGTATTTCTCTCCGGTGAAAAGCATTTCTATGTCTTCATGCATGCGTCCTCCACCATTCCAGCGGATATCTATCACAACGCCGTCGCAGTTGTTGTATTTGCCCAACAGTGCTTCATACATTGGACGATAAGATGCATCGTCCATGGACGCTATGTGCACATAGCCAAGACGGCCATTTGACCATTTTTTTACATCAGCCTCGCGCTGGCGCACCCAGCGGTCATAGAGTAGTTCGCCGATACGCCCGGAAGAAACAGGAAGTATTACCTCCTCTATTTTTTCTCCTCCAGGTGTGGTGAATGACACAAGGGTTTTCTTGCCTGCTATATTGTTGAGAAGATCCGAACCATTGTCACCGTCTTTTATTTCAGTACCGTTTATGGCTGTTATTAGTGCGCCTTCTGTGATTTTTGACGATGCGCGGTCAAACGGACCGTTTGCTATTATCTCCTCCACTTTAAGGCCTGGGCCAGTGTATGCGACATCGTATAATAGGCCGAGTGATGCGGTGCGGTCTGGATTGTTACCGTAGTTTCCGCGGAAACGTCCCCCGGTGTGCGATACGTTCAGTTCACCTAGTAGTTCGCTCAACAGTTCGGCAAAGTCAACATTGTTGTTGATATGCGGCAGGAATTTTCGGTATGCGGCAGTCATCGCCGGCCAGTCCACGCCATGCATGTTTTTATTGTAGAAGCGTGCGGCTTCTTCAACAGTCACATAATCAAACATGGCCTTGCGCTCCGCATCGCCGTCAATTTCATGACTGGCGCTTACGGTTATGGAGGTGAGTTTGTCGCTTTTCGGGTCTAGTTTCTGTAGTTTGCCACCGGTCAGGAATATATTGCCGTCTTTGTCTGCCTGTAGTTTTACATGTGACGAGTTCAGTTTCGATACCAGTTTCGGTTCACGTTTGCGCAGGGGAAGTTTCCAAAGGTCATATCCTCCTTCAAACGCACACATGTAATACAGGTTGTCGCCGTCTGCGGTAACTATGGCATCGCTCAGGTTTGAAGAGTATGGTGTAAGACGCATGATGCGGGTGTCAATGCCATCAAGTTCGACCGTTATGGGTTTGGTCTCCTCTTTTTTCTTGTCATCGGATTTGTCTTTTCCGTCATCTCCGTTTTTTTTATCCTTTTTGCCTTTCTTCTTGTCGTCATCCTCTTTCTTGGCATCGTCTTTGCTCTTTTTCTCGGCATCTTTGAGAATGGCATAATCTTCTTCGGAAAGAAGGAAGCGGTCACGTGCCTCGCGGTTTAGGAACACTATCATAAGGTCGTCCTGTGATCCCCATGAAGCCTGTGAGCGCATGCCATAACGGTCTGTCAAATATATTATCGCGTTGCCGTCAAGTACGAAGCGCGGATTGCTGCAGAAATAGCCTGAACGTGTGATATTGGTTATTTCGCCGGTTTCCGTATCAAGCAGTGCAATATCGCTATAGGGGTCGCGCATCTCAGGGATCAGTTCTATTGCGAGCCATCGGCTGTCTGGGGACCATACGCATACCAGTCCATCCTCTTGTCCAGGATACGTCTCTCCATCTGTCAGTTGCTTTATTTTGCGGCTGTCAAGATCCATCATCATTAGTTTGTTGCGGTCTTTGACAAATGCCATCTTCTTTCCATCCGGGGAGATTAGGGGACGTGAGTATTCCGTGACGGGGTCCGTTATGTTTTTCGGTGTCGCCACATCGAACATCGCTTCCTCTTTTATGGCGGTGGCATTCGGGAAGTTCGGATCTTCCTTACGGCTCATTGTCGCACGGTATATGTTTTTGTGACCGGAACGTTCGGATGTATAATATAATGTGCGGTTGTCTGCACCCCAGCTTATTTGTCCTTCAGCGGCAGGTGTGTGGGTTACCTGTACCGTGGTAGGATATTCCACCGATGTGACGAATATGTCGCCGCGGCTTGCAAAAGCCACTGATTTCCCGTCGGGTGAAACTGCTGCATGGTTTGTATTCACTCCTGTCTTGCTGATTTTAGGATCATCATCAGCTACGACATTGACTGTTATTTTTTTCGGTGTGGTGTTTCCGGAGGGCAATGTATATATTTCACCGTCGTATGTGAAAGCCAGTGTGCCGTTTTTGGAGCCTGACAGGAATCGTACGGGGTGTGTTGTAAATTCTGTTACCTGTGTGGCAGCAGACGGATCGCCGTAGGGGAAAGCCCACACGTTGAAGGTTCCCCCGTTGCGTTCGCTGAGAAAATATACGGTTTCGCCATCTGGCGAGAGTACCGGATTGCGGTCTTCACCAGGGCGGTTTGTCATATTGGTATGTTTTCCGTTGGATGGATCATACAGCCAAATGTCGCGGGTTACTGAAGATGTATGGTGTTTACGCCATTCGTCTTCAAATCCTTTCACATCCTGATACAGCATTTTGCCGTCTTGTGTAAAGACAGGCATCTGTGCCGGTGTGCCTAAAACCTGACGTGTCCGTTTGCCGTCGGTTGCTACGGCGTAAAGTTGCGTCATGCGTCCGGACGGGAACATGGCTGATTTTGCAGGGCTTTGGATATGTGCCGAATAAAGCACTTCTTTCCCGTCGGGAGTGAAAGATTCCGGATATTCTGTCGCGGAGTTTGATGTCAGGCGTGTGGCCTGTCCGCCCGTCGCATCCATAATGAAAATATCGGCGTTGCCATGGCGGTCCGATGCGAAAGCTATCTGTTTTCCGTCAGGACTCCAGACCGGTTTCTCTTCATATGAACTTTGTGTGGTGAGCCTTCGTGCCTCTCCTCCGGTGGTAGGCACGGTATATATGTCTCCTTTGTAAGCGAAGGCAATGCGTGAACCATCTGGAGAGATTTTTACGTCGCGTAGCCATATGGCTTCGGCTCCATTCGACGATATGGCAGTTGCGCCAAGCAACAGGATAGGTATCAGCTTCTTCATGTGATAACGAGAAGTTTGTTTAATAGTGGAATTAAAAGTTTCTAAAGGTATGCCGTTTATGGCTTGCCTGGGTCACGCGTCACTTGTCTGGGGTTATTTAATACGGAACATGTAGCCGAGTGTGACTAGTATGGAAGAGCCTCGCGATGCCGAGAAATAGTCTTTTTTAGCGGAGGGGAAAATATTGCCCAAGCCATAGTAATACCGCCCTTCAAGCATTATGGAGTGTTTACGTCTTATAATGAATTCCACCCCGGCGCCGGCTGTGATCCCATAATCGAATTTATTGGTAATCTTCATCTTCATCTGTTCCAGATGGCGGTTGTCGTGTGGAAATCCTTCTACTTGCAGAGGGTTGTGATAATCGAAATTTGAATTTATTTTGTCGGAAATCATATATCCTATTTCAGGCCCGAGGTTGAAAAAGCATTTTACAACCCGTGACCCGAAAAATATATGTGTAAGCACCGGCAATTCAACATATGTGGTACGGTGTGAGTAATTAAGTCCTGTGCCTTCAAGATCTTCAGCCCATCCACGTTGTTCGATATTAAGTTCCGCCATTAGCCCCACATGACGTTCTTCGGCATAGCGGAAAGCGAGGCCGAATTGCATTCCCTGTAGCATCTTGTCTTTGGTTGAGGGATAAAACGAAACTGATGACATAGATACTCCACCGTGCACACCCACATGCACATGAGGCACATAATGGCGCTGTGCAGCCATGTGGACGGTGCTGCATAGCAATATGGCAATGACTGCCAGAAAATTTCTGAACGACAGCCCCGAATGCCCCAATGGGCAAAATGGCTCAGATGGATAGTACCCGGCGGTTATTTTTTCCATTCAACTGTTCCTCCGGGTAGGTAGTTTATGAAATATAGAGCTTCGTTGACAAGGCCGCCGTTTGATGTTGTCTCTCCGGTGGTTTCGTCGTTTTGTGTTACACCGCTCCACCCTAGGTGCCAGTAGCTTTGGACACCGTCAAATTCCGGTGGGAATACTCCGGTATCCTCTTTCTCGCGCAATCCTTTCACAATGAATGTGGCTACGTCATAGCCGAGTATTCCCTGTGCAGGAACTGCTTCAAACATTTCTGAGCCGTAAAGCTCCTTATAGCGGTTTTTCAAACGTTTTGTATCCATATCTGTGACACTGGCCATGAATCTGGAATATATCGTGGCATTCAAGTCACATATGTCATTGAAACTGTCGCCGCGGAATGTTACCCATTCCGGATAACCGAATATGGTTACCCTGTCAGGGGCTCCGGCATTGTCATGCATGTATTTTATGGCATCTATGAATTTTGCAAATTCATTTTTTGAGCCGGAGTCGGGGATAAACACAACCGGGGTTGCGGTTGGATCTATTCCCTCAAGATCGCTGTCTGTAAGGGATGTGATGAAAGTGATTTCCCGGAAGTCTTGTCCATCTTGCTCAAGACGTTTTTTCAAGGCTGAGGTAAACGACTCCTTGTCCGCCATCCCTTCTGTGCGGTGCAGGAATACCGGAAGTGTGCCGGCGTATTTCTCAAGAAACATGCCTATGGCTTTGTCATACATTGCATCGTGGGGGATATTGGTCTGTATGATGTTGCGGTGATTGCGGTAGCTGTCATCTTTCACTGCGAATATATTGAGCACTGGGACATCTTCACCTATGCTTTCTACAATTGCAGCAAGGTGCTCCGGATTATCAGGGGCTACAACAAGATCCACCTTCTCCATGACAGGCTTGTCAAGTATTGATCTAACGCTGTCAAGGCTGGATGCGGTATCGAAAAAATGGAATTTTATATGTGCGCCATCTTCTGAAAGCATATCGTCGGCTCCTATTAGCATGCCTTTGAAAAACTCGGTGTAAAGCTGTGTGGTACGGCTCATTGCACTTTCGTTTAGCATGAATGGGAGCATTACGGCCACATCAAGTGTATCGGCATCCAGTGTTATAGGATCCATATCTTCCTCATCGGCATCTACAGATGCCGAAGGCGTGTAGCTCCCGGTTGTGGCGTCGTGTCCCATATTTGCAGGTGTGTCAGATTCTTCTGTGGCTATTTCGTAATCTGATGCGGTTTCTGCCATATGGTCGTCTGTGGCATTTCCGGCTGGTATATCCACTACTTGGCCGGTTTTATATTTAAGCGGGTCTAGTGACGGGTTGGCTTCCAGCAAGGTTTCCAAAGGGATGTTGTATGTATTTGCAATGCCGAAAAGAGTTTCACCTTTCTTGATGGTATGCCGGATTACTCCGTCGTCACCGGCTGCGGTTGACGGAAAATTACTGTCATTTCCTGTTTCTGTCGGTTTGTTGCCATTTGCGGTGATGCGCAATATATCACCTGTCCGAAGCCCGTCGGCGGCAGAAGGGTTCAGGCGGGCCAGATGGTCGGGAGACATTCCATATTGCTGTGCGATGCCATATAATGTCTCACCTTTTTTTACAATATGCTCTGTAATTCCAGCAGCGTGTGCGTATACTGCTGTGCGGTTGCCCGGTTGCTGGTCTGTAAAATCCTTTACAGGAAAAAAAAGACGCATGCGGGGTTTCAGGCCGTCGGCTGCTGATGGGTTGAACTGTACCAGCCTGTCTCGGGTGATTCCGAGTTTGTGTGCTACCTGATATATGGATTCTTTTGGAAGCACGTCATAATAATAGCATTTTTCTCCTTTGACGGTAATAAATGGCAGGTCGGTGACGGCTGCTTCTGTCATAGGCGCTATGCCGCATATGGCTGTTCCCAATGTGAGAGCAAACAAGGCTTTGTTTATAGACCGTAATTTCATTCAATTGGAAATTAGATATTTAGTAAATCGGGAGCGATCAATTTGCCGCTTTTATCCCAATTTCATGCAAAGTTAATATCTTTCGGCCTAATAAACAATTACATTGACTTCATTTGACATACGTAGATTCAATAACGAAGTGCAAAAATCTACGTTTTGAATAGCCCCATGTTTTTGAGGCTCGTGACTTAATGGCGGATTGGGGAGGGGATGGGGCTTCACAAGCCCACAGCCCCTCCCCAATCCGCCATTAAGTCACGCAAAATGTAACTTTCAACTGACAATACAAAAAAGGAGACCGAAGTCTCCTTGAGATTAACTAATTTTGTGTTGTCAATATGTATCATCAATTAACCTCGCAGCAAAGGTCGCTTATTGATTCATCGCTTGCACAAGCAAGAATTTTTCGCCTTACTGCAAAGAAAGACCCCGAGAAAAGAAATCGCCCTCATTGTAGGGTGCAGCCAGTCAACACTCAGCCGTGAGATAAGCCGTAATTCAACAGAGAAAGGCAACTATCTGTGGGATAAAGCTCACGCAAAAGCCCTTGGACGCAGAAAGAGAACCACAGCCAACCGGGCTAAGGATCCGGTTATCATCTGGGAAGCCTTAAATCTGCTTAAAGAAGAGGACTGGTCGCCGGAACGGATCTCGGCTGACATGAAACGTCGTGGCAAGTATATCTCCCACGAACTCATATACCGCTACATCCGCTCCTACGGGACAGTCGAACTCGCCTCCCATTGCCGTCATAAGATGAAATACAACCGCCACGGCAGGCCAGACCGTACGACCAAAGTCAGGAATATCCCCGGACGTGTAAGCATACATAATCGTCCGGCCGAGGCTGACGGAACACGGTTCGGGGACTGGGAGATGGATACCATAGTAGGGAAAGACGGCAAAGGTGCAATAGTGACACTCACCTAGAGAAGCACAAACATGGTGCTTACGGAAAGGCTGCCCGAGGGCAAACACCCCGAGCCTCTGGCGAAAGTCGTAATCAGACTGCTCTTTCCATACAGAAATACCATAAGGTCAATAACCACCGACAACGGATCTGAGTTTTGTGCTCACCGATTAATTTCCAGAGTCTTAGCTCCGAAAGGTACGAAGATGCCGAATCTGGTGTTTTTCGCCGACTCTTATTCCTCGTGGCAGAAGGGCGCGGTTGAGAACGCAAACAAACTCATTTGACAATACATACCTAAAGGTACTGATTTCTCATCCCTGACGGATGCTTTCATTCGTAAAGTCCAACATAAAATCAATCGCCGGCCTCGCAAGAAACTTAATTTCGACTCTCCTAAAAATGTTTTCTTCCGACTAATCGCTAATTTTGCATTTGACAGTTGAGAGTCAGGAGATATATGACCTTTTGGGGTGTGATACAATTGAGATTAATACAGTCGGCCCGTTTGATTTGAAGTCTATTAGTCTTTCTCCAGATTCAACAAATTTTAATACAATCTTGTTTTTCGATAAAAGTAAAATAAAAACTATCCGAAAATCAGGTTTGAAATTTTATGCAGAATTTCCAGAGGCATCCAAATTACAAAATATTAGAATGGCAATTTTATTGATTATTTTACCATTCTTGCTGACTTGGATTATTTTTTTAACTAAAAAAGAACTCAAATTATTTAGGGAATGTGTAAACGAAAAGTTTAGGTGTTGTAAATAAGGATCTTATGATGAGATTCCTATAATCATTATTAAACATTGTTGCGAATGGCAACTTCTATGGGAGAAAGAATTCTGTGGCGGGTTATTGAAGCTACGCTATTGCATATTAGGGTATAAAATATCCTTACACCCATAAGGATATTTTATTTGGTTTTGCCGTCAAGTATGTCGGTTATCTGGGAGTATGCGTCTTTGGTGTTGACTTTTTTGATTATGTGGGTGATGTTGTGGTTCGCATCTGTTATGAATGTCGTGCGCACGGTACCCATGTATTCGCGACCCGCCATTTTCTTTTTCTGCCATACGCCAAACGATTGGTTCACAGTCGTATCCTCGTCACTGAGAAGAATGAACGGCAGGTCATATTTTGTGGCAAATCTGATGTGGCTGGCAGTGCTGTCCTTGCTGATGCCTATTACTACATAACCGCGTTCGGTCAATGCTTCATATCCGTCACGTATTGAGCATGCTTCTGCGGTGCATCCTGAAGTGTTGTCTTTAGGGTAGAAATAGATGATAAGCGGTTTTCCTGCGAAGTTGTCAGACATTACGCGCTTGCCTTCGGCATCAATTCCTAGATATCCTGGTATTTTTTCTCCTGTTTCCATATGATTTTGTTTCTATAAAGTCTTAGATGTTTTTATTAAGTATAAAGTCCGGAAACCGTATATGCGGTTTTCGGACTTTATCTGTTGTAAATTGTGCGCAGGGGGGGACTCGAACCCCCACGACCGAAGTCACTAGATCCTAAGTCTAGCGCGGCTACCAATTACGCCACTTGCGCGGTTTGCTTTGCCTAAGGCGTTGCAAAGTTACAAAAAAAAATTGAAATCAAATATGTCAATATAAAAAAGTGCGATTAAAATTTTATCCTGGTAATGCACTTCGCAGACGGTCAATGAACGATAGTTTAAGTTCACGCAAATGCACATGCAGCGACCCATCCTCTTTTGACAGGAAAAGTATGGAGGAATGGAGCACAATGGCAACAGCTTCCTCAAATTCAAGAATCGCATGAATGTGGTTCACCGGCACACGGTAAAAGGGAGATGATTGATCTATGCTTCCTATTATGATATCGTTGCCGTCCACTTCTATCATGGTCTCTTCCGGCAGTTTCTCGAAAAGCAGTGGTATGTCCAACTCATCGGGAGATGCCGGACGCTTACAACATTTCTTGTATATGGCGTCTATAACTTTCTTTTGAATCATCTTTGCTCCTACTTTTGGTAAGTGACGAATTATGGTTAAATGGTCGTCCGTGGGGCACTGTATCTCTCACCGGGCGCTGTATTTATAACAACTGACTCCGATAATTGTTGCAAAAATACGCAATATGTCTGTTATATTTTATATCCAACAGGCTTTTTATATGTATTGGAGAGCAAAAAAGTCCGGTAGTATAGTATTGATTAGACCATAGCTACCGGACTTTTTTTAGAATTGGAATTCTTCAAGTTTCAAGGCGCCGCATAGATGCTCGATTTTGCTCACAAGCCTGGTGAAATGTTCTGTTTTGCTGTGCGCTTCAAGCGATTCGCGGTCAATCCATGTCTCGCAAATCATAAAATGGGCGTTGATGGTCTGCGATGCGAAGAAGTCATAAGCAACTACGCCTTTGTCGCCTCGTGACTTTTCTACAAGTTCTGTAGCGGCGGCGATGAGTTCTGCACGTTTTTCCTGGTCATGCAGGGCGAAGAATACGTTTAGTCTGATCATAGGGTATAAATTTAAGGGTTTAGGTAAATCTGGTTCAAAAGCCACGGTCAAAATCAAATTATATGCACATTGATTTTTCCGGATGCCAATATGTGTCAGAATACCCTGATTTCAAAAATGCTCCATCCGTTGGTCGCATTTTCCAAATCAGTTCCATCTGCTGTCACTGGCACATCGGCATCAATTATTGTAAGCCTTATAAAACGGGCTTTCACCGGAGATCTGTTGTCTGCAACGTCTTTTACCGGTGATTGTGGTGCACCTTTTACGGTTTTGTCTGCAAACATATGCCATTGTGTGGTTGATGCCGCGGTTTCAAGATCTGCGGCTTCCTTCGATGGCAGATATTCGATTTTGTATCTGTATGTGCGATTTGTATATTCGAAAATAGTTTCGATTTCGTTTATCTTGCAGTCTTTCTCAAGATCTATTATGATCCAAGGATTTTTTGCTCCTACTCCCGGATCCCATCGTGTGCCGTAGTTGTCATCCACCGCATAATTTCCTGTGAATTTGAAGTCAATATCGGTGGTGCGGTATCGTGGCTTGAAATATCCGGATGCATAATGGCGTGATGCCGACACTTTAGTCGGTTTGCCGAGAGCAAGATTTCTTTCTGTATGCCGTTTTGCACCTTTGACTATTTCCACCCCTTTATGCGATGGTATGACTGGGAGTATGCTTCCGTCAGGGGCAAAAGTGATCTCCTCAATACATGTCTGGCGCTTGCTGTCAATAAACGGATAGTGCTGGCGATGATATACTATATAGGTTTTGCCATTGTAGTCAATCATGGAATGGTGTCCCGTACCGAGTATCTGGTTATAGTCATCGCGTTTGAGTATGGGGATATCCATTGATCCGTTGAGGCCACGATAAGGGCCTGTTATGTTTTCAGACACAGCATATCTTACATTATAATTCTCGCTTCCCTCGAAAGACCACATAAGGTAATATAGTCCGTTGTGTTTATATAGGAATGAGGCTTCGAACATATTGCGGATCCCTTCCACGCTTTTGTAATGGTATTCTCCAATAAACTCGTTGGAGTCTGTCTGTGTAAAACGCGGGTCGGTGTTGTCAATGGATATCTTGCCCTGGCTGTCGAATGCCAGTTTCATTATTTTGAAGAATCCGTTGTCGGTTACAACATACATGGTCCTGTCATCATCAAGAAAAACCTGGCCGTCGTATCCTTTATAAAGCATTTTTCCTGGAGCCACGGCGTTGGCATCTTCCCATGGTCCGATCGGACTGTCAGACATAGCGACGAAAGTCTTGCAGTCAATGCCATACATCAGGTAATATTTTTTTGTTACGGGATTGTATATTATGCTGGGTGCCCACAATGCTTTGGTACCGGCGGCATCGGTCCACGATTTCGGCAGGTTCAACGGTAGGTTTGTCCAGTTTTTGCAGTCTTTGGAGTGCCACATCTGGGTCGGAAACACATTTTCTCCACCCCCTCCGTCGTTGGTTCCATATGCGTAGAATGTATCTGTCTCCTGGTCGTAAATCATTGTGGCATCGGCCAGATATGCCGGAATTACCGGATTCCCGGTGTGCATGTCGAATACCCCCAGGTCTTTTGCCGGATAGTCAACAGTTTTGCCTTGAAGCGTGGCTGTGTTGCCGGCAGAACATAACAATGACAACGATAGCAAAGATTTTATGAAATGTGGCCTCATCAATATATTTTTTGGTTACTAATGCAAATATAGGGATTATATTCGAATATGTCAGTGCGCGCTACAAAATATTACTGTTGTTTCTGACGTTATACTGATATGGCGAAAGAAAACATGTCCTCATGCGATGGTGAACGTGTATCCGGTCTGGTGAGCGTCATAGTGCCTGTGTATAACGCTGTGGACTATCTTGAGGAGTGTCTGGAATCAATAAGGGTTCAGGACTATTCTGATTTTGAGGTGATAATGGTAAACGACGGGAGTACTGACGATAGTGCATCGGTCTGCCGCAGGTTTGCTGAGATTGATCCCCGTTTCAGAGTTCTGGAAATACCAAACGGAGGGGTGTCGGCTGCACGTAATACAGGCATTGACAATGCTTGCGGTGAATGGATCTGTTTTATAGACGCCGATGATACGATTAACCCATTGTTTATTAGCCGCCTTATAGACGGTGCATGTTCTACCGGAGCCGATATATGCATTGGCTCGTTTCATTACGGTGATGTGCTGGCACGTGCCGTGAAAATGGGAAAAGCTCCCACCGTGTATTCTCCGGAAGAGATAACTTCTTTGGGGCTTTATCAGAAATTATATGTAAATATGCCGTGGGGCATGATTTACAAGTGGCGCATATTTGGGAAAGGCATACGTTTCCGTCCTTCCAGGCGATATGAAGATCTGGATATTTTCTATAAATTGCTTTTATCAAGCAATTATGTTGCATATCTCCCGGAAAAGCTATATTTTTACAGGCAACATTCCGAGAGTTTTATGAACCGCTTTACTCCGGCCAGGCTTGATGTGCTTGATGTGACAGACGATATGCTTTCGTATATGACCAAGTATCATCCATCTTTGGAGGTTGCTGCCAGGGACAGGCGCTTCAGTGCCCATTTTAATATCTGGACATTGATTGTTTCCAGTGGGGTTGATATGCCTGAGGCTGCGTCCCGTTGCTGGAAAGTGATAAAAGAGGAGCGGATGGCTGAATTGCTGAACAATAAAGTGAGGCTTAAGAACCGTTTGGGAGCCTTGGCCTCATTCGGTGGCAAGAGAATGGTGAAATTTTTGATGAGATTTGTCAAATAGGGAATTAAAGGGTCTATGAAAGTAATAACCTTAAGTCAAGGAGCTGTGGAATGGCAGGCGCGTGAACTGGCTAATGCCATCGTATCAGGCAATGATGCCGGATATGATCTTATGGTTGGTGTGCGGCGTGGTGGTGAGTATGTCGCCGATGCCATAGAGCGTTACCTTCCGGAGCGTTTTTGCCGGCATCGTGTGAATGTGACTTTGCAGCGTCCTTCTACTCGTGGCAAAGGTGCAAGGCTGGCAGCTGTATTGGGCAATATGCCTTTATGGATGTTGAATTCCGCACGCAGGGTTGAGTCTCGTTGGCTCAATATGAAATCGTCAAAAAATGCACGTAAAGAGTACACACAAAATTTGACGGTTGAGAACGGACAATTACCAGATCTCCCTATAAATCCTAAAATATTGCTGATAGATGACGCTATAGACTCGGGCATGACCATTGCAAATGTGCGCCAATGCCTGATGAAGAAGTATGGAAATCCGGATCTGAAAATTGCGGTTATTACAGTTACTACGGTTGCACCGGTTGTAGAACCGGATTATTTTAAGTACCATAATCGGACTCTTGTCAGATTCCCGTGGTCAATGGATTACAAAAAAATGGTGCCGTGAGGGATCTTCTTGCCGTTGATCTTGACGGCACTTTGTTGCGCACCAATTCATTTACAAGGTTTACCGTGTGGTTTGCCTGTACTCTGCTGAAACGCAGAATGCATGGTGGTTTTTTCCGTGTGGTTCATCAGGTGGTGTTGAGGAAGATCCGCAGGCAGTCACACACACAGACCAAGCGGAATATAATGGATATTGCAGCGCAATTGTTGTCAGAAGACGATTTCGTCGCGTTCGCGCGTTCGTTGAGGAGGTGGGTGTGCAACAGTGTGGAGTGCCTTATAAGGTCGCATATGGCAAGCGGGGGAGAGGTTGTCATAGCCACAGCGGCGCCTGTGGAGTATGCGGCGCCATTTGCAGCCATGGCAGGGGGATATTCTTTACTTGCCTCGGAAAGGGGGATTTCCGGCGTGTACCATGAATGCAAGGGTGAAGAGAAACTGCGTCGTGTCAGCGATTTCTGTGTCGCGCATAATCTTCAGCTTGCGTCTGTGGTCACCGATCATTACGATGACCTGCCCCTTATAAAAGCTGCGGATAATGTGTATTTGGCATCTCCATCCAAAGAAACGCTCCGAAAAATCAGACAGGAAGAGGGCATATCGTCCTGTCTTACGCTACTGTAGATGCATTATAGGTTTGTCCTGGCAGACATTCTCCGATAGTGTCATGCTAGTTCTGACAGTTCAAGCCAGCGCATTTCCTTTTCGTCAAGAAGTGCTTTCAATTCATTATATCGGTTTGATTTTTCGGATATATCGGCAATTGCTTCTCCGCTGTTGAATTCAGCTTCAAGTGATGCGATTTCTGCGTTTATTTTTTCAAGTTCTTCTGTCAGCGCCTCATATTCCTTTCGCTCCTTGAAAGAGAGTTTTGCCGGACGTTCTGTTGCAGGCTTTTGTCGCAGCGACGTGTTTTGCTGGTTTTTCCTGTTCTTTTCTTCTTCGGCAGCTTTGCGTGTCTTTTCCTCTTCTTCCTGTGCGGTTTTCCATTCCCTGTAGTCTGTGTATCCGCCGGGAAAATCCTTTACTACTCCATCCCCTTCAAGCACAAAGATATGGTCCACTATGTTGTCAAGGAAGTAGCGGTCGTGCGATATTATTATGGCGCACCCTTTGAAATTGGCCAGGTATTCCTCCAATATGCCAAGCGTCACGATGTCAAGATCGTTCGTAGGTTCGTCTAGTATAAGGAAGTTCGGCGAGCGCATCAGCACTGACGCGAGATAAAGGCGGCTACGTTCCCCTCCGCTTAACTTCGAGATCGGTTTTTGTTGGTCCGGTGGAGTGAAAAGGAAATGTTGCAGGAATTGTGACGGGCTGAAACGTGCAGCCCCGTCGTTTAACACAATGTCTTCTGCTATGTCTGTTATGGCATCAATTACTTTTTTATCAGGATCAAAGTCTATTCCGTCCTGGTTGTAGTATCCGAACCGCACTGTTTCACCTATGTCCCATGTGCCGCTGTCAGATGGCAGCAGTCCCTGAAGCAATTTTATGAAAGTGGATTTGCCGACACCATTTTTTCCGACTATGCCAACCTTTTCGTATCTTGCGAAGGTGTAACTGAAATCCTGCAATATTACTTTTTTACCGAAATTTTTGCAGATGTTCCTGGCTTCGAATATCTTGTTGCCGATGTATGACGATTTTACAGACAGATCCACGTTGCGTTCACGCAGGTCAACAGCTGCCCGTTTTTTCAGGTCATAGAATGCATCTATCCGGTATTTGGCTTTTCCTGCACGTGCCTGTGGTTGCCGGTTCATCCATTCCTGTTCTTTGCGCAAGGTGTTTTTTACCTTGGCAAGTTCGGCTCCCATCGCTTCAACACGTTCCTGACGTTTGCGGAGGTAATATGCGTAGTTGCCGGAATATCCGAATATCTGCGTGAGGTCTATTTCCAGTATCCTGTCACATACCCTGTCAAGGAAATAACGGTCATGGGTAACCATCAGAAGTGCCACACGGGCACGTTTCAGATAACTTTCAAGCCATTCAATGGATGGTATGTCAAGATGGTTTGTCGGTTCGTCAAGGATTATAAGCTGCGGTTCCTCCAATATCACTTTTGCCAGTGCGACCCTTTTACGCTGTCCGCCCGACAGCTGTCCTACTGGTTGGTTCAGGTCTGTCACGCCGAGTTGTGTCAGCATCTGTTTGAGGCGGTCTTCGTAGTCCCATGCCTGTGTGGCATCCATCTTTTCGGTTGCTGATGCCAGAGCGTCCATGTCGCCACATGCCACAGCGCTTTCATATGCCTTGATGGCATTAAGCAGACTGATGTTATCGGTAATGCATGTTTCAAGCACGGTAAGTTCAGGTTGCAGCAAGGGAGTCTGTTCAAGATACCCGATCTTAAGCCCGGTGCGTGCTGTCACTGCTCCGCTGTCATATGGTTCCAGACCGGCTATGCAGCGGAGCAGTGTGGTTTTGCCCATACCGTTTTTTGCGATCAGTCCAATTTTATCGCCTTCGTTTATCCCGAATGTCACATCCCCGAAAAGCAGTCTGTCACCGTAGCTTTTTGTGAGGTTTTCTATCTGGAGGAAAATTGCCATTGTCTTATACTTTTCAATGGTGCAAAGTTAATGCTTTTTTACCAATCAGACCTCACAATGGTACAGCAAGCCTTTAACGTGCCAGATTATATATTTCTGTGGTCTGTGGTGAACGCAGGCGGTAATATCCTCCTATTTCGTCCCCCTTGTTTTCATGCAGTTTTTTTACAAGCAGGTCTATGTCGGGGTCTTTTATGCCTAGTTCTTCCATGGTTACAGGAAGGCCGAGTGACTTGAAAAAAGTTTTAAGCCGGCTGATACCTTCAAGTGCCGCTCCGGTGTCATTTCCCTCAAGACCTGTAACTCCAAACACGCGACGGGAAAGTTGCGCGCCCTTGCATGGTGAATGATGCGCCATGAACGTCATCCAAGCAGGCAGTATTACGGCAAGTCCGGCTCCGTGTGTCACACCATACACCGCGCTGAGTTCATGCTCCATGAAATGTGACACCCAGTCTTCTTTGCGGCCTGTGCCGCAGATTCCGTTGTGTGCGAGTGTGCCGCTCCACATTATGTTTGCCCGGGCTTCGTAATCGGTCGGGTTCGCCATTACTTTTGGCGCCTCTTCGATTATGGCGGTAAGCACACCCTCGGATACCCGGTCGGTTATTTCAACATCGGCAGTGGGAGAGAAATAGCGTTCGAATATATGGGCCATCATGTCGGCTATCCCGGCGGCTGTCTGGGCGGGCGGAAGTGTGAATGTCAGTTCCGGATTCATGAGGGCGAATTTCGGACGTAACGCAAAATCTGTGCGCAGGCTTATTTTGTGCATTCCATCCAAAAGTGTTATCACTGAATTGCCAGATCCTTCGCTTCCAGCGGCAGGAATTGTAAGTACCACTCCTACAGGCAAGGCTTTTTCAACCGTTGCTTTTCCTGCCCAGAAATCCCAAAAATCCCCGTCATATGGCACTCCGGCAGCAATAGCCTTGGCTGTGTCAATGGCGGAACCTCCCCCTACGGCAAGTATCCCGTCTATACCTTTGGAACGGCATATCCCAATTCCTTCCCTTACTTTCGGATCTGTAGGATTTGGCTCTATTCCTCCCAGTTCGGTGTGTGCTATATGTTCGTTTTCAAGTGTGGAGAGCACACGTTGCAGCAATCCGGAACGGATTACCGAACCTTGTCCGTAGCATACAAGCACGTTATTGAGCGACAGGCGCCGTAGTTCCGTGCCAGCCTGCATTTCGGCGTCTTTGCCGAATATATATTTCGTAGGTGTGCAGTAAGTGAAATTATCCATGATTTCAATGATTTGTGAAATGATTGGTGATGCCGCTGTTGGCATGCATCAGTTGTTTTGTGGATCAAGTGGGTGGTAGAGCCAGTTGCGGTACTCTTTACCCATGGATTTTACAGTGCGGTACCAGAAGGAATCACCGTTCTCGCGCAGGATCTCGCGGTTTGCGGGGCGTGGGGCGACAGCCCATACATGCGACGCTATTTCCTCCTCAAGTTGCATGGCGTCCCAACCGCTATATCCCACAAAAAAGCGTATGAGTCCATCTGTTGGCAACCCCATGTTGAGATATCGTTTCAGCGCCTCAAAGTCACCTCCGATATATAGTTCCTGGCCGAGTTGTACACCTCCTGGAAATTCATCAGGAAGTGTGTGGATATAAAAAAGCCTGTCACATGATAGGGGACCTCCGCAATAGATGGGTATGTCTATACTTTCATCTATTCCTTTGATGGTCTCACCCAGGGTAAAGTGCGTGGGTTTGTTCAGCACCAGACCCATAGGTGTTCCCCCTTTTTCGTATTCAATGAGCATGATCACGGCATGGTTGAAATACTCCTCCCGCAGAAACGGTTCTGCGACCAGAAGCACTCCCGGTTTCGGATCACCGGTGGGCATGTCAATTCGAAATAACGACCTGTCAAGGTTTGGCAATTCCTGATCCATAGATAATTTATACACACCTGATATGAGAGAGATTGACTGGATTTAATTTATGTCGGGAGAGCTGTAAACTCCTGTCCCGCTAAATTACTCTCTTCAAATATCAATAACAAATATAAATCATCTTTTCAGAGGTTGTGTGATAAAATGGCTACAAAACGACTGGCAGTTGTGTCTGCAGTCATGTCATGGAGTGAAGAGTATGATGCCAACGGAAAGGGGATTGATGCGTGGCGAACCGTGCCCCAGCAGCACATTGTGCGGAGAATAACGGACATAGAGTCCCATTCCCCTCCATGTGATGCTCCCGAAATAATCCAGGGTCACACGGCGGTGGTGGATGGAGTTGGTAGATACGCTCATGGAGTTCCCTTCAGCAGATGTGTATTTTGTAAGAAGCGAGGCATTTGTGTTGAAGTTGACAATGGCGCCTCCCTGAAGATATGTGCGATGCGCTATCCGTTGTGAATAGAGCAAGGGGAGGCCGAGGCTGAACACTTTTATCCGCGAGAATCCCGGTAGGCAGCCGTCGGGGTAGGGAGCCAGCCCTATGCCGCCTTCATCATTAAGAACCATGCGTGTTTCCCCGCCACTCATGCGGTAGTTGCGCCAGTCAATTCCTATACCCAGGGATAAAGCCATGCTGCGGTAACGATATTTCACGGCTATGATGTTTAGCCATGAGATCTCGAATGATTTGGACCATTGCAGTCCGAAGCCTTCCGGTTGTGCAGTAGGGTTCACCATACCTACGGCCAACCCTCCCGATACCACATCCCAGCCATGGCGCCGGTTCGTTTCTGTTTCAGGATTGAGGCTGATAATGCTGTTGTCAAATGCTTTTATATGATGCATGCCTTGCCGGCTTTTTATGTTCACGTCATTATCATACGGTTCGAAAAATATGGTCTTTTCCGTGGAATCTGTCTCGCATTCTGAGGTTACTTTGAGACCGGACGCGGATTCGGTGATGACCATTTTATAAGTATCGTCGCTATATGTTACTGTTTTGGTCGTATCAGCGGCTACATTCATCTTGACTATCTGGGCTGTGCATGTGACAGATGCCAATGCAATTAGTGATATGATGTATCTGGTTGGATTTGCCATTGTGGAAAATGATTTTTAGTGCATTGCGGAAATTCACGGAATTGGTTTGGGTATGGAAGATGTCCTATGTATGTTTTTACGGATAAGGATGGACATGCTTTTTATAAGCCTATTGTCGCTCCTATTGACCAAGATCTGAGTGAGGGGCCTTTGTCTGTGACGAAAACAGGGACGGGACTCCATCGGGCATATATGCCGACAATGTTTCTAATGCTGATGCTTCCGAAAATATCAGCCGTCAGCAATCGCTGGTCGAATCCTTTGATGGTCTCCGATATGGTTTCTTCTCCATGTTCCCACTTGTTCCATGCCTTGGCATATGTATTGAAGTTCACGAGCACACCGGCGGTCAAATCAACTTTCCTGCCGATCGGTTGGGTGTATGTAAAAGGGATATGGAAGGTCCATATTTCCATGTATGCGTTTGTGAGCTTTGTGCCGTCTGGTTTTTCATCCGGAATTAGCATGAGTGTCTTCCCTTGACGTGTGAATATAGTGCCGTTACCACCCAGATAGCGTCGCGTGCCGAATCCCAGGCCGATGTCGAATGACGGACCGTTTGTGCCGCGCTGCCAGCTCACACCTATGGCCTCGAAGATGCCCGCTTCGAAACTGTTTTTTATGTTCCCTTTGTCGTGATAGTTGAAATTCCATCCAAAATATAGGCCTTTCAGGCCTGTAATCTTGCGCAACACTTTGCTGCCGGTGAGGCAATTGTCTCTATTTGACTTAAAAGGGAAGTTGAAGTGCCATGCATCGGCGTTTTCTTCGTTGGTGTCACGCTCTACTTCGAGGCTGTATTGATACTCCAGAGGATTGCCGTCCTGGTCAATGGTGATGGCAGAGATTGTGGTATGGTTCCCTGAGGTGCTCACCTGCAGTTGTTGGGCGTTCTCTATCACTTTTATTGTATCAGGTCTTTCTGTCTGTGCTGTCGCAGCGATATTGCAAGCCAGGATCGTGATAGCGATCAATAGATGTTTCATAAATCTTTTTTATTGAGGAATTTCTTTATTTTATTTGTATCTCCTTTCCCCTCCAGATATATGAGGGTTGTTTTACGCTCTCCGCTTTCGTTTCGGTCAAGATATAGCAGATAGCGGTTAAGTGCGGCACGTGGTTTAAGGACATAGAAACCGAAATACAACTTGCCGTCGCGGTATGAGACCTCTCTTGTCTGCGCTTTCGCACCATCATGTTTCACAGCCTGTGAAAGTTGGTCAGATCCCTCGTCGTTACCGGTCACGGTAAGGCTTCGGTAGGTAGCGATGCCGGTATTTTTTAGGTTATCTCCTGTTACTGTAAGTGTGGATACTCCGTTTTTTTCGAAAAATTCCGAGGAAAAAAATGGAGCTATGTTTAGATTTTCCTGTGAGAGCACTTTTGGCAGCACGCTCAGTAGTATGATTATTAATATGGTTGCCCGTCTCATAGTTGGAAAGATTTTGACTTGCTTAAAGTCGTTTTTGTGGGATAAATAGTTATTGTTGTGTCTGGTCAAAGGCTTCACGCATGGCGTTCCACTCTTCGTCAATGCATTCGCTTACATATTCCGATGCTTCTGCCATTTCAGACAGTTCGGCTTGCATCATCTGCATAACTTCGTTATTGTCGGTTATTTCATGTCCGTTTACATAAGCATATATCATATCGGGAGTGTTCCCGTAATGGTTTGACGCAAAAAATCCGAGTGTAAAGACTATGGCGATGGCGGCGGCTGTGCTCAGCCATGCTCTTGTGCGGCGTGTAATGCGGAGCATTCTTTTTTTACGCGGAGCGCACAACGAGAATCCCATTACTGCCTTGGCTTCATTAGCGAGCGGATCGCCGGATGGTATGGCAGCAAGCAGCTTCCGTAGTTTGCGCTCTTCTTCCAGGGATGTTTCGGCGTTGAAGTATCGCTCTATCAGTTCATATGTTTCATTTTGCATTGTCAAGGTAGATTTTTCGTATTGTTTTTCTGGCTCTTGCCACAATTACTCTCACATTGGCTGGAGTTGTACCGTATTCTTCTGCGATATCCTCGAAACTCCATTCGTCTCTGTCTCGTCGGAATAGAATGGCCCGGTCGCGTTCAGAGAGATGGCTTTTGGCTATACGCTCTACCTGCCGGTATGTCTCCATTCTGTTTTCGGCATCGGTATTGTTGGTATCTGGCGCATCAATGTTTTCTTCGAGTGGTGATGTTTTCTTCGCGTTGTCCCTTCTGATTACATCAATGCTTAGATTTCTGACAGTAGTCATGAAAAGTGCTTCGGCTTGTGATTCATGTTCAAGTCTTGTGTGGTGTGCCCAGAGATTGCAAAAAGCCTCCTGTATAACATCGCGTGCCTCGTCATCTGAAATGACGACCGATCTTGCCCGTGCGATAAGCCGCGAGCGCATTTTCTTATAAACCGATGTGAGTAGTTCTTTTTTCATCTCTTTCTGTCTTTATGACGCGATGGAATCCGGTTTGCAACACAATCATGGAAATTTTTTTTAAAATGGATTCCGAATATGATATGTGAGCGGATGCACATCACGTGCTTCCGCTCACAAAAGTCAATATAGAAAAAAGCTGTTGTCGTTTTAAATAATTATTTTTTCGCGATAGTGGGATATCGGTATTTTGTGTTTGTAGCAATGATTTCTACTATGTCGTCTTGTGAGAAATAAGTGGCTTTAGGACCTGTCAGCTCAATAGTTGTTACAGTGTTGAATGGTGTCTTGTTGCTATTGACGTTCCAACGTTTGATGTCGTACCATTCGCCATTGTAACGCACCCTGGCTCCATTTACTTTGATAGGATCTTTGGAAACTATTTTCACATTTATGTGGGTTTTGCCCCCTGAGTTTGAAAAAGAAGTCACTCCACTCTGCTTTATCCACTCGAAGGTAGTTGTTTCATTATCTACGGCTTCTTCCTGTTCTTTTTCCAATTGCTTTAACGCCTGTTCACGGGCTTTCTCCGCCTGCTTTAATGCGGTCTCTCTTTGTTTGGCGGCCTGTTCACGGGCTTTCTCCGCCTGCTTTAATGCGAACTCTCTTTGCTTGGCAGCAAATTCTTTCTGCTTTTTAGTGAATTCCTTCTGCTTCTCGGTCATATCACGTTGCTTGGTAGCAAACTTCCATTTATTTAGTTTTTCCGAGGTTCCTTTGTCCTCAGTGGTCTCCCTCCATACGAATGTGGTGTCTTTACCGTTTATTATTATCACATGGGCGCCGTCATCAACGTACGTATGGATATCAGGTGAGTAGTTTGATAGCTCTGATAGCTCTGACAGTTCCGATAAATTATTAAGACCGGTAATATCCATGTAGATCGCGTTGTCGCTGTCGTTTGAACCGGAAGAGCTGCTTGACGATGTTGAAGACGAGTGGCTTGTGTTGTTTTCTGATGAGGTGGCACTGCTGCTTATGGACCGTGATACGAGATTGCCGTTGTTGTAGGTATATGTAAAGGTAGTTCCGGTGTCTTCGTCGTGTACGGTCACGGTGCGGCTTCCGTCTGGCGATGTACCGTCGCTTCCTAAGTTTTTAGCATATCCGGTGGCTTTTTCTGAAGTCGGGCTTTCTGTTGTGAGTTTCGTCGTATCCGTTTTTTCTGCCGTATCGTCCGTTTCCAGAAGTACCTCTTCAAGGGTTTCGTCCATTTTGTCGGTCGGTCCTGTTTCGGAGAATATTTCTTCTGTGTCATGTTGGCTGAGGCCGTCGAAAGATATGTCGTTGAACGAGACATCGCGCAGGCGCTGTATGGCTGCGTTCACACTATCTGTACCGAGTATGAGCGAGGCAACGATGAATGAAGCCGCCACGGCAAGGATACGCATCGGCGCAAGTCGACCCGGACGGCGCTGCTTCATCATTATAAACCTGCGTTTCAGACGGCTTTGTGCGAAATGGCTTGTGAGGGGGGAGAGGTTATAGCTTGCTGCTTTGCGCACAAGCAACATCTGGTAGTCGGTTACCCGGTGTCCACTGTTCAGCACATCTTCATCGGCTTGAAATTCATGTACGGTGCGCAGTTCACTTCCCAAAAGCCATACGATCGGATTCCACCACATGAATATGGCACATAATTTTATGAAAAAGAGGTCTATCCAATGGTGGTGGCGTATGTGTCCCATTTCATGGGCTATGATCATCTCTTCAGAGTCATTTTTTTCAGCTTCTGAAATGAACATGCAGTTGAGGAAACTGAATGGGGAGAAATTGCTGCTATGTACTTTGAAAAGCCGCAGATTGCCTATGCGGTGTTCGTCACCGAAATGTTTAAGCATTACGATTTTGCCTAAACTGAAAATTAGCTGGCAGAGTGCAAATAGCGATCCTGCCAATGATAATCCTATGAGTATTTTTATGGTCATAGGTTTGAGGATGGGATCCGGCTCAGGATCCTCATCTGGAGGCATTAGGGATAAAGGCTTGTGAGCATCGGCAGTATTTATAGAATGTTTCTCGTCTTCTTGGGATGCAGTTATGGCATCGGTTGCTATAACCGGGGGTGCAACATAGGCTTCTGATACCTCCTGGTTTGAAGGCCTTTCCCCGTTACCGGAACCGATTATCATGGCTATAGGTGCCAGAAGTGATCCGATATATATCACTAATAGTGAGGCACGGTTTAGTGCCGGCTGCTTTATGTTGGACATCAGCATTTTGTAAAAGATATAGCCGATGCAATAAAAAACAGCGGATTGCGCCAGATATGCTAATATCGTTCCGGTTGTCATAGTCGCTGATAATGATAGGTCAGAAGATGTGATGAAATTAGGCTATTAGTAATTGTTGGTAACTAATTGCCGGTATATAGTTACTGATTCTTCTTGGGGGGGGTATTCTCTTCAATCATTTTTAAGAGTTCTTTAAGCTCGTCCGCGCTTAGTTTTTCATCTTCCACAAAGGCGCTGACAGCTTTCATATAGCTGTTGCTGAAGAAACTGCGAATCATCTTACCGAAAGTGCCACGGCGGTATTCCTCCATAGGTTTGATTGGAAAATATACAAATCCGGTTCCTTTGGCGTAATGCCCGAGATAGCCTTTGGTTTCAAGGGCGCGTACGAAGGTGCTAATGGTGTTTACATGTGGTTTTGGTTCCGGGATGAGGTCAAGTACATCCTTAACCTTCAGTTCGCCGTGGTTCCAGAAAAGAAGCATTATTTCTTCTTCTTTGTCGGTAAGGGAGGTTTGCGGTTTACGTTGTTTCATCTTACTGGATTTTTTGTGTTTTATTCTTTGTCGCAAAGATATAACGATATTTTTAGTTGTGCAAGTTTTATAACTATTATTTTCGTTGTAATATGTGGCTTTGTCAATTATACCGGGTATAGCGGGAAATATAATCAAAAGCTACGGGAAAAATGGTAATTGAAATATGTTTGAGAAGTAGTACTTTTGTCAGGAAAAAAATTATTATTTGAAACCTTATAAATGGTAAGGGATGAATAGATCAGGATTTCATCATATTATGGCGGCATTTTTGCTTTTATTATGTTCCCAAGGTTTGCGTGCGTCAGAGAAATCTGATACATTGGATATGTCAACCTCTTTGAGTGAGGTAGTCGTGACCGGAAGTAATCAGGCAATGCGCTCCAATCTGATTCCATACACTGTGTCTGTTGTTGACAACAGGCAACTTGAGACTGCTGGCACCACGCAGTTGCTTTCAGTGCTTTCCGGGAGTGTCCCGAGCCTTTTTGTGACAGAAAGGAGCATTCTAGGATTCGGCGTGGGCAGCAATGGCGGTTCCGGGCATATGAAGATGCGCGGTGTGGGTGGAGATAGGGCGAGTGCTGTGCTGATGATGGTTGACGGTCAGCCACAGTTCGCTGGGATATATTCCCATCATGTGGCGGATTTCTACGACAAGGAAAACGTAGAGCGTGTGGAAGTGCTCCGAGGGCCTGGATCGGTCCTATACGGCTCCAATGCCATGGCTGGAGTTATAAATGTAATAACCAAGCGTGAGCGCCGGCATGGGAACCATACAACCCTCACAACGCAGTACGGATCATATAATACATGGCTCACCACGCTTGCCAACTCCAATCATTTCGGACGTTTCTCGTCAATGCTTTCACTGAGTTATGACCGCACTGACGGAACATGTGACAATTTCGATTTCAAACAGATGTCGGGTTTCTTGAAGGTCGGTTATGACATAAGTTCCAATTGGAAGGGGATGGTGGATTATACTCTTATGAATTTCAAGGGCAACGATCCTGTTTTTCCGCGTCTGAGCGATCCTGCCAGCAATGTCGTATATCATCAGAGTATTACGCGCGGAGATGTGTCACTGGCTATAAGCAACCGTTATGGGGAGAATATATCCGGAGACATACGCGTCTATTACAGTTACGGCAACCATTTCATTGACGATCCAAGGCATTTCCACAGCCTTGACGATAGGATCGGAGTTATGCTTTACCAGAATTTTGCGCCATGGACAGGTGCAGACGCTACTGCCGGTTTTGATTTTGACATATATACAGGTAAAATACCTGTGTCGGGGGGACATGTGCATACGCCGGGAAGCCTTCAGACAATGGAACGCCAGAAAATCAAAGAATATTCCCCATATGCCACATTGGCGCAGTCGCTTCTTGGCGAATGCCTGGTTCTCAATGGCGGCATACGCATGGCAAACAGCGACCGTTTTACCACCCGCTGGATTCCTCAAGGTGGCATCGTAGGCAATCTTCCCTGGGGAATGACACTTAAGGGCGCTGTAGCCATGGGATATCGCAATCCGTCGTTCAGGGAACTTTATCTGTATAAGATGGCGAATCCAGATCTGCGTCCTGAGAAAATGATTAATTATGAGGTTTCGGTGGCACAGGGATGGGATGAACTGCTGCGGGGATCGCTGACATTTTATTATAGTTCCGGCTCGGAAATGATCCAGGTTGTGGATATGCGCAATGTAAACACCGGCAGGTTTATAAACAAAGGTGTGGAAGTTGCAATGGAGAGCCGTCCTGCGAAGAAGTTGTGGTTGAATGCATCATACAGCTATTTGCATACTTCTCTTGACAATCTCACCGGGGCTCCCCGACACCAATATTCCCTAGGAGCCGACTGGCAACCGTTGAAACCGCTTACGGTCAGTGCGCAGTTGAAAGGTGTTGCCCGTTTATATGTTTCTGACCTCATGCCTTTGCAGAGTTATGCCACCCTTGATTTCAAGATATCATACACTCCATGCAGATCTGCGGCCATATTTGCTCGTCTTGAAAATGTGACAGGCGCGCGATACACCCTTATGCGCGGTTATCCTATGCATGGTTTCACGGCGATGGGCGGGATCAAACTCTCTTTCTCAACCAACTGACAAGTACGCAAGAACATATCCGGAAATACAATCAAATAATACAATCCATATGAAAAAAACTATTTTTCTATCTACAGTTGCTGCTGCTGCCGTTGCATGCTCTGCATGCACAGGTGCTAAAGCGCAGCCTGAGGCATCCGCCGATGGTGGCAATGCCTCCAGGGACAGCATACCAGCAGTATATTTCATTAAGGAAATCACCCCGGAAAACCTCGTGAAAATCTATAATGCCCTTGGTCGTAAGGCCGAAGGCAATAATGTGGCGGTGAAACTTTCTACCGGCGAATCAAATAAATCAAACCATCTTGATCCCACACTTATCGCTCCGCTGGTAAAAGAGGTGAACGGCACTATCGTGGAGTGCAATACGGCATATGACGGCAACCGCAATTCCACTGAAAAACATCTTGAAGCTGCCCGTGAGCATGGCTTTACCACAATTGCCAACGTTGATATAATGGATGCCGACGGGGAAGTGAAAATACCGGTTGAAGGTGGAACACATCTCAAATATGACATCGTTGGAAAAAATTTCCTGAATTATGATTTTCTTGTGGTGCTTTCCCATTTCAAGGGGCATGCGATGGGAGGGTATGGCGGCGCGCTTAAGAATATTTCCATAGGGATTGCCTCATCCAATGGAAAGGCATATATCCATACTGCCGGTAAAGTTGAAGATGCCGGGGATTTGTGGAATAATCTTCCTGAGCAGGACGCATTCCTGGAATCAATGGCCGAAGCATGCAAGGGGGTGATTGACCATATGGGTGATAAAGTGATATACATAAGCGTGGCCAATAAACTGTCGGTAGACTGCGATTGCGACGGTGACCCGGAAACTCCGAAAATGGGAGACATAGGCATATTGGCCTCCCTTGATCCGGTAGCTCTTGACCGCGCATGCGTGGATATGGTGTTCAATTCCGAAGATCCGGGTAAGGCAGATCTGATAGAGCGTATAAACTCACGGCATGGAACACATACAATAGAACATGCTGAAAAACTCGGTCTCGGATCACAGAAATATCGTATAGTCACGATAGAGTAAAAACGTTGTTACTGAAGTCATCTTGACTTATTTTAAACATACAAAATACAATAAGGAGTGTTAAG
>CANRWW010000033.1 GCA_947643665.1 uncultured Porphyromonadaceae bacterium | reverse complement strand
GGTGGCGTTGATTATTAGCGGTATGCGTTGGCTGTCGGTAGAAATCCAAACATTCATGCTATCTGATTTGCCACTGTCTCTGGATGTAAACGTAAGGTATATTTTGAAAGTTTCCTCTCCGCTTGCTAGATTCTCTTTTCCGAGATAGGTTATGTCAAGCATTTCCACTTGTGTGCCGTCTATCACATTTATATGAAAATCCTGCCCGGCCGGAAAATCGCTATAATTGATCTGGCGCATGTAATAAAAGACACTTAGCAAATCGGTGGTAAGTCCGGATCCATAATCGCTTACATGTGATTTTATGGCATTCCCGTGGATGGTTTCAATGTCAAATATCCCATGTTCTTGGCTTATTGTCTGTGTGGAATTGAGTTTTACGGCATCAGACATTATGGAACCGGTTATCGTGTCTTCCGCTTCGTAATAATGACCGAAGAGATCAATTGATTTTCCGGATAGTGTGGCTATGAATCTGCCGGTATCAGGTATGTTGCGGGTTGATAGTTTTGCGACTCCAACATTGGCATCTACAAGCCCCCATTTGAATCTTACACTGTAATGCAGCACTTCATCGGGAATGATCCATGCTGTGGCACTTGATACGGTCGTTGTAAGTGCCAGACAGAATATTAATAGAAGGTGTTTCATTTTCAATTGTATCTGTAATCAATCAAAGGTATGGCATGTTCCGGTACTGGAGTGCCATAGATATGCCGGCTTACAAGTTCGGAGATGTTGACCAATGGCAACGGATAGTCGCGCAGTTGGGTGTGTTCAACTCTTTGAGCCAACATGCCACGCAATGCACCGACGGCAACTCCGTACATTATGGTCATCAGCCTAGGGGGCAGTGTCACCTCGCTGTTTTCACCGGAATTTAGGGAATTGAATGGCTCAATATCGAAAAAAACTTCTATGCCATAATATAGCAGGTTATGCCTAAGTTGATTACGGATGTAATGATACCTGGCGGCGATAGTAAGCGATACGCAATGTCTGGCTGGACGCGCATGAAAACAGGACTCAAGCGTAACTGTAATTCCTGAACCGTAGTAGCGCATAAGTTCCCAGCGGTTTATGCTGTTCTGTTCGGTAAGTTCCCGAATCTTGGCAATTCGTATATTTATATCTTTTTCTTTCACATATTTTTAACAGTCGTAGTCTGTCATTGGTTCATCCCGGACGATGAAGTAATACTGGAGGGTCTGTTTGTATGGAACCAGGAACACGGCTTTTGGTGTTAAAAATAATTTGCCTATATTTGCAAATGGATTATCAATAAAACTCATAACCATGAAAAAACTACAGCCAGAGCAGTTGTTGCTGTCTGCTTGCGCATTGCTTCCTACGGCGGCAATCGCCCAGAAAAATCCCAGTCAAAAACCCAATATAGTCGTCATCAATATAGATGACATGGGTTATTCCGATCCTTGGTGTTTCGGTGGAGACTATGCCCCGACTCCAAACATAGACCGGATGGCTGAAGAGGGGCTGAGCCTTAAACAATTTTATACGTCGTGTCCGATAAGTTCCCCATCGCGTGTGGGGCTTACGACTGGAATGTATCCAACCCGGTGGGGAATAAATACATTCCTACAGGAAAGGGCTGGCAACGCCCGTAACGAACAGAACGATTTCTTGGATGCCGATGCACCGTCCATGGCGCGTGCGCTGAAAGCCGGAGGGTATACGACCGGCCATTTCGGCAAGTGGCATATGGGTGGAGGACGTGATGTGAAAAATGCCCCAGCAATCACGAAATATGGTTTCGATGAATATTCCTCTACATGGGAAAGCCCGGATCCTGATCCGAAACTTACTTCAAGCAACTGGATATGGGCAGCGACTGATGAGGTGAAACGTTGGGACAGGACTGCATATTTTGTGGATCGTACGCTTGATTTCCTTTCACGCCACAAAGGTGAGCCTTGTTTTGTGAACCTTTGGCCGGATGATGTGCACACCCCATGGGTTTATGAGAATGATGAAGCGTCGCAACGGGAATCTTCAGCATCGTTTGCCATAGTCTTGGCAGAACTTGACCGTCAGATAGGCCGGTTCATGCAGGGGCTCAAAGATCTTGGGATTGATGAGAATACGATAGTGATTTTCACTGGCGACAACGGTCCGGCGCCGGCTTTTGACGGACACCGCACAAACTCTTTCCGCGGGCAGAAGGGCACGCTTTATGAAGGCGGCATACGCATGCCGTTTATAATCAGATGGCCGGGTGTGATTGATGCCGCACAGGTAAACACATCTTCGGTTGTGTGCATGGTGGATCTTTTTCCTTCGTTATGTTCGATAGCAGGTGTGGATGTCCCTACCAAATATCCTCTTGACGGTAAGGACATGAGTGATGTGCTGTTGGGCAATTCAACAGAGGAGCGCCAAACACCGCTTTTCTGGGAATTCGGCAAGACGAAAGGTGACCGCATAAGCCCGCATATCGGTGTGCGCGACGGCGACTGGAAACTTCTTGTAAATGCCGACGGTTCCAGTACCGAGCTATACAACATGGCTACTGATTTCAATGAACTGCACAATGTGGCATTCGAGAATCCTGCAATAACGGAACGTCTAAAGAAAGCTGCTATAGAATGGTTCAATGGAGCTTACCGACAATATGCCGACCATGTGATACACGTGGCTGCCGATGGCGATGCCATGGCAGACGGCTCCACATGGGACAAGGTAACCACGTTGGAAAATGCCATTTTGATGGGAAGGGACATATCAGGTACGCAGATATGGCTTAAAAAGGGTACGTATGATGTGGCATCTACGCTCAACGCAGACAATTTAAGGTTTTATGGCGGTTTCGATGGAACTGAAAAGCGTCTTGGCGAACGTGACTGGGTGGGAAACCAGACCATAATAGACGGTGGCGGCAAAGTGTCGCCGTTCCGTAACAATAATCTTGATGCAACCGTAAGCACTGTCATAGACGGGTTGGTTGTGCAAAATGGCATCAATCAGCCAAATGCCAATGGCAATGGTAACGGTGGCGCTGCGATTCTCACTAATGGTGCAATTGTGCGGAATTGTATTTTCAGAAACAACCGTACCCAGAACGGTAAAAACGGTGCGGCGATACATTGCCATATTGGTACGGTCACGGTAGAAAACAGTTTATTCGTCAATAACTCCTCAACAGGCAACGGTGGTGCCATTCAGGTAGGGGGTGGAGTTACTGCAAATGTGATAAACTGCACTTTCGCGAACAATATATCATCTGGTCCCGGTGGTGCTTTCGGCCTCGGCACCA
This sequence comes from uncultured Porphyromonadaceae bacterium, assembly GCA_947643665.1. Classification (GTDB taxonomy): domain Bacteria; phylum Bacteroidota; class Bacteroidia; order Bacteroidales; family Muribaculaceae; genus UBA7173. The sequence goes on along the minus strand of CANRWW010000033.1, from coordinate 23,999 downwards.
ATACATCCAACCTTAATCTGTATAACACCATAGCCTATAAGAACCGCGGCAACGGGAAACGGAGCAGTTACGGTCAGAATTCCGATGTAAACGGTGGTGGCGTGGTCGTATCTAAGCATTCCGCCATAGAGAGCGAGAGTAAAAAATTCACGGATGGGGATGATGTGAATCATCTGTTTTTGTCTGAGGAAAATTCTCCGGGGTTCTTGTCACCAGCACAGGTGGAAGGATATGCGTCGTTACCGGAGGATATCGCACAGGTGGCTGATGCATCATATGTTTTGAATGAAGGATCACAATGTATTGACCGCGGTAACATAAATCTTACCTCAAAATTGGATTACGACCTCGGACACCAGCGCCGGCTGTCCGGAAAGCAGATTGACATGGGGGCATATGAGTTTGACAACGGTGCCCCGTCTGATGAGATCCCGGTAATATATGTGTCGGCAGACGGTGACGCTGATGCCGGAGGTTCTTCATGGTCTGATGCCACATCTTTGGGACATGCGCTTGTTTTGGCAGAGAGTTCTGTAGGAAATACCATATTATGGCTTAAGGGAGGGGTATATAATTTGGACAGATCTGTGAATATTGACAAACTTGAGATTTACGGCGGATTCAATGGCACAGAGAAGGAACTTGATGCCCGTAATTGGGCTGAGAACCCGACGGTTGTTGACGGTGGCGGCAAAATATCCCCGTTCAGAAACAGTAATCTGGATATGCCTGTGACTTCAGTAATTGACGGGCTGATAGTGCAGAATGGTGTAAACCAGCCGAATGCCAATGGAAATGGTAACGGTGGAGGTGTCATACTTGCCAACGGTGCAGTGGTGCGAAACTGTGTTTTCCGGAACAACCGTACCCAAAACGGTAAAAACGGCGCTGCCATCCACTGCCATTTAGGCCATATAAGAATTGAGAATTCGCTGTTTGTGAACAATACATCGTCGGGCAACGGGGGAGCTGTCCAGGTCGGTGGCGGTGTTACTGCAACAGTTATCAACTGTACCTTTGCAAATAATGTGTCTACGGGGCCTGGTGGTGCTTTCGGTCTCGGAAACAATACGTCGAATATCAACATATACAATTCGATAGCATATCATAACAAAGGTAATGGCAAATTCAGCAGTTGCGGCCAGAATTCTGATGTAAATGGCGGTGGTTCGGTTGTATCCAGGTATTCTGCCATAGAGAGCGCAAGTAAAAAGTTCACGGATGGGGATGATGAGGGGCATATGGTTCTATCTGAAGTAATATCACCCTGTTTCTCCGATCCGGCATCGGTATACGGGTATTCCGGTGATAAATCTATGGTATCTGAAATTGAAAAAGCATCTTATACCCTTGCAGAAAACTCTCCATGTATAGATGCCGGGGATGACAATTATGCCGCAGTAAGCGCATATGATCTTCAATGTGGGAAACGGATACAAGGTGTGCGGGTTGATATGGGGGCTTATGAGACTCCGGAAGGAAGTTACGTTAGTGTTCCGGTAGCAAAAAAATCTGGTTTTGTGAGCTATCATGATGGTAATATTGTAGTCTCCGATGCTCCTGAATATTCGGTTCTTTCGGTATATTCTTCAGACGGGGTCCTTCAGTTTCGTCAGCGCGGTATATCAGAAGATTACTCCTTCCCTTGGAAATCGCATGGGGTAATAGTTGTCACCCTTAATGATACTCCATATAAATTTAGTGTTAATTAAGCGGTTATTAGATAAAACAATATCACATATTATATTAATTTTGTTATGAACATAACCAATTCAAAGAAGCTGATCATGTCTGCCACAGCGATGTTGCCAGTGTTTGGCTTCGCCCAGCAGCAGGATGCCAAGCGTCCTAACATCATGCTTATTGTTGTGGATGACATGGGGTATTCTGACCTCGGTTGTTTCGGAGGTGAAGTTGATTCGCCGAATCTTGACGGTCTTGCCGAAAAAGGTATCCGTTTTACCCAGTTTTTTAATTCAGGCCGCAGTTGCCCTTCCCGTGCGTCACTTTTGACAGGTTTGTATGCCCAGCAGGTCGGTATTACGGGTATGGGACTGAGCCTTAACAAGGAGTGTGTGACTATTCCGGAGGTTCTTCGGGAGGCTGGATACCACACAGCAATGAGTGGCAAGTGGCATTTGTCGCTTACCCAGGGCATAGGCAACAAGGCAGACCAGATGGCGTGGCTTTCCCATCAGAATACGTTTAATAACCGTCCGTTCGCACCGATAGACACCTATCCTTGCAATCGCGGTTTTGAAGAGCATTGGGGCACTATATGGGGTGTTGTAGACCATTTTGATCCATTCTCGCTTGTCCACAATGAAGAAGCCATTTATACGGATGCCATTCCTGAAGGATTTTATTCCACAGACTTCATAACCGAAAAAGCCGTGGACATGATTGACGATCTTTCGCAGAAAGAGGAGCCGTTTTTCATGTATGTTTCATATAACGCTCCTCACTGGCCGTTGCATGCCAAACCGGAAGATATAGCCAAATACAAAGGTAAGTATGATGAGGGTTGGGATGTAATGCGCGAAAAGCGATATGACCGTATGGTTGAGTTGGGGCTTGTTGACCCGTCGCAGACACCTCGTGCCAAAAATGAGTCAGGACGTCTGTGGGCTAATGAATCTGACAAACAATTCCAGGCTGCCAACATGGAGGTGCATGCCGCTATGATTGATTGTGTCGATCAAGGTGTAGGGCAGATCATAGCCAAACTTAAAGCGACAGGTGAGTATGACAATACAATCATCATTTTCACATCTGACAACGGGGCATCTTCCGAAAATTACAATATCGGTGATTTCGACAGGCACGACCGTACTCGCGACGGACGTATGGTGGTACACAATGCCCCGGTACCGGGTGACCAACTTACATACAACTATCTTGGCACAGGATGGGGAGGAGCAGTCAATACTCCGTTCCGTTATTGGAAGAGAGAGTCGTTCCATGGTGGAATTGCCGCGCCTACGATTGTAAGCTGGCCGGATGGGCTGAAAGCAAAAAGCGGAAGCATAGTTGATGATCCATGCCATTTTATAGATCTGATGCCTACCTGTATAGAGCTCGCCGGCGCCGAATATCCGGAGACTTATAAAGGCAATGCCATTCAGCCTTTGGCAGCGGAAGGCCGCAGCCTGAAGCCTATTATGGATGGCAGTCATTGGGATAGTGAGCGAACTATCTTCTGGGAGCATGAGACAGGGCGTGCAGTGCGTGTCGGTGACTGGAAACTCACATCGCTTTGTGGTGGCGGATGGCAGTTGTTCAATTTGGCCAACGACTATTCCGAGACAAACAATGTCTCGGCAGAGAATCCCGACAAGGTGAGGGAACTTAAACAGAAATGGAATACCTGGGCAAAGAGCGTAGGCCTTAAAGTAGAGGAGGATATACCTGACACAGAGAAGGAGCTGGTATTTTATTTCCCTTTTGATGAGACCCTTGAAGATGCATCAGATAATAATTATCCTCTTACTCCCCACGGATACAGCTTCAAGGAAGGAAAGTTTGGGAAAGCGCTTGCATTGGACGGGAATGCGCAATATGTAGACCTGAATGTAAATGGCCTTGTAAATTCAAAAGATACCCAATATACGGTATGTGCATGGGTGTATGATGAAGAGACTGCCGTACCTACTTCAGGCACGGTGCAGGATGGGGTGTATTTTCGTGACCAGGTAATAATGGCTCAGAAAGACAATGCCGGTACTGGAAGAATCACTCTTTTTACCAGATTGGAACAACCCGTCGGCGGTGGCGATGTAAACTATTATTATGTGAATTTTCTTGGAAACAAGCATAATCGTTCGACTGCAGGAGCCTTCAAGCGTGGAGAGTGGCAGCATATAGCTATCGTATGCAATCCGTCTGACCAGACGGTCACTTTCTATGTGAACGGTGAGCGTGACAGCACTGTGCCTGCAAATGTGTTTGAGGCTTGTAGCGGAGGTTTCAGGATAGGAGGACATAAGGCCAATAAGGACTATTGGCACGGAATGATTGACGAATTGTATTTCTTTAAAGGTATCCTTACACCCGATGAAATATGCAAAGTGCGTGATAACGAATATATCAGTTCGGGTTCTGTCAATGTTGCCGGTGCGGCATCGGCTGGGATTTCGTATGATGCTGGAACACGTATTGTAAAGATTTCCGACGGCAGTAATGCCAAAAGCATAAAAGTGTACGGGGTATCAGGCCAGGAACTAAAGTGCGTAAACGATAAAAACTCCTTGCAACTTGCAAATCTTGATAATGGCGTCTACATAGTAAAGGCTGTTGATGCCAACGGAGTGGAGCTTTCTGCCAAAGTATCCGTGAGATAACGGTTAATCCGATAACATAAAAATGTCCTGAAAGCATTATAAAACTTTCAGGACATTTTTATGTTGTAATTTATTGATATTCTGGTTCCTATTTGACTGCAACCTTCAGGTGTGCATCCCCAAAGGAGGCAATATATATGCCGTTGGGGAAACGGTCAAGTGACAGTTGAGCTGAAGATGGTATTGAGGAATATATTATGCGTCCTCCCATATCGGTTATTGTCAGATGGTTGTTGCCGCATATCAAGGTGTCATCTATGTGCAATACATTTCCATCAAGCCACATTGGTTGGGTGGCAGGTGAAATTGCCATATTTTCCGAGAGGGCAGTAGTATGGTCTGATGGAGTAACCCGGTATGCTGCGATACCACTTCCCGGAGTGCATATGAATATGTCGGAGACAGGTGTCTCATCACCTTCCGGCCTGTTCCATCCGGATATGTTGTCGTGGTTTACTTTGCGCGATGCGATCAGTTGCCTGTAGTAGCTGGGTGCTATTTTGCGGGGGAATGCGAATGGATCCGACGGCATTGTGGCATATGTATTGTCCATGCTAGAGAATGTTGATGCGTCTGGCCATTCTGTGATCACAAATTGCGCGCCATTTGTTTCATCGAAATGTTTAGGATATACGGCTAATATATGGTTGCCGTGGTTAAGTGTGTAAAATCCACGGCATACTTTTTGTTCGGATGTATTGCCGGGAAGAGGCTCTCGGTTGAGAAATTTTATATCGTTTCCAATTCCGTTTCTTCTATATAGCATGGGCGCTCCGTAGCCTTTTAAATCGGCTGCCTTTGTAGTCGTTACCACGGCATATTGTGCCTGTCCTGATACAAAATGGATTTCCGGACGCAATACTTTTCCCCATGCGTCATTTGGATGGTTTTCTTCAAGATTAAGACGTGACAGATACTTGTCAACCGTTTTTTCACCGTTTTCGTTTGTAGAAACGGTAATTTCGGTATAGTCATAATAATATATTCCATTGTATGGCATATGTGTCCATCCTGGAAGTAGGCTTATCTTGTAGTTTCCGGATGCAATGTCTCCTTCCACACGGTCCACTTTTGTAAGGAGACATGCATCCCCTTTACTGTCGAAACAGTTGAATCCTGTCTGGATTGTTACTTCGGTTTTATTATCTGTCAGTAGTTCTCCATCATTTGAAAGAGGTATGAAGTGCAACTGCGGTGATGTGGGAGAGGTACTTTTTGCAAGTAAAGTGACAAGCATCAGATTTCCGGCATCATCGTTTGTTATAACGAAGTTGTTGGCATCTTTTGCCGTATAGGTTGTCTGGTCTGATACAATGTTTTTTTTAAGGGGTTTGTATTCTTCAGGACATTCAATCAGCCAAGGCTGTAGTTCCTGTCCGTTAAGTGTGTTGAACCTACGGATAAAAATAGTACCAGGATTTTCTCCAGTCTCAATAGGATCAATATTGTTTACACATACATATACGGTTTCATCGGATACGGCTATTGAATTGTTGTTCTGATAGCCGTCAAGATTGTCCAAGTCAGTTTCCCATAATGGCAATATGGTTGTATAAAATTCATCGTTTTGTAAGGAAATCTCTGTTTCTAAAGATAACTTGGTGCGTGGAATCCCCTGGGTAGCCTGAGCGTTAGCCAAACCAAGGCCGACAAGCAATGTCGCTCCCATAAGTATTGTAATGCGCTTTGTCTTTGTTTGTAGTGATGTACGCATGTGTTGGAAATGTGTTATGATGGATATTATGCCTGTATGCAGTCACTACAATTATTAATTTATCACAAAGGTTATCCTAATTTAATATGATGACAAGAGTGTTTTTAATATTGCAATGGCACCGTTTTCGCAAAGGTATAGTTTTTTATTAAAATAAACAACTAACGGAATAATAAATTTGAATAAATTTTTTGTCCTACTCTCAAATCCTATTTGACATAGCGTTGGTCTGTTTAAGATAAATCTTTAAAAGACATTTACTTAGAACTTTAGTTGGTGGATTTGTTATACTCTCAACAAGCAATTGGCGCATAGTAAAAAACTGAATTTTCCAGAATAACATAAATAATACGATACGCTTGATAAATAGTGAGTAAGGAATAAAGTTTAATTTAAATGTCGGTTAATTCGGCGCATGGTAAAAAAGCTGTGTTTAAGCGTAGATGTTGCATAGACGGAAGATGAAGAATTTGGTGTCGTTTACGCCGTGCAGTTTAGCCCTGAAAGCCTTGATTTTTGAGTTTATTGATTCGGCAGAGGCATTGGTTGATCGGTTGTCGTAGAAGTTGAGTATCTCTTCAGAGTGTTCGTAAAATGTAGCGGCAATGGTGTTGAACGACTTGAAGCCGGAGTCTGCAACGCGGTTGTACCAGCGAGCGAGATTCAACCGGGCACTGTCTTTGGTCGATCGTCTGTTGAATATTGCCCTGAGGTCCTGAGAGAGCCAATATGCCTCCTTCAAGTCAGGATATAGTCCGAACAACATCATTGCACGTTGCCGCTGAGTGACAGTCCACTTTTCAGGAGATTTGAACAGCGCATAACGTCCGCGTGCAAGCAGCTCTTTGAGCGTGTCTCCGTTTTCAAGTCTCTCTGCCACATATTTGCGTCCATCAAGCTTTGCGTTCTCCCTGGCGTCGGTCTCGGCGTTTATGGCATCCCACCGGTGCTTTATGCGGATTTCCTGTACTGCGTCAAGCGCAAGCCTCTGCACATGGAACCGGTCAATCACACGCGATGCCCTCGGAAAAGCCATGCGGCAGATCTTGTTCATGCTGTCCGAAAGGTCGAGCGTAATCTCGGTGACTTTGTTGCGCAACTCGCTTTTTATCTGACGCAGAGCGTGTATGACAGTGTCAGCATCCGTCCCCAGAACTATCGCTACAATAGAGTTCGCACGACCATGAGCCTCTTTATTGGTCACGATTGTGTACAGCTCGCCACGGCTCAGCGATGTCTCGTCAATACTCAGATGAGGCCCGATATTCTGTGGGAACACGCGCCATTGCTCAGCATGAAGCCCTTCTGCCATATCCTTCCACTCCCAATAGCCGCTGAGATGACGCTTGTACTGACGCTCGAACAAATCCCCGTCTATATCGAAAAACCACTCAAGAGAGCGGCCCGTAATCGGGTATCTGTCCAAGCAACCCTTTTAAAAAAGCCGCAAACTCTTTCGAGAAGCGGGTACCTTCGGCTACTAAATCCCATTGCCGGCTGACACTTTTGCCTGTTTCAATCTCAACCCATCGGCGACGTCTGACATGGAACGACATCTTGCGCCCTCTGACCGGGTAATCCCTGACAACGCTCTCATCGTAGAATCCGTTGGGACGCAGTTGCCCGGCTTCATATCCCTCTACTCCGTTGTCTCGCTCTTCCAATGTCACGTCAAGCGTCTCTGCGGTTTTCTCTACCTTGACGACCTCAAAATATTCAACCATCTCTTCCGGCAGAAGGCATTCCGCCAACTCTATATAAGGGTTCTTTTCCATTGCAGTTTATTTTCTACTACAAAGGTATGCTTTTTATCCCACAAACACTGCTTTTTTACCATGCGCCGTTAATTCCTATTCGAATGCAGTTATAATAATAGCAAGAGGCTGCGTCAATTTTGACGCAGCCTCGTTTATATATTGTGCCGAGACCAAAGTGTTTTAGTCTCCCATGGTGCGCAGCAATTCGTCGTTATCGTATGTGCGATCCATACGGTCTTTGATAAATTCCATGGCCTCTATAGAGTTGCGGTCTGATAGGAATCGGCGTAATATCCACATGCGATTGAGTGTTTCTGAGCGCAGAAGCAGATCATCGCGGCGTGTGGAGGAGGCCATGATGTCAACTGCGGGGAATATGCGCTTGTTGGAAAGTTTGCGGTCAAGCTGCAGTTCCATGTTGCCAGTGCCTTTGAATTCCTCGAAAATCACTTCATCCATTTTGGATGATGTTTCGGTTAGCGCTGTGGCTATGATTGTCAGCGATCCTCCTCCTTCTATGTTTCGTGCAGCTCCGAAGAATCGTTTTGGTTTCTGCAGGGCATTGGCATCCACACCTCCTGATAAGATTTTACCGGATGCCGGCTGGGCGGTGTTGTAGGCTCGTGCAAGTCGTGTGATTGAGTCAAGGAGAATTACGACGTCGTGTCCACATTCTACCATGCGTTTGGCTTTTTCAAGTACGATTCCGGCAATTTTCACATGACGGTCTGCCGGTTCATCAAATGTGGATGCAATAACTTCTGCATTTACACTGCGGCTCATGTCTGTTACTTCTTCAGGGCGTTCGTCAATGAGCAGGATCATGATGTAGACTTCCGGATGGTTTTCAGCAATTGCGTTTGCTATATCTTTCAGAAGTATTGTTTTACCGGTTTTTGGAGGAGCTACTATTAATGCCCTTTGTCCTTTTCCGATTGGAGCGAACATGTCTACCACACGTGTGGAAAGGTTGTTGGATTGCCCTCCGCAAAGGTTGAATTTTTCTTCCGGGAACAATGGGGTAAGATGCTCAAACGGCACACGATCCCGTATGAATTCCGGTTGTCGGCCGTTAATGCTTATAGCCTGGTCCATCGGGAAGTATTTTTCTCCTTCCCGCGGAGGATTTATGGTGCATTCTACAACATCTCCTGTCTTTAGGCCATATTGTTTTATTTGAGCCTGTGTTACGTAGACGTCATCGGGAGATGTAAGATAGTTATAGTCGCTTGAGCGAAGGAATCCGTATCCGTCCGGTGTTATTTCGAGTACGCCTTCTGAGTGAAGCATTCCTGTAAAGTTGTAGGCAGGCATTTTTGGTTGCATCTGCTGTTGCTTCATCTGTTGCTGGGCTTTTCTCTTTGCTTTTTTACCTTTCGGTTCCGGTTGTTGCGTTTCAGCCGATGGTTCACGTATTATTATAGGAGCCGGAACTGGGGTATATGGAGCCTGGTCACGGTCGCGCTGAGAACGGTGTGTAAAACTTTTACCGGCTGCATGGGGAAAGAAAGCGCCGAAAGATTCGTCTACTTTACGTCCGAATACGCGTGGTCCGTTGTTTTGGCGTTGTTCTGTTGTATTATTAGCGTTTTCCTGAGCTATCTGTGCGGGTATAGTTGTGACTGTTTTATGTTCAGCAGATGGTACAGTGTCGCTATTTGCATCCAGCCCTATTGCCAAAGCCTCTTCTGCAGTGGGTTCAAGAACGGATTCTGTGGCGGCAGCATTGTTATTATCAGGCGTGATTTGCAGTGCAACAAGAGCGTTGTTTTTGGAGGTATCAACAGGCGATATCGCATTTTTGGAATCGGAGATGGTATCCTCAAGAGGAATCGCTGGCATTTCTGGCTCATTGTTTGCTTCCGGCTGTTGCTGTTGCGATTGCTTGTTTTTGGGTTTTCGCCCGCGTTTTTTGGGTGCAGTGGCCTCTTGTTCATTTTCATCAGCTGCAGGCTGCTTGTTTTCTGTTGCAACAGGCTCTGCTGGCTGGTCAGCCGCATTTTCTGTAATATCTACATCAGATTTTTTGTCTCCAGATGCGTTACGCGGTTTTCGTCCACGTTTTTTTGCATTTTCTTGTCGTGCAGAGACGTTTTCATTTTTCTGAGTGGATTGAGGATCTGCAGATTCGTTTTCTGAAGTGTTTTTATCCAGAGTTGCCTGTGACTGGTTTTTCGGTTTACGACCTCTGCGGCGTGTGGAATCTTCCGTGTCAGTGGCCGCGTAATTTATAGCTTGTTGGTCAAGAATTTTATAAATCAATTCTTCCCGTTTTGCAGGATTAGCTTTTTTTATGCCTAATTCGGAAGCAGTTGTTTTTAACTGCTCGTCAGACATGTCATATAATTCCGTGATTGTGAACATAGATTATGTGTAACGGATAAATTTTTTGAGGTGAAAGAAAGCTCATTACATGGATTGCACCGGGCTTCCATGACACAATATTTTCTTCTTCTGATTTTAGTTCAGGTTGATAATGTGACGATGTATAAAACGATGGAGAGGAATGGCTATAAATACCATTGGTTTTCAGAAAAAATGAACTTGATGTCAAATAGACGTTTAATTGTTATAAGTTCTTTAGAAAGCGTCGTAACAATTTCCATATACTGAACACGCATAAGCATAACGTATGCTGGAACGATCAGTAATTAATGGTGATACTTAGCGATGGTATCTTCTGGAAAAGTTTTTTTGGGAAACTTGAGCGCCCCGACGGCCGGACGCTTAGTTGAAAACGATGCAAAATTAATCGTTTCCTTTAAATAAAACAAGGATTCGGATAAAAAGTTTTCCGTCCTATTAACAAATGCCATAATCTCGCTATGGGGCATAGTGGCCACTATACTATTCAATAGGAAGGTTGTGCTGTTTCAAAAAACTAAGTTTATCCCAATATCCTCTTTGATATACGATAAGATTATCTTTGGATATGGAAGAATCCGCAACCACGAAGCCCCAACGGATCTTTCCACTCCATTATTGCCCATTCTCCATCTTCAAAAATGTTTTCAACAATATAAACCATCTCAGCTGTTGCAAACTCATCGGCGAACCTCCGATGTATGGCATCTTTTCCAACGACCGGAGGGTTGGCCACTTGATGATTTCCGATTCGTTCATTTCAAGTATCCGACTGATATTCTAAATTTAAATTGTATAACTCCCGGATGTTGGAATCGCGATAAACATAAACCTTATTTTGAATTTTGCCGGTTTGACATTATTTGGTCGAAGTTTTCTCGTCCCCAGTTTATTAGTGCCTCCACATGAGGGAGAAGCGTCTTACCGAAGTCTGTCACAGAGTATTCCGTCCGTGGCGGAACTTCGGGGAAGAGCTTCCGGCAGATTATGCCGTCTATGGTCAACTGACGTAGTACCTGCGACAGCACTTTCTCCGATACCGACGGGATGTCGCGGTACAGCTCATTGAAGCGCACCGGTTGATTCTTGGAAATCTTCACGAGAACGACGAGTGTCCACTTGTTGCCGAGCCATTCAAGAATTGGAGCCGCCTTACAGTATCTGTAATCTAATTTTTTTGTCATATCCGATCGTGCAAAAGGGGATGATAACGAGCAAAACTGACTTTTAGGTAAGGGTCAAACCTAGTGGTAAGTTATTGCTTCCGTTCTGATAATCACCTAATTTTGTGAGACAAAATTAATAATAATTATCAATATATGTATGATATATCCTGAGCTACATTTCACAGGTCAGGTTTGGCGGCCGCCTTATGAGGCCAGCTCCCAGCTCCTGCAACTGACTTCCGGCTGTACATGGCATAAGTGCAAGTTCTGCAGTCTCTATCATGGAACTCCGTTCCGTATGTCTCCGTTTTCCGAGGTTGAGGAAGATCTTAAGATAATCAGGCAATGGCAACCGCGCGCCCGACGTGTCTATCTCACTGGGGCGAATCCTTTTGCACTGAGTTATAACAGGCTGTTGGAGGTGGCGCTCCTGTTGAGGAAGTATCTGCCACACCTGGTATCGTTCGGCATGTTTGCCCGCGTCACTGACATTGCGCCCAAGTCTGTGGAAGAATTGAAAAACCTCCACCATCTGAAACTTGATAACATTAACATCGGTATAGAGACAGCCCACGACCCGACTTTGGAGCGGATGGACAAGGGATATCATTCCTCCGACATTCTCAAGCAACTGTCAAAACTTGACGAGGCAGGAATACACTACAATGTTTTTTACCTTAACGGGCTTGGGGGAAAGGGAAACGGTGAGGCAAGCGCTATAGCCACGGCCGATGTGCTGAACCGGCTTCACCCTTGCATCGTCAATATCGTGTCGTTGACCATCTTTCCGGAATCCCAGTTATATCAGGAGGTATTGGACGGCACATATATAGAGGAACCGGAATTAGAACGTCTTATGGAGATGAGGACACTTATTGATAGATTGAAAATCAAAGTCAACTTACTTGGCCACCATATTTCAAATACGGTACCAATCACCGGAGCATTGCCGGATGACAAAGCTGCAATACTTCGTGAATTAGACAAAGCGATAGCCCAATTTCAGGAAAAGGAACTGAAAGCCTACAGAAACAGGATATGGCACCTGTGAAGGCGCTTCTTCTGTTTTCAGTCTGCCAAGATTGGGCAGGCTTTTCTGATATATAAATATGCAAACTGGTAAAGCTGTTGGAAATGAGTGCCTTTATTATGTGTCTGCCTGCGGTGTTGGTTTGTACTGCTTTATCAAATGTCGGGTCTGTGAAATTTAATTTACATAATAAACCGTGCCAATCGGCATCATATGGTATATAATTCCGTATATTTGCAGTCATTAAAAAAGAGTTGACTATGTTACAATTTATAACAACAGATTCTTCACGTTTCTCAATCGCAGAAGAGGCACAGATGGTTTTGGAAGGTGGATGCCGTTGGATTCAGCTTTCAAAAAGAAATTTTGCAGGGGATGAAATTGCTTGGCGTGATATGGCTAAGGAAATAGCGGTTTTATGCCAGGAGCATGAAGCGTTCCTTATAATTGAAGATGATGTGGATCTTGTGGAAGATATGAAGGTTCATGGGTTGTTTATGCATGATAATTCCCGTGAAAGTGTGATAAAGGCACGTGAGCGTCTTGGAGCTAATGCAGTCATAGGTGTGGCGGCACGTTCGGCTGTGGAAATAAAGCATCTTATAGGTTTGGATGTGGATTATGTTATGGTTCCCGTATCTGATCAATGTTATAACAAAGGTGCTTTTTATGGTGATATGACACGTAAGTTGATAATTGAAAACATAGATTTTCATATTGTGGCTTGCGGGGATATTTCTAAGGAGGATTTTGTTTCGCTTTTTAAAGCAGGTTGTGCTGGTGTTGCGGTATCCGCCGGGATAGCTGATGCGGAGGATCCGGTAGCCTTGACAGCTACTATAGTGGAGAGCCTCAAAAAGGCTCGCGAAGTTGTGGATGCTTCAATTTGAATAGGGTAAAAGACAATAAATAATGAAACAGTCTGTAAAATTCATTGGCATCATTCCTGCCAGATATGCTTCAACCCGTTTCCCTGGTAAGCCGTTGGCAATGATTGGGGAAACTACAATGATAGAGCATGTTTACCGCAGGGTTTCCTCTGTCTTGTCTGATGTGTGGGTTGCCACCGATGACACTAGGATAGAAGATACAGTAAAGTCTTTCGGCGGTAAAGTGGTAATGACTTCCAAGGATCACCGGAGTGGAACCGACCGTTGCCGTGAGGCTTATTTACGCTGTGGAAGCGACGCCGATGTCGTTATAAATATCCAAGGTGACGAACCTTTTATTGACCCTTCGCAACTGGAGCAGATTATGGGCTGTTTTTCAGATGAGTCGGCACAGATTGCCACCCTTGTGCGTCCTTTCCCTATGGATGGGAGCTATGCGGTTCTTGAAAATCCGAATTCTCCTAAGGTTGTAGTTGATTCAAATGGTTTTGCCCTGCTTTTCAGTCGTTCTGTGATCCCTTATCAGCGGGGATTGGAACGAAACTTATGGCCATCTGCGATGCAATATTATACACATATAGGGATGTATGCATACCGTGCAGATGTGCTTGAACGTATCACACGCCTTCCTCAGTCATCTTTGGAAATAGCAGAATCGCTTGAACAGTTGCGATGGTTGCAAAACGGTTATAAGATAAAAGTAGGTGTAAGCGACAGTATGACTATAGGAATTGACACGCCTGAGGATCTTGTTGCGGCTGTGGAGTATCTGAAAACATTATCTTGAATTTATGACAAAAGAACCGGATCGGACCATCGTGCCTGGTATAAGGCAGATAGAGGCGAGGCATTTGCCTGAAGTGGAACGTGAGCTGCTCCCAAATGGAGTGGAACTGGTGGTACTTGACAGCGGGGTGCAGCCGGTGAGCCGTATTACTTTCGGTTGGGCTGCGGGAAGTGTGGATGTTGACGATTGTGCCGCTTATAACCTAATGTGCCAGATGTTGACTGAAGGAAGCGTGCATCATTCCGGTGCAGAAATATCTGATATTTTTGAAACCTGCGGGGCATGGGTAAATGTGGAACCGGGACAGCATGCTACTTTGTTGAACATCTATATGCTTAATCATACCGCAGACGAGATATTGCCTCTGGCATGTGAGATAATAGATTGTGCGTCTTTTCCGGATGATACCCTGATGCCATTGAAGGAGAAACGAGCTTCTGCCGCGGAACTTTCCTTGAAAAAGGTAAAAACACTTGCGCAAATCAACTCTAATGCATTGGCATTTGGCGAGAAACATCCCAGAAACCGGTTTGTACGAGGTGATGAATATCGCAAGGTGGTGCGTGACGACATAATAAGCATGTACGGAAAGTTGATAAAGGGGATGGCTCCAAAAGTATACCTGAGCGGTCAGATAGATGCCGGCTTACGTGAAAGAGTGAAACACATGGCAGCAAGCATCTGTTTCGGGCAAGGTGGAGTGGCACGCAGGATAATGGAGCCTGATTTTGCTGTGGGAGGTGCTGTGCGCCATACGCCGGTAGGCGGTTCTCTTCAGACAGCGTTGCGGATTACAATACCGGTAATTCCGCTTGGCCATCCGGACTATCAGTTGCTTAGGGTCACAGTTTTTGCTTTGGGGGGATATTTCGGCAGCAGGCTTATGAGTGTCATAAGAGAAGAGAAAGGCTATACTTACGGAATATCTGCTGTGCTCACTCCTTATATGGAAGGTTCGTTTGTAACTATATCATGTGAAACGGACAACAAGTATGTGGAATCTGTAAAGAGTGAGATAGCGTGTGAGATAAGACGCCTTGCTACGGAGCCTCCTACTGAGCAGGAATTACAGATCATACGCAATACCATGATGAGCCAGATCGCAGGCATGTTTGATTCTCCGTTCTCAGTAATGGACCATTGGATTTTCATAGATAGTTTCGGCCCGCAGGCGAACAATACAGCCGCACGCATGGAGTTGCTCCATACGATCACGTCTGAACAGATAGCAGCCACGGCGCTTAAATATCTGGTTGATGCGCCGTGGCTGGTAGCTTCTGCCGGAGGGGATACAGTGCAGTGCGACGGAACCGGTTCAAAAAGTGGCGGAAAATGATATGCCAAGTGAAGGGGATGAGCCTGGCGCGCCATTGGGGATGAGCAACGGTTGTGACTGCATGCATCCGGGGCCTATGGTACGACATGTGCCCGGACTGAGCCATCCGATGACCTCATTTACAGGATCAAGGAAAAATGCGAGAATATGTCCGATATATTGTGAACCTAAAATTTCATAATTGCGGTCTACTATCAGCCGTTTAAGCCTGTAGAATCCTTCTCCGATTATGCTGCCTATTAGCGGGGTGACAAAAATATCCTGATATGAAGGCCGCTCCATACATGCTTCTATTCCGAATTCCCATCCCACGGTTGATATAATGGCGCTATATAGCATTGATTGCCAGAAGTTGAATCCACATGTGCGTGCACACATGAAATATGCCGCGCCGGCATAGGGATGGAGCACCCAGTTGAACACAAATTTGTCGTGATCCCATTCGGGTCCTTTCTTGAAAATGTTTCGATACCATCTTTTGTAAAACGGAACGCTGGTAATTTCGTCGCGATTCCATGCCGTAGCATCTTCAGGAAGGCATTCAAGCACGAATAGCGTGGCGATATATGCTCCTGTTACCACTGCCGTGTTTATCCACATTCCGTGCCACCAAGGATCTTTTCCGGTCCATGAAAGCGGTTGTGAGTATATGGAATGTGGCCGTCCATCTATAATAGCAATTGTATCACGGGCACTGTATGGCGCGTCTATATTGATTTTTGGGGCTTCCGGCAGGTCATATGAACTTTCGGGTGCAATTTTTTCAGCATCTTGGGCATCTACTGTATTGATTACAGGATGGTTTTCAACAATCAAAGCCGTGTTGGAGTTAATAGAATCTGTTTCGGCTGGTTCTTCGATTTCTGTGGTGTTGATAACCATGATTGTGTCAGGCAGTTCTGCTGCGTGGATGTGGATATTGCATAAAAGCATTAGTGCCAATGGATAGAGGCCTCTATAACGCTTGCTGATCTGTTTGTATAAATAGGTGTTCATTGGTTGAAACGTTAATTATTTACATTATTAACAAAACAAAGCGCTTCTTGGATTTTTGTCAGTTACATTAAATATTTGTAGCTTTGTTAACTCTAAGGTATTTTATATTGTTTCGGATATAGCTAGCATAAATGTCAATTGGCTCATTCATAAGTAATCGCCTGTCTTTGAGGGAGGCTGGAAGTAATAAATTGCCGCCCGCCATAATCGTGGCTGTGGCAGGGGTGGCTGTGGCAGTCTTTGTGATGATGCTTTCTATCGCGGTGGTCGGTGGTTTCAAAAATGAGATAACCAGGAAGATCATGGGGTTTGATGCACAGGTAAGGGTAATGCCTTTGCAGGCTTTATATGGTGCCGGTGACGAGCCTCTTGCATATGAACCAGGTATAAGGCAGGTGATTGAAAGAGTTGCAAGCCGCTTGGGTAAAAATGAAAAGTTGTCTGTGGCTTTGTCTGTTTCAGAAACCGGTATACTGAAAACCGCAGATGATTTCCAAGGTGTTAGCTTCAGGGCTTTAGGAGATGGACATGATGATTCGTTCAGCAAATCCGTGCTTAAAGAAGGGAACCTTGTTTCAGATTCAGTGCCTAACGGAATTGTGATATCACAGAAAATTTCAGACCGTCTGCACCTTTCGACGGGTGACAAGGTTGATGCATATTTCATAAATGACGGTGTTGTCCGTCCGCGGCGTTTTCTGATATCGGGTATTTATTCAAGTGGTTTTGGCGATTATGATGAGGCTATTGTTTTCGCTCCGTATGGGATGGTGGCCAAATTGCGTGGAATGAACCACGGACAGGGAGAATCTTTGGAAATAAACGGACTGGAGACTGATGAAATATCATTATTCGCTCAGGAATTGCAGGGAGCTTTGATGGATGCGCATGCCCGTGGTGAAATTTCCGAGGCAATGGCTGTAAATACGGTGTTGAATACAGGAGCGGCATACTTCAATTGGTTGGCTCTTCTGGATACGAATGTAATCGTTATTCTTATATTGATGGGCTGTGTAAGCGGTTTCATGCTTATAACCTGTGTGATCATACTGATACTCCAACGTGTAAGGTTGATAGGGCTGCTTAAGGCTATAGGCGCGTGTGACAGCCAGATAAGAGGGGTGTTCATGAGGCTGGGAGCCAGAGTGATCTTTTCCGGTCTGGCATTAGGCAATATCCTCAGTTTGCTTTTGATATGGGTGCAGGGCAAATGGCATTTGCTTCCGTTGGATCCCGAATCATATTACCTGGCTTCTGTTCCGGTGGAGTTCAGTTTATGGAGCTGGTTGGCGTTGAATGCAGGTATAATCGTACTGTCTTATTCTTTGATGCTTTTGCCGACAGGAATGGTAAGCAAGTTGTCTCCTGTAAAGACACTGAGGTTTGAGTGATACAAGGCAATCCTGTTGTTGGGATGTTTGTTTTTATTTGGTTTTGTTAATATTTGGTGCAGACTTTTTGGCTTGGATTTTGTTATAGATTCAGAGACTGTTTGAATTTATATCGGATATTTCTATACTTGAATTATTAAAGGCATTGAAAAGCGCTTGAAAATTCGGGTTATATAAATTATTAAGCAGACTTATAGGGAGCATTTTAGCAAAAAATCTTTAATCCGCCTTTAGGTTGGTTATATGTAAAAGTTCGTTTAAAAATTTTTAAATGAACGCTAATGAAAAAATAATTATCTTTGCATACTGAAAAACTCAGGCGTTGCGTATGAAGTATCTTACCGCAGAAGCAGGCTGGAGTTAAAAAACGGATTTATCACGAATGTCAGAAACAACAGTAAAGAATACACAGGAAACCAGACGGTCAGGGTTTGAAACCACCCGTTCGCTTATAGTAGAAGCTATACAGAATAAAAAAGGTAAAGGGATAACTATCATGGATCTGAGCGAAATAGATTCTGCTCCGGCGCATGAGTTCATAATATGTGAGGGACGGACCCCCCAACAGGTGGCTGCCATTGCAGATAATGTGCGTGAGGAGCTTCTTGATAAAGCCCATATAAAACCGTATAATTACGACGGTTACCGGAATGCAAGCTGGATAGTGATAGATTACGGGTCTACGTTGGTGCATGTTTTTGTGCCGGAGCAACGTAATTTATATAATCTGGAGGAACTCTGGAGCGACTCAATGATAGCGGAAATCCCAGATCTTGACTGAGATAGAGGCGATTTAAGCCATTTATTATAATTCATCCCACAGCCTAGACTTCACTTAAACATGGCAGATATAAAACCGCCAACAGGCAATAAGAAACGTCCACAGATTAAATTCAGCATGTACTGGATGTATGCGTTCATACTTCTGGCTCTTTTCGGCATGTTTTATCTTGATGACGATTCCGTAAGAAAAAAAGTCACATATTCTGAATTTGAAAACTATATTACAGATTCAATAAATGTCCGCAATCATGGCATTACCAAAATAATTGTAGACAAACGCAAAGGGCAGGCTGAAGCTCAGCTCTCTGATTCATTGGCAGGAAAAATTTTCCATAAAAGCCAATATAAAGAGGGTGCGCAGGCGTATGTTTTCACTACACTGCCGTCTACAGACGAATTTGCACGTAAGATAGACCAGTGGAAACAGTATGGTATATATACAGGCCCTATTGATTACGACGAGGGAAGTGATTTTTCTTCGTTCATATGGACTTTCGGGCCGATAATACTATTCATTGCTTTCTGGTTCTTCATAATGCGCCGCATGACAAACCGTGATGGCGGTGCGGGAGGAGTCTTCAGTGTGGGTAAGTCAAAGGCACAGGTTTTTGACAAAGACAATGCCATGAAAGTGACATTCCAGGATGTCGCCGGCCTGTCTGAGGCAAAAACCGAGATAGAGGAGATTGTGGAATTTCTTAAAAATCCACAGCGTTATACCAACCTTGGTGGAAAAATTCCTAAAGGAGCCCTTCTTGTTGGCCCTCCCGGTACCGGTAAGACGCTTTTGGCAAAGGCTGTAGCCGGTGAAGCCAATGTGCCGTTCTTCTCCATGTCTGGTTCTGATTTCGTGGAAATGTTTGTGGGTGTTGGTGCTTCGCGTGTCCGTGATCTTTTCCAGAAAGCAAAGGAGAAAGCCCCCTGTATAGTTTTTATTGACGAGATAGATGCCGTGGGGCGTGCGCGTGGCAAGAATCCCAATATGGGATCAAACGATGAACGCGAGAATACGCTCAACCAGTTGCTTACTGAAATGGACGGTTTTGGTACCAACAGCGGTGTGATTATTCTTGCCGCTACCAACAGGGCCGATATTCTTGATAAGGCACTATTGCGTGCCGGACGCTTCGATCGCCAGATATATGTGGAGCTTCCGGAGCTAAACGACCGTGTGGCTATTTTTAATGTGCATCTCAAAGGCATCAAGATAGACGACTCGGTGGATGTTGATCTGCTTGCTCGCCAGACACCGGGATTCTCAGGCGCGGATATTGCCAATGTATGTAATGAGGCCGCGTTGATTGCCGCACGTCATAACAAGACAGTAGTGCAGAGGCAGGATTTCATTGATGCCGTAGACCGTATAATCGGTGGCTTGGAGAAGCGGTCGAAGATCACTACTGCCGAGGAGAAGAAAACCATTGCATGCCATGAGGCTGGCCATGCGACTGTGTCATGGAATCTTCGTTATGCCAATCCTCTGATAAAGGTTACGATAGTGCCGCGAGGGAAAGCGCTGGGAGCGGCATGGTATCTGCCGGAGGAAAGGCAGATAACACCGGCACAGGCATTGCTTGACGAAATGTGCGCCACTCTTGGCGGACGCGCCGCGGAAGAATTGTTCCTGGGGCATATATCCACTGGTGCGGCAAATGATCTTGAACGGGTTACCAAGCAGGCATATGCCATGGTGACATATTACGGTATGAGCGACAAACTTCCGAATTTGTCCTATTACGATTCGACAGGCCAGGCATATGGTTTTTCCAAACCATATAGCGAAGACCGGTCACGTATGATTGATGAGGAGGTTTCCCGCATAATCAATGAGCAGTATGAGCGTGCCAAAGAGTTGCTTCGCACTTATGCCAAGGAGCATAATACACTTGCCGATGTGCTTTATAACCGGGAGGTAATCTTTACGGAAGATGTGGAGCATATTTTTGGAAAGCGTAAATGGGTGTCGCGTACAGATGAGATACTTAAGGCTCAACAGGAGGCAGAAAAGCAGCAGGCGGCTGCGCATGCAAAGAGCGGTTCCGGGGTTTCCGATGGGAAATCGGATGTCATGGATGTGACTGCTGTTGATGTGACACCTCCTCCAAGCATGCCGCCAATTCCTGAAAAAGATAGAACCGAGGAGGACAAATCCACCAACGAAAGCTCCAAGTAAATGTCTTTTAAAGATTTATCTTAAACAGACCAACGCTATGTCAAATAGGATTTGGCAGATATGGTATGTTTGATGGATATATTTTTAGTTTGATAAAACTTTTTGGTATTTAAAATCAGGTCTGATTCAAATTGATAGGGATCGGATCTGATTTTTTTAGTTTTAATGCCGCATTGTTATTTGTTTGGTGAAAACTTTAAAATTCAAATTATTTATATTACTTTTGTGAGTAAAGTTACTTATCTATATATCATTGGATGAATGCAACTTTTATCCTGTTTATATCGTCTAATAACAGGCATACGGTTGTATAGAATATATGAGGAACTGATCTTTGTCTGATATTTCTTAGAAGATTATTCCGGTCAACTGTTTTAATAAAATAGATACAATAAAAATTAATACATACGATATGAGAATTTGTCCTTATTGTGGGGGAGTGGCCGATGACCAATCTACATCTTGCCCGAGTTGCAATCGTCCGTTGGCTCCGTCAAAGCCCGGTGGTGCATATGACAATGGACACGCAGGCCAGGCATACACGCAGGGAGACTATGGCCATAGTGCATATGAACCTTCAAATGGTTACAATCAGAACTATAACAATAATTACGGCCAGCAACAAAATTATTATGGCCAGCAGCAGGGGTATCAGTATGGCGAACCGTATTTTGACCGAAACAACCCTTTTGATGAGGGGCCAGAAGGTAAAAGCCGTGGAGTATCCGCTCTTTTAGCCATAATTCTTGGTGGGCTGGGTGTGCAGTATTTTTATCTCGGTAAAGTGGCCGCCGGACTCCTTACGATTCTTCTTACCTTTGTGACCTGCGGCATATGGCAGATTCTGACATTGATCCAGGGCATATTGATGTTCTGTATGACCAATGAAGAATTCCGTCGTAAATATGTGCTAACCCCATCTTTCTTCCCCCTGTTCTGATCATGGTATTAAATTGGCTATAAGAATGGAGGACATAACTGAATTATTTATCCAGATATTGACGCAAGCCGGTAGCCTTGACATGGCAGAAGCGGAGTTCAAAAAGATGATAGGATCCGATGACAAGCTCCATAAGCAGTATCGTGAGTGGTGCCATGAAAATGGAAGCAGCGAGCGGATGGGGTTTCTTGATTTTTGCGAAGAATATGTAAATGGCCGTGAAGAGGCTTGGGACAGTCTAAATGATTTTGATGAATGAAAAAAGGAGAGATAGATAGCCTTTCTGTTCGTGTGCCTGCTGAATGGGAACCATATGATTCCGTCATGGTGGCGTGGCCGCATCAAAGTACAGACTGGGCCCCGATGCTTGACGAGGTGGAGGAATGTTACATAAATATGGTTCGCGGGATTGTGGCCTGTGGTCTTCGCGTTCTTGTTGTAACTCCTTATCCCGGGCATGTGAGGAGTATTCTTAGTGATGTCAATACGGAAAGATTGCTTATTTTCAGTTGTGATACAAATGACACCTGGACACGCGACTATGGAGTGATATCCGCATATGACAAAAATGGCGCTCCAATAGCTATTGATTTTCGTTTTGATGGGTGGGGACTGAAGTTTGCCTCAAATTATGACAATCTTGTGACTTTGAGGATGTTTGAAAAAGGATTGCTTACCAGAAATTATGTGAGCAGGCTTGATTATACTTTTGAAGGCGGGTCAATGGAAGTTGATGGTGCAGGCACCATGCTTAGCACATCGCATTGTCTGATGGCTCTTAACAGGAACGGTTACAGGAGTGTAGAAGATCTTGAATGCTATTTTCGTGATTCTCTCGGTATTAAGCGGCTTTTGCTTTTGGAGCATGGACATCTTGAAGGCGACGATACAGACAGCCATATTGATACTCTTGCCAGATTTGCACCATGCGATACGATTCTTTATGTGAAGTGTTATGATACATCCGATTCACATTACAGGGAACTCGCCATGATGGAAGAGGAACTAAAAGCGTTCAGGACCGCCGCCGGAGATCCATATAATCTGGTCGGTCTGCCGCTTCCTGACGCCGTATATGATGATGACGGTTATAGGCTTCCTGCTACATATGCCAATTTTCTGATTACTCCCGGATATGTATTGATGCCTACTTACAGGCAACCGGGCAATGATCTTCTTGCAAAGCAGATGATCCAGGTGGCTTTCCCGGATCGTGAGGTCGTGGGTATAGACTGTATGGCGCTGATCAAGCAGCATGGCTCGCTTCATTGTGCTACGATGCAGTTGCCTGAGGGTATTATTAAAGTGTGAAAGGTTGTTGGCGGTATTTAGCCGTCAGGAATTAATAATAGTGATAACAGATGGACAGGATTCTTAAGGTAGGTATTATTCAACAGGCAAACAGTTCCGATATCGGTGATAACAGGGCGCGTATCGCGGAAAAGATAAAAAAACTGGCGGCGTGTGGGGCTGAACTTATAGTAAATCAGGAACTGCATGATTCGTTGTATTTCTGTCAGACGGAAGATGTAAATTTATGTGATCTTGCGGTAAGCATACCTTCTGATACGACAGATTTTTATGCATCTCTTGCGAAAGATTCAGGAGTGGTATTGGTTACATCGTTGTTTGAAAGGCGTGCTCCGGGGCTTTATCATAACACTGCGGTGGTATTTGACAAAGACGGATCTATTGCCGGAAAATACCGCAAGATGCATATTCCTGATGATCCTGCTTATTATGAAAAGTTTTATTTCACTCCTGGCGACATAGGATTTGAGCCGATAAAGACTTCCATAGGGAAAATCGGAGTGCTTGTATGCTGGGACCAATGGTATCCGGAGGCTGCACGTCTGATGGCTCTGAAAGGAGCCGAGATTCTTATTTATCCTACTGCCATAGGATGGGAGTCTTCTGACACTGTTGACGAAAAGGAACGGCAGAGGCAGGCGTGGATAACGGTCCAGAGAGGGCATGCCATAGCAAACGGCCTTCCTGTGGTTTCGGTAAATCGTGTCGGGCATGAGGCAGACCCGTCTGGTCAGACAAATGGCATAAGCTTCTGGGGCAGTTCTTTTGTAGCGGGACCCCAGGGAGAGTTTCTTTTCCAGGCGCCACATGATAGCGAAACGGCCGATGTGGTAGATGTTGATATGGCACGTTCCGAACAGGTGCGTCGTTGGTGGCCTTTCCTGCGTGACCGCCGTATTGAAAACTATGGTGGCCTGACAAGCCGTTTTTTGGATTAGCATTCAGTTTATTTTCTTTCCGTTATTTTTAACAATGATTCGGTAAAAATTACCGAAGTAGTTGAAACTTAAGTTAATATGTC
>CANRWW010000032.1 GCA_947643665.1 uncultured Porphyromonadaceae bacterium | reverse complement strand
GGTGTGCCGTGCAGTTTCGCATAAAGGACGTGGACGCTGACCGCGAGGCGGTGTACGAGCGCACGAAAGTGCAGAATAAAATCAACCGCTGGCCTCGTAAGAAACTCCACTTTGACTCTCCTAAAAATGTTTTTTCCGACTAATCGCTAATTTTGCACCTGACAGTTGAGAGTAGGATCTCTCCTAACTACTTTATTCCCATAATCTATGCCCTAATCTCACGAATTCTGCGTATATTTGTAATCTTATTAGAAGGCGATCATTAATACATTTTCTTTATCAAAATATTATCATACCATCATACTCGTGTCATATTCAATATTAAAATCAATAATCAGATTGTTGTTTGTAGCTGCGATAGCAAATTTAGCACTCACAGGATGCTCAAATAAATCGTTGAAAAGCCTGGTTCCTGATAAACCGTCAGATGCACCTGACTATATGTGTACATGGAATTTACAAGGATATTATGTCAGCTATGATATGGCCCAATCAGGAGGAGACATGACACACGATGCAATGAATGAAGAAAACCTTTTCGGCAATGGCAAATACCAAAATTGGGCTGCATTATATCCGAAGATACATCAGGATCTGTTTTTTGTTATGGATGATTCATGGGATATCCCTAAAGATGCAAATTCCATTCACAACAACCGGCATCTCGGAACTGTCATTTTAGATCCAGAAAGGTTTCCGTCATTTACAGGTTCTCCAACAGAGCGATTGAAACTGTTATGCCAACGTTTTAAAGAAATCGGTTGGAAAGGAGTCGGAGGTTGGATTTGTGCACAAAAAGCCGACCAGTTTGACAACATTGAAGAAAAGAAATATTGGATTGAAAGGCTTAAAGCTGCAAATGAAGCGGGATTCAGTTATTGGAAAGTAGATTGGGGACGCAACGACCGCAATGATCAATGGCGACGAATGATCACGGATTTGGGGAAAAAATATGCCCCTAATCTTTGGATTGAACACGCTATGAAAAATGAATACATCACATTCAGTGATGTATTCCGCACGTATGATGTTGAGGACATAATAGCACAGCCCGTCACAATACAACGCATATGCGACTTGCTACCATATATAGCTGATAACAATGCAAAAGGCATCATCAACTGCGAAGACGAACCATATATAGCGGTTGCTCTCGGATGCGCGATAGGGATAATGCGTCATCCATTCAATGGTTCCCTGCCTAATGGGAAGCAAGATTTTGTATTTCCTCCAGTAGGACGAGATTATAAAAACCGTCTTGATGAAGTTATCCGCAGTGTAAGATGGCACCGTATCGCCCAACCGTTTGCCGTCAACGCCGATTGCTTGATTGACACTCTGAAATTACACGATTTTTGGGAAGTCCATGAACATGAAACATATGCAGACCGCCCTATAGGGTCAGTCGTACAAGAAAATGCACCCGCACGCGTAAGCAGGCGTATGCCGTTACCGGAAGTTGCAGACACAACAGCAAAGCGTCCATATGTTTTGGCATCACGTTATCCCAATGGCGCCGTGGCAGTAGCTGCAATCGGCAGGGCATTAGGACGTGAATATGTTTCCCATCGGGTACCCGTCACTATTTCCGTAGCAAAACCGTCCGATCCAATAGGGTTATTCGGATGCTTTGAAAGTGTCACAATTAAATATGAGGTTCCGTTTCATGCCAAATTCAAGGTCATAGCTCAGGATTTGGCTGGGGATAAAGCAGTTGATATTACCAGCAAAGTAACAGTAAAAGACAATACACTCACAATCAATGGGAATATAATTGATCTGGTAGGACTTATGAATGCTACCCATGGAGATAAATCGGAGGCTGGAATGGTTATGGTGATAAAATAACTTTCGTATCTTTGTGGCATGAAAAAGACAATATATCGTTCAAAGATAGATTGGTGGTTGATAGTACTGATGATATTTACTTGTATCGTGGTACCGATGATCATTGATCCATGGTGGCTTGCCGCAATGTATGGCATAGGTTTTACCATATTGATGTATTTCGGCATCTTTGGATGCTGGTACGCTATAGAAGGGGATAATTTTATAGTCTACCAATTTTTTCGTCCATACAAATTCCCAATCCACAAAATAAAGGAAGTAAAATTCTGCAAAAGCATATTGGCCGGTCCGGCACTTTCTACAACAAAACTCGCAATAAAATTTACTGACCGTAAAGTTTTGAAGAGTTCAATGCCAATAGAAATATCCCCTAACAACCGCCATGGATTTGTTGAGCATCTAAAAAGCATAAACCCTGACATCAAAATCATATACTAAATATAGATCTCACCTTATATCATTGACAAAGAAATTTAATACATTTTCCACCAAGACCCAGAATCTATCATAATATATGAATGTCGAAGAATTCAGAGAGTACTGCATATCACTTGGAGATGTGACAGAAAAAATGCCATTTGGGAAATTTGCAAAAAGATACGACTCAATTCTGGTTTTTTATATATTCAATCACATGTTTTGCCTTATTGATATTGAAAATTTTCACTTTGTCAATATCAAATCAACCCCTGAAGAAATTGACGATATAACATCATCATATTCTTCAGTCGGCAAACCGATCAACAAAAGCATGAAACATTGGATACAGCTTGATTTTGACGGTGATATTTCCACAAAAGACATTCTGGAATTTGTAAGACGGGCATACGAAATCACATATACCATCCACGCAAAATAATCTATTCCCATCACTGTCATTCCGAATCATGAAACCATTTTTGTATTCTGTTGCAGAAGCATACCTGAAAAATGAGGCCAATTCTTTGGGGGATATGTGCTTCGTGTTTCCAAACAAACGTTCTGTAACATTTTTCAACCACTATCTTAGCGCCATAATAAAAAACACATCTCTTGAACCGGTCTTGCATCCGCAGACCACCACGATCGTAGAATTTACTGAAAGTTTTTCATCCGGATTTGCACCAGCAGACCGTATTGAGATGATATTCATTTTGTATGATGTATACAGAAAAATAGTGCGCCAGCAAATCGGAGAAGCAGAATCTGCAAAAATTGATTTTAACAGATTTGTATATTGGGCAGACATACTGATACAGGATTTTGATGATGTGGACAATGCCATGGCAGATCCCTATCAGATATTCCGCAACGTAAGTTCGTTAAAAGAAATATCAGCCAATTACCTTACCAATGATCAAATAAAGATTGTTCAGGAATTTTGGAAAGATTTTGATCTTGATCCGGAGATCAAAGAATTTTGGAATCATATTTCCTACCCTTCCGAATGCGATATTGAAAATACAGACAACACACCGGCAAACACACTTCGCCGTAGCCCACGTGCGGGTTTCCTGCGTCTTTGGCAAATAATGGGCAAACTATACGAGGAATTTCGCACAGAACTTAAACGGCTTGGAGTGCATACCCCGGGAATGAACTCAAGGCAAACCGCAGAATTTTTAAAAAATACAATGCCTGAAAAATTGGCAGCAAGCAGATTTGTATTTGTTGGGTTTAACAGCCTTTCTGTATCGGAACATACAATTTTCAATACTTTGGCAAACATGACCAATCCAGATACCGGAATTTCAATGGCTGATTTTTATTGGGATCTCGGTTCACCGGTATTTGAAGATTGTTCCCTTCCAGGAGTAGGGAGAGTGGTAAAATATGCTCAGGAATTTCCATCACGTTACGAATGTATCGAAAAAATCCACCAGTTTCCACAAATTAACATCATAGGTGTACCATCACGTGTCGGGCAATGTAAAGCCATCAGTTCTGCATTATCCGCGATATTCCCAACACAACCAAATCCAATAAAATTACGACGCACTGCAATTGTCATGCCGGAAGAGAACATACTCACGCCTCTGGTAAACTCACTTCCGGCAAACATCACGCCACTAAACATTACCATGGGTTACAAACTTAAGAATACTGCAGTAGCAGGTCTCATGCGTAACATAGTGTCATTACAAATGCGAGCTTATAAATCAAAAGTTACAAGGAGCTTTTTTATAGATGATGTAACACGAATACTTACAAATCCTCTAATCAGAGCTGTTGACAGGCATACTGCATCAATAATGCTTACTGAAATCAGGACACGGAGGCTATTCAATGTGCCGGAATGCTTTTTCCATGAAGGAAACTTCAAAAAGTTCTTACCGGTCTTTACAATGATTGCAGACAAACAAAATTGCAGTGACGTTTTTAATTACTTGTTCACACTTATAAAATGGTTAGATGAGGCTATAACCAATTCATGGAATAAAACGTCACTTGAAATTATAGAAAAAGATACTGTTGATACCGGACCGGAAGACCTCTCTGGCTTTGCAAAAGTTACAGCAGACCCTGGAATTGACAGGAGCGTGGCATTACAGCAGGCCTTTTTAAGAAGATATTCAAATGCGGTAATACGCCTGAAGAAGTTACAGGCCAAATATCTTCAAGGAACTGATGGCAAACCGAAAGTTTTTATGGAAGATGCCACTGTATTCAACCTCATTGAAAAAATAGTAAGAGGCGAAATGCTCAATTTCGATGGCATGCCACTTCGTGGACTACAGATTATGGGAGTACTTGAAGCACGCGCACTTGACTTTGAAACATTGATCATCCCATCCATGAACGAACGCATATTTCCACGTTCAAAGGCTGGCACCACATTCATTCCAATGGTATTGCGGCGTGCGTACCACCTGTCAACTTCGGAAGACCAGGAAGAGGCTTTTGCGTATATGTTCTACCGCATGATTTCACGTGCCATAAATGTACAAATCCTATATGATGCCAGGACAACCGGATTACGCAGTAGCCAGCCGTCACGTTTCATTCATCAGCTTGTACACATATTACGCCCTAAACACATGAAGTGCAAGGTGCTCCCCTATCGCCTTACAGGGTTACCGGAATCAACCATATCGGTAAGAAAAACGCCCGATATAATGGCAAAAATAAACCGTTACAGAGACAAGGACAATCCATTGTATCTCTCTGCAACTGCTATTGAACGTTATCTCGGTTGCCCAGTATCTTTCTATCTTGAACGCATAGCCGGATTCAAGCAGGGAGACGAGATAAATGACTGGATGGATGAAGGCACATACGGCACCATAGTCCATCAGGTCTTTGAACGATTATATAACATAGAGCTTGACAACCATGGAAACAAAAACGGAGTCCGTATTACAGCTGACAGGCTGGATGAGATGGCAAAAGACAGTGTCACACTTGATAAAGAAATTACACGTGCCGTAAACCAACATTATATGCGTCTTGGTGAAAACAATGATACCCCTCTCACAGGCGACTCGTTGATAATCGCCCAGATAATGCGCATGCTGGTACAAGCGACATTTAATAGGGAGAAAGAACTGGCTCCGTTTACATACCATGCAGGAGAATGGGAGAAACAGATGCGACTGAATTTACAAGGTTCACATGGCAATTGCATTGATATCAACTTCACATGCAAAATTGACAGAATTGATCGTCTGGAAAATACAATGGGAATAAATAGCCTGCGTATAGTGGACTACAAAACCGGTGCTGACGCTACATCGGCCAAAGATGTTCCTTCTGTCTTGCATGACTATAAAGTAAAAGCATATCTGCAACTTATGCTTTATAGCCAGGCATATTCCCAATATACTGGATATGACGGAGCCATTCAACCAATAATCTACCCTATCCGCACGATAATGGTCCGGAAAATAGAACCATTGCAATGGAGTGCGCCTTCATATACGGATGACATAAAAGATATTGACCTCAAGAAACCATCCAGAAACAGTGGCAAATGGAATGTGCTTGATTATCGGGACTACAAGGCAGAATTCAATGACCTGCTGATTTCAGAACTTGAAAAATTATTTGATCCAGATACACCATTCATTTGTCCCGACAATAACGACGCTTGTCGTTATTGTAAATTTCTACAAATATGCCGCCGTGAGATCTCCCGTTAAAAACTCAATTAAATTATAACCTGTTTTCAACTTTATATGGCTGGATTATACATACACATACCGTTTTGTCGCCACAAATGCGCATACTGTGATTTTTTTTCATCAGCAGGTGACATCCAGTACATGGAGGCATATGTCAATGCGATTATTAAAGAATGGAAAATTCGTAGCAACGAATTAGAAAGCGATACAATAAATACGATCTACATAGGAGGTGGCACCCCCTCCCTTCTTCCGAAATATCTTATTGAAAGACTCCTCTCAGAACTTGACAACAGCATCGGCCTCTCTTCACTGAATGAATTTACATTGGAAGCAAACCCTGAGGACATATGCCCTGAGAATATAAAAGACTGGTCTGGCATGGGCATAAACCGCATCAGTGTGGGAGTACAATCATTTAATCCTGTTGCCCTGAAAACCATTGACAGACGTCACAGCCCTGAAGCATCCAGATTTGCCCTGAAGACACTTTCTTCATGCAATATCAATTACAGTGCAGATCTTATTTATGGTCTCCCCAACCAGACACTTGCCGAATGGGAACAGGAACTTGTCGAACTTCTTTCATATAATCCGCCACATCTCTCCGCTTATCTCCTTTCATACGAACAAGGGACACGATTATATGCCATGTTGGAAAAAGGCTTTGTCACAGAAGCGTCTGAAACAACTGCTGCCAATATGTTCGACATATTATGCAACAAGGTTGACAAAGCCGGCTATAACCATTATGAGATATCAAATATTGCCCTTCCCGGCATGGAAGCCAAACATAATTCCTCATATTGGGATTATACTCCATATATAGGATTAGGCACCACCGCCCACAGCTTTGACGGTAAATTGCGCCGATTCAATCCTGCCGGCACAAAGAAATATATCAATGCAATCAATAATGGAATTGCATGCTATCACATTGATGACGAAAACGCGGCAAACCGATTTAACGATTATATCATCACTTCTTTAAGGACTGCCAAGGGATTTGACTTAAAACTTGCACACTACGTTTTCGGGAACGACCTCATAAGCAAATTCATGCACAATGCAACAGTATTGATCAAGAGCGGGGAGTTGTCATTATCCAGACAAACAAGTGTTTTGCGCATACCAAGGAACAAATGGCTTACATCCGATGCCATATTTAGGGAACTTATAATAGAATGACCATCCTCAATCGTGATGATAAGGCAGGTTCCTGCTTATTGCAAAAGCGCGGTAAAGCTGTTCTACAAAAAACAATCTGACCATTTCATGCGGAAAAGTCATCTTGGAAAGCGACATCATAGCGTTTGCACGTGCATACACGTCTGCCGAAAAACCATATGGTCCCCCCACAATAAAATATAGTGTTTTTCCAACGATTTGAGACAATCTGTCAATCATAGCAGAAAATTCCCTGGAAGTATATTCTTTCCCACGCTCATCAAGCAAAATTACATAATCGCCCCCCTGAAACTGCCCAAGAATCAGTTCCCCTTCCGAAATCTTTTGAAGTTCCGGAGTCAATTTACGTGAAGACTTAACATCCGGAAGGGAACGGATCTCAAATTGCCCCATTTTGGAAATGCGCGACGTATACTCCTCAATCCCTTCACGTAAATACGCTGTTGACGTCTTACCTATGGTAAGTAGGCATATCTTCATAATAAACCTTTAATATACATACAAAACTACAGACAGCACCTGCCCCAACCTATATGGAAGCAATTGATGCTGTCTGTACTATTATTAATATCTCAATTTATTGAGACCTGAGAAATTCATACATATCCGCGAACAATTCCCCTGCGTGAGTTTCTTATGAACTCAATGATTTCATCACGTTCGTTAGTAGCAGGAATTTCTGCCTCAATACGATCTACCGCATCTGACACATTAAGACGAGAAAGATATAAATAACGGTAGATCTCCTGGATCTCCCTAATCTGGTCATTGCTAAAATTACGACGCCGCAAACCAATTGAGTTTACTCCGGTATATGCGATAGGATCACGACCGGCTTTTACAAACGGAGGAATATCCTTATTTATACGTGCCCCCCCCTGTATCATCACATGAGCACCAAGATGACAGAACTGATGTATGAGTGTGCCTCCTCCAATTACAGCAAAATCATCAATCTGCACCTCACCGGCAACTTGGGTCGCATTTGACATTATCACATTGTTTCCTATGACACAATCATGAGCCACATGAGAATATGCCATAATCAAGCAATTGTTTCCCACGCGTGTCATACCTTTTGAAGCAGTACCACGGTTTACGGTAACACATTCACGTATAGTGGTATGATCGCCGATTATTGCCACAGTATCCTCACCTTTAAATTTAAGATCCTGAGGAATACCGGAGATTACCGCGCCTGGGAAAATATTACAATACTTACCTATACGGGCTCCCTCCATTATTGTGACGTTGCTTCCAATATGGGTACCCTCACCGATTTCAACATTCTGGTCAATGGTCACAAACGGTTCTATGACCACACTCGGATGAATCTTGGCTGCCGGATGTATATATGCAAAGGGCTGTTTCATGCTTTATCTGTGTGTATATATTATTTGTTTTTGACAATCTGAGCCATAAACTCACACTCACATACCACACGGTCGCCGACAAAAGCCACACCTTTCATCAAGGCACACCCACGACGCAATGGGGTAAGGAAAGAAACATGGAACAGAAGTGTATCACCAGGCACCACCTTCTGGCGGAACTTGACATTGTCTATTTTCATGAAATAAGTAGAATATCGCTCCGGGTCGCTTACAGTGCCAAGCACAAGCAAGCCACCGGTCTGAGCCATCGCCTCTACCAACAGGACACCAGGCATTACAGGCTCCTGAGGGAAATGTCCCTGAAAAAACGGTTCGTTTACAGTTACATTCTTAACTCCCACAATATAGCTTTCTCCACGGTCTATAATCTTATCTACAAGAAGCATGGGATAGCGATGAGGAAGATGCTCACGTATCGCATTTATATCCATCATCGGCTCTGCCGAAGGATTATACAAAGGCGCCTGAAGCTCTTGACGTTGTATCTCCTTACGGATCTGTTTTGCGAAAGTAGTGTTTATCTTATGTCCGGGACGGCATGCGATGATGCGCCCCTTTATCGGACGCCCTATAAGGGCTACATCTCCAAGCACATCAAGCAACTTATGACGTGCCGGTTCATTTTCAAATTCCAGCGGGCGGTTGTTGATATAACCGAAATCAGACACCTCTTTATGCGGTACGCCAATCAGATCTGCGATATGATCAAGTTTCTCCTGAGGCAATTTGCGGTCATAGATTACAATAGCGTTATCCAGATCCCCGCCTTTTATTAGATTAGCCTGTAAAAGCGCCTCTACTTCACGGACAAACACGAACGTGCGGCTGGACGCTATTTCAGTACGGAATTCGGTCATATTCTCCAAACGTGCATACTGGTTGGATAGCACCGGCGAATTGAATGAAATCATCACATCAACCGAGAAATCCGAATCAGGCAATACCGTAAGATGTGCACCTGTCTGCTCGTCACGCACTTCTATTTTATGCTTTACCACATAAAAGTTCTTGTCTGCACTCTGTTCACACAACCCCACACGATCTATCTCTTCCACATACTTTTCAGCACTACCGTCAAGGATGGGAAGTTCTGGTGCGTTCAACTTTATAAGACAGTTGTCAATACCAGCTGCATACAATGCAGCCAAGGCATGTTCTATTGTAGAGATGCGCACATCACCACGGGAAATCACAGTACCGCGTTCGGTTTCTGTTACGTTTTCTGCAAGTGCATCAATAATAGGCTCATCCGGAAGATCAACTCTTTGAAATTTATATCCGTGATTTTCAGGAGCTGGAAGAAAAATGGCTTCAATCTCAAGCCCGGTGTGAAGTCCTTTGCCTTTTACGGTGAACTCACCGTTGAGAGTTTGCTGCTTCATAAAGAAATGTGATATTCTATTGGTCGGCAACCATTTCAATAAGTGCCACACATTGAAGACTCAATATGTTTATATAAGTTACCGTGTATCAATATTAATATTATAATGCTAATTTATTCATTCTCAAGTTCCGACACTCTTTTTTCAAGATCTTTCAGCCTGTCGAACAGCCAAGGCAGATTTTTTGTCAATGCCGTCTGACGCATATATCTGCCCATATCAACAGCAGGAGATCCCATTACCCGGCTTCCTTCACGCAGATTACCGGCTATCCCTGACTGGGCACCGATTTGCACATTGTCACCTACGATAATGTGTCCTTTGAAACCGACTTGTCCCCCAACCATACAATTGCTGCCAATTTTTGTAGAGCCGGCAACACCAACCTGGGCTGCCATAACCGTGTCATGCCCTATAATACAATTGTGAGCCACTTGAATGAGATTGTCCAGTTTTGTGCC
Source organism: uncultured Porphyromonadaceae bacterium (assembly GCA_947643665.1). Taxonomy (GTDB): domain Bacteria; phylum Bacteroidota; class Bacteroidia; order Bacteroidales; family Muribaculaceae; genus UBA7173. Next base: position 17,543 of record CANRWW010000032.1, on the reverse strand, counting down.
CTTCTGCACCAGCGTCCGTCCCATTGTTGCACGGTCCACTGTAGTATTGGCACCAATTTCCACATCATCTTCAAGCTCCACGATACCAATTTGCGGTATTTTATTGTAATGACCGTCCACCGGAGCAAAGCCGAATCCATCTGCACCTATTACTGCACCGGAATGGACCACACATCTTTTACCGACTTTACAACTGTGATATACACATGCATTCGGATATATGACAGAGCCGTCACCGATCTCAACGTGATGTCCTATATACGCCTGAGGATATATCTTGACACCTTTTCCTATACGTGCGCCTTTCCCTATATAGGCAAACGCACCCACATAAGTATCTTCCGGTATTTGTACTCCATCTGCAATGAAGCATGGTTCCTCTATGCCAATAACCTCCGGTTCCATCATTTTTGACACCATATCAAGAAGACTTGCCACTGTCGCATATGGGTCGGCAACCTTTATCAAGGTACATTTCAATGGCTTTTCCGGAACGAAATCAGAAGATACCAGCACCACTGAGGAACCGGTAGTATAAATATATTGCGTATATTTGGGATTCGCCAAAAACGAGATGGCTCCAGGATGTCCCTCCTCTATTTTAGCGAAAGAATTAACAACGGCATTGCCGTCTCCATCAACTGTACCTCCTGCAATAGAGGCTATCTGAGAAGCTGTAAACTGCATCAGTATTCTATTATACAATTACATACGACATTGTCATATAGCATTTAACATGCAGCGGACTTTGTCACAGTGATTCATCTAATCGGGGCTGTCTGCATATTTCATACTCAGACGGCACACATATTCAGATTGCAAAGTAACCAAAAAAAAATGAAAAAACCTTTAGATGGCTACATTTTTTACTGTTCTGAATCAAATGAACGCATATTTAGGAAATCAAAACCATGACTTATAAAAGCTGCTACCACAAAAAAAATGGCAACTTCATATATGCGGTTTTGATCCCCTTGTCATGATACACCAAGCAATTCTATTTCAAATATAAGAGTCGAACCGCCAGGTATCCCAGGCTGACTTATTTTGCCATAACCCTGCTCCGCCGGAATATACACTTCCCATTTGTCACCGACCTGCATCTTTTGCAATGCAATGATCCAACCTGGAATAAGATCTCTCAGCCTGAAAGCCGGAGACACGCCAGAACGGCTATTGTCAAATGTCCGTCCGTTTATTGTTTTACCGGTATAATGCACAGTTACAACGCTGTTGCGATTAGGGGAAATCCCATTTTTATTTCCCTTCTTCAATACTTTATAATAGATCCCCCTGTCAAGGGACGTTACACCTGGTTGAGCCGCAATATGCCTGATCCATTCACGGTTGCTTTCTATATATTCTTGCTTTGCCATTCGACGTAAATTTATTATGCCGTTAAAAAAGAGGTTTTGGCCGGGTTGCCTGAAATTCTTTTAGATATGTAGGCACCGAATATGCCAAAGACAAAAATTCACCTTCGCGGTAAGACTTGTCCGACAACGCGAGCATATCAACAGCCAGAGGGCAGACATCCGGTATAAACCGGGCATTAGGATGATTTATAACTTCACGGGCTTTGTTACTGCCATTGCCAAAGAATAAGACTTCTCCTTGATCAAGCCATTCCCGATATGAATCCGCATCAAGAATCAGAGGATGCGGAGCCTCAAGGACATCAAGGGAAAGATTGTAAACAGCTGTATATACCTCCATCCTACGTGCGTCAATCATCGGTATAAACATCACATCAGGATTGTCAAGTATCTGGTTGAACATGACAGATACAGCCATCAGCTTAAGCGTGTCAACACCAATAAGAGGTATATCAAGAGAGTACGCCAGTCCTTTAGCCTCAGAAAGCCCGATCCGCAGTCCGGTATAGCTACCGGGACCCATACTAACGGCTACGGCATCCAACTTCATTTCATGGCGACGCAAATGGTCAAGACAACCCTTTATAAAATCGCTCAACAACACTGCATGATTGCGCTCCTTGAATTCTTCATAATGCTCCAGCACAGCCCCTTCAGATGTAAGAGCTACCGAGCATACTTCTGTAGAAGTTTCTATATTTAAAATTGTAGGCATCCTTATTTTCAAATTTTTCAGTACAAAATTAATGCTTTCACCGGGAAATTGAGTAAATTTGCATAATAAAAGAGGATAAACTGCCATGATATTATCTATGACCGGATTCGGCAATGCGACAGTAGAATGCCGAACAAAAAAAATAACCATCGAAATCAAATCTCTCAACAGTAAACAACTTGACCTCTCAAGCCGTGTTCCCGCCGGATACCGCACACTTGAGGCTGAAATACGCTCTATTGTCCAAAACTCTCTTGAGCGTGGGAAAGTCGAACTGAACATGTATGTGGAAAATCTCACAACAGATTCATCAGTGCACCTTAATATACCGGCACTTATCGGCTACAAATCACAGATAGAAGAAGCATGCGACAAACTTGACGTTGAAATGCCGGATGACTGGTGGAGTCTGCTGCTACGTTTTCCTGATGCCATAAAAAACGAGAATTCTGTTGAAGTGGATGACGATGAACGCATGGCCACCTTGAAAGCTGTCCGCATGGCGGTTGACCAGCTAATGGAATATCGCACCACAGAAGGACAGAAACTGGAAGATTTCTTTACAAACCGCATTAAAAACATCAGCACACTGTTGTCAGAAATACCTCGTTATGAAAATGAACGCATAACAAAAATCCGTTCACGCATAGAAGAGGCTCTGGTTTCACTTCCCAAAGTAGAATATGACAAAGGACGGTTGGAACAGGAAATGATCTTTTATATAGAAAAACTGGATATAAACGAGGAGAAACAACGGCTACGCCAACACCTAGACTACTTCCTTGAAACACTCAATGGCTCCAAAGGCCAAGGTAAGAAACTCGGCTTTATATCACAGGAAATGGGTCGCGAAATAAACACTATGGGCTCCAAAAGCAACCATGCCGAGATGCAAATAATTGTCGTGAAAATGAAAGACGAGCTTGAACAAATCAAAGAGCAGGTGCTGAACGTAATGTGACATATAACCACATCAAATACAACAGACATGAATGACAAAAAAGGGAAACTTATAATAATATCCGCGCCCTCAGGATGCGGAAAATCAACTATAATCGGCGATATTATGGATCGTGGAGAACTGGATCTGCAGTTTTCCGTATCCGCTACCAACAGGAAACCGCGCAATGGAGAAATTGATGGCGTAAATTACCACTTTCTATCAGACCAGCAGTTCAACGACCTTATTGCCCAAGGCGCATTTGTTGAATATGAACAGGTATACCCGGGTAGATACTACGGCACCTTACGCAGTGAACTCCAGAACAGCATTGAAAAAGGACATAACGTAATCCTTGACATTGATGTAAAAGGGGGCGTAAATGTAAAAAAACAATTTGGAGAAAATTCGATCAGTATCTTCATTGCCCCTCCGGATATTGAGGAACTACGCAAGCGCCTTAAAGGACGCGGTTCAGACAGTGACGAAGAAATTGAGCAAAGGGTCGGTCGTGCGGAATATGAGATCGGATTCCAAAATGAATATGACCACGTGGTAATAAATGACACTTTGCAAGAGGCTATTGCAAAAATAGAACATCTGATAACAGATTTTATAAATAAGTGACCCGTCAAAGTCTTCAAATGATTAAATAACAATACTTTAATTATATTTCCACATAATAATAAGCCTTTTAATCATTGAAGCGACAGACATTCTGAAATAACATTTTTAACAGTTGTTCATATAATCCTATTGTATGACAGTCGGCATATTCGGCGGATCATTTAATCCGGTTCACAACGGGCATATTGCTTTGGCACGTGTCATAATTGACCATGGAATTGCAGATGAAGTATGGCTTACACTGTCTCCATTGAACCCACTGAAATCTGGATCCACAGAACTTCTTGACGACCAGATACGCCTCCAGATGTTACAACTGGCAACAGAAGGAATTCCCGGATTACGGGTATGCGACATAGAGCTTTCTTTGCCCAGACCGTCATACACTATAAACACTCTGCTTACACTCAGCCACATGCATCCAGGCATACAATTCCGTCTAGTAATAGGCTCTGACAACATGCTTATTTTTAACAGATGGAAATCAAACGAGGAAATCAAGCGGATGTTCCCACCGATCGTATATCCAAGGCCTGGCTACCATTGTCCGGAAGCCCTTGATTTACCGGTTTCTGCGATATCAAGCACTATTGTAAGAGAAAAGATCAGAAATGGAGAGGCTGTGAACAATCTCATACCTTCAAAAGTAAATAAATATATCCGTGAAAACGGGCTTTACATGCCTGCACCGGAAAAGACTACGGATACGGCACTTATTTAAATATAAAATCATGGAGACCAGCCTAAACACCAATAATATTGCATTCATAGGGCTTTGCAATGAATATTGCATGAGCATAGAAAACGCAAAAGAGACTGATAAACAAGAGTTTGTAGACACTATGCTCCGCATACTCCCACGAATATACATCTCTGCGACAGATCTTCAAATAGATATTCTGGAGGAGGAAGACCAATTTGTAGAAAATTTTCTTGATGAGGATTATTATGACGCGCTGAGGCGTAATATGGAAATTCTCATGGGAGAAGATGATGTGTACCTCGAAGTATTCGAAGAAGACATGAAATATTCCGACACACCTGTAGCTGCAAGCATTTCCGAGGGGCTTTCGGATATGTTCCAAGTATTGTACAATTTCTTAAACTCCATACGCGACACGACTGATACCACAGTCAAACTCGCATTAATAAACGTGCGGGAAGATTTCAATTCATATTGGAGTGCTATTCTATGCAATGTATTACGGGCACTGAACCATATTAAAATGAATTGACATAGCGCCTTTAGTTGAATTAAAATCCCGGCTCAAACATACCCCCCAAGTCCTTATGCCATTTACAGATCCACAAAACCGTATTCTTCAACTACGAGATGAGTTGAATCTACATAACTATAATTATTATGTCCTGAATGCTCCGGAGATTTCAGACATTGAATTTGACAGGTTGCTCCATGAGCTTGAAGATCTTGAGAAAGAACATCCTGAAATGGAAGATCCGCTATCACCTACACGAAGAGTCGGTTCTGATCTTACAGAAGGATTTGAACAGGTTGCGCACATACATCCAATGCTGTCTCTTGCCAACACCTATTCAATAGAAGAAGTGGACGATTGGTTTGCAAGAGTGCGCACTGCCATAGAGGGGGAAAAATTCAATATCGTGGGAGAAATGAAATTTGACGGGACGTCAATTTCACTCATATATGAAAATGGGAAACTAGTGCGGGCTGTAACCAGAGGCGATGGAGAAAAGGGAGATGATGTAACTGAAAATATCAAGACCATAAAAAGCATTCCGCTTCGTCTTCAAGGAAGCGGATGGCCGGAAACATTCGAAATACGTGGTGAAGTTCTCATGCCTTGGCAGGAATTTGAACGCCTGAACAGCGAAAGGGCATTTAATGAGGAACCACTGTTTGCCAACCCACGCAACGCGGCATCAGGCACACTGAAAATGTTAAGCTCACGTGAAGTGGCACGGAGAGGGTTGGATGCATATTTTTATTATCTGCTTGGAGCCGAACTCCCATATGACAATCATTTCGACAATATGATGGCAGCAAAAAAATGGGGATTCAAAGTTTCCGACATTATGACTTGTCTGGAATCTATTGAGGATGTTGACAGTTTCATCAAGTATTGGGATAGCGCACGGCGCGAACTGCCGGTTGCAACAGATGGTCTCGTACTTAAAGTAAATTCTTTACGCCAGCAACTCAATCTTGGATTTACATCCAAGTCACCACGATGGGCAATTGCCTATAAATTTCCGGCGGAACGAGCGCTCACACGTCTTAAATTCGTGTCTTTTGAAGTAGGACGTATGGGAATCGTTACACCAGTTGCCAATCTTGAACCGGTGCTGCTTTCCGGTACAATAGTCAAACGTGCATCACTCCACAACGAGGATATCATCAATACTCTGGACATCCATGAGCATGACATGTTATATGTAGAAAAAGGTGGAGAAATTATACCTAAAATAACTGGAGTAGATGAAACAAAACGCGACACGGACGCACAACTTATAAAATTCGTAAGCCACTGCCCTGCCTGTGGCACACCATTGATACGCGTTGAAGGAGAGGCTTCATGGCAATGTCCAAACAAATTCGGATGCCCGCCACAAATAGCTGGAAGAGTAGAACATTTCGTGGGACGAAAAATGATGAATATTGATGGGATAGGAGAAGAAACCTCCCAACAGCTCTTCGACAGCGGATTGGTTAAAAACATAGCTGATCTGTACGACCTTACCCGCGAACAATTACTCAAACTTGAAGGATTCGGTCCGCGAAGCGCAGAGCGCGTGCTTGAAGGGCTTGAGACATCACGCTTAGCACCATATGACAGGGTTATTTATTCTCTTTCAATACCATTTGTAGGAGATACCGTAGCTAAAAAGGTCGCCAAGGCATTTCCAGACATAGATATGCTGATGTCCGCGAAATCAGAAGAATTATCAGCGGTAAAAGATATTGGTCCACGCATTGCAGAAAGCATTGTGGAATACTTCTCGAATCCTATAAATATTGAAATTGTCAATCGCCTCAAAGCCGCCGGCCTGCAAATGTCTGCATCGGAAAATTCCTCTGAAAACCATACCGACAGGCTTGAAGGAAAATCATTTGTCATCAGTGGCACATTTTCACACCATTCCCGAGATGAATACAAAGAACTGATAGAACGCAATGGCGGTAAAAACGTAAGTTCAATATCCAAAAAGACCGATTACGTATTTGCCGGAAAGAACATGGGACCTTCAAAACTTGAAAAAGCGACATCTTTAGGGATACCTATCATTGATGAATTGCAATTCCTCGCAATGATAGGTGAAGAAGACAACATCGTCACAGACTAATACTAAGGTGATTATTGGCATTATCCAAAAGCCAGGTCTGCGGCAGCAAGTTTTTCAGGGGTGCCGATATCAAACCATCTGTAATCTCCTGCAGGCACATACCCTTTTATATTCAAACGTCCTATGCTCCAAAGATAAAACGGAATTATAGAAAAAGGGATGCGGGAAGAAGCAGACAAGCTACATGCATACTCTTTTAGAAGAGAGAACAATACCGGTGATATAATATGCACACCTCCAAAAGCCATAGGTATCAAATTATCTGAAGTGCAGTCTTTGGGCTGCACTTCACCGGTCTTAAGGTTATGCCAACCTTTCAGCTCCATCTCCGAAGACAGCAACAACTGGCGGGAAGACTCACGCTTATCTACCAGCAATGTCACATCTGCACATGTCTTTTCATGCATGATCTTCATATCCTGAACCGAAAAATCCGTTATAATATCGGCGTTATGCAATAATATCGGCTCATTATCCGCATCTTCAAGCAATGATGCAACTTTTAATAACCCGCCCCCGGTGTCAAGCAACAGTCCGGTTTCATCACTGATCTTGATATTAAGCCCGAAATTGTTATTATTACTAAGAAAGTCCACTATCTGGTCCCCGAAATGGTGGACATTGACAATAACATTTGTAATATTTGCCTCCTTTAATTTTACAAGTATTCTCTGAAGAGCCGGAACTCCCCCTACAGGCACAATTGCCTTGGGATGAAAGTCTGTATATGGTTTTAATCTTGAACCTATACCCGCGGCAAATATCATCGCTTTCATAAAAAATATATTATATTCAATACACCTTATCAAAATATCCAGGAAACGCACACCCGATTCATAAAAATCACATTTTTCAATCGTCCAACTTCATAAAAGCCGTCCATGGTCATGCCAGTCGCCAATCATCGCTTTTCGTTCACTTGCATCTATAAGTTTAGCAATTCGACTTAAAAACAATTCCGGAGCACCAACGACACGCTGGATGTTGTCTATTCTCACTCGTTGATATAATTCCGGGAAGGAACGGAAATTATCCCAAGCCACTAAATTTTCGTTGAACCTAGCGATAACTTCGGGAATAATCACAAACTCGGCATCTAAATCCGGGCAAACCGCACGACCGCTGTCTGTCATTAATCCTAATCTTTCCAATCTTCTGCACCGCTCTTTGTTGAGTTCGGTCCATTGGCTACTTTTGGTTCTAGGGCTGAATCGTTGAAATGTAACACCACCAATTTTTTTAACGGTTGAATCAATCCAACCAAAGCATAAAGCCTCTTCAACGGCATCTAGATACCACAATACATCATTAGGCGGTGTTTTGCCCCGTTTTGTTTCAACCCAGCACTCTTTTTCAGAAGCATGATTCAGGCAAAGCCATTTGCGAAATTCAGAACGGTTGTTTATGCCAAGAATATTTTGTGGAGTCATTAATTATACAGAGAACAGAACCCCTTCTTATTAAATTGATAATACATCTCTATGCGCTCGGGAGTGTCGTTCTCAAGCAGTGAAAGCAATTCTTTTGCAAATTCAAGTGTCGCAGAACCATTAGCCGTCACAATATTGTTGTCACATACTGCCTGGACATGGATATATCCTTTATCATTGGTATAATTAGCGGCTCCCCACAGTTTCAGTTGCTCAAGACCGTTGCCAGTGTGTTTTACATTATTTAGAAATCCATGCTTTGCCATAAATGAAGCTGCATTACATATAGCACCGACAATCTTCCTTTTTTCAATAGCATTCCTGACAATCGGCACAACCTTATCAGATAAAGTTGTTGCCCAGCCGAAACCACCGATCAACACCAATGCAGCATAATCATCTGGTATGGTGTCAAAAGAATAATCAGGCAAAGTACAGAATCCTCCAATTGACTTGACCGGCATCATTGTAGGCGCCACCACCTTATTTACATACTTCGGGTTTTCTTTCAAGGCAAACTCATCAGAAGCGATAGCCTGTGACAGATATACAGCCTCATGCGCCGCATAACCAGGCAGAAGTAAATATAAGACCTCGTTACTCATATTCTTAATTTTTATGGAAAGCGTACATTCTAATACAAATATACGAAAACTCGCCCACATACGGATGGATTTCGCCAGAATAATGCAAACTATTGGGATTTAAGGGAGATATGCAGGTTTTACCTATATTCGTCCATTATGGGGTTTTGACCCGATTCGGAGGAGTTAGGAAAATAAATTGCTACTTATCCGTTGCCGATTCAAGGTCGTAAAATGTACATGGAAAAGGCATTTGGATTATCCCGGACATTACCGTAAAGAACGCTGTTTCACTTATCTTTTGCGAATACAAAGTTAATACTTTTTTCGCTAAAGGGAGAAAATACAGGTTCTGGATGTTACGCATGGAGCTTCTTTCCATATTCCGCTATATTCGTCATGCCGTTCATTTGCTCGATATCCGGTAATTTTGCAAACAAAGTAAAAGGTTATGGAACAAGCGAATGTAAAGGTGTCGTTCTACCTCAAAAAGAGCGAGGCGGATGCCGATGGGATGTGTCCTGTAATGGCAAGGCTGAACATCGGCAAGTATTCTGAAGCGGCTTTCAGCATGAAACTCCGTGTGCCGCAGTCCATGTGGAGTTCGGGACGTGCTTCGGGCAAGAGTGTGAAGGTGAAGGAAATCAACAACCGGCTGGATGAAATCCGTGCGATGGCATTGGGAATCTATGCTGAACTGTCGGCTGTTCGTGACAGTGTGACTGCGGATGATGTCAAAAGTCTGCTGCTGGGTATGGCTGGTGAACAGACAACGTTATTGAGCTACTTCCGCACGTTTATTGAGAACTTCGCGAAGCGCGTGGGTGTAAACCGGACCGAAGGCAGTTTGAGAAGCTATCGGAACGCCTACAACCATGTGGAAAGGTTCATGCGGGAAAAGTACAACTTGTCGGATATCCCGTTTTCGGCATTGACCCTCTCCTTCATACAGGATTACGATTCGCACCTTCGGACGGATTGCCGCCTCTCTCCGGGAACGATTATCAACCTGACCGTGCAGTTGAAAATCATCGTTGGTGAAGCCGTAGCGGACGGCATCATCACCACCTATCCGTTTACCGGCTATGAACCCGTGCGCCCGAAAAAGAAACGGAGGTATCTCACATCCGAGGAACTGCAACGGCTTATGACCATGCCTCTTCACAGACCGAACCTTTATCTCACACGGGATTTGTTCCTATTCTCATGCTACACCGGCATCCCGTACAGTGATATGCGGCTTCTGTCGAAAGAGCATCTGTCACTTGCCGATGACGGCACATGGTGGATCAGAAGCTCGCGCCGGAAAACCGGAGTCGAGTTTGAAATCCCCCTGCTGGACCTGCCGTTACATATCATGGAGAAATACAGGGACACAGCGCCGGACGGGAAACTGCTACCCATGTATTCCAACAGCACGATGAACCTTAACTTAAAACGTATCGCAAAACTCTGTGACATAGACTGTCCGCTGGTTTTTCATGCCGGCCGCCATACCTATGCGACCGAAATCACGCTCGGACATGGGGTTCCGCTTGAAACGGTCAGCAAGATGTTGGGACACGCCCGGATTGAGACGACCCAAATCTATGCCAAAGTGACTGACGACAAGATAAATGCCGACACCCGTGTGCTGAACGAGAGGATAGCGGAACGCTTCTCCGTGGTTATTTGAAAACGATTAAAAGCCAATGACATGAAAAAGAAAGTTGAGAATACAGATAATGTTGTCAAGCATCGTAGCACGTTCGCGATATTGTTTTATATCAACCGCACCAAGATGCGTAAGGACGGGACGTGCCAGTTATTGTGCAAGGTGAGCATTGATGCCGAATGGGAACAGATTGGCACGAAAGTGTCCGTCAATCCCGACATCTGGAATCCGGGAAAGGGCCGTGCCAACGGACGCAGTGCGAATGCAGTGACAGTGAACCGTGCCATAGACGAATTGACGGAAGAGATAACCGGACATTATAACCGGATAAAGAACAGTCTCGGCTTCATTACGGCAGAACTGGTAAAGAACGCCGTGATGGGTGTCGGGCAGAAACCGTTTACCCTGCTGGCTCTGTTCAGGGAACATAACGAGGATTTCAGCAAGCGTGTCGGACTGGACCGTATCAAGGAAACGCTTGATTCTTACCAGAGGTCATACAAGCATCTTTCCGCTTTCATCAAGGATAAGAAAGGCGTGGAAGATGTCACGCTACGTAGCCTTGACAAGAATTTCTATGATGATTTTGAACTGTTCCTTTGCAAGGACTGCCACATGATGCCCAAGACCGTGCATGAACACCTGTACCGTCTGAAAAAGATGACCAAGCTGGCGGTCAGCCAGGGAACGCTGCGCCGTGACCCGTACTGCCGTCTACACCCCGCGCTGCCACGACGGAAGAGCCGCCACATGAAGCTGGAAGACCTCAGAAAACTCATGGAGACACCCGTGGAGAAACCGCAACTGCAATTCGTGAGGGACATGTTCCTGTTTTCGACTTTCACCGGACTGGCTTACGCGGACTTGAAAAGGTTGAAAACGAGTGATATCACACAATCTGAAGACGGTGCGTGGTGGATTCACATACGCCGTCAAAAGACTGACACGCTCTCTTCCGTCCGTCTGCTGGATATTCCCTTACGGATCATTGAAAAATACCGTGACCAGCGGCAGGGGGACATGGTATTTAATGTTTACCGTCGTGGCTACTTTATCCTACTGACACGGGAACTGGGAAAGGTGTACGGCTTCGATTTGACTTTCCATCAGGCCCGTCATAATTTCGGAACCCATGTCACACTCTCGCTCGGTGTCCCGATAGAGACGGTCAGCCGCATGATGGGGCACATGTCGATTTCTACAACACAGCTTTACGCACAGGTGACGGACAAGAAGGTGGACGAGGACATGAAAGTCTTGAAGGCAAGCGGTTTCAGCGGCATGACTGAACTTTGCGAGGAGGATTTCACTACCCGGAAAGGCAGAAAAAGGACACCCCACGCTATCTGAAAATCAAGAACGGAGAAACGCATGTCCCTATGAACGGGCCGTTTCTCCGTTTTGTCATATCACACCCACCGCATATCTTCCTTGCACCGCTTGTAGGCATCCTCCAATATTTTAAGGATGTCCGATTCCTTGTAGAGGGCCTTACCCTGTACAAGATAGTAAGGGACAACACCAAGCGTGCGGTATTCCTGCAATGTCCGTCTGCTGACCCTCAAAATTTTGGATAGTTCCTCGTCCGTCAGGAAACGTTCGCCGTGGAATACGGATTTAGGGGTGTCCTCCATAGCTGTGATTAATCGCTCCATATTGTCGAGCCCCTGAAACAAGACATCGACACGCGGGTCTTTCCGTTCTAAAAAATGATAGCTCATGGTTCTCGCTTTAAGTGGTAATAATTTGATTCCAATAATTTATGCACGTCTTCAGTCTTGAAGAATATCTTGTGCTTGATGCGTGAATAAGGCAGAATGCCCTTGTCACGGTATACCTGAAGTGTCTTCTTGGATATGCGCAATATCTCGCACACCTCCTGGTTGTCAAGCCACTTCTTCAAGCCGAGGTCTTCCACCGGGCGACACACACCCATTACCTTTTCCTCCAGTTTGCCGAAACGTACCCGAAGTTCATCGAACGTCTGTTTGTCGATACATACTATTTCCATACCAGTCATTTTTTGAGTTGAACATCCATCCGGTTTTTCAGTTTCGGGGGCAACACCTTCCCTTTCTGGTTGAGGAACGCTTCCACTTCGGAGGCCTTGTAGTAAGTCCGTCCGTCAATCATGTAATAGGTGACATACTTCTTCTGGCGGTAACGTGCCAGCGTGCGTTTGGTGATGCCGAGCAATTGGCAAAGGTCATAGTTATCCAGAAGTGTGTCGCCTTCCAGACACTCTTTCAACTTGTTCATCCGCTCCAGGGTACGGTCGATTCTGTCGAACCGTTCCATGATCTGCATGAGCATCATCTGGGCACTTTCGCTGTTTATCTGTAGCATAATGCATTCTGTCTTTAGCGTAAATAATAGTTTTGCTTACACCTTGTCGCGCAACAGGTTATACTACATATAGGGCTAATGGCGTACCAATGACCATGCATTTCATCGAATGGCATTGCCATTCCATTGAAATACAGTGAAATAAAAATTTTACGGATGAAAAATAGAGGTGGAAAACGTCTTGCAAAATGCAAGGTTTTTCGCAAAATGCAAGTTACATCTTGCAAGATTTGCGGTAGATAAGGCGGCAGATGCCGTTGGAAAAAGAAGTGGTTTTATGCAGTTCCCAATGTTGTGGTTGGAATGTATTCAACACGGAAATCCCTTGTCCGGCAGAAAACGGCAGCTGGTAAACCACAAGTTCATCAACAAGATCATAGAGGAAAAGCCCGCGAAGCAGCTCCACCGATTCCGGTTCTATGATTTCAGCAAGGTAAGTGAATGAATCGTCCCTGTTGTCTTTCTCGCAAAGCAAATCAAGGATGGAATGGGGCAATATAAGAGCCGAGCAGCGTTCACGCCAAAAGGGAAACCCCCTCCTGTCGTTTCTTACCCAGGACACAAGTGTTCCGGCCGGTTCCGGAAGGAAACCGTTCAATGTTATTGCCGTCACAACTTGAATCCTTGCCATAGCTTCCATTGTTTTTTCAACCGGAAGACGTAAAAAAGAAGCGTGCAATACACGCTATCTCTAATGGAGGCTCTGGAATGCCCTTGAAAGGAATAGGTGAATGCACGCTATGCCAAGGCATAGCATAAGCAATCACGCAATAGTTCCTTCCAATGTTAATTTTCCAGATTCCCATTAGGACGCTTGCGGTCTTATGTCTATATATAAACAGCGACTGCCCGTTAGACAGTACGCCGCATTTTTCGCTATTTAAGTGCAAAAGTACACATATTCAGCGACATTTGCACTATTTTTAGTCGTTAAATTCATTTCAGCCCGTATTTCTTCATCTTCCTGTACAGTGTTGCCGGGTTGATGTTCAGCATTCCAGCCGCTTGTTCCCGGTGACCGTTGCAGGCTTTGAGAGCCCTGATAATGCTTTCTTTCTCAAATGCTTCACCTTTCAGAGGCAGGATTGCAAGTGTGTCTGTTTCCTCATTTCTACATACACAGACAGTTGTTTCCAATCCATCCACGTCAAGCATCGGAGACTCAGAGACCAGTACGGCACGCTTGACACGGTTTCGGAGTTCACGCACGTTGCCCGGCCACCGGTAGGCAAGCATCCTCTGTTTGGTCTCTTCGGTAAATCCTTGCGTAGTCCTTTTCAGTTCTTTCGAGAAACGTTCACGGAAAAACTCCGCCAACGGAATGATATCTTCCGGGCATTCCTCCAGGGAGGGTTGCCGGATCTCAAACTCGTTCAGACGATGGTAAAGGTCTTCCCTGAACCGTCCCTCCTTGATGGCCTGTTCCATATTCTCGTTTGTCGCGGAAATGATCCTGACATCCGAAATCCGTTCCCTGCCGCTTCCTATCGGGGTATATACATTCTCCTGCAATACCCGTAGCAGCATGGATTGGATTTCATGCGGCATCGTGCCTATTTCGTCAAGGAACAGCGTGCCGCCTTTCGCCAGGTCGAAATATCCGGTCTTTGCCGTGTCCGCCCCGGTAAACGCGCCTTTCTCGTGCCCGAAGAACAGCGAGGCAGCCAGCTCGCGTGGCAATGCGCCGCAGTTTACGGCGACAAAAGGCTTGCCATACCGTTCGCTGTTGTCATGGATGGTCTGTGCCACCGATTCCTTGCCGGTTCCGTTGGCTCCGAGTATCATCACGGACATGTCGGACGGGGCGACCAGCTTGGCAAACTTTTCCACTTTCAGGATTATGGGACTTGTGCGGTGGAACAACAGCCTTTCCTGCTTTCTCACGGTGGCTACCGGGTGGAATACATCTTCCGCCAGTTCCAGCAAATGTTCCCGGTGTACAGGTTTTGGCAGGTAGTCCCTGGCTCCCAGTTTGATGGTACGCACAACGTCTGGGACGGAAACGTATTCGGTCGTTATGATAAACGGGATGTCTTTCTTCTCCTTGCGCAGCCATTCCAACAGGGAAATGCCGTTGCCTTCCGGCAACCGCACGTCCGACAATATAAGGTCGAACTGCATCCGGCGTATCAAAGAGCGGGCTATCGGCTCGCTCATGGCTGTCACAGCGTCATAACCGGCCCGGGAAAGCCAGTCTTTCTGTATTTGCGACAACCCCACGTTGTCTTCAACTATCAGTATCTTCCGTTTCATTTGTCAGTCTTTTTATCTCGGCTTCCGCCGCCTTGATGAGCATGGCGGTGCTGTCTATTATCTGCCGGGTATATTCATTTAACTCTTTGTCGCTTGTTTCACTGTCTTTCAATAAAGTCCGGTATGCCAACAGGGGTTCCGCCATCCGTAGGAACTCCCACATCGGTTGCATACGGTGGGTGATTTCACGCAACTTCTGCCTGTCGCCGTTTTTTATGGCTGCATCAAGTTCTTCACGGTCTTTCTCTGATTGGGATATAAGGGAAAGCAGTGCCTTGTGCTTGTCACTGACCTCGGAAAGTACCGAGCTGAAATCAACCTCCGGCTTTTCCTCCCGCCTGTTTGTCTTTATCCTCGAAAGCAGACCGAGCAGTTCCGAGGAAGAAAACGGCTTATAGATGTAGTCCGTAAATCCGGCATGGAGAAAAGCCTCCTTGTCCCTGTCACCACGCGCGGTCATGGCAATAATGGGAATCGTGCGGGAGTTCCCGATATTCGAACGACGCAACAGGGCCAGCAAGTCGAAGCCGTTGGTTCCCGGCATCTGAATGTCGGAAAGCAGCAGGTTATAATCCTTGCCCCGCATCGCCTTGACCACATCTTTGGTGGTTGTGCAGACCGTACAATTCATGCCGTTGCGCTCTAACATTTCCTTTATCACGTCCAGCAGCATCGCATCGTCATCAATGACAAGCACATTCTGAGGCAGATGTGCAGGGTGTGGTATTGTCAAGCTCTCGCTTTCTACCGTTTCGTCCGTGGTTTTCAATGGAAGCGTCACGCGGAACGTGCTGCCCCGATTTATACCGCTCGTCACATCTATTGTCCCGCCAAGCAGGTTGACAAGACCTTTTGTTATCGGCAGGCCTAATCCGAAGCCCTCCGCGTTCCTGACGGAACCCAACCGTTCAAACGGACGGAATATACGTGAAAGCGCGTCTTCACTCATGCCTATGCCGGTATCCTTGACTTCCAACAGCAACTTGCCCTCGCCATAATGGGCATTCAGGCTTATGGTTCCGGTTTCCGTGAATTTGACGGCATTGCTGAGCAGGTTGTCTAAAATTTGCTCAATCCGGTCTACATCACCGTAGAGTTTGACATCGGTATCGGTAAAATCGTGGCTGAACAGGATACCTTTGTTATTGACCACATGGGAGAAGCCAAAGGCTATGCGTTCCAGCAGAGCATTCAGGTTGAACGGCACATCGTTGCGGGTTTCCTTGGCCTCGTTCAGGCGGTACACGTCCAACAGGTTGTTAAGCAGGTGTACAACGTGTCGGCACACAATCCTGATGTTGTTCAGGTGTGTGTTCCTGCGTTTCTTTTCCCGGGTATCCACGGCAAGTTCCGCACTGCCGCTGATAACGTTCAGAGGGGCGCGAATGTCATGGGAGATTGTCAGGATGATATTCTTCCGCATCTCCAGCAGCGCGATGTTCTGCTCTATCGTCTCCTCCAGATGCTTCTTGTTCTTTGCCTTTACCTTAATATCCCGTTGGATGACAAGATACAAAACAACCAGAAGGATGATTGAGAATACAATCAAACCGGTAATGACAAGGGAAGAGTGTTCGTAGGACGCTTTCAGACGTTCCTCCTTGTTTCGGAAGGCAGTCCATGTCTGTTCATCCAAACTCGTAATCAGCATACGCAGTTTCCTGTTGAGTTCCTTATTACATAACCGCAGACTGTCTGTATAAGTATCTATGTCCCGTTGCTGTTCATTCATCAAGGAAATCAGGTTTTTATCCAACGAGGTTTGCCGGGTTGTGACAACGGGTATCTGTACGGTTTCCTTGCCTCCGAAGAATCCGGCGATGCCTTTCTTTTTACGGGTAACTGTCCGGGTAGTTGTTTGTTTCGTTACGGTTGGTTGCAGATTGAACAAGAGACTGTCAGTTCTCTTTTGCTCCCTGGACGCTTCCATTATTTGAAACAAATGTTCTTCTTTGGCTGTCAATAAGGTACGAAGTGAGTCAATTTGCACAGGTTGTATGAAATCACTACATTGTGTACGCAAGACTTGCAGCATGGAATCAGTCCGTACACGACGTTCCCGGTAAGCCAGAGAATCCTCATTGTTCCACACCAAGACGGATTCACCGTATGTCACCAACGCAGTAACATAGCGGTGGGCAGTATTGATATTGTGTTGGGTTTGAAAAATAGAAATTGACTCGTTTTCTATTTTTTGTACACGGTTACGTTCATGCAGAACAATAGCGACCATACTACCGATGATCGCCATCAAGAGGAAATATCCTATAAAGATCTTATGCTGCAAAAGTATC
>CANRWW010000031.1 GCA_947643665.1 uncultured Porphyromonadaceae bacterium | reverse complement strand
CGACCACCTGGTCCCAAACCAGGTGCGCTACCGGACTGCGCTACGCCCCGAAAACCCTGACAGCACTTTTCTGTCAAAGCGATGCAAAGGTAAGAATTATTTCCAACATGCACAAATTTTTCATGAAAATTCAATTCGTAAAATTGATGTAAAGCCTACGTTTTGACAAGCATTTTATCTGTTGAATGCAATCAGATAAAGCGATTACTTGACGATCTAATTCACTTGGCGGTGTGTCAAAATTCTGAATTTATGCCTCATACCATGTGAAACAACCTACACTCCGTCACGCTTCGGCATTCGGACTGGACAGGACTATGAAGTGGGACTATATTAAACAGCACAACCGATATCAGCAACCGTTAAACGTGTACAATAAAGACGAGCGTTGACGCCTGCTGATTGAAAGCTGCGTCAACGCTCATGCCTATATATCTTTTACCGGATGAAGCCTCTGCGCTATCACCGGGACTGTGTCTGTAGACTAATTATTTCAGGATGTCCTTAACGGCATCGTTAGGCACCATTTGTTCCTGGAAGGTATAGGCTCCGGTTTTAGGAGACTTGACCATTTTTATCACCTTTGAATAGGTGCGGCCTTCACCTTTCTGAAGAGATGCGACGGTTTTCTTTGCCATATCGAGTCAAAAAATTATGCGGTTTCTTATTTGATTTCTTTGTGAACTGTCACCTTCTTGAGGATGGGGTTGTATTTCTTCAACTCCAGACGCTCGGTGGTGTTTTTGCGGTTCTTGGTTGTGATATAGCGGGAAGTGCCGGGCATACCACTTGCCTTATGTTCGGTGCACTCGAGAATCACCTGCACGCGATTACCTTTTGCTTTCTTTGCCATTTTTCTTAGAAGTCTAATTGTTTGATTTCAGTGAGATAACCTTTCGCGGCGGCCTGCTTGATAGCGGCGTCGAGACCCATTTTGTTGATGGTGCGGAGACCAGCGTTGCTAAGAGTAAGAAGCACCCAGATATCCTGCTCTACCCAGTAGAACTTGCGATTGAACAAGTTCACATTGAAGCGGCGCTTTGTGTGGCGCTTGGAGTGCGATACGTTATTTCCTGTAATCGCTTTTTTGCCTGTGATCTGACAAATCTTTGACATGGCTGTTAATTATATTTTCTTGATTCTTGTTGTTGATTTTCAGCACGATCTGTTGGCCGCCATTCATTTCTCATATCGCCGGAGGCTGCATCACTGCCGCCGGCTTTTTCCGAGGTGCCACAAATCAGAGTGCAAAGTAAGTGATTTTTCGCGATTTGACCAAATTTTTCCATTCCATTTTTATTATACAGACCCTTTTTTGTAACTTAGCACTGAATTTGGTCATCGGCATAAACTTGCTGCCGGCGACATGGGAAAATATCTAGATTTTCAATATATGCAAAACGGCTTTTTCAGGGTTGCGGCAGTCACAGTGCCGGTGGCATTGGCAAATCCCGCGGAAAATATCAGGAATATTGCCGGAGCTGCCTCCGGACTTTCATCCCGGGGAGTGCGCCTGGCGCTCTTTCCAGAGCTTTCAGTAACCGGCTACACATGCGGGGACCTTTTCCACAATTCCACACTGCTGGACGAGACAGAAAGCGCCCTGCACGCGCTTGCCGACATGTCGGCCTCATTTCCATCCACGGCGATCGTGGTGGGTGCACCGTTGCGCCACGGATGCAAGTTGCTCAATTGTGCCGTCACCATAGCCGGAGGCTCCATTCTTGCCGTGGTTCCAAAGACATACATCCCGAACTATAACGAATTCTACGAAAAACGCTGGTTTGACAGCGGCATAGGCGAAAACGGCACTCTGCTTGGTGCGCCAATGTCAGCCGGGATGCTACTTGATTTCGGCATGGGAATAAAAGCCGGAATAGAGATCTGCGAAGACCTCTGGACACCGATACCGCCGTCAACCCGGCACGCCCTCGCCGGAGCACAGATACTTCTGAACCTCTCCGCTTCCGACGACCTGATAGGCAAATACGACTATCTACGCAACCTTATAAGCCAGCAATCTGCCCGATGCATAGCGGCATACATATACGCTTCAGCAGGGTTCGGCGAATCATCAACAGACCTCGTATTCGACGGGAAAGCCATCATTGCCGAAAACGGCACCATATTGTCATCCTCCCCCAGATGGAAAGAGGGCACACAAAGCGTAGTTTGCGACATAGATGTGGAAAACCTAAACCGAGACCGCATGCACATGGGATCATTCCATGACTGCGCGCAGGCAGAACTGGCAGAACCGGCACCAACCGTGAAAGTGGATCTCGCACCGGCACCGGCCGGTATTCCCGAACAACTGGTCCGCACAGTGGATCCGCATCCGTTTGTACCAGCATCAGACAAAGAAATTGATATCCGGGCAACGGAAATAATAAACATACAAGCCTCGGGGCTTGCCAGAAGGCTTGCCGCTACCGGATGCCGCAAACTTGTGGTAGGCATTTCAGGAGGCCTTGACTCCACTTTGGCGCTTCTAGTGGCCACCAGGGCTTTCGACCGGCTTAAGCTGCCGCGCACAGGCATTATCGGCATTACAATGCCTGGATTCGGCACAACCGGACGCACACACTCCAACGCCCTGACACTAATGGAGGGGTTGGGGGTGACTTCGCGTGAGATAGGAATCGGCAATGCCGTAATGCAGCACTTTGCCGACATAGGCCACAACCCTGAAGTCCACGACGTGACATATGAGAACTCGCAGGCGCGGGAACGCACACAGATACTTATGGATGTAGCCAACCGCGAAAACGGGATGGTACTCGGCACGGGCGACCTTTCAGAGCTCGCCCTCGGATGGGCTACATATAACGGCGACCATATGTCAATGTACGGCGTCAACGCATCTGTGCCCAAAACATTGGTGAAATACCTTGTGAGATGGTTTGCCGACCGCTCAGACAACCCTGCGGTGGCAAACGCCCTACACGATATAATTGACACCCCGATCTCACCGGAACTGATCCCTGCCGACGCAGAAGGTAACATTGCCCAGAAGACAGAAGACCTGGTAGGCCCTTATGAGCTTCACGATTTCTTCCTCTACCACATGCTCCGTTTCGGATCATCCCCACGGCGCATCTACTTTCTGGCCACACAGGCGTTCAAAGATTCATACACACCCGAAACCATCCGCCACTGGCTACGCATATTCTTCCGTCGCTTTTTCAACCAGCAGTTCAAACGTTCCTGCCTTCCCGACGGCCCCAAAGTAGGCTCCGTATGCCTCTCACCCCGCGGTGACTGGCGCATGCCTTCCGACGCAACCTCCACCCTCTGGCTCCGCGAGGTTGACTCCCTCTAATCCACGCATACATTTCTGCATAACAAAGCGCTGCACCGCATCACTACATTACGACGGTACAGCGCTTTTCGTATCCTGAATATCTTGGGGAATCAGCGGCGGGGGGAATTGTCGCCGTATTCCTGGAGGTATAGCTCGCAGGCTTGCTGCAGCTCGGCATACCAGTCTGCACCGAACCGCTCTATAAGTGGTTCGCGCAGGAACTGGTAGAGGCGGATACCTTTCTTACGGCCAAGTGCCTCGGCATCCCGACATATTTTCCAGCGGTGGTAGTTCACAGCCGTAAAAGTCGGGAACTCCTTTATGCGCAAGGGGTAAAGGGAGCACGAAGCGGGCTTTTTCCAGTCGGTGCGGCCCTCACGGAATGCCTTTTCCAAAGCGCACAGGCATACCCCACCTGGGGCATAGCAAGTGAAAGCACAGTTGCGCCCGTCAAGAATGGTAGTGACAAGATCCCCCTCCACATCCGTATAAGCGACCCCGCTGACACGCACCTCTTCTATGGCACGCGGCATCATGTCTGCCTCCACCTCAGGCAAAACCCTCTCTATCTCCTTCACTTCTTTTTCGGTGACCGGCGCACCGGCGTCGCCCTCAATGCAACATGCCCCCAGACACTTGCTTAAGTCACAGCAGAAAAACTGCTCTGCAAGGTCAAGTGTGACCAGCGTATCCTGTATCTGCAACATCATGCCTGGGAATTTAATGCACCATTGACATGTACGTCAAGCTGCGGGAAGGGGAAATTTATGCCATACTTGGGTAGCTCATTGTAAAACAGCTCATTGTAATGGAAATACACATTCCAGTAATCCGCGCTTTTTACCCATGCGCGCACTTGCAAGTCAACACTTGACGCACCAAGTTCGTTGACAAGGACCGCAGGCGACAGATTAGGCCTGGGCACCGGTATTTCACCCTTTGCAGAAGCTCCTACAGCACCGGCCTTTCCAACCAACACCTTGGCTTTCTTCCCGAAAACAGAGCGGAACCAGCCCGGGCGTTTTTCACCCTCCTGCATGGCATCATAGCCTGATTCATTTTCTGAATTGTCATTTTCAGAAGCATCTTCCGGAGCCGGGACAGGATCGGCAGTCACCGGCATTATGCGTTCATCCTTAGCAAAAAAGCCAAGGATGGCTTCACGTGCTTTCGCCACATCGTCGCCATAGGATATTGATACAGTCCATGCGACACGGCGAAACTCCTCCTTGCTATAGTTGTTGACGCTTCCTGTTGACAAGCCGCCATTTGGAATAAGTATGGATTTGTTGTCGCCGGTTGTTATCACTGTAAAGAATATCTGTATTTCCTTTACAGTGCCGGCATACCCCTGCACCTCAATGAAATCACCTATCTTGTATGGTTTAAGGAGCAGGATCAGCACACCGCCGGCAAAGTTCTGCAACGTGCCGCTAAGAGCCATACCGATAGCGACACCGGCAGAGGCGAACAGGGCAAGAAACGAGGTTGTATTAATGCCTATTATTCCTATTACAGTGACAATGAGTATGAAATACAGCACTATGTTTATCAGGCTCAGGATAAAGGTTGTCAGTGAGGCATCAATGCGCCTGGTAATGAATACAGACCTGATAAAACTGTAAATCTTCCGTATTATAAAGCGACCTGCATAAAAAACCAATATGGCAATAGCCAGATCTATGGCAAAACTTACAGCAGACTCCGTAAGGCGGTTCATCAGGTCCTGAATTGTCAGCGACTTAAGCGCGGAAGCTATATCAACACTTTTTTCTTGGGTAGCCGGAGCAGAATCCAGAGCGTCTGCCAACGGCAGGGATTGTAATAATATACTATGTAATAACATCTTGATAGAATTGTAAGATTAAAAAAGCAGAGAGGCGACATCAGCATACCATGCCAACCTATTGTAGTTGTATTTCCCCGCATCTGACGGGGAATTCAGGATATAAGTGGAAAAACCACAATGTTTTTTAATTTCCACCTGGGAATAATGCCCCTTCCATATCCATGGGGTGGCGGCACTATACACAATAGCGTCGTCCAAAGCCGAAAGAGCTTCCGCAAGAGGAGCCTCAAGCACCGGATCGCCTCCGCACAGCCCCCCAAGATAATCTGCCAGATCGAAATAATAGCAGTTGCGGTAGATGAATTCCTGCGGATCATAACCATCAGGCAACCTGGGATGCAAGCTATAAAGCGCCCCTACTGCCGCCGCAAGGCGATCCAGGCGGGATGTATCAATCACAGACATAGTGCAGGTGCGTGCACTGCCCGAAAGAGCATCATAGTTTGCGAAAGTGGTTGCAGCAGCTTTCTCCACGTCGCCCGACATGAGATAAGGAAGCGTAAGGTCATATGGCATTCCAGCCGCCGGAAGCTCAGTCACCGACCCCACGATCCTGTCAGTGACATTGCGCAGTTCATAGGCGACCTCCACACCGGCCATATGGCAACAATCAAAATACACATAGTCAAACCCCTGTCCGTAAAGCACATTTGCAAGCGTAGTAACATTCATATACACTCTACGTCCCTCAAAAAAGTCCTCCCCAAACGCCTTTGGACGTATCACACCGTATTTTTCATACATGCCATTCTCTGTCCAGCCGCTGGCATGGCTCCAGAGAACTATGCCGTACTTTTCTGCCGGGGCTTCCCTTTTGAAATCTTCAATAACCTGGAGCATGCGGGAAGCGCTTACAGAACTTTCCGAATTATCATAAATTTTCAGTTCTTTTACCCCCGATGATGTAATTTCTTTCAGGACAGGAGTTGAACGGTAAGCATGGTGGTAAACAATAAGCCGGTTTCCCACAAGGGCGCCACGGTTTGCGGCATAAAGCATCTCTTCAAGGTCTGCATTGTCATAACCGCGTTCATCCTTACCTGAAAGAGCGGAACTTCCAAGACTGTTGTTTGCTACCATATAGATCAGCACGGAACGGTCACCGGGTTTTATAAGAGGAGGCACAGGCTCCAGGTCATTTGTGGAACATGACGAGGCAAGGACAGCCATGGCAAACACCATGAAGAGAATCTTCAGAACCTTTCCGCACAATTCTGAAATCCCGTAATAGAGAGAGTATGGCATAAATACTTGTAATCTATATTTGAAAATCGAGGAGGCCGAAGCCTCCCCGAAGTATGTACTGTTTTCAATAACGATAAAATACCGCCGATTATTGCAGGCTAGCGATTTTACCGCTCTGCACGCATCGGATTTGACAGGAAATCCTCATAAGACAGGCGCAGACCTTCTTCAAGCTCTGTGCTGTATTTCCATCCTAGAGCGGCGCTCTTGCTCACGTCAAGCAACTTCCTGGGAGTTCCGTTAGGTTTTGATGTATCCCAGAGTATACGTCCTTCGTAACCTACGGTTTTTGCAACCATTTCGGTAAGTTCACGTATAGTGAGCTCTTTGCCGGAGCCGGCATTCACGATCTCGTTCCCTGAATAGTTGTTCATAAGGAACACACAGAGATTTGCAAGGTCATCAACATACAGGAACTCACGCAACGGGGTGCCGTCACCCCAGCAAGTCACCTCTGCAACTCCCTGCTCTTTAGCCTCATGGAAACGGCGGATAAGCGCAGGCACCACATGCGAGTGCGTGGGGTGGTAGTTGTCATTGGGCCCATATAGGTTTGTAGGCATCACGCTTATGTAGTCCGTGCCATACTGCCTGTTGAGATATTCGCAGTATTTCAATCCCGAAATCTTGGCAAGCGCATATGCTTCGTTGGTTTGTTCCAGCTCGGATGTGAGCAGACAACTCTCCTTCATAGGCTGTGGGGCCATGCGGGGATAAATGCACGACGACCCCAGAAATTCGAGTTTTTTACAGCCATTCTTCCATGCCGAATGGATTACATTCATCTCCAGGATCATATTGTCATACATGAAATCGGCAAGAGCCGAGTGATTGGCTATTATGCCACCCACCTTTGCTGCAGCAAGAAACACATATTCAGGTTTCTCCTCAGCAAAAAAACGCTCCACCTCGTCCTGGCGGCATAGATCAAGTTCCCTGTGAGTGCGGGTTATAATATTGGTATATCCCTGACGCTCAAGCTCGCGCACAATAGCCGAACCAACCATGCCGCGGTGGCCGGCCACATATATCTTCGCGTCTTTTTCCATCATGGCAATACCTTATTTTACGATACCTTTTTCCAGATATTCGGCAAGGTTGGTGCGCACCTGTTCCCCGGCACGTTCCACTGCCACTTTCTCCATATCGGCATCTGTCATTATCTTTACAAGCTGCTCGAAAGAGGTAGTCGTGGGATTCCATCCCAGCAACGCTTTCGCTTTTGTGGGATCTCCCCACAGGTTGACCACATCGGTTGGACGATAGAAATCAGGCGATACCTCCACAAGCACACGTCCTGTGGCTTCGTCAATGCCTTTCTCGTCCAGTCCTTCACCTTCCCAGTGGAGATTTATACCTACGTTGCGGAAAGCCAAAGTAGCGAACTCACGCACAGAGTGCTGCTCGCCGGTAGCTATCACAAAGTCCTGTGGTTTGTCCTGTTGCAGTATGAGCCACATGCACTCCACATAATCCTTGGCATAACCCCAGTCGCGAAGCGAGGAGAGATTTCCAAGATAGAGTTTGTCCTGTTTGCCATGTGCAATGCGTGCGGCTGCAAGTGTGATCTTACGAGTGACAAATGTCTCCCCGCGGCGCTCGCTCTCATGGTTGAAAAGTATGCCTGAACAGCAGAACATGTTGTAGGCTTCACGGTACTCCTTTACGATCCAGAAGCCATAAAGTTTAGCCACGGCATACGGGCTATAGGGATGGAAGGGGGTATTCTCGTTCTGGGGCACCTCTTCCACTTTGCCGTAAAGCTCCGATGTGGATGCCTGATAAATGCGGCATGTCTCGGCAAGGCCGGAAAGGCGCACAGCCTCTAGCACACGCAGCACACCGGTGGCGTCAACATCTGCGGTAAATTCGGGTGAGTCAAACGACACCTGCACATGGCTCTGTGCGGCAAGATTGTAGATCTCGTCAGGGCGCACTTTCTGTACTACCTGGAGTATGCTCATAGAGTCACCGAGATCGGCATAATGAAGATGGAAATTCTCATTCCCTTCAAGGTGTGCGATACGTTCGCGGTAATCCACAGACGAACGACGTATCGTTCCATGCACGTCATATCCTTTTCCGATAAGGAATTCCGCAAGGAAAGAGCCGTCCTGGCCTGTCACACCTGTAATTAAAGCTGTCTTTTTCATATTTTTATTCATGCGTGTGTCCGGCACCATTTTATAGTATTTAGCGGCGAACGATTATTTTGAAAAAAATTATGGGTTGCGTCAATGTTTCAGAGCAGAGCGAAGCGTTTCCATTGCCAACGACATGCCGTTGGCATCCTTGCCTCCGGCCTGGGCGAAACCGGGCTGTCCTCCGCCTCCACCTTTTATCGCCTTGGCAGCCTCACGCACCATCTGCGATGCATTGAGCCCTGCCTCCACAAGGTCGTTCGTGATCATTACGGTAAGCAGGGGCTTCCCGCTCATGTCAACCGTAGCGCCTATAAAAGCGGTTTTCTCAGGGGATGCCTCACGCACCTTGAAAGCCACATTTTTAACCATATCCGGTATACGCACTCCACTGAGCACCACAGTCTTTATACCGCATATTTCCTCTGCGTCGGCAAGCAACTTGGAAGCCATCTGAGCCACACGTTCCTTGAAATGCTCTTCTGCCTGGCGCCTCAGGATCTCGTTTTCTTCTATCTCTTTCCTTAGAGCCGCAATAAGGTCGGGAGCGTTGTGCAGCATAACTCCGATCTCATGCATGTTGTCTCTCATGTCATCAATCGCTTTCTCCACATTCTCGCCTGTTATCGCCTCAATACGGCGGATACCTGCGGCGATGCTGCTCTCGGATATAATTTTTATCATACCGATATTGCCGGTATTCTCAACATGCGTACCTCCACATAATTCTACAGAACTACCGTAGCGTATGACACGCACCTCATCACCATATTTTTCGCCGAAAAGAGCCATTGCCCCCATATTGCGGGCTTCCTCAATAGGGACATTCCGGTGCTCGTCGCGGGCATAAGCCGCACGCACCTTACGGTTGGCGAGATGCTCTACTTTCCGCAGTTCTTCCGGCGTAACCTTCTGGAAGTGAGAAAAGTCAAAACGGAGTATTTCGGGAGATACATAAGAGCCTTTCTGCTCCACATGGGTGCCAAGCACTTCACGAAGCGCTTCATGCAACAGGTGGGTAGCCGTATGGTTGCATGATGTGGCGAGGCGGGCATCTTTGTTGATAGAAGCCACAAACTCGGCTCCAGGATCTGAAGGAAGTTTATGCGAGAGATGCACGCCTATGCCATTCTCACGTTTGGTATCGAATATCTCAACCACCTCTCCACCGGCAGACACAAGCCGGCCACTGTCACCGACCTGTCCGCCCATCTCGGCGTAAAATGGCGTGCGGTCAAGGATTATCTGGTAAAATTCTTTATTCTTCTGTTTTACCTTTCGGTAACGGAGTATGCGGGAGGTTGTTTCGGCAAGGTCATAGCCCACAAACTCCTCTTCACCTTCACGCACTGTCACCCAGTCTGTAGCCTCTACGGCCGCAGCGTTGCGCGCACGCGCTTTCTGGGCCTCCATCTCACGGTCAAAGCCCTTTTGGTCAAGGGTCATGCCGTTTTCCTTAAGTATCAGCTCAGTAAGGTCTAGCGGGAAACCATAGGTATCATACAGCACGAAAGCCTCGGCGCCTGCGATTTCTGTCTTGCCGGCATCGCGTGCGGCAGCTATGGCACCCTCAAGCATGCGTATTCCGTTTTCAAGGGTGCGAAGGAAAGAGTCCTCCTCCTCTTTGGTGACTTTCATTATCAGCTCGCGCTGCTGTGGAAGTTCCGGATATGCATCACCCATCGAATCAATCAGCGTATCCACCAGTTTGTACATGAAAGCCTCCTTCTGGTCAAGGAAAGTATATGCGTAACGCACGGCGCGACGCAATATGCGGCGTATCACATATCCGGCCTTGGCATTGCCCGGAAGCTGCGAATCAGCTATGGAGAAAGCTATTGTACGTATATGGTCGGCAATCACACGCATTGCCACATCCACCTTGTGGTCTTCCCCGTATTTCTTGTCAGAAAGATCGGCGATCTTGCCTATCATGGGTGTGAACACATCGGTATCATAGTTGGATGTCTTGCCCTGAAGCGCCATACAGAGTCGCTCGAATCCCATACCGGTATCTATCACTTTGGCAGGCAGAGGCTCAAGGGTATGGTCAGCCTTGCGGTTGAATTGCATGAACACGAGGTTCCATATCTCAATAACTTGAGGATGGTCCTTGTTCACAAGCTCGGCACCAGGCACAGCTTTGCGCTCCTCGTCGCTGCGGAGATCTATATGTATCTCCGAACAGGGACCGCATGGACCTGTATCACCCATTTCCCAGAAATTATCATGCTTGTTGCCGTTAATTATATGGCTTTCAGGGAGATGGGCCGCCCAATATGACGCAGCCTCGTCATCGCGTGTGAGTCCCTCCGAAGGGGAACCCTCGAAAACTGTCGCATACAGATGTTCCGGATCCAAGCCCAGTACATCAACCAGGAATTCCCACGCCCAGTCAATAGCTTCTTTCTTGAAATAATCACCAAACGACCAGTTGCCGAGCATCTCGAACATCGTGTGGTGGTATGTGTCATGCCCCACCTCCTCAAGGTCGTTATGCTTGCCGCTGACGCGCAGGCACTTCTGGCTATCTGTAACGCGGGTCCATTTCGGTGTCTTATTCCCAAGAATTATATCTTTGAACTGGTTCATGCCCGCGTTGGTAAACATCAGCGTGGGGTCATCCTTTACTACCATAGGGGCCGACGGAACAATGCGGTGCCCTTTGCTTTCGAAAAACTGCTTGAAGGATTCTCTTATTTCCTTAGCAGTAAGAGGTTTATTGCTCATGCGTATGGTGATGATTGTATTTTCTGCGGAGTAAGCGGGCAATGCCGGTCTTTCACAACCGATTTCGCCCGATTCAAGCCGCAAAATTACGATTTTTTTGCTACTTTTGCAAATATTGTTCCATATGGCAGATTTCGACAAAAAATATTACAAGATAAAGGAGGTGGCCGGAATGCTCGGCCTCCCCCCTTCCACTTTACGCTTCTGGGAATCAAAATTCACCATAATAAAACCTAGGCGCAACGACAAAGGAGTGCGCATATACACCCCCTCCGACATAGAAAAACTGCGCATGGTCCTATACCTTGTCAAAGACAAAGGGCTGCGCATTGAAGCCGCCGAGGAACAGATACGCCACAACCGCACCAATGTATCACGCCGCGCGCAGGCTTTGGATCGCCTGCGCGAAATCCGTGCAACCCTACAGCAACTCCTTGACGCGACAAACCGCCGCCCCGGCCGCCACACACATGGATAGAGGGGGCAAGTAGCAAAACCGGAAATACCTGAATGCTTTAATACACGGCCCAGTCGGCATATCGTATTTTTGCCTGCCAGATATCGTAAGTCCATTCGGCATGCATGCCTTCAGACGGGGCTACATCCGGAGCCGCTTTTGATACTGTATGGAAAACCCCGCCCCGGTCGGCGGCATACTTCTCCAGCCCTCTATCATCCTACGCGAATCCATTGCCGCACCCAGACTAGCCTGAAACCATCCATGAGCCCAAAAGTCCGGCAAATACATTACCTAGTACTGATATAATAAGGGCGATATGCCAAATTTGGCATATCGCCCTTATTATATCAGTACTAGGCGGCTTTATCTTAGAAGTTCCTTGGTAACCGAGGTACCTTGCCGGCGGATAACGATGCCACGGTATGTGGACGGATCTATCCTGCGCCCGTCAAGAGTATAGTATTCCGCAGGGAAAGATGTATTGTCATCAGGATTCAGGTCGGGTTGTATATAGTCAATACCTGAAGCGCGTTTCTGACCGGAAATCTTCAGATTCTTTATCTCCCATGTAGGAGACTTCACGTCATCTGACACATAACGGAACACAATCCTGACTTTTTTACCGGCAAAAGCGTCAAGGCTCACATTTCCGGAAGATTTAAAAATCCAGTTGTTGCCTGACGGCCACCCCGGCACTACAAGAGGAGTGTCTGTGCCATCCTCATCACGTGCATAGACCGCAAACTGGTCGGCAGGATCCATACTGGCATAATTTATTGCATGCTCAAAAACCATACGTGCAGACACGAACTGCGTCAAGTCTGTTTCAGGCCCTATGAGATCGGCAACAGCAGCCACGGCACCACCGCTGAATGAAGTGCCTTTCCAGCCATATTGGACGGTATTTGTCCAGACATGGTTCCCGCTTGCCGGAGCCTCTACCATATCCTCTACAAAACCTCCGTCCTGCCCCATTAAAGTATTCTCATATATGGTGACTGTAGGACCTACAGGACCGTCTATAACCCCATAAGCGGGAGCTGACTTGCGGGTAAACCGCAGATCTATCGGAGTTGAGACAGAATCGCCCCAGATGTATTCCATAAGATTTGGAAAATCCACAAACGGGTTGCGGTTACCCTGTATGTTCTGCACGCGATCGTTGCGCACAGCCTCCATGTCGGTCACGTCATCTGAAAGCGCCCATTTTATATACAATTCAGACGCCCTAGGAAGAAGCGTGGGATAAGCCCCTGTCTGAATAATCTGCTTGGCCTGTGTACTTGAATAGGTAAACTGTTGGTATGCAGTCACCATGTACATGTATCCCCTTGCAAAATCCCCTTTCCATTTGTCGGCAGGCTCCCACCAGTTGCCGTCCCATTCCCCGGCACCTACTTTCGTGCATCCGTTATTGCCTGCCTGCGTCGGGCGTGTGACGACACCCATCGGATAATTGCTTTTTGTGGAATTGATCTTCTGCTCGCAAGGCATAAGATTGTACAGGTCCTTGTAAGCGTTGTTCTCACTGCCTCCCCACCATGATTTCGGGAAAGAATGCTCAATGTTCATGCCGGACACCGAACTGCCCTGCGAGGTGAAATAACGGGTATCGTTGCTGTAACGGTCCACAACCGAATTATCGGCATTCCGGTCGGTAATATAGAATCCCCACCATGTATGCATGTTCCCGCTGCCATATGAAAGCATCCTGATATCAGGATCATTGCCTATCAATTCGTGCAAGGCAGTCTTCAATTCAGCGCCACATAATCCCTGTATCGACGCATAGTAGGTAAGCGGTATATCGGCATGTGCATTCAAGGCAGTACAAACCGCCAAGGCAGCCATAGCCCATCTGTAGTCTTTTCTCATACTGTCAAAAAAATGTGATAAGGATGCAAATGTACAAAAGATATGGATGAAAAACAACGACTGCAATATTGCCAACCGCCAAAAATGGTTACCTTTGCGATATGAGAACCGACAAGGAACCGATCATAAACATAGGCATCATGAGCACACCGACGCTCAAAGTTACTTTCCACGGACTTTACAAGCCCTGCAACGGAGGCACACCCGTAACCGGCGAAATAGTGGCGCGAGTTAACCAAGGCGGCATGACGTATGCCCCGGAAGACCCTGCGAATTGCCACTTTGAACTACACGACGTTACCATCGGAGTAGGATTCCATTGGGAACGGCTTGAAAACCAACGGTTCCTCGGCGCGCTTAAAATACTGCCCGACAAGGCAAACCCAGGAAACATCATCGCCGTAAACTCCATCGGCCTTGAAGAATACCTCAAAAGCGTCATTTCATCGGAAATGAGCGCCACGGCTTCCATGTCGCTACTTAAAGCACACGCCGTAGTGAGCCGGAGCTGGCTAATGAGACAGCTTGCAGACCGTGGCAAACATACATGTGCCGAAAAGGGGGGATGGAAACGCACTCTGCTCCCTGACGGGAGAGAAGTGGACGAACTTGTGAAATGGTATGACCGGGAAGACCACACGCAGTTTGACGTCTGCGCGGATGACCATTGCCAGCGTTACCAGGGAATTACACGCCAGACACGCCCGGAAGTGGCCCAAGCGGTGGAACAGACACGTGGTGAAACCCTCACATACCTCAATGAGATATGCGATGCCCGTTTCAGCAAGTGCTGCGGCGGGGTAAGCGAACGTTTTGAAAACTGTTGGGAAAACGACCCGAAAGGATACCTTACACACGTTTCTGACAAAGACGACGGTAAAATTTTCTGCGACACTTCCGACAAGGAGATACTCGGCCAGGTGCTCAACGACTACGACCGTGAAACCACAGATTTCTTCAATTGGGAAGTACGCTACACCCCGACACAATTGTCGGCACTGCTGCAGCGCCGGTCAGGAGTTGATTTCGGCGAGATAATACAGCTCCGACCTTTGGAAACCACCGGTGCGGGGCGCATAATACGTCTGCTGGTAGAAGGCAGCCGGCATACGGCAATAGTAGGCAAGGAACTTGAAATACGCCGGTGGCTTTCAGAAAGCCATCTCCGTTCTTCAATATTCACAGTAGAACGCGGCAACGACGGAAATTTCATATTAAAAGGCAGGGGATGGGGGCATGGTGTGGGGATGTGCCAGATAGGAGCCGCCGTGATGGGAGCAGAAGGATATGATTACAGAAGTATCCTGCATCATTATTTCCCCGGTGCAGACATAACACGCCTTTACACCTGATAAAGCAAACATCCGGAACAATTGCAGACCAAACGAACAAAAAATGCCACATAAACAGAAAAATAAAGACCGCGCCTGGTGGTGGGTGCCAACCCTTTACTTTGCGGAAGGATTGCCATACATGGCAGTCATGACCATCAGCACGGTGATGTACAAATGCCTCGGAATAAGCAATACCGACATCGCATTCTTCACGGCATGGCTCTATCTGCCATGGGTGATAAAGCCCTTCTGGAGCCCCTTTGTAGACATCATACGCACCAAACGGTGGTGGGTGCTCGCCATGCAGTGGACCATAGGGATCGCCATGGCGGCGATAGCTTTCACCTTGCCTGCTTCGGGATTCTTTCAAACGACCCTCGCGGTATTTTGGCTCATGGCTTTCGCATCGGCCACACACGACATTGCTGCCGACGGGTTTTACATGCTCGCACTCAGCGAACACAAGCAGAGCATGTTCGTGGGCATCCGGTCATTGTTTTACAGGATCTCAATGATCATCGGGCAGGGAGCACTCGTTATCGTAGCTGCAAACGTGAGCGAAGCATGGGCATCCCCCAAAGCCGGATGGATACTGGTTTTTGGCATACTCGCAGCTTTCTTCGCAGGCACTGCCATATACCACGGCGCCATACTCCCGCGCCCCGCAAGCGACACATTCCGCACCCCACGCTCGGCACATGAGGTACTCCGGGAGTTCATTGACACGTTCGTGGAATTTTTCCGCAAACCGCAAGCCGTCACTGCCATATTATTCATGCTCCTGTACCGATTGCCTGAAGCCCAGCTGGTAAAGATGATCACCCCCTTCATGCTTGATCCCATAGACAAAGGTGGACTCGGACTGACGGCCGACGAAGTGGGATGGGTTTACGGCACCATCGGTGTCATAGGTCTGATGCTCGGGGGCATTGTCGGCGGACTTGTGGCCGCACGCAACGGCCTCCGTCACTGGCTGCACCCCATGGCCTGGAGCATGTCGCTGACATGCCTTACATTCGTTTACCTTGCCATGGCGCAACCATCAGCCATCTGGGAAGTGTATGCATGCGTGTTCGTGGAGCAGTTCGGCTATGGCTTCGGCTTCACAGCCTATATGCTCTACCTCATCTATTTTTCAAACGGACGCTTCAAGACAGCCCATTACTCCATATGCACCGGTTTTATGGCTCTGGGAATGATGCTGCCCGGAATGTCAGCAGGATGGATTGCCGACACTTTCAGCTACACTTCTTTCTTCATCTGGACCATGATATGCTGCGTGGCCACCATCGGCGTCTGCTACCTGATAAAAGTAGACCCCTCTTTCGGTAAAAAGGCTCCCCGAACCGAAGAAACCGACAACGCGTTATAATACAACAACTTCTACAGCTAACATGAAACACATACTGACATGGCTTGTTTTAGCCGCCACCATAATCACCGCCAATGCGCACCCGAAAGTAAAACCCGGCATAGAAGTGCTTCGTGAAAACAATTTCGAGACCCTGAAAGGTAAACGCGTCGGCCTGATCACAAACCCCACCGGAGTAGACAACAGCCTGCGGTCAACGATTGACATACTGCATGAAAGCCCGGAAGTAAATCTTGTGGCATTGTTCGCACCGGAACATGGAGTTCGCGGCGACATACCTGCCGGCCAGAAAGTGACCTCCACTACCGACAAGGCTACAGGCGTAAAAGTTTACTCCCTTTACGGAGCCACACGCAAACCCACCGCGGAAATGCTCAAAGATATTGATGTGCTGGTGTATGATATACAGGACAACGGTTGCCGCTCATACACCTTCATATCCACTATGGGGCTTGCCATGGAGCAGTGCGCTCGTCTCGGAAAAGAATTCGTGGTGCTTGACCGCCCCAACCCGTTGGGTGGCCGGAAAACAGAAGGGCCTGTGACCGAACCGGACTGCATCAGTTTCGTAAGCCAGTATCCTATACCATACATTTACGGGCTTACACCAGGTGAGCTGGCACGTCTGCTGTATGAAGAAAAGATGCTGTCAACAGACAATCCGTTGAAACTGACTGTAATACCCATGAAGGGGTGGAACCGGGACATGCGTTTTTCCGACACCGGCCTGCCATGGGTGCTCCCCTCCCCGCACATCCCGTCGCCGGAAACTGCCGTATTTTACCCTGCCACCGGCATAGCAGGCGAACTTGATTACCTGAGCATCGGAGTCGGCTATACCATGCCATTCCGCACGTTTGCGGCCACATGGATAGACGGTAGCAAACTTGCCGACAACCTCAATGCACTCCAGCTTTCCGGCATAGCTTTCCGCCCGATAAGCTATAAACCTTATTATGGATTCGGCAAGGGATTGAATCTGAACGGGGTGGAAATGTACGTGACCGATTTCGACAAAGCGGAACTGACCCTTGTGCAATTCTATGTCATGCAGGAGCTTGCCAGAATGTATCCGGCACACAAAGCCGCTGCAGGGGCAGATCCCAAACGTTTTGGTATGTTCGACAAAGTTTGCGGAAGCAAATCCGTGCGCCGCGACTTTTTCAAAAACCACCGAGTTGAAGATATCGAAAAATTATGGCACAAAGATCTTCCGGTCTTTGAAAAGACAAAACACAAATACCACATCTATTAACCGAAAACCTACCTGACCGCCAAATGAGACTTATAGCAGACGGGGGAAGCACCAAAGTGCATTGGGTGCTTTACGAAGAGGAAAAACATATATCAGATATTTTCACTCCGGGAATTAACCCGTCGGTAATGCCTGCCGATCTTATTGTGTCGCTACTGAGACAGCATCTGATACCGCAACTCAGGCAAATCCAATCAATTGATGCCGTGGAATATTATGGAGCTGGATGCCGTGGAGACGCTTGCGACATCATGAAGCATGCCCTTGGATGCATATTGCCACAAGCGGCATACATCACTGTCGACAGCGACATGTCGGGTGCATGTCGTGCCATGTCAGAGGGGAAAAGTTCCATTGTTTGCATTCTCGGCACGGGAGCGAACTCCTGTCTGTACGACGGCGAAAAAATAATTGACAATGTGCCACCGCTTGGATATATTCTTGGCGACGAGGGATCCGGGGCTTGGCTTGGAAAGACACTTCTGGCAGATATTCTTAAAGAAATGCTTCCTGAGGAAATAACAAGGGAATTCAACAATAGATACCGGTTGGGGTACGACGAACTGATACGCCACATCTACAGACCTGCAGCAAACGATCCAGCAGCAAACGGTTTTCTCGCATCGTTTGCACCTTTCCTGAGCGAACATATCAATTGCCCGGAAATAGAACGTATCGTCACCACCGGGTTCAATCTGTTTTTTGAACGCAACATAATGCTCTATTACCGCCGCCACGCCGCCATAACCCCATGCTCGTTGCCGCTTAATTTCGTCGGATCCGTAGCTGCCTCTTTCAAGCCCCAACTTATCAATACGGCTTTAAACCACGGCCTGCCGGAGCCGTCAATACGCCGCTCCCCACTTGCACGCCACATATCCCTCTCCTGACCACAAAATCGCCCAATAGAAGATTCCAGGGGGAGGAATTTAGACGTCGGCCGATTTTTTATTTTGGGGGAATATCAATTTCAAAGCCGACAACGCGCTGTAGATATGGCTTTCTATCGTTCGCACAGATAGCCCCAGGCGTTCGGCGATCTCTTTGTGGCTTAACCCGTCGAAACGTGACATACAGAATATTTCACGGCGTTTGTCGGGCATACGGTCAAGCGCCATGCGCAACAACAATTCTGCCTCGTCACGGATAATGGGGTCTACAGTAGACAACTCCGAACGAACTGTCTCCACCTCATGCAATGGCACATCAACAAGACCCCTTTCAGACCGTTGGACATGCGCCTTTATAAAATCAAGCGCCTGATAACGGGCCATACGGTAAATATACCGGTCTATCTCCGGATTATCTCGCCACACGTCAGGTTTTGCCCAAAGTTGAGTGAACACATCCTGTGCGATATCCTCAGCATCATCTTCAGACTTTACCAACTTCCTTACGAAGTTTTTCACCGGAGCAAAATAGGTTTTGAAAATCTTCCCAAATTCCTTCTGCATGATCACTTCTGATATACCCCTATAGCGTAAAGACGCCATAAACTGTTTGGTGGGTAGCTGCAAATTTACAATTATTTTATATTTATACAAAAAAATTAATTCTTATTTTAACCTATAAAAAAACTCATACTGATAACCCCTTAACCACAATCTTAAGATGGAATCCATCACCTTAAGATTCAGGAAAAAGTGTGAAGAAATAATAAAGATTGCTATCTATTGCCCGAAAAAACTTAAATTTGTGATGCCAGAAAAGGCCATACATCATATACGGATGTTTTGATATTAAGTAACTGGTCAGAATTATGGCTACATTTTTGCTCATAGTAAGTGTGCTCCTGCTGAGTGTGGGAATGGTGGAATCATTCCGCCATCCTTCCGCAGCCGCGGTGACTGCGTATGCCGGGCTTGTGGCACTGTTATACAGCGGTTACAGCGCTCCCTTGGATCAACGCACTTTGCTTTTCTGGGCAATAGCTGTAATTATCATATGTGGCATAAGCATGGCAGGAGGCGACCGTATCCCGAACGGATATCCCGTCGCACGCTATTATGTGGCAGGAGGAGCCTTAGTAGGGATGATTGCCGGGCTCACACTTGGTCAGAGCGGTATGATCATCGGATCTTCAATAGGTGCCATACTTGGAGGACTGGCATGGAACCGGACACCATCGGGAAGAACATCCACCGAAAAAATCTGGACTATAATCCTGTCAACCGGGCTTCCTGCCGTAGTGACAATGACCCTGACGGGTAAAGCGCTTATCCAATTAATGATCAGGAACGGATGACTTAATACCAAATGTGCAGTCACAAATGAAAAAAATATTATACTATATACTGACACTTTTAACTGTTGTGATCTGCGTGGCGGCCGACGCACGCACCACATCGCAACGCGCAGTGCCACCACGTCCTACGGCGCAAGCCGACTCAAGACCGGCACCCAAGGCTCCAGAAAAGAAAGCGGCACCTGAAACGCCGGACCTTGACCGGATAAAAGCCGAAGTGCTTGACCCGAAGTCTCCATATTATTACCCCAAACTTATGGAGCGGTACGAGAAAAACGAGACTGTAATGAATCTCAACGACTACAGGCATCTTTATTACGGATATCTTTTTCAGGAAGATTTCAATCCTTACCGGCACTCGGAGGTATCTAACAAAAACGAAAGCCTCTATTACAAAGAAGGGCATACCCGTGCCGAACTTGATTCCATCATAACATATGCAAAGGAGGCGCTTGCCGACAACCCGTTTAACCTGTCGCAGATGAACTTTCTCATTTATGCCCTGCGCGCAAGAGGGAAAGTAAATCTCGCAAGCATATGGCAATACCGCCTCAACCATCTGTTGCAGGCCATAATATCCTCAGGTACCGGAGCAGACAAAGAAAACGCCTGGTATGTAATTGATCCACGTCATGAGTACAATATCATTAATTTCCAGAATTCCGTAGCCAAGAACCAGGAATATGAAGAGCCATATTTTGACCGTATTGAGGTAGAAAAACGCGGAAGCAAAGGCAAGGAGAGCGCTACATATTACTTCAACATACGCAACCTCCTTGAAGAATATTACCGCAAATTTCCGGAAAACTGAAACTGGAAAACTTCTTGATTCATTATTTCCCATTTTCTTAACTTCTTCCACCACCAGACCACTAATCACATGCGCATTGGCAATATAGAACTAGGAGAGAGACCGGTGATGCTCGCTCCTATGGAAGACGTCACAGACCAGTCGTTCCGGCTCATATGCAAGGAGCTGGGAGCAGACATGACATACTCCGAATTTGTGTCTGCCGACGCCCTGATACGCAACATAGCAGCCACTACACGCAAACTGCATATAGAACCGGACGAACGCCCTACAGCCATACAGATTTACGGGCGCGAGGTGGAACCGATGGTGGAGGCGGCAAAGATTGTGGAAGCGGCAAAACCGGATCTGATTGACATAAACTTCGGCTGCCCTGTAAAAAAAGTCGCAGGAAAAGGGGCCGGGGCAGGCATGTTGCGTGACATACCGAAAATGCTTGAAATCACCCGCGAGATTGTAAAGGCGGTAAACCTCCCGGTGACGGTAAAGACACGCCTGGGATGGGACCACAACCAGAAAATCATCGTAGAACTGGCTGAACAGCTCCAGGATTGCGGCATCCAGGCAATAACCGTGCACGGGCGCACACGCTCGCAGATGTACACCGGCGAAGCTGACTGGGAAATGATAGCACGTGTAAAAGAAAACCCCAGGCTGCATATCCCCGTAATAGGCAACGGAGACATCACAACACCAGAACGGCTCGTGGAAGCATTTGACCGTTACGGGGTAGACGGGGTAATGGTAGGCCGCGCCGCCATCGGAAATCCGTGGATATTCCACGACATGAAGCAGACCCTGCTGTATGGGCATGCGCAGCAGCCATTGTCACTTCATCAGAAATTCGAGATCCTCCGCCGGCAGATAGACGAAAGCATCGGAAGGATAGACGAATACAGGGGCATACTACACATACGGCGCCATCTGGCGGTAAGCTCCCTGTTCAAAGGACTCCCATTTTTCCGCGATACGCGCATAAAAATGTTGCGGGCCAACACCAAAGACGAACTTTTCAGAATAATAGACGAGGTGGAAACCATGCGGCATGAAACCGCATGAAACCATCTTCCACATCAATAAAAGAAACAGAATGAGAACAGTTACAACAAAAACGGCGCTGATGCTCATACTCTTTGCAGCCATATTCTGCGGGGCAAAAGCAGAAACCGCACAGACAGCAAAAAAATATGAGGTGAAAGTGGGCGATTTCACAAGCCTTGACATTGAGAACAGTTATAATGTGGATTACAAGTGCAGCCATGACTCTGCGGGACTGGCCGTGTTCGTTACTACTCCGGATCTCGCAGACAAAATAATATTCGAGAACAACAACAAAGGGAAACTAAGCATTGAAAAACCTTTCAGGCCGGAAGGGGATCTTGACAACGGCCTCCCAACGATTACGGTTTATTCCCGTTTCCTGAAAGAAGTGCGCAATGCAGGCGACTCTACCGTAAGGGTGATAAACGTACGTCCTACAATGGAAATAAAGGCCACCGTAATAGGAAACGGCCGTCTGGTAGTGCGTGACATCGAATGTGAAAAAATTGATGGTTCAATAAAGACCGGAAACGGCACCCTTGTACTTTCAGGCAAATGCGATAATGCCACCCTGAGCAACACCGGCATAGGCACCATACAGGCCGACAACCTTGAGGCAAAGAAGGTGAGCGCCCATTTTTTCGGAACCGGCACTACAGGGTGTTGGGCGACAGAGTTGCTCAAAATAAAAGGAGTCATGGCAGGAAAGCTATATTACCGCGGAAAACCGGAAAAAATAAAAAATTATTCAATGGGTGTAAAAATATACACTCTCGAAGGATTGGAATGGACCGGGGAGACATCTTCACCTGAAGAAGATGCCAAAGAAACCGGCGAAACTACAGAATAAACGAGACATATCCCACCCTGAGACAACATTATCATAATCCTGCATTACAGCATTGAGAAGAACCGGTCTTAAACAGATGACGGCAAATTCGGTCAAGTGGAACTTGATCGACAGAATATCATCGCAACTCCTCTATGGGGTTACCGGAGTGATTCTTGCCAATATACTTACAAAAAAGGATTTCGGCCTGGTGGGAGCCATCCTTGTATTCCAGGCATTTGCATCACTGTTTGTAGACAGTGGTTTTTCATATGCGCTGATACAGCGCAAACGCCCTTCCCGGCTTGACTACTCCACTGTATTGTGGTTCAACCTGGCAATGGCCACCGCCATCTATCTGATCCTCTTTTTTTGCGCGCCGCTCATAGCCCTCTGTTTCGAAAACGACCCACGCATTGTGCCTCTGAGCCGTGTGATGTTTCTCAGTTTTATACTTAACGCTTCCGCCATAGTGCAGACCAACCGCCTGATGAAACTGATGGACGTGCGCATGGTAGCCGCCTCTAACGCCATAGGCCTCATGGCAGGCTCTGTCACAGGCATCACACTGGCAATGACAGGATATGGCGCATGGGCGCTTGTATGGCAGGCTATAGTGATAAATGGCGTTAAAAGCCTTGTGTTGTGGCTCACCACCGGCTGGCGGCCGTTATGGCGGTTCTCCGTTGATTCGCTCCGGAAATTTTTCAGCGTAGGGTCCGGCATGATGGCCACATCGTTTCTCAACACACTTTTCCAGAATATTTACGGTTTCCTCATAGGCAACCGCGCCGGGCTGACCTCACTCGGATATTATACACAGGCCGACAAATGGAGCAAAATGGGTATTACCACTATTTCCCAGACAGTAACATCCGCCTTCCTGCCAGGGCTGTCGCACGTACAGGACGACAAGGAACGCTTCATACGTGTAAGCACCAAAATGAACCGCTTTACGGCATATCTGGTTCTCCCGTCCCTGGGATTTCTCATCGTATGCGCCACCCCCATTTTCCATTGCCTTTTCGGCAACAAATGGGACTGTTCCATCCCCCTTTTCAGGCTACTGCTTTTAAGAGGTGTTTTCACCGTCCTTGTCGCACTCTACAACAACTATCTGATAGCACTGGCACGCACCCGCGAAGTGGTGCGCATGGAAGCCCTGCGCGACATGGCATCTGTCATATTCCTGGTTGCCGCATTCCCGCTGATAGCCTATACCACCGGACCCGACCCCGTTGCCGGCATAAAGATATTGCTATGGGGACAAGTGGCAGCCTCTGCTATCACATGGGGAGTTATGGCATACCGCACATCTTCCATTGTGGGACGCAAAATTACAGCGTTCATAGGAGACAATGTGCCCTACGGCGCCCTAACCTTGGTAGCCGCCATATTCATGTTTTCTGAAAGCATGGCAATTTCCGACCCATGGATGCTTCTAGGAGCGCAATGCGCCACCGGATTGGTAATATACTTCGGCTGCAATTTCCTAATGGGGAGCAAAATCCAAAAGGAACTGCTTATGTTCCTGATAAAAAAGGAAAAAGTTTTTTAACACCACTTTATGGCAACCGTTTGCATAAACATAACTATCTTTGCAAATCATCAATTTGTAAATGTCAAATAATCAATGTCTGTAAACAAAGTGATTTTAGTAGGAAATGTAGGCAAAAATCCCGAGATGAATTTCATCGGGGACCGTCCGTATGCGCGGTTCACCCTTGCCACATCGGAGCCGGCTTATACATCACCACAGGGAGAGCGTGTGCCTGAGATCACCGAATGGCACAACATCATCATGTGGGATGACTTCGCGAAAACCGCCGAACGATACATCACCAAAGGCACGAAACTTTATCTGGAAGGGAAACTCCGCACACGCACATGGCAGGATGCCAATGCCATAAAACGCAATATCACTGAAATCATAGTAGAACGTTTCGACATACTCAGCAGGGCACTGAACAATTGACAGACAGCCAGCTGCCAACCCGACAATTTTTATCACCAGCATATGAAAAAAGTAAACAACGAAATGGAACTGCGCGCAGCTGCCGGTAAGGAAACTGGAGGAAGCGCCGGCGTCCACAACGACGCCGATCCGGTGGAGCTTCCGGAAAACGCCTTCCGTGAACTCGCTGAAAACGAGCCTTACCGCCCAATGATGCATCCGGCGAGGCAATACAAGGAAGTGACAGCCTATTCCGTGACCATGGGGCTTGTGCTATGTGTCATCTTCAGTGCCGCAGCCGCATATCTCGGCCTGAAAGTGGGACAGGTATTCGAAGCCGCAATACCTATCGCCATCATTGCAGTCGGGCTTTCCGGCGCACTCCGGAAAAAAGATGCCCTCGGCCAGAATGTGATCATACAGTCTATCGGCGCTTGTTCAGGCGTGATCGTGGCCGGAGCCATATTCACCCTTCCGGCACTTTACATACTCCAGGACAAGTACCCTGAAATAACCGTAAGTTTCTTCCAGATATTCCTCAGCTCATTGCTTGGAGGTATACTCGGCATACTTTTCTTCATCCCTTTCCGCAAATATTTCGTAAAGGACATGCACGGGAAATATCCTTTCCCGGAAGCCACCGCCACCACCCAGGTGCTAGCTTCAGGACAGAGCGCCGGTGCACAGGGAGGATCACAAGCAAAAACACTTGTGATAGCATCTCTCATAGGCGGCATTTATGATTTCGTGGTAGAGACATTCGGATTCTGGGCAGGCACACTCAATACAGTGGTAAGCTCCTGGGGAGCGGCATTGGCTGAAAAGACCAAACTTGTATTGAGCTGCAACACCGGCGCCGCCGTTCTCGGCCTCGGTTACATCATCGGCCTGCGTTATGCTTTCATCATATGTGCCGGATCATTCTTCGTATGGTGGGTACTGATACCCCTTATGGGCACATACGGCAACGAGACCATCGCAGCGATGTCGTCGCAGGACATATTCTCTAACTATGCCCGCATGATAGGTATAGGCGGCATAGCCATGGCAGGTGTGATAGGTA
The DNA here is from genome assembly GCA_947643665.1 of uncultured Porphyromonadaceae bacterium. GTDB lineage: Bacteria > Bacteroidota > Bacteroidia > Bacteroidales > Muribaculaceae > UBA7173. The sequence continues at coordinate 4,661 of CANRWW010000031.1, read as the reverse complement.
TCGTCAAGTCATGGCCTATCATCCGTCAGGCCGTGGGACTTGCCGGCCGTGAATTCAAAGGTGGTGCCGCCACCGATGCCAAGCCGGTGCGCTGGCAATGGGACATATCCATGAAACATATAGTGTTTTTCATCGCCATAGCCCTTGTCGCCGTCCTGGTCTTTTTCTGGTTCGGCGTAATCAATAACTGGTGGCAGGCACTGGTGGCTTGGATTGTCGTTACCGTCATAGCCTTCCTGTTTACAACCGTGGCTGCGAACGCCATAGCTATCGTTGGCTCGAACCCCGTAAGCGGCATGACCCTCATGACACTTATTGTGGCATCCGCTATCTTCGTGGCTATCGGCCTCAAAGGCCCTTCCGGCATTGTGGCCTCAATGGTGATAGGCGGCGTGGTATGCACGGCGCTATCCATGGCAGGAGGTTTCGTAACCGACCTTAAAGTCGGTTACTGGCTCGGTTCCACACCCCGCAAGCAGGAGCAGTGGAAATTCCTTGGCACACTCGTATCGGCAGCTACTGTAGGCGGTGTAATACTGGTGCTCAACCAGGTTTACGGATTCACCGGCGACAACGCCCTTGTGGCTCCACAGGCAAATGCCATGGCCAAGGTGATAGAACCTCTTATGATGGGAGGTGAGACACCCTGGATACTCTATATGACCGGCGTGATACTAGCGCTGCTTCTCAACTGGCTCGGAGTGCCGGCTCTTGCTTTCTGCCTCGGCATGTTCATCCCGTTATCGCTCAATACACCGCTGCTTGTCGGAGGCGCTATCGCACATTTCGTAAGCAACAGCTCAAAAGACAAGGCTGTGAACGACCTGCGTCGCGACCGCGGCACGCTTATCGCATCAGGCCTCATCGCCGGAGGTGCGCTATTCGGCGTATTCGCAGCCCTGACACGCTTCTTCGGTTTCGAATATCATTGTGGAGTGTCTGCCGGCATGCTTCAGGTTTATGGTATAATCGCTTACCTGCTCCTGATAGGCTATCTGTGGTTTGACAGCTGCCGTGTGAAAAAACCGTGAACCGGAAGATCCTCTCGCTCGCTATCCCTTCGATCATAGCGAACATCACCACCCCTCTGCTCGGACTTGTGGACACAGCCATTGTGGGACACATGGGTAGCGCCGTATACATCGGGGCTATTGCCGTGGGAGGGGTGATGTTCAATATGCTCTACTGGCTTTTCGGCTTCCTGCGCGGCGGCACTTCCGGCCTGACAGCACAGGCATACGGCGCCGGCAACCGACAGGAATGCTCGCTGGTTCTTTACCGTTCGCTCATGGTGGCGGGGGATGTAGGTATTGCAATGATCTTGCTGCAATGGCCGTTGGGCTGGATCCTGCAGCAGTTCGTAGACCCGGATCCATCCACCGGCATGCTGGCAGGAAGGTACTTCACGATACTGATCTACGGGGCACCGGCGGTATTAGGCACTTATGCGCTCTCCGGATGGTTTCTAGGCATGCAGGATTCGCGCATGCTGATGGTCACGTCTGTGGCAATAAACGTGGTCAACATCACAGTAAGCCTCGCGCTGGTCTACGGCCTCGGCTGGCAGATAGAAGGTGTGGCATGCGGTACCCTTGTGGCACAATGGGTAGGTTTGGGCATAGGCATATTCCTCCTGCGGCGATACGGCATAAAAAGTCCCGCCTGGCATTCCATATTGGATGCCTGCGAACTCAAGCGCTTTTTCAAGGTAAACACAGACATGATGCTCCGCACAGCCTGCCTGATCGCCGTAACGGTATGGTTTACCAAGACAGGCGCATCGCAAGGGGCGGTGATACTGGCAGTAAACACACTGCTGATGCAGCTTTTCCTGCTCTTTTCCTACATGATGGACGGTTTCGCTTTTGCCGGAGAGGCATTGGCGGGACGCTATGTCGGCGCACGCGACTTCAATTCGCTGAATCTCTGCGTAAAACGCCTTTTCATATGGGGCGCGGCATGGGCGGCAGTATTCACCGCGCTCTATTTCTTCGGCGGGGAAGGATTCCTTGCACTTCTCTCCTCTGACAAGGAGGTCATATCATCCTCACGCGAATATTACTTATGGGCGGTTTCCGTGCCTTTCGCCGGGTTTGCCGCATTCGCATGGGACGGCATATTCATAGGCGCCACACTCACCCGTCAGCTCCTGCTGTCCATGGCAGTTTCCATGGCGGCATTTTTCATAATCTATTTCTCGTTATCCAACCTGATGGGCAACCATGCCATCTGGCTGGCTTTCATCATTTACCTCTTCCTCAGAGGTGCCTTGCAGACACTTCTCTATTACAGACACAAATGGAAATAGCCCGCACGAAACTCCTCTTATTCCTCTCGGTCTGCTTTACCCTTCTTCCGGTGCATCTCCATGCCGACACCCCGGATGGAGGAGGCACACAATACATGCAACTGGTGCAATGGGCAGACGAAGCCGTTGCTCAAAGCAACTGGGACCGTGCCATCGCCTGCCTTCAGGAAGCGATGCGCACAGAACCGGCCAATCCCCAGAATGTCATGTTGCTGTCAAACATGGGAATGATACAACACTATGCGGGTGAAGACTCCCTGGCTTTGCATACCCTGACTGAAGCACGTGCCATGGCTCCCGCATCCGTAGTGATACTCAAGAACCGTGCCACCGTGCTCACAGGCATGGGGCGCACAGACGATGCCATGCAGGATTACGGCAAAATAATAGAGATGGACTCCACCTATGCCGACGCATACCAGGACAGGGCTGTGCTGTTCATGCGCCTCAACAGATATGCCGAGGCGGAAACGGATATTGAAAAATACAGGGAGCTACGTCCAAAAGATCCCCACGGCACACTGATGCTTGCCGTTATTTACTCCAACACAGACCGTGTCGCAGATGCGATACCCCTGTACACACAGCTGCTGAAACAAAAGGAAGAGGCTGTGTACTATTCTGCGCGGGCAATGTGCCATATGGTATGCGGGGATCTTTTCGCTGCTGCCGACGATATTTTCCGCGGCATTGAACTTGACGACAAAGATGCGGAACTGTATTTCTGCCGTGCGTATCTCAACCATCTCCGCTTCCGCGATGCCGACCGCGACGCCGATGCCTCCAAGGCAAAAAGTTTGGGGACAGATCCGGCGCGAATAGCAGCCCTACCCACCCTTCCACGCTGACCGACGGCGGATTATACTGAAAAACACTGTTGAAAAACATACGGTTTTTATGTGTGGTTTTTGCAGAATTTAACTAGCTTTGCCGCCGTCGACATGCCCAGTCAATCAGTCTGTCGGCCAAGAACCAACCTAAAAACTACTTGCCATGATTATTGGAGTACCAAAAGAAATCAAAAACAACGAGAACCGTGTGGCGCTTACCCCCGCCGGCGCCCGTGAACTGGTGGCACACGGCCACAAAGTATATGTACAGGCCACTGCCGGCCTTGGCACAGGTTTCTCCGATGAAGAGTATATGTCGGCGGGCGCCGAAATCCTACCGGCCATAGAGGATGTATACGCCATTGCGGAAATGATAATCAAGGTGAAAGAACCTATCGAACCTGAATACAAACTGATACGCAAAGGGCAGTTGCTTTTCACATATTTCCACTTTGCCTCGGAACGTGCGCTTACAGAAGCCATGATGGAATCTGGCGCCACATGCATAGCTTATGAGACAGTGAGGTTGCCCAATGGTTCCCTTCCGCTCCTTGTGCCCATGAGTGAAGTGGCAGGACGCATGTCCGTGCAGGAAGGATGCCGTTTCCTTGAAAAGCCGCAAGGTGGACGAGGGGTACTGTTGGGAGGTGTGCCCGGTGTAAAACCTGCCAAAGTGCTCATTCTCGGAGCCGGCGTGGTAGGCCGCAACGCAGCCCTCATGGCGGCAGGACTGGGAGCCGACGTTACCATCACAGACATTTCACTGCCCACATTGCGCCATGTGGCGGAAACGATGCCGCGGAACGTAAAGACCCTATTCTCATCGCGCCACAACATAGAGATGGAGCTACCCGCTACTGACCTCGTCATAGGCTCTGTGCTGATACCCGGCGCGAAGGCACCCCATCTCATCACACGCGACATGCTAAAACTGATGCGCCCTGGATCGCTGCTTGTAGATGTGGCTATTGACCAAGGAGGCTGCTTTGAGACCTCTGTGCCGACAACCCATTCAGAACCGACATATGTGGTAGACGGAATCGTACATTACGCCGTGGCAAACATACCCGGCGCGGTGCCGTACACCTCGACCCTTGCTCTGACCAATGCCACACTTCCGTATGCTTTGCGGCTTGCCGACAAGGGCTGGCGTTGCGCATGTGCCGAAGACAAGGCGCTTGAGCAGGGAGTGAATATCGTAGACGGCAATATCGTCTTCCCCGCAGTGGCTGAGGCTTGGGATCTGCCACTACATAAATTAGAACTCTATACTACTGATTAACAAACATCTCACTTAAACCGGAGGCGGCTCTTCCCAATGAGAAGGGCCGCCTTTCATTTGTGATTTTTTTTGTACCTTTGCATACATTTGTTCATTGATTATTAAATACAACGAAATATGTCCTTGCAATGTGGAATCGTGGGACTGCCGAATGTGGGCAAGTCCACTCTTTTTAACTGTCTTTCAAACGCAAAAGCGCAATCTGCCAACTTCCCTTTCTGTACCATAGAGCCGAATGTGG
>CANRWW010000030.1 GCA_947643665.1 uncultured Porphyromonadaceae bacterium | reverse complement strand
CCAAACTTTTTACCGAAAAATTTCTCAAAAACTATGTTCTTTAGCAGAATTTACAGTCTCAACCCCTCTACAGAGCGTGTAAAGCCATCCTTGACAACCTCTATAATTTTACTTTCCCAAGATATAATACACCCACCGGGGCTCAAAAAGCCTGTTTTATAAACACAGAAGTTTCCGTAATTTTGCAGTATCCATATCCGGTATACGCGGAAAAACAGGAAAATTCAAATCAAAAAATACAACAACATACGGAAAAATGTATAGCTCCACTGAAATATTCGACCGCTCCACCTTACTTTTAGGGGAACAAAACATGAAAAATCTCTACAAAAAAAAGGTCATAATTTTCGGAATCGGCGGTGTGGGAAGCTGGACTGCCGAGGCACTTATAAGAACGGGCTTAAAAAACCTCACTATTGTTGACGCGGACAAAGTGGCGATATCCAATATAAACAGGCAAGTTCCTGCGACAACAGAAACCGTAGGCCAATCCAAAACCGAAGCCATGCGCGCCCATCTGCTCACAATAAACCCGCAAGCCTGCATAACAGCAATCACAGATATATATACCGATGAAACGGCAGAAAAATTCGACCTTGAACAATATGACTATATAATAGACGCGATAGATTCACTCGCCGACAAGGCACTCCTTATATATAAGGCTACGCGCGCTAAGGCACCACGCCTGTTCTCTTCAATGGGAGCCGCGCTGAAAATGGATACCACACGCATAAAAGTTGGAGAGTTCCGCACTGTGACCGGGTGCCGTCTTGCAGCAGCATTGAGACGCCGCTTCAAAAAGACAGGACTGTATCCGGCAAAAAAATTCAAATGTGTTTTCTCAGACGAGCTACTCCCCAATCTTGGAGCGGAAAAAGAACTGCTGAAAGAAACTGACGAAAATCAAGCGCCCATGAATTTTAACAAAAAAGCTACCAACGGCTCACTTTGCCATATAACCGCAATATTCGGCATGACGCTCGCTGGACTAATTATTCAGGACATAACCAGATGTAAGAATTGACACTACGGCTCCTATACTCCTATCAGTAAAAAACAATCCGCGATTAAACTGCCAGATGAAGCAGAATAATCGCGGATTGATATGTTGTATACAATTTATCAGGGGATAAGATTATGTGCGCGGAATACTTTCTGTACTTTTTCGAGCGCCGTTTCTACCTGCTCACGCGTATGCGTGGACATAAGACTGAATCGGATCAGCGTATCATTGGGAGCTACTGCCGGACTAACCACCGGATTGACGAAAATACCCTCCTCGAAAAGATCGCGGGTGATAGCAAAAGTCTTGAAGTCGTCACGGATAAACAGAGGTATGATCGGAGTGGAAGTATGTCCTATCTCACACCCCATGTTGCGGAATCCTTCAAGCGCGAAATTTGTCATATCCCACAAATGTTCCTGACGTTCAGGCTCTGCCTCCATTATATCAATCGCCTTAAGGGCTGCAGCCGTAGAAGCCGGAGTTATGCTTGCGGTAAAGATATATGAACGAGAATGATGCCGGAGGAAATTTGTGATCTCCTTGTCTGTGGCGATGAATCCTCCCAGCGACGCGAACGACTTGGAGAATGTGCCCATAATGAGATCCACATCCCCGGTCACACCATAATGATCGCATGTGCCGCGTCCTCCCTTGCCGAACACACCTATGCCATGAGCCTCATCAACCATGACCTGTGCATCATACTTTTTAGCGAGACGCACTATTTCCGGAAGGTTGGCCACATCTCCCTCCATAGAGAACACACCATCGGTAACGATGAGTTTCACTTTATCCGGAGCGCATTTCTGGAGCTGTTTCTCCAGAGATTCCATGTCGTTATGCTTATATTTCAGCGACTGCGAAAAACTTAGACGGCGCCCTTCTATAATAGAAGCATGATCCTGCTCATCCCACAATATATAATCCTCACGGCCGGTAAGACATGAAACTACTCCAAGGTTCACTTCGAAACCGGTGGAATAAATCATTACATCTTCCTTACCGATATATTCAGCTATCCTAGCCTCAAGTTGCTTATGAAGATCAAGCGTTCCATTAAGAAACGGGGAACCGGCACATCCTGTACCATATTTTTTTATGGCCTCTATGGCAGCCTCTTTTATACGAGGATCCGAAACAAGACCAGAGTAGCAATTGGAGCCGAACATCAGCACTTTCTTACCGTTTATAATCACCTCCGGCTCCTGTTCTGAAGAGATTGCCCTGAAATAGGGATAAACTCCAGCCGCTTGTGCCTCCTGCGGTGCGGTATATTTAGCGAGTTTGGCTTGTAATAGCTTCATACTTTTTCTAAAACTTTTAATTACCTATTGGCAAACCCTGTATATTAAAATGTACGGAATATAGAAAACATCACACCCATTGATTATTCCAGATGATTGACTTCAAAACGGATGAGTTTCCGCATTACCAGTAGACAGGATGCTTTAAACAGAGTGCAAAATTAGAAAAAAAACGGCAAAGAGACTGCTTGTTGACAAAAAAAAAGACAAATCGCACTAAAAAACAGACTTTCAACCAACCATAATACTAAACCTGAATAACAATGCAAAAAACAAGATCCGACCAGATGCGCACATGTAACACTCTGAATTTACGCCGGTTGCCATACCAACTATCCGCTATCATTCATAAAACGGGCAAAACAACTTTATAATGCCGTCCCATAAAAAAAGCGATGCGCCAAATCTTGACACATCGCCATATGCGTAACATGACAAACAGACGCACGCCACAAGCATACCGTTGTCACACCATTCTCAATATACTTTTATGCAGGCTTTTACTCCGGCAGACCGGCTATTTCTGGATCAATGATGATGCGCCCGCAGTATTCACACACTATTATTTTCTTATGCATCTTTATTTCAAGCTGCTTCTGCGGTGGAATGCGATTGAAACATCCGCCACAGGCATTACGCTGTATGCATACGAGGCCAAGACCGTTGCGGGCATTTTTGCGTATTCGCTTGAATGCTGACAGAGTGCGCTCGTCATCAATATGGGCTTCAAGATCCTTAGCCTGCTGACGGAGACGTTCTTCATCCTGGCGTGTTTCCGTTACGATCTCCTCCAGTTCGTCTTTCTTTTCTGAAAGAATATGCTCGTTGTCGGTGATCTTCTCCTTGGTCACGTCAATATCGGCAGTCTTGTTGTCAATAAGGCGTGAATATTCGTTTATATGCTTTTCGCACAGTTCAATTTCCAGGGTCTGGAACTCAACCTCTTTTGTAAGGAGGTCAAACTCCCGGTTGTTGCGCACATTGTCAAGCTGCTCCTTATAACGTGCTATCTTATTCTGTGCATCGGTAATCTTCTCCTTTTCCTGCGCAAGTTTCACGCGGAGTTCATCGATTTCAGCGGTGTAGTTGGCGATACGTGTACGGAGACCTTCAAGGTTATCCTCCAGATCTTTCACCTCCAGAGGAAGCTCGCCGCGGATAATTTTAATGCGGTCAATCTCGGTGAGGATAGTCTGGAGCTCATAAAGCGAGCGAAGGCGGCTCTCCACAGAGAGGTTCTCGGTTTTGATTCTATCGTTAGCCATTTCTGCTTACAAATATATTATAGGATTTTTTTCAGTCTCTGAATAACAAAGTGCAAAGTTAGGAAATTTTTCTGTTATTACGTCGAAAAAAATCTGCTTTGTACACTCTTCAGTCTCAAAATGCCCCGCATCTACCAGCACAATATCATTTGCATGATCCAAAAATTGGTTGAGTTTGCAATCTGCGGTAATATAAACGTGCGCTCCGGCAGCGATCGCTTCAGGGATGAATTCACCGGCCGATCCCCCACAAAGCGCCACCCTATTTACAGTCTTCCCGGAAGAAAAACGCGAGACCCTGAGAACTTCGCATGCGAATACATCCTTTACCCTCGCAAACAGATCATCAATTGACATGGATACAGGCAAATTGCCTACAGCACCCAGACCGGTATCGGCACCGGCATGCGACGGTACAAGCACAGACACATCTACCAATCCAAGCATAGATGCCATACGCATTGAAACACCATCCTTGGCACTGTCCATTGCCGTATGCGACGAATATACAGTCACACCTCTGCGAATGGCTTCTGCCAGCACACGCTCCGGCCGGTCACGCCCGATCACACATTTCACCCCCCTGAACAATAACGGATGATGCGATATAATCAAATTATATCCTTTTTCAACAGCCTCCCTCACCGTATCCTCGGTGACATCCACACAAAGGATCGCCCCAGTGGCATCCTCATCCGGATTACCAACCTGATAACCGGTATTGTCATAACCTTCCTGAAGCGATGGAGGAGCATATAGCTCTATGGCATCTACAATATCCCTGATTTTCATAAGCCCTAGCTAACATAATAAAAATGTGAGGAAGAAACGCCATACCTGATACAAGCGGCAAATCCACCTCACATTCAAATATCATTTACGTCATACATTCATACGAACGGTTTCATGACTTTTTCTCTTCAACCGGAGCGAGTTCAAGCTGGAGTTCGTCAAGCTGTTTCTGGTCAAGAGGAGCAGGCGCTTCAAGCATCACGTCACGCCCCGAATTGTTTTTCGGGAAAGCGATGCAATCGCGTATGCTGTCAAGACCTGCGAAAAGCGATACCCAACGGTCCAGGCCATATGCCAGACCACCGTGTGGAGGCGCACCGTATTTGAACGCATTCATAAGGAAGCCAAACTGTTCCTGTGCTTTCTCGGGTGTAAATCCAAGTATCTCAAACATCTTAGCCTGCAATTCACTGTCGTGGATACGGATAGAGCCGCCACCTACCTCAACACCGTTGACAACCATATCATATGCATCGGCACGCACAGAAGCAGGATCGGTGTCAAGCATGGGGATATCCTCATCCTTAGGATGGGTGAACGGATGGTGCATCGCCATAAGACGTTGCTCCTCTTCGCTCCACTCAAACATCGGGAAGTCAACCACCCACAGGCAAGCGAACTTATTCTTATCGCGCAATCCCAGACGGTTACCCATCTCAAGACGCAACTCGCAAAGCTGCTTGCGGGTCTTCATTGCATCGTCGCCGCTGAGAATAAGTATCAAGTCGCCAGGTTCCGCGCCAAAAGCCTCTTTCATCTTCTGGAGTGTCTCCTGCGAATAGAATTTATCAACAGATGATTTCACACTGCCGTCAGCCTCAACACGTGCGTAAACCATGCCCTTAGCACCTATCTGCGGGCGTTTTACAAAATCGGTAAGCTGGTCAAGCTGTTTGCGGGTATAGTTCGCCGCCCCTTTCGCACAGATACCGCCTATGTATGCAGCATTGTCAAACACTGCAAAACCATACCCTTTCAGTATGTCCATCAACTCCACGAATTTCATCTCAAAACGAAGGTCGGGCTTGTCGCTTCCGTAATACTTCATAGCATCGCTCCAGGGCATGCGCACAAAAGGCCCGTCAAGCTCAACGCCACGCAATTCCTTGAAAAGATGCTTTGCCATTCCCTCGAAAAGCGAGATTACATCTTCCTGCTCCACAAAACTCATCTCGCAGTCAATCTGGGTAAATTCAGGTTGCCGGTCGGCACGCAGGTCTTCATCACGGAAACATTTTACTATCTGGAAGTACCTGTCCATTCCCGACACCATCAGCAACTGTTTCAGCGTCTGTGGAGACTGGGGCAAGGCATAGAAGCAACCAGGATTCATACGTGAGGGCACTACAAAGTCGCGCGCACCTTCGGGAGTAGACCCTACGAGCATCGGGGTCTCTATCTCCAGAAAGCCTTTTGAATCAAGATAACGACGCACTTCCATCGTCATACGATGGCGCAATTCCAGATTGCGGCGCACAGGATTGCGTCGAAGGTCAAGATAACGATATTTCATACGAAGATCGTCACCGCCGTCGCTTTCATCCTCAATTGTGAACGGTGGGACCTCAGAAGCATTCAACACTTTCAAAGAATTAGCTATGATCTCCACATCACCCGTAAGCAAATTAGGATTCTTGGCTGTGCGTTCAGCTACCAGGCCGGTAACCTGCACCACAAATTCACGCCCAAGATGATTGGCCTGCTCACAAAGAGCCGCATCCGTATCGTTGTTGAAAACTATCTGAGTAATACCGTAACGGTCGCGCAGGTCAAGAAAAGTCATGCCCCCCATTTTGCGCACGCGCTGCACCCATCCGGAAAGAGTTACCTCTTTTCCGGCATCAGCAAGGCGGAGTTCACCGCAAGTGTTAGTTCTGTACATCGCTGTATTTCGTGTTATTTTGGTTTCAATAATTTAAGTACATGTAGCCTCAAGACTACCATCATGCAAAATTAGCATTTTTTTCTGAAACCGCTCCCCTACTGATCCAAATTTCAAAACTACATATAGAGGATGACTCATGCAACCAGATCCGCCTCTTGCTTCTTGTTGGCATACTTTTCTTTTGTACTGACTACAAGAGCCGAACCGAAAGTAATGACGCCCACACGTCCGATATACATCAACGCAATGATCACCAGTTTACCACTAATTGAGAGATCCTGGGTAATTCCTGTACTAAGGCCTACAGTGCCGATTGCAGAGGTCGCTTCAAAAAGTATCTGCGATAATTTGAACGGCTCGCAGTAAGCAAGAACCAGACACCCCAAGAATATAGCCATCCCATAAATGAAAATATTTGTAAGAGCCGAATCCACCCTGTACATGGGTATGACCCGACGGAGAAACGTAACGTCCCTCCTGAGGCCGAGACGCGAAACCATAAAGCCCCACACTGCAGAAACCGAGGTGCATTTCACACCACCTCCAGTGCCGGAAGGAGATGCGCCTATGAACATTATCAGCGAGAATATCAATATAGGCCCCACCCTGAGCGTGGACATGTCAATGGTGTTGAACCCCACCGTGGTCATGGCAGACATTGTCTGGAAGAAAGAATACAACAACCGTGACCACAAACCGTGTCCTTCCACACCACCAGGGCTTAATGCAAGGATAAGGGTGCCAACGACAGTCATCACACCCGTAATGAGCAATATTACTTTTGTGGTAAATGATATCGCATAGCTCCTGTTTTTCAATTTATTGGTCAGATCCGTAATGACAATGAACCCCATGGCTCCCGCATAACTCAGCAATGCAACAGTGATATTTACAGCCAAATTATCATTAAACATACACAGCGAATCTTTGAACAGACTGAAACCGGCAGTACCAAAGGATGAAACCGAAAGAAACAATGCCTTCCATGCCGCCATATCTATAGAAAGATGACTGAACACTATGTAAAAAACCACAAAGCCCAAAAGCTCAAATATCACTGTAAAATGCACTATATTATTGATCAGGTCGCGCAATTTCATCCCGTATGGCACCCCGATGGAAGCATTCACAACCTTACCCGTATAGTTCGTCGCATGATGGGTAAGCCGGAAAAGTATGTATGAGCTTAACGTCATATACCCTATGGCCCCAAGCTGCACAAGAAACAGGATTACAAACTGGCCAAACAAAGTATAAGCCTCAGAAATTTCCACCGTGGCAAGTCCGGTAGTTGAAATCGCCGAAGCGGCAGTAAACAGATTGTCAATCCAAGAATGATCCGTGCGATTAGACCATGGCAACATCAGGAAGGCGAATCCCAAAATAAGGTAGGTAAGATACCCTACCAATATATTACGTTCTGCAATATCCGACCTATACCCGAATGTAAGCAATCTGGTAAGATTGAACTTAAGCAATATCCTGCGTAATATCCATAATATTTTCTTCATAACACACTGAATTATTGATATCATCCGAGCCATAAACGCACAGAAATACCCTGGAATTTCATTTCAGAAACGTCCGGGGTATAAACATTATTATAAGTCCTTCAATTATTTCTATTCCATAACATCATGCCACCAATAGCATTTGATATGCCTTATCCATTATTTCACAGCATATAAACAACTATATATCCAAGTTTTAAAGCAAAACAGTCAGGATCCATACAAGAGCCGGTCTCTGATTTGTCATAAACGATTTTCCCTTTCAGTGACTTCGGCATCTGTCATCGTAAATCCACCTAGACTTCCCTCCTTGGCCTGAATGCAGATATAGCACATGGGATCTTCCGAAGTACATTTCAGGTTGCGGTCGCAATCGGTAGCCACACGTATCACAGAACCTTCCCTTATTTTAAACACCTCATCATCTATCTGAAACCTCCCCTCCCCTGAAAGGATGACATAGTGCTCTTCGTTCTCCTTATGCGAGTGGAAAAACGGCACAGCCGCACCTGAAGGCAAAGTGCCGAAAGATATCTCACATGATGTCGAGCCTATAGCGTCCTTTACAAATTGTTTGCCCTCGAAACCCTTGATCTCACCCACCGACATGTGAGCGAATTTACTTCCTTTGTCTAGAATCATAATATTGTTTATTATTGTATTTATTAAAAAAACATTAACTTTACGGCAGTAAGCCGCTATCATTAAGATAGTGCAAAATTACACCACAAATACAACAACTGCAATAACTTACAAAAATGTAAGGCAATTTCAAACAAGTAACTATTATTGAAAATGAACGTATTTCGACTACAAGAAAATCTAAAAAAATTCACATACACGGAATCTTGCCCTGTCAGAAATGTCATATCACACTTTTCCGGAAAATGGTCACTTCTGATATTGTGTGTTCTCTCTGAAAACGGGAAGACACGATTCAGCACCATCGGAAAAACGATTCCTGACATATCACCAAAAGTACTTACGGAAACATTAAGAAGCCTTGAGTCAGACAGGCTAATTAAACGGAAAATATATCCTGAAATACCGCCAAAGGTAGAATACTCGCTCACGGAACTTGGAGAAAGCCTTATGCCACATATAAGCAACCTCATAAAATGGGCTGTTGACAATTTTGACAGGATAAAAAATTAAGCATCATTCTCCAATCTTCCCCAGGCACTCTCCATAGATTTAAAATTGTAGTAAAACATGCTGAAAAATATGTTCCGGATAGGTTGATTTTCGGGGCGGATCCATTATATTTGCAAAAAACTTAAAGATTATCTGAAAAGAATTAATCAATCAGCCATGAAGAGGATCATTGAATGTGTGCCCAATTTCAGCGAAGGGCGTGACATGAACGTAATTAACAGTATAGTAGCTTCCATAAAAGAAGTTGAGGGAGTGAAAATCCTTGACGTTGACCCCGGAGAAGCCACGAACCGCACGGTTGTCACTTTCGTAGGAAGCCCGGAAGCAGTGGTAGAAGCCGCTTTCTGTGGAGTGCGCCGTGCAGCTGAACTGATTGACATGCGCAAACACCACGGTGCCCATCCACGTATAGGAGCTACAGATGTGCTCCCGCTCATACCCGTTTCAGGAATCACCCTGGAAGAATGCGCCGCCCTTGCCCGCGAACTTGCCAAACGTATAGCTGACGAGCTGCATGTACCCACATATTGCTATGAGGCGGCAGCATTCACGACGGCACGCAAAAATCTAGCAGTGGTACGCAAAGGGGAATATGAAGGGCTGGCAGAACGAGCCGACAAAGAAGGGGAAGCTCCAGACTTCGGTGCACGCAAATTTGACGAAGAAATGGCACGTAGCGGAGCCACAGTGGTAGGCGCGCGCGATTTCCTTATTGCCGTCAATTTCAACCTCAACACCACCTCAACCCGCCGCGCCAATGCGATCGCTTTCGACGTGCGCGAGAAAGGACGCCCCATGCGTCAGGGACCGAGGGTAACCGACAAACCTGTAATCGGCCAGGATGGCAAACCAGTAATTATACCTGGCACGCTTAAAGGCACAAAAGCCATAGGATGGTTCATTGACGAATATGGCATAGCACAGGTGTCAATGAACATAACCGATATCGCCGCCACACCGCTTCATGTGGCTTTTGACGAAGTATGCCGTGCGGCAAACGAACGTGGGATACGCGTAACCGGTACCGAAATAGTAGGCCTTGTGCCACGCCGCACGCTCGTTGAAGCCGGCAAATATTTCCTGAAGAAACAACAACGCTCCACCGGCATATCCGATGAAGAAATAATACGCATGGCAGTCACATCCATGGGGCTTGATGACCTAAAGCCATTCGTGCCAGAGGAAAAAATAATCGAATCATTGATAGAACCCACCCATGCCAAAGGACTTGTGGACCTCACCTGCCGCGGATTCGCGCTGGAGACCGCAAGTGAATCGCCGGCACCCGGCGGTGGATCCATCTCAGCATATATGGGAGCGCTTGCAGCCGCGCTCGGTACAATGGTCGCCAATCTCTCGTCACACAAACCCGGATGGGACGAACAATGGGAAACATTCAGCGATGCCGCCGAAGCTGGACAAAGCCACCTTAAAGAGCTCCTTGCACTAGTGGATGAGGACACGGAGGCGTTCAACCGCATAATGGATTCGTTCAAGCTGCCAAAAGCCACAGAAGAGGAAAAAGCCGCACGCACACAAGCCATACAGAGCGCCACACTTTATGCCACACAAGTGCCCCTGCGCACAATGAAAGCAGCTTATGCAGTCTTCCCCCTGCTTAAATCCATGGCAGAAACAGGGAACCCCGCGTCGGTAAGCGATGCCGGCGTCGGAGCACTTGCCGCACGCAGTGCCGTGCTCGGAGCATATCTGAATGTAAAAATCAATGCCGCAGGCCTGAAAGACCGCAGCATTGCCGAACCTATACTCGCGGAAGCAGCAGGAATAGCCTCTGCAGCGGAAACCGGGGAACAAGAAGTGCTTGAAATAGTAAACTCCAAAATCTGAAACATCCCAACCATACCATATGACGACTGAAGAATTTCGCCGGCAGGTAGCCGAGGGCATACCTGCAGACCTTCCCGCTCCCAAAGCATACGAGCCGGATGTGAACCATGCTCCACGCCGCAAGGACATACTTTCTCCCGAACAAAAAGAGCTGGCACTACGCAATGCCCTGCGTTATTTCGAGCCGCGTCATCATGCTGTGCTTGCAAAGGAATTCGCTGACGAGCTAAACCGCTACGGGCGCATCTATATGTATCGTTTCCGTCCCGACTATGAAATGAAGGCACGTCCGATTGACATGTACCCGACCCGCTCCCGCAAAGCCGCGGCGATAATGATGATGATACAGAACAACCTTGACCCGCAAGTCGCGCAGCATCCCCACGAACTCATAACATATGGCGGCAACGGAGCTGTATTCCAGAACTGGGCACAGTATCGCCTCACCATGAAATATCTCTCCGAAATGACCGACGAACAGACACTGGTGATGTATTCCGGTCACCCGCTCGGTCTCTTTCCATCACATCCGCGGGCACCACGCGTGGTGGTCACCAACGGGATGGTAATACCCAACTATTCGAAAGCCGACGACTGGGAACGGCTCAATGCCCTTGGCGTCAGCCAATACGGCCAAATGACTGCCGGATCATATATGTATATCGGCCCGCAGGGAATAGTGCACGGGACTACCATCACAGTGCTTAATGCCGCACGCAAACGCCTCTCGCCCGAGCGCCCCTCAATAGCCGGGATGCTCTTCGTGACAGCCGGCCTAGGAGGCATGTCGGGAGCGCAACCCAAAGCCGGCAACATAGCCGGGGTGGTAAGCATAACAGCCGAAATAAATCCTAAAGCTGTGGAGAAACGCAAGGCTCAGGGATGGGTTGACGAGGTGTATACCTCGCTTGACGAGCTTATCGCCCGCACACGCAAAGCCATGGAAGCAAAAGAAACCGTTTCGCTAGCATACCAGGGAAATGTCGTTGATCTATGGGAACGCCTCGCCGACGAAAATATCCAAGTAGACCTCGGAAGCGACCAGACTTCGCTGCACAATCCATGGGCAGGAGGATACTATCCGGCAGGATATACCTACGAAGAAGCACAGCGCATGATGGCAGACGAGCCAGCCCGCTTCAAAGATGCCGTACAGGAGTCATTGAGAAGACAGGTCGCTGCAATCAACCGCCTCACAGGACAGGGCATGTACTTCTTCGACTACGGCAACGCTTTCCTGCTGGAAGCATCGCGCGCCGGTGCCGACGTAATGAAAGAAGATGGCACTTTCCGTTATCCTTCTTATGTCCAGGACATAATGGGACCACTCTTCTTTGATTACGGTTTCGGCCCATTCCGTTGGGTATGCACTTCAGGAAAACCTGAAGACCTGGCTGCCACCGACAGGCTCGCCGCCCGCGTGCTTGAGGAGATGATGCCGGAAGCGCCGGACGAAATCAAAGGACAACTTGAAGACAACCTCCACTGGATACGGAAAGCAGAGGAAAACCACCTGGTAGTTGGCTCACAGGCACGCATCCTATATGCCGACAGCGAAGGCCGCACCCGTATAGCACTGGCATTCAACGATGCCATAAAACGGGGTGAAATCTCGGCACCCGTGGTCCTCGGACGTGACCATCACGATGTATCCGGCACAGACTCACCATATCGCGAAACCTCCAACATATACGACGGATCCAATCTCACAGCCGACATGGCAGTGCACAACGTAATCGGCGATTCGTTCCGCGGCGCTACATGGGTATCCATCCACAACGGCGGCGGTGTAGGCTGGGGAGAAGTCATAAACGGCGGTTTCGGCATGGTAATAGACGGCACTGAAGCCTCAGATTCCGCCATACGCGAAATGCTCCTGTGGGATGTGAACAACGGCATCGCCCGCCGTTCATGGGCACGCAACGAAGGCGCTATCAACGCCATACGCCGTGAGATGGAGCGCACACCGCTCCTGCGTGTGACACTCCCCAACATGGCCGACACAGCAATCATACGTGAGGCATTGAGATAAAAAAATACCATGCCCCTATCCAACCCACACCATACAATAATACCCACAAACCTCCCAAAATGGAAACTCACCATATTAGCTCCGGACACCTGACTATCAACCGCGTGGAGCAGATACTAAAAAACAACATAAAACTCGCCCTTAGCGACGATGCAAAGGCTCGCATAACCCGTTGCCGCGAATATCTTGACCGGAAAATGGAAACACAGAAAGAACCTATCTACGGTATCACCACCGGCTTCGGATCACTGTGCAACATTTCCATTGACAAGACACAACTGTCTGAACTGCAACGAAACCTGGTAATGTCCCATTCATGCAGCATCGGGGAGCGGGTTCCATCGGCAATAGTCAGATTAATGCTGCTTACAAAAATACAATCACTTAGCTATGGAAACTCCGGGGTGCAGCTAGCAACTGTGGAGCGTCTCGTAGATATGTTCAACAATGACATATTGCCGCTTGTGTACCAGCAAGGATCGCTTGGGGCATCGGGGGACCTTGCTCCGCTAGCCAACTTGTCGCTCCCTTTGATCGGCCTGGGAGAAGTCGAGTTCCATGGCCAGACTATGCCATCTTCAGAAATGCTTGCCGAAATGGGATGGGAACCGATCACCCTGCAATGCAAAGAGGGGCTGGCACTGTTGAACGGCACCCAGTTCATGTCATCCTACGGAGTATGGTGTGTGATCGAAGCACGCAAACTCAGCCGGTGGGCAGATAAGATAGGAGCACTGTCGCTTGACGCCTTCGACGGGCGCATAGAGCCGTTCATGCCCCAGATCCAGGAAATACGTCCGCACCAGGGGCAGATCCTTACCGGCAAAGCGATTATGGACTATCTTGAAGGTAGCGAAATCATAAACCGGCCAAAACAACATGTTCAGGATCCATATGCATTCCGTTGCATCCCGCAGGTGCATGGAGCTTCTAAAGATACGATCAACTATGTGGCATCAGTGATCGAAACCGAGATAAACAGCGTGACAGACAACCCCACAGTCTTTCCTGATGAAGACCTGGTGATCTCTGCCGGAAATTTCCATGGCGAACCGATCGCGCAGCCGATGGACTTCATGGCCGTGGCACTGTCTGAACTTGCAAACATATCAGAGCGACGCACGTTTAAACTTATCGCGGGAGTGCGCGGCCTGCCGTCATTTCTAGTTGCCAACCCGGGAGTCAACAGCGGATTTATGATACCGCAGTATGCTGCCGCCTCAATAGTCAGCCAGAACAAAGGCCTCTGCTGGCCGGCATCGTGCGACTCAATCCCATCTTCACAGGGGCAGGAAGACCATGTATCCATGGGGTCAAATGCTGCGACAAAACTTTACAGGGTAGTTGATAATACCCGCCGGGTACTGGCCATAGAACTGTTCAATGCCGCACAAGCCATTGAATTCAGGCGTCCGGCGCACACGTCGCCCCAACTTGAAAAGATGCTGGAAAAATACCGCAAAGAGGTGCCTTTCATTGAAAACGATACCGTAATGTATCCTTATATCAACGCATCTGAGCGCTTCATTGCCGAACAACCTGTCTGAGCCAGGCGTTTCATATAAAAAACTTTGAACAACTACTTGCCATGGGATTGACAATTTATAAAAACATAGGAGCCATTATAGGAGCAGACCCAAAGCCGGCACCATTGAAAGCCGGAAAAGCCATGGGAGAACTTTCTATACAACAGGACGCATGGATGGCTGTGGCCGATGACCGCATTATGGAAATCGGCTCAATGGAAACATTTTCAGACATGTCAATCGGAGGAGCGTGCCATGTGGTGGATCTTGACGGGGAATGGATCTTCCCCTCGTTCTGCGATTCACATACACACATAGTATATGCAGGCCAACGCGACGGGGAGTTCATTGACAAAATAAACGGATTATCTTACGAGGAGATTGCCGCACGCGGAGGAGGCATACTCAACTCCGCAGATCTGCTCCACTCCACAAGCGAGGAGGAGCTATACCGCCAGGCAATGATGCGAATCAATGAAATCATATGCAAAGGCACCGGAGCCGTAGAGATCAAAAGCGGTTATGGCCTTACCACTGATGACGAACTGAAAATGCTACGGGTAATCCAGCGGCTCAAACGTAATGCTCCCATAGAAATAAAAGCTACATTTCTCGGTGCCCATGCCGTAGGGCGTAAATATGTCGGACGCCAAAGCGAATATGTAGATCTGGTATGCCGCGAAATGATACCGGAAGTAGGTGCCCAGAAACTTGCCGATTATGTGGACGTATTTTGCGACACTGGATTTTTCACCGTGGAAGAGACTGACCGCATACTTGAGGCGGCGAGCAAATGGGGACTCAAACCCAAAATCCATGCCAACGAACTAGCCATCTCAGGTGGCGTCCAAATAGGAGTAAAACATGGTGCCATATCGGTTGACCACCTTGAACGTACAGGAGATGAAGAAATAGCTGCTTTGCGAGGCACATCAACCATACCAACAATGCTCCCCGGAGCATCATTCTTTCTCGGCATGCCATATGGCAATGCCCGCGGAATAATCAATGCCGGCCTGCCGCTGGCACTCGCCTCCGACTATAACCCCGGATCGTCACCTTCAGGAGACATGCGGTTCGTGGCCGCTCTCGGATGCATAAAAATGCATCTGACTCCGGAGCAAGCATTAAACGCAGTCACTCTCAACGGTGCTGCTGCAATGGAGTTAAGCCATGAGACGGGAACACTGACCCCCGGCAAACTTGCCAATTTTTTCACAACGGCTCCACAGCCGTCACTCGCATATCCCCTATATGCCTATACCTCTCCACTGATAACCCATGTCTGGCTAGCCGGTGAAAAAATTTATTAAAAATTTGCAGAAACGATAACCGCTCTGTATCTTTGTATACAGGAATTGTAAATTAAAGATAACTTATATCTTACTGTTACTACCTGTTTAAATTTAGTTTCCAGCTATAAATACAATGAAGAAAAAATTTATCTGCACCGTTTGTGGCTATGTTCACGAAGGTGACGAAGCACCTGAAAAGTGCCCTATGTGCGGTGCTCCACGCAGCAAATTCAAAGAACTTGACGATACCGAAGTACTCAAATTCGTTACAGAACATGAAATAGGCGTTGCCAAAGGATGTGACGAAGAAATGATCAAGGACCTGAACACACACTTCATGGGTGAATGCACCGAAGTGGGAATGTATCTCGCCATGTCACGCCAGGCCGACCGCGAAGGTTATCCCGAAATCGCAGAGGCTTTCAAACGCTATGCATGGGAAGAAGCCGAGCACGCTTCAAAATTTGCCGAACTCCTCGGCGACATGGTATGGGACACAAAAACCAACCTTGAGAAGCGCATGATGGCAGAAGCAGGCGCCAATGCCGACAAGATGCGTATCGCAGCCAACGCAAAAAAAGCCAACCTTGACGCTATCCACGACACTGTACATGAGATGGCCAAGGATGAAGCCCGCCATGGCCGAGGTTTCAAAGGTCTCTTTGACCGTTATTTCGGTAAATAACCAACGGATACCCCAAAAAGCGATATGTCGAATTTTTTCGACATATCGCTTTTTTGTATACCCACGATTAAAAATGCAGCCGGCACAACCTTGATTGAACAGGTTGTGCCGGCTGCGATATTTATAAGATCAGAAACGGTAACTTGCCCCGGCCATTACACGTGTAATAACCGAAAAGCGTGAACTATGCCTATAATTAGGCATGACACGGTTCATCACAAAAGATACATCCGGCTCAAGATGCACGTCTACATTGAACGGAAGATTATATCTGAACTGCATGCCCGTTTCAAGCATAAGACCAGCTCTGGAATGTGCAGCATCACTGAAGGAAACTCCACCACCCAACACTCCGATAATATGGAAACGACGCATTGCATCGCGTGTCACCAGCGAAGTCATATTAAGAAGATAGTCGGCGTGGACGCTCCCCATATTAAGGCGACGCCATTTATTTTCATTGGGAACAAAATCGTATGTAATTCCGGCGCGAAGACCAGACACAAGCGTGAACCATCTTCCCACAGAAAGGTCAAATGCACCGTTCACACGCCTATTGTGGAAGTTTCCACTGAAAAACGTCGGCCCGCCAGACAATGACACGAAATTACTCAGTCCTTCCAAAGGAGATTCATATACTGAATGATCACTGAAAGAAGCCTCACGACCCAACTTGTAGGAAAGACCCGCCATTACCCTTACTTCAGGAGTCCAGCCGGTACCCCCCAGACTTGGTGCTTTTGTTGCCATAAAAACCGGCTCTATATACAGGTCAAGTGCATCTGAAAGCCTGAAAGAGCCATGAAGCCCTGCCTTGGCGCCAATAAGAGGTTTTACAGTGCCGGATCCGTAATGGGCAATTCCTCCTGTGACTCCAAATACGCCGGATACATCAAATACCCTATAAGGGTTAAAACCAGCCATGGATGTAGAAATGCTGAACAAGTAATCAGCAGACAATGAGAGCGCAATGAACCGTGGAGCACGGTTGAATATTTCGCCATCGGCAGTCAATCTCCATGAAGAGACCGGTGTGAAGCGTTTGCCAAAACCGGCAGATGCGGCAAAACCGTTGCCATAATCCCCACGTAGCCTCCACGCCGGAGCGCCCGATACTGTAAGGAAATAATTCCGCGATTTTGCATATTCCTCATAACTTTCAGGAAAATCGTGTGCAAAGTTGCCTATCGTATAGTGCAGGCCTGCCATTACCGATCCCATAGGGGAGATCCCGAAACCATTACCGGCATCTCTTGAAAATCTACGGGTGAAAACCTGCACCTGGGGTTCGATATAAAAACTCCAGTTGGGAGACAGCCGGAACGAAGCTGTCAAACCGCCCTCAATGCCTGGATACAGTCTGGCTTTTGCATCATCGGCATATGCGGCAGCAACACCCAGATTCAGATTAAGGCCAAATACCTCGTCAGGGCGATATCCACCAAAAGCCGAAGAGATATTCCAGACATAATCCAACGCACCTATCGCGATATAACGATGACCAGGATCTCCTTGAAGACCATAACGGCCAAACTGCCATTTCGCCCTAAGCCCGGCCACAGATGACAGCCATTTCCCAATATAAATTTGTGCACCGGCACCTATAGTTGAGCGGTCAGCTCCACGCAAAAATGAAACAGCACCTCCGCCAACGCCAAAGAACATATGATTGTCCTCTATATTAATAAAGTCTACTGAACCGGACGCCCTCTCATCACCCTGAAGCAGCCGGTAACCAAGCCCGACATTAAAACCCAGATCAGGGCGAAAACGGCGATAGTCATCCACCATCCCTTTGTAACGGGTACCTGCCAGCAAAGTAAGCCGTGGTTCAAGATACAGGAAAAGCGAACGGCTGACGTTAAAACGAGCCTGCAACGAGGCCCTTAGCCCAAACTCATTCCCCCATACGCCATCGCTCTTGACACGCTGGTACTCCGCACCAATGGCACCGATAAATTCAAATGCCCGTTGCTGCCTGTATCCTCTTAACAAAGAGGTGAAATTAAGCATATAGTCGGCAGAGACAGCACCAAAAGACAAACCTGGCCACCCTTTTTTGATCGAATGGTTACCAATACCGAAATTAACTCTCCAGCCATGGACCGGCGTTGCCCAATCCCCTACAGACAATTCCAAATGCGCTCCCGGATCGGCATGGATGCCAGCCATTGAAACTCCGGCGCCCCCACTTAAAAACAGATGATCTCCAAAACGCTTGTTTTCAAACGTCGGGTTTCCCAAAGGCCTCTGCAATACATGCCCCAGAGCATTGAATCCGGTGCGGACCGTATCATTAAGCCTATATGTCATCTTCGCTTCAATCCGCGGCACGCAACAAAGCACAGCCGCGAACATCAAAGCCAGCAACGCCCCTCTCCCTCTCTCTCTGATATATTTATTATTCATTGCCATTTTCACCATTGTAAGCATCTTCTGCCGTTTCTTCAACATCTTCAAGCAAATCGGTTATATCCCCGTCGACACGCGCCACATCACGCAAGGAGGGGTCAAGACGCAAAGCGTTTTCGAGATGCACTATCGCATCAAGGTAACTGTCCACACGGTTGGCAGCAGTAGCTTTTATATATTCTTCGATTGCAGTATCACCGAGCTTCTGGGCACGTTGCCAGGCGGTATCGTTATCCTTCATCGCCAGCAGCAAAAGCACCTCGTTGATCGGTGAATCTTCCGAAATCTCCTGCATCACATCTATATACCTGCCGTTGAGAGCCGAACAGTATATTTTACCTTTATGGAATTCCGGAGTATCAGGAAGGTCCGCCATAAGGGAATCGGCACGGCTGTAGTGCATGGCATTCATAGCACATACGGCCATGTCGTAACGGGAGCTCTCGGGCATTTTCAACCACAACTTCTTATCTGAGAAAAATGGTGCCAGAATCTCCTCATCAGCCTTCCCGTTATTTATCAGAAGAGCAGACAGGTCTGTAGCCGCCGCAAGAAAATCAGGATGCACCTCAAGCGCACGCCGCATTATCCGCTCTTTCTCCGCATTGTCTGCCGCATTCCTATAATGCCTCCAGAAGTGGTATTTTGAAAGCGACGAATTGTCTGCCGCATAAAGAGCTGCAATCTCATCGTCGTCAAGCGGGCGATAACGCGAGGTCACAATCTCATAGCTTACACGACGCAAACGGGGAAGATAGTCTTCCACAAGCAAGTTTTTGTAAAACGGCAAACGGCGGATCTTCGACGACTGCATATCCATCGCCCCAGGCCATCGGGCTATGACTTCGGCCACCGCCTCAGCCTCAGCCGTACGGCCGTCCTCCCTAAGCAACCTTTCCACCTCAGCCCATCCTGCCACTGACGCATCGGTCGACATCTTTGCATTACGCCGCAGATTTTCCGGTACAGACTGCATTATTACATCCATTGCAGACTGCATTCGGGCATTAGCCAACTGCAGGTTTCGTTCATAATTGCCTTCAGGAGAAGCCGTTCCGGATATGGTAAAACTTTTAAGCGTCATATCCGGATCATTTTCTATTACCCTGAATTCATTGAGCATGGCATCTATCTCGCGGGCATTGTCTCCCATAGACATGTCAAGTTTTGACTTGCCCACCTCGAATACGAGATTCATATCCCCCTCGCTATCCTTAAGATGCACTTCCGGCTGTGGCAGATAACGCTCGTCTGTCATCTCATACCCTTTAAGAGAATAATTCAAAAAGCGCAGAGGATTGACAGTGCCACGGGCGATCATAAACGTATCGGCATATACTATGCGGTTGTAGTTCTCCATCGAAGACATAACTACACACATGAAATCATCTTTCGGATTCTCCACGTAAAGCGAATCCGAGATAAGTACCACGTCATCGGTTCTCCTTCCCGTATTTTTTACCGTACGGTAAGGGGTAAGTGAGTCAAGATCTTCTTTCCAGTCATACATGCGCCGCTGGGTTATCGCATAACGCTTCCCATCAAACACCACAGGCTTCAAATATGACAGATGCCTTGTGCTTACATTATAAATCGTGGGCTGTATTATCATGCGCACACCTGATGAGAACAATTTATGGGGAATCTTTACATGCTTTTTCAGATATATATAGTTCCCCTTCACGTCAAGTTCAGCAGGCTCTATGACAAGGGCATTCGACAATCCTTTTGCCACTACTGTCACCTCTTCCAGTTCATGGGCTTTAGGGAAAAGTGCCACAGTCATGTTAAGCTGTCCGTCTACCGGCAACGTAAGGTCCTCACTGCCCATGATTGAGAAAAGCAACGAGCCTGCATCGTCAACTGAAACGGTAAACTGCCCTTCCATGTTGGTTGTGCCAACGAGTTTATCTGTTTCGGCATTTCTGATCGTCACACCCTCAATAGGGTCGTGTGTACCCTGCCTCACTACCTTACCCCTGACATTGATGGTACGGGCTTCCATTGTACTTCCCCCGTACAGCGACATAACCAACGTCAATATGGTTATCGCCGCAAATGACATAATTAATTTTTTCACAGTCATAAGTTGCATATGGTAATCAAGTAGTCTGCATCATTTGAATATATAGGCGAATGACAGCCCTAACCGGATAGGCACCGGCAACACACGTGAAAAGTTCTTTGAGTCCGGGCGCTCTTCAGTCCGATAGTCATATGCGCTAAAATGTGCCAGACCTACTCCAATTTCAGCCTCCATATTCCAATGGTTGCCAAGCACAAGGGCATAACCGTATGAAATACCTGCACCTACGGCATCACCCACGAAACGACGGTCTTTGTATCGCAAATTGAAACCGGCCGCAGTAGCAGACAAAGCCATAAAATGACGTGCCATCGGACGATTGAACCAATAGCGCAATTCCGGCTCCACACGATAATTGGAAAGCCGTGCATCAAACACCGAAAAGCTGAATGGATTGGCCGATATGCCCAATTGTAGCGATATACGCCGGCTCAGACGAGCCTCAACGGCAAGGTTCGGAGACATGGCTACCCAATCGATTGTGTTAGTTTTCAAAGATATGCGTTGTGCGCTTGTCTCCTGACAGCAAAAAAACGCAGACGCCAATGCAACCCCTACCGGGATTGCCTTAAAATAATTAAACATAGAAGCAATTCAATAATACCATTATTGAAAACTCAGGGTGAGAATAAACCGGAAACCATACCAATAGGTCTCTCTCCCCGAAACGTAAAATAACGCGTTAATTTATAATCGGCAAAATTAACAATTTTTTGTCAAACAGACGTAATATATCCACAAATAATTTCCCTACAACTAAAACAAAACCAACACTTAAACCCGCAGAACCGTCCAAAACGCTTCCCATACCAATACCCAAAAGGCGATGTGTCCATTTTGACACATCGCCTTTTGCCGTTTTCTATGTCGATCAAATCAATCTTTTCTTATGGGCGCACCTCGTAAGCGGGTATGTCTGTGAGACGCACATTGAATCTAAGTACCGAATAGGGAGGTATGGAATCAGTTGACGACGCACCGTAAGCCGAAGCGTACGGCACCACCATCTGCACAGTATCTCCCACATGCATATTCATCATAGCTATGCGCCATCCCGAAATCATGTTGACGAGTTGCGACGTAAATACCCCGTCTTTAAGTTTGGACGATGAATCCACACGTGTACCGTCGTACAGATAAAGATTATAACGTGATGTAACCCACGACGTAAGCATAGGGCTGAGGTTTCCGGCTGTCTCGGCACGGTCGTTGAACCAATGTACCAATACATATTCATTGGGAGCCCAGACCGGGGAAACCCTTGAATAAAACAGCTCACCGTCTTCACCAAGCAATGTTTCCTGCTCGCTGAGCCAAGTGTTGTTCGTCTCACGCCATTCACTGTAATCTTTCCATATGTCAGGGGCATCTGTCTCGCTACATCCCGCCGCACCCATGGCTGCGATTACAGTTACAACTATATAAAGTAATTTCTTCACAGTTGCCTATATGAAATCAAAATTCAACTTTCGGAGCATTCTGTGCCGACTGGTCAGCCTCAAACATCTGTTTCGCATCAAAATTGAAAATTGATGCGAAAATACGTCCGGGAAAACGTAGCACTTTCTTATTGTATGTCTCCACAGCCTCGTTATAGCGGGTACGTTCTGTAGAGATCCTGTTCTCCGTCCCTTCAAGTTGCGCCTGGAGGTCAAGGAAATTCTGATTGGCCTTCAGATCAGGATAAGCCTCACGCACGGCATTGACATATATGCCGAGAGCGCTCTGCAACTTCTCCTGTGCTTGCTGGAACTGCTGCAGGTTTTCAGGAGCGGCTCCCTTTGTCTTTTCACTTGCGGTCTGTGCGGCGTTGTATGCCTCGGTAAGTCCGGCACGTGCCCGTGTCACACTCTCCAGAGTGTTTGCTTCATGCTCGGAATATCCCTTGACCGTAGATACCAGATTGGGAATAAGGTCAGCACGTCGCTGATACTGGTTCTGCACATTACCCCACTGCTTCTCTACAGCCTGGCCGGCATCTACCATACCGTTGTATGACGAGCATCCTCCGGCAAAAAGAAGTGCCAGAAGTGCCGCAATCACGATGCCTGTTATCGTACCTTTTTTCATTGTCTTTTTTATTTGTCAGTTATTTTCAACCATGCATCAGCCTAGTTTGCGAAGCAAGCTGTTGAGGCTTACACGGTCGTGTATGAGAGTATGCAGCTCTTCGATTTTTACACGCTTCTGCTCCATTGAGTCGCGTTCACGCAGCGTCACGGTGTTGTCTTCGAGCGTCTGGTGATCCACTGTTATACAGAACGGAGTGCCGATGGCATCCTGGCGGCGGTAACGCTTGCCGATCGAATCCTTCTCTTCATAGTGGGTATTGAAATCAAATTTCAGGTCTTTCACAATCTCGCGTGCCTTTTCAGGCAGGCCGTCCTTGCGCACAAGCGGCATCACGGCACACTTCACCGGCGCCAGAGCCTCAGGCAAGTGGAGCACCACACGGGTATCTCCACCCTCAAGTGCCTGCTCTTCATATGAAGAACACATTACACTCAGGAACATGCGGTCCACACCGATGGATGTCTCTATAACGTAAGGAATATAGCTTTCGTTTAGTTCAGGATCAAAATACTGTATTTTCTTGCCGGAGAATTTCTCATGCTGCGAAAGGTCGAAGTTGGTGCGGGAGTGTATGCCCTCCACCTCCTTAAAGCCAAAAGGCATCTGAAATTCAATGTCGGTAGCGGCATTGGCATAATGGGCGAGCTTTTCGTGGTCGTGGTAACGGTATTTCTCGTCGCCGAGACCAAGAGCCTTGTGCCAGCGCAGACGGGTCTCTTTCCATTTCTTGAACCATTCAAGCTCTGAACCGGGGCGCACGAAGAACTGCATCTCCATCTGCTCGAACTCGCGCATGCGGAAGATGAACTGACGGGCCACGATTTCATTGCGGAACGCCTTGCCGATCTGGGCGATACCGAATGGGATGCGCATGCGTCCGGTCTTCTGCACGTTGAGATAGTTGACAAATATGCCCTGCGCGGTCTCGGGACGGAGATATACCCCCATTGCACCGTCGGCTGTAGAACCCATCTCGGTCTTGAACATGAGGTTGAACTGGCGCACGTCTGTCCAGTTTTTGGTGCCGCTGATCGGATCCACAATCTCCTCGTCTATGATTATCTGGCGCAACCCCTCAAGATCGTTGGCATTCATTGCGTCTGAGAAACGCTGGTGGAGGGCATCGCGTTTTGCCTTGTGCTCCATCACACGGGGATTTGTCTCGCGGTACAGAGCCTCGTCAAACGATTCGCCGAAACGCTTGGCTGCTTTGGCCACCTCTTTTTCAATCTTGTCTTCGTATTTCGCAATCTGCTCTTCAATGAGCACATCGGCACGGTAACGCTTCTTGGAGTCACGGTTGTCAATCAGGGGATCATTGAACGCGTCCACATGACCCGACGCTTTCCAGATGGTAGGATGCATGAAGATAGCTGAGTCAATGCCCACGATGTTCTCATGCAACAGCGTCATGGCTTCCCACCAGTAGCGCTTGATGTTGTTTTTAAGTTCCACACCGTTCTGGCCATAGTCGTACACAGCAGACAGGCCGTCATAAATTTCACTGGACTGGAACACAAACCCATACTCCTTGGCATGGGACACTATCTTTTTAAACACATCTTCCTGTTGTGCCATTGCGATATATCTTTTCTTAGATTCTTTAGTATTTCGTTTTCAGTTGCCAGGCAAAGGTACGATATTTTCCGCTATCTGACAAAAAAAGCCGGAGGCACCCCTGCACGGGATGCCTCCGGTTAAATAATTTTCACACTAATGTGGATCAATATACAAGCTCGAAATCGTCAACATACATCACGGAGGGGCCTCCGGTGAAGTAATCGCCATACTTGCTGGCCGAGCAGGTGAGGATGATATTGGAAGCCTTGACGTCGGTCTTGTAGTATTCCAGAGGAATCTCAACCTCAACCATACCGCCGGTAGCCTCTGTGAACACACGCTCGCCATAGGCTATGACGTTGTCTGCATTTTTGTCAAAGAGGCTACGCCCTGATGCCTTTGTCTTGACCACCACAGGCCATAGTCCATATTTATCCCCTTTACTATCAACAGCTTCTTTAGTCTGATCCGTTACTATCGCAACATAAACGACTCCTAAATCCAGATCTCCTTTTTGTGGAGCATCAGAAGGCGCGTCTGACGCCCTGTCGGAAACCGCCCCCGGAGTATACTGCACATAAACCTTGAGAGACTTCGGACGAGAAGTGAACGGACGTCCCCAGCCAAGAACACCATCAGTGCCATCGGTTTTCAGATATTGACCTACGAACAGGTTGCCGGCTGCGAATTTGCCAATCACACCAATACCGACAAATTTTGACTCAAGGCGTGCAGAATATTCTCCGGAATGCTTTACATCGGAAGCTGGTGTTGTTATACTTCCAGCACCAGGCATCGAAGTAGCACCTTGGTTACCACTATCCCAGAACAGTTCTCCACCGGGAGCATGAATTTTATAATTCTTATCAGATGTATCCCACTCTTCCATACCGGCATTCGGGAGCTGCAGGGCAACCTCGGTTGTGAATGTGAGAATATCGGAGCTGTCGAAACCGTCGCAAACGGCCTGATACTCGTAGGTGGTACCGGGAGTAAGACCTGTAAGTTCCAGGCTCATAGGGGAACCTTCACCAGTAACACCGTCAACAAGAACTGTCTGCCACTGCTGTGCCCCACGCTCGCGGTAGTTGAATGCAAAGCCGCTCAGTTCGGGCTTCATCACAGTGCCGCGCAGAGTGGCTTTTGTAGCCCATACATCAGCGTCCACAACAGCGTCGGTACGCATCTTGGCGTCGCTGAGGATTATCTGCATCACACCTGTGCCTGTCTTGCCGTTGTTGTCAGTAACGGTAAAGAGCACGTTATGCTCGCCGTTGGGGAAGAGATTCATGAACGCGTCATTAAACACGATCTTGATCTCCTCGAAGTCGCTGCCATCATGAGTGAAGTGCTGATAGGAGAATCCTTTGGCTTCAAGAGCCTGCTTCACATTGTCTGCCATGCCGAATACCTCGAAGTCGTCACCCGAAATACCGAGCATGGTGCTGAAACCAGGACAGGAAACAACAAGCTCCTTGAATCCTTTGGTGCTCTTGATCCATACTTTCTTCTCGGTGAGCTGCCCCTCCTGTCCCATCACAGGCTTGGTGATGTCAAAGTTGGTGCCTTCCACGGTAGGAGCGGAATAGATTTCCACTACATCCTCCACCTCTATTTCTGTGTCGTCAACCTCAATGGTGATAAGTGCGCCACCAATCTCATCCTCTACGGGACCTCCATGCTTTACCTTTACCAGATATTTGGTAGAAGGCCTAGCATTCTCAATCACATGGGTATATGTGAAGTCTGAGCCATCTGTTTTTTTACCTGTAAGAATGCAGGTAAGATTCTTGTCGAAAGAGGGCATCATGAAGTAGCCCGAACGGCTCTCATCTTCACGGCCGTTGTAAACAAGCTCACCGGCCTTATGGCTTACTGTCATCGTGTATTCGGCGAGCACCTCGTCAACGGCTGGATCATACTCCACGGCAACAACGCTGTTGGCTATGCGGCACTCTACCGCCACTTCTACAGTGCGCCCTGCCTGTATGGCAAATGGTTCGCGCCCCTTGAAATAGCGGTGGTCAAACGAGGCCGGCACAGAATCACCTGCCCACACCTCTGCCACATAATTGTCGCTCACAAGCGATACACCTCCGGCGGGGATGTTTCCCAACCCTGTGTATTTACGCACGGCTCCCTTGGCGTTGGAAATCCAGATTATGGCGTTTTCGGCGAGTTCATCGTCGGTAAGTATGGCGCGGCTCTCCACTTTCACATCGCTGTTGAGCTGCGGACGGAGGAACACCCTCCCCTCCCCGTCACCGGGAGTCCCATAGTTTATATCGTCGGAGCAGCTGCTGAATGAAAGCATCGCCAGCGAGGCTGCGCACGCGAAAAATATATTTTTCTTTTTCATTTCAGTCTATGCTTTACGATTGGAATTTTAATGTCATTGATCCTACATTACCTTTCTTATCGGTAACTGTAATGATAAAATCGCTCTTACCGGGATAAATATTCAGCAATGGGACAAAATCGGAAATAACAAAATCCACAGTTGTTATACCATCTCCTGTAACAGCTTCTTTTATCGGGAATTTAAGACCTGAAAGCCCTGCACTCAGATCCATATTATCAACAGGAACCAATGACATTCCTGTAGCTAGATCAAATTTCGAACTGAGGCCTACACCGCCAAGCACATCAGGTGTCAATCCTTCCGAATCTATCTCCACTTCAAGTTTGGCGAAACCTTCTGTGGATGTGATCTGGACAATAGCGTCACCAGTCCATCCAACAGGGTTATTTATACCATCCAAATTCAGTGTCTCGCTTGTGAAATCAATATTCCAATCGCCTGGTGTCGGAGGATCAGGCTCATCCGGGTTCTCCTCCTGGCCGGGACGGTCGTTATCAGGGAGTACCTCCTCTTCCACAGGAGTATCACTGGTCAGATCCACACCTGTCACGGTTGTAGACACTGAAATCCCATCTCCGTCGTTGGTGATGTTTCCAACTTCATCAGGTGGATTATTCGGATTATTGCGCAACGAGAAGTTCACTTTGCGGTGCTGTCCGGCAGCTATATCCTTGAGCACATATCTGAAATCCTCGGCATTTCCGTTAACCGTGCCTGTGAAATGTACCTCAAGTGTTGTCTGTCCCATCGCCTGGAAATAACCCTTGCGTGTCTCGTTTGCGGAGTAAGTGAGCGAATGGGCATCTTTTGACGTCACTGTTATGTTGATGTCGCCTTCAGAAGCGGCAACCAGCTCGTCAGTGCAGGTAACGCTCACAGCTATGTTGGCGAGCTTGCAGACTACAGTCTGCACGTCTGTAACCTCATTTTTCCTGATCTCAAAGGTCTGGCTTCCCAAAAACAGGGGAGCTTCCCATGCAGCAGGCGTTTCCTCGCAGGATGCTACCTTGATAGTATATGTTCCCACAGGGAAAACCGGCAACTGCGGCATGGAAGCATATGTCCAGTTCGCCACAGTCTCACCACGGGAATTTTCCACTGTGATGATATAATCTGTGAGATCTGTTACACGGCGCGACGCCACATGCTGTGCGCCCTGCTGGTCGGAGATTATAATCTCCGCGTTTGTCACTTCTGGAATTATTGACGAGGTATTGAGCTTCCCTTCGTCAACATTCTCGGCCTGGAAACTGTCGTCGCTGCATGAGCTGACGCAAGCCACCAGAGCCAAAGCGGCAAAAATTGATAAATATCTGGTTTTCATATCTTATTGTAATGCGGAGATTAATAGTTAAGGACTACGTCATCAATATACAACTCGGAACCCACGAATTCGCCACCTGATGTATTTTTCGAACCAGGCTTGTGCCAGAAAGTTGTGTTCTTATTGCTGATCGCGCCATCAAATCCCGATGACCGGAAAATAACCCTGATTTGGGCGGCCTTTTCTTTTGATGTATATGTAAGCGGCATCTCTACCTGAGTATATGCGCTTTGCTCACCAAGCACTTTATCAGCAGTTGCAATAACGTTTCCGTCTTTATCAAGCACTGATATTTCTGCAGTTCCGAAATCTCCGTTACCTGCGCTTACTACCTCATAGCGATAGTAGAATGACAGGCTTGACGGACGGGAAGCGAATGCATATCCATAAACCGGAGAATTATCCTGGCATACACCGAGATAAAGTTCTCCGGCCGTTGTATTCTGACATGTACCAAAACCAGAGTTATTACTTGCGGCCGCATTTCCAGAACCCCAGCCTACAGTTCTTACAAGAGCTGCATTAGCGCCTGAACGTTGTTTATCTGAATGGAGTGTGGCGTTACCTTCGGTATGACCGTCAGAATGTTTCTCAGTACCCCAAAATCCACCACCGGCTGTTGATTGCGTACTTCTTCCGTTTGCAGGTATTGTCCCAGATGTGGCTTTGTATGCACATCCTCCGGTATTTAAGCCATTACCGCTTCCTGATCCATTATTCGAAAGAGTAAGGGGATTGAGGGTAGCCCAGGAGGAATTTGTGATAGTCCATAAATACTGGTAATCACCTTTTTGCTCAGAAGCCCATTCATCAAAGCCTGCATTAGGGAGCTGTGTGGCAGCCTCGGTGGTGAATGGGAGCTTTTTGGAGCGCATGCCATCCTTTTCTACCTTTGCCACATACGATGTACCGGGGTTCAGGCCGGAAAAAACGAGGGTATTGCCAGAGGCAGTCGCTGTAGCCGGTGCGAATGTCACCCCGTCAGTTGACAAGAGCAGTTGCGTGCCCTCAGCTACCGCGCCCTCGTCTGTCAGCACAAGAGCGGCATGTGTGGCAAAGACATCATTGTCGTTGATCACTGCGCCGAGTACATTGCGGGTAACGGTCTTTTCTTCTGTCATCATTTCTCCACGCACCACGCGGAAAACCACATTACCGTCAGCGGCAACCGGCAGAACAACGCGGTATACCGATGCCGCACGCGACAGCGGGGTCACGCTGACCGGAGCGACGTTTTCCCAAGTATTGCGTTCGTTGCGGACCTGGAAACCAACACTCTGTTCAAAGTCGTTGCCGTTATAGCTTACGTCCACGGTCAGCTCTGTCTGATCAGGCTCCAGAGTCTCCACATTAACAACTTCCATAGAAAGTTTCTCTATCTCAACCTTAAACGACGCAGGTTCGGAAGCCTTCGTGATCTTATCTTTCGCCACAAAATTTATTTCAGTGATATTGTCACCACCTTCCATATATGCGATATGGCTGACAACGTTGCTGAAATCAAGGAGCGCGATCTGGGTAAGTGTGCCTTCCAGACCGTGGAACTGCAGCCCAAGCTCACGCAGCTTGGCAAGCGTGGCGGCATCAGCCGCAGCAAAATCAACCTCAGCCGGCCATCCCTTGCCGAGCAATGATGCAGAAGATGTAGTCATGACCACAGTGCCTAGACCAGCCTGCGCAACGATGGTGGCACGTAGATTTTCCCCATTGCTGCCTTCTACAAAAGTAAGCGTTTCAGCGCTCTGGAAGCCTGAAACGCTGATGGTCGGAGCCGGAGCTGTAAGTATCTCATCACTCAGGTCTATTATCTCTTCCTTAGTATCAAGATCGGAATTGAAAGTGACAGTAAGAGTGCCTTTGCCTGTCTCGCCGCCGTTCACATCGAAAGTAACCGTGTAGTGGTGGCGCGGCTCGGCATTGAAAGTCACCGGGCTGAGTTTGGCTGACACGCCGCTCTGCTTGGTGACATCCACGCTTACCGTAGTGCTGCCAGGCTTAACATATACCGGACGTGTCTCGTCAACAGCGTAAACGGTTTTCAAACCGGTTGAGCTTTCCACCTCTCCGCTTATGCTTGCAAAATAATCTTTCACAGCATCGGTATATACTACCGTCACCATGGAGTTTGCAAGAGAAGCAGTAAGGCTTACAGGGGTTGACCTGTTTTCCAACACAGTAAGTGCCTGCGAACCGTAATAATATGGTTTATTGAAACCTTCGGCATTTTCTTCACCATAGAAAGCCTCCAGTTTATACCCGCCAACCGGATATTCGGCAGATACCGGCATCTCATCAACACTATTCCAGGTCTGTGTATATTCACCGTCAACAGATGACAGCCGTAATTTCAGATCGGAGACATCTATGACATCCGCATCTGTAGCCGAGGCTTTTGACATAGCCTGCGGAGCGGCAACCTCTTTGTCAAGGCCTACGCTTACAAGTATGCGGCCCTGTCGGTCAGAGGTGCTTGAGGGATCAAAAGTGTCGCCGCACGACGATAAAATCGTCATAAAGCCTGCAGCGACCGTTGCCCACGTTAGCAATTTGTTCGTAATCATAATGATTGATATAAATAACTATATTTGTTTTCTATGTGATAATGTGTTTAATGACTGGTCAGAACATACCATAATAATCATATTTCCACGCTTACAATTTGCTTGGCAAACGTCTCCCAATCAGAATTATCAAAGACGTTATTAATAAAAATTACGGCAAATTTACAACAATTCCATTGTTTATCTATCATCCACGACACTTTTTTTATTGGCCAGAAAGTAGGTTTCATTAGGCATATGGTCCAATTTAACCCTATGCCAGCCTTATACTGTCACCAATTGACTTTAGAATAAAACTTATTAGGTATAACGCAAGACAGGCATTGTCCTTTTCATCTCGCAAAACAAACCATCAATCGCGGCAAATGTTATAATTTATAGTATGTTCAATATTTTCATAATATCCCATGCACAAAAATATCTGTGATATTCTATAACGATACCGAAATAAAACACCTACATACAATGAGATATAATATAACGTGAGTTCGATATAAGTAATCAGAACAACGTCAATTGATTGTCAGCCACGAACGCCAAAGAAATCGACGGTTTCTTTGGGAAGAAACAGTATGCGGCAA
>CANRWW010000029.1 GCA_947643665.1 uncultured Porphyromonadaceae bacterium | reverse complement strand
ACTTCCGACCTCCACGTCCCGAACGTGGCGCGCTGCCAACTGTGCTACACCCCGGTATCTCCTTTAAAGCATCCCTTTATGCAGGGCAATTTCCATCTGGCAGATGAACAGAATTGCTTTGGAGCGCACAAAGGTAAGAATTATTTTTGGATTATATAGCAGATATGATGATTTTTTTGTGTTGTGTGTGAAAAATAGATTTAATCAGGATGGAAATATGGCCGGGGTGTGACGAAACCAGGAGACATACGCCATATGACGGAATTCATACGGCGGCATCTGTGCGGCATGTTTATTGAACGTTTCTTGTGAGAATATATATGGTAAATAAAGGTTTATTCTGTATGTTAATTGTTTGTGTGGCAAAGATAAGTAAAACCGATAAAATTACCCCCCCCCCCATTAGTTAATTAAAGTTAAAATAATTTTTAAATTCAATGTTTGTCTGTTTATCCGGATTCTTTGGAAAAAGACGGTATGTTATGATCCGGTATAGGTGTATCGCTTGTGTTTTTTATTTGCGATATGGTTAGAATTGAGTAATTTTGCGGTAGAAAAATGGTGCTTGCCCTTATGGAGTGCCTCTGGAGTTTTCTATGACAGTATTGGACATTATAATATTGGTGGTGGCGCTTGGAAGTGCCTTTATGGGGTGGCGCAAGGGTATTGTGTTGCAGTTGGGTGCCTTGGCGGCCATTGTTGCAGGTATACTTGCGTGCCGTTTTGGCGGTGACTGGCTTACGGCGTTTCTTGAAGGTGGCTCCGTGCCTTCCGACGGTCCGGCGGCAGATGCTGCTTCGGATAAGAGTTATTTTTATACAGTCTTGGCCCGCATCATACTTTTCATAGCGGGTTATGCCCTTGTCAAGATGGTGGCGCGCTTTCTGAAAGGGGTGACGCATGCTTTGCAGATAGGGTTTCTGGATCGTGCTGCTGGTGCGGTATTCTGTCTATTTGAATGGATGGTGGCATTGAGCCTGGCATTGAACTTGTTGATTATCGTAAAGCCGGCTACTGATATCCATAAACTCAGCACCATGTGCAACGGGCATGCTGTCGAAGCGGTAGTAAAACTTGCTCCCAATGTTCTGGGGTGGGTGATGGAAAACGGTATTGGCGGTTTCAACGATGCGTTAGGGGAACTATCAAGGCGCGGGGATTGTTGATTTTATCAAGATATACACGATAGACATACGCGTGTGTACGGTATTTTGCCGGACCATGCGATTTTCCGGATATGAATAAGGAATACTTGGATAATAAGAACGTTGACAGCAAAGCAAACGCAGGATGCCCATCTCCTGTGGCAGACAGTTCTGGCACCTCTGTAATCAAGGAGG
Source organism: uncultured Porphyromonadaceae bacterium (assembly GCA_947643665.1). Classification (GTDB taxonomy): domain Bacteria; phylum Bacteroidota; class Bacteroidia; order Bacteroidales; family Muribaculaceae; genus UBA7173. Next base: position 30,283 of record CANRWW010000029.1, on the reverse strand, counting down.
TGGCAGAGGGTGATTATAAATATGGTTTCGTCAGCGACATTGATACAGAAATAATTCCGGTGGGGCTGAATGAGGATGTTGTACGTCTGATATCGGCAAAGAAAGGGGAGCCTGAATGGATGCTTGATTTCCGTTTGAAAGCATATCGCCACTGGCTTGGCATGGTACCGCCAAAATGGGGTCATCTGCGTATGCCGGATATTGATTTCCAGGCGATAAGCTATTATGCCGCTCCTGTGAAAAAGGAGGGCCCCAAAAGCCTTGACGAAGTTGACCCTGAATTGCTCAAGACATTTGACCGTCTTGGCATTCCGCTCCAGGAGCAGAAACAGTTGAGCGGAATGGCTGTAGATGCCGTAATGGACTCCGTATCTGTAAAAACCACACATAAGGAGGCCCTGGCAGAGAAAGGTATAATATTCTGTTCGATATCGGAGGCGATTAGAGACTATCCGGACCTGATAAAGAAATATCTCGGATCGGTGGTTTCGTATAAAGACAATTTTTATGCGGCCCTTAATTCGGCGGTTTTTTCCGACGGGTCTTTTGTGTACATACCCAAAGGGGTGCGCTGCCCGATGGAATTGTCCACATATTTCCGCATAAACGCCTCAGGCACCGGACAGTTCGAGCGCACGCTCATTGTGGCGGATGATGATTCGTATGTGAGCTATCTGGAGGGGTGCACTGCCCCTATGCGCGATGAGAACCAGTTGCATGCCGCCATTGTGGAGATAATAGTGGAGGATCGCGCTGAAGTGAAATACTCTACTGTGCAGAACTGGTATGCGGGGGACAAGGATGGCCGCGGAGGCATATACAACCTTGTGACCAAACGAGGTCTCTGTCGTGGAGACTATTCCAAATTGAGCTGGACCCAGGTGGAGACGGGATCGGCCATAACATGGAAATATCCCTCTTGCGTGCTGATGGGAGAAGGCTCGGTCGGGGAGTTCTATTCAGTGGCTCTTACGCGCAACCACCAGCAGGCCGATACCGGTACCAAAATGATACATCTGGGGCGCAACACCCGTTCTACAATAGTTTCAAAAGGTATTTCCGCTGGCTTCAGCGAAAACTCCTACAGGGGTCTTGTAAAGGTCACTCCTGCAGCCGAGGGCGCGCGGAACTATACGCAGTGCGATTCGCTGCTGCTTGGTTCCGATTGCGGTGCCCATACTTTCCCGTATATAGATGTTATGAATCCCACTGCAATAGTGGAGCATGAGGCTACGACATCCAAGATTTCCGAAGACCAGATATTTTACTGCAACCAGCGCGGCATCCCCACCGAGGAAGCTGTGGGACTGATTGTCAACGGCTATGCCAAGGAGGTGATGAACAAGTTGCCTATGGAATTTGCCGTGGAGGCCCAGAAGCTGTTGCAGATAAGCCTTGAGGGGTCCGTTGGGTGATTGTAAGCCGGTAATTAGTAAATGTAGATTAAGCGATCTGTTATGAACGATATACTTCTGAAGGTTACAGACCTTCATGCAAAAGTTGAAGAGAAGGAAATCCTGCGGGGCATCAACCTGGAGATCCGTCCGGGAGAGGTCCATGCCATAATGGGGCCTAACGGTTCCGGCAAATCAACCCTTTCAAGTGTGCTGGCCGGCAATCCCGCCTTTACCGTGACCGGTGGAAGCGCCATATTCCATGGGGTGGATCTCCTGTCATTGTCGCCTGAGGACCGTAGCCATGAGGGGCTTTTCCTTTCGTTCCAGTATCCGGTGGAGATACCCGGGGTCTCAATGGTTAATTTCATGCGTGCGGCCGTCAATGCCAAGCGTAAATATTTTAATGAAAGTCCGTTGAGTGCGGGGGATTTCCTGAAACTGATGCGCCAGAAACGTGCCATAGTCGAGCTTGACAACAAATTGGCTTCCCGTTCGGTGAACGAAGGTTTTTCCGGGGGCGAGAAGAAGCGCAACGAGATATTCCAGATGGCAGTGCTTGAACCTCGGTTGAGCATACTGGATGAAACGGATTCCGGCCTTGACATTGATGCCCTTCGCATTGTGGCCGGAGGTGTGAACCAGCTTAAGACTTCACAGAACGCGACTATTGTCATAACCCATTACCAGCGTCTTCTTGATTATATAAAGCCTGATTTCGTGCATGTGCTTTATAAAGGGCGTATTGTACGCACCGGAGGACCTGAGCTGGCTCTGGAACTTGAGGAGAAAGGCTATGACTGGATAAAGGAGGAGAACCGATGAGCAACGCCGTTGACCAATATCTGAACCTGTACGGGGACTACCGGGAGGCTATCGGCTCACATTCGGCAGGTGTGCTGAATGCCAGGCGCGACGATGGCGCCGAGGCGCTTGCCCGTGCGGGACGTTTCCACGTGCGTGGTGACGAGGGGTATGAGAAGACCTCTGTAGACGAGATGTTTTCTCCTGATTTCGGAGTGAATGTCAACCGGGTGAATATGCCTGTAGATGTGGGGGCTTCATTCAGATGTGGGGTTCCGAACCTGTCAACGCTGCTTGCGGTTGTGGTAAACGACCGTTTTGTGCCCAGTTCTACTCTGATAAAGAATCTGCCGGCCGGTCTCACTGTATGCTCCCTCGCTGAAGCCGCCCGTGAAATGCCCCGACTGGTAGAAAAATATTATGCTAAGGCAGCCTGTATGTCAGACGCGTCGGTGGCTCTCAATACAATGCTCGTGCAGGACGGGGTGTTCATCCATGTGGCCCGTGGCACCCGTCTGGAAAAGGCGGTGCAGCTTGTAGACATATTCCATAGTTCCACTCCGCTGCTTGCGCCACGCAGGGTGCTGGTGGTGGCCGAGGAGGACAGCCATATCTCCATTCTCAAATGCGACCATACCCAGGGGGAGGACGCGGCATGCCTCAGTTCGGAGGTGATAGAGATATTTGCCGGCCGCGGCGCGCGTGTGGAATGGTACGATATAGAAGAGTCCAACGCTTCCACTTCACGCCGCAGCCAGCTTTTCGCCAGGCAGGAGGAGGGATCGGAACTGCATATATGCGTAGCTACGCTTACCAACGGTGTGACCCGCAATGATTTCCACATAGATGTGGCGGGAGGTCATGCGTCAACCCGCTTGTCTGCAATGGCGATAGGATCAGACCGCCAGCATATAGACAACTCTTCGGTAATACGGCATGCGGCGGATTACGGCAGCAGTGACCAGCTGCTGAAATATGTGCTTGACGGTAATGCGACCGGTGCTTTCGAAGGGGTCATAGAAGTGTGCCATGGTGCCCGCTTCGTAGAGGCTTACCAGAGCAACCGCAATATATTGGCGTCTTCCGGTGCCCGCATGCACGCCAAGCCCCAGTTGCTGATATATAACGATGATGTGAAGTGCTCGCATGGTGCCACCACCGGACAACTTGACAACAATGCACTGTTCTATATGCGCACGCGTGGTATACCGGAGGCTGAGGCACGCCGCATGCTTATGCAGGCGTTTATGGTTGATGTAATAGACACCATAAGCCTGGAGCCGTTGCGTGATCGTTTGCGCCATATGGTTGACCGCCGTTTCGCAGGGGTAAAGGCCGGATGCGCCGAATGCGGCTCCGGTTGCCCCGATTGAATCAAATAAGTGATAGTTATGAGATACGATGTTGAAGCGCTGAGGCGCGATTTCCCTATACTCGACCGCACTGTTTACGGTAAGCCGCTGGTATACCTTGACAATACAGCAACGTCACAGACCCCGCGAGTGGTGGTGGAGGCGATTGAAAACATGTATTTCAACCATAAGGCAAATGTGCACAGGGGCGTGTTTTCCATTTCCCAGGAAGCCACCGACATGATGGAGGCCACCCGCGGGAAAGTGTGCTCTTATATAAACGCGGCATCCCCGTCCGAGATAATTTTTACCCGTGGCACCACCGAGGGTATCAACCTTGTGGCTTCAAGTTTCGGAAGTTTCATGGAGAATGGCGACGAGATAATACTTACCGCCATGGAGCATCATGCCAATATAGTCCCATGGCAATTGCTCGGTTCACGAAAGCGAATAGGGCTGAGGGTAGTGCCTGTGCGTCCCGACGGCAGTCTTGATCTTGACCAATATCGCAACCTGTTCAGCGAGCGCACCCGCCTGGTGGCTGTTTGCCATGTGTCAAACGTGTTAGGTACTGTCAATCCGATACAGGAAATGGTGGATTATGCCCATTCCATGGGGGTGCCGGTGTTGGTGGACGGTGCCCAGGCCGTTCCGCATATGACTATTGACATGCAGGCGCTTGATGCCGATTTCTATGCTTTCTCAAGCCACAAGATGTATGGTCCTGCCGGGGTGGGGATCCTGTACGGCAAAGAGCGTTGGCTGGAGAAGATGCCGCCATACCAGGGGGGCGGCGAGATGATATCGCATGTCAGCTTCAAAAAGACCACCTATGCCGAACTGCCGTTCAAATTCGAGGCCGGAACTCCTGATTTTGTGGATATCGCCGCTTTTTCTGCTTGCCTTGATTATATAAGCGCCATAGGTATTGATGCCATAGAAGCTCATGAACGGGAGTTGCTTGAATGGACTACTGCCGAGATGGAGAAAATACCCGGCATGCGCATTTTCGGCACAGCCCCCGGCAAATGTGCCGTGATTTCATTCCTGATGGGGGATGCGCACCATTACGATACCGGTATGCTTCTTGACAAGCTCGGTATTGCAGTGCGCACCGGACACCATTGTGCCCAGCCGCTGATGGAGGCGCTTGGAATAGAGGGCACGGTACGTGCCTCTTTCGGGCTTTACAATACAAAAGCCGAAGCAGAGGCTTTTATTGCCGCGCTTCATAGGATTGCGCCTATGCTGATGTGACTTTTTATTTGTGAAATAAATCCTTAACTTTGCAGGTACGGTGCCATGGCACCGTACCTGCAAAGTTTATAATATGCCCGGAGCGGGCGAAAACGATTTATACCATGATATTGAAAAAAGAATTCAAGTATCTGGGAGCCGGTGCTCTCATATGTGCCTTGGGGCTGCTTCCCATGGATGCGGTTGCCAAAAAAAATTCTAAAGCGGGCGATGACGGGGTGAAAACCACATTCCAGACTTCACGTGAGTGGCGCCCGACGATAGACAACCGTGCCGATGCGGTTATGGTCTATGGGGTAGGGGGTAACCCTAGCGACAGTAAACGGGGGAAACAGACTTTCGAGGATCGTGTGAAGAGCTGGAAAGACCGTGGCTACACGGTGCATTTCATGACCGGTATAGCGTGGGGGGAATACCAGGACTATTTCACAGGCAAATGGGATGGCAAATGGCATCTTGACGAAGGGCAGGTGACGCAGCGGGGCGATACCATCTGGCACGGCCATATGGTGCCTTATATCGTCCCCTCTGAAAACTTCCTTAAATACATGAAAGAGCGCCACGTTAAGCGTGTGATTGACGCAGGAGTGGATGCCATATTCATGGAGGAACCGGAATTCTGGGCGCGAGCTGGCTACAGCGACGCTTTCAAGAGGGAATGGAAAGAGTATTACGGTACGGAATGGCGCCCGCAGCACGAGTCTCCAGAGGCCACGTATCTTGCCAACAAACTGAAATACCATCTGTATTACCGGGCGCTTGACGAAGTGTTCACTTACGCCAAGGAATATGGCCGCAGCCTCGGGCGTGATATAAAATGCTACGTTCCCACCCATTCGCTTGTCAACTATTCGCAGTGGCAGATCGTAAGCCCTGAGGCGAGTCTTGCTTCGCTCCCATGTGTCGACGGATATATCGCGCAGGTCTGGACGGGCACGTCGCGTGAGCCGAACTTTTTCAACGGTGTCCAGAAAGAGCGTGTGTTCGAGACCGCATATCTGGAGTATGGCTCAATGGAATCAATGACAGCCCCCACAGGCCGCAAGATGTTTTTCCTTACTGATCCCATTGAGGACCGTGCCAAGGACTGGGACGACTACAAGCGCAATTACCAGGCAACTTTTGTGGCACAGCTGCTGTATCCCGGTGTGGCCGATTATGAAATAATGCCGTGGCCGGAGCGTATATATGAGGGGCTTTATCGCACCAGTGCCGACAGCGACGAGAAGACACGGATACCCCGGTTCTATTCCGCGCAGATGCAGGTAATGGTAAATGCGCTCAACAAGATGCCGGCCAGCAAGAACAAAGTGTCGGGAACAGACGGCATAGGCGTGCTGATGTCAAACTCCCTGATGTTCCAGCGCTTCCCGCTACACGACGGTTACAAAGATCCGCAGCTTGCCAATTTTTACGGGCTTGCCCTGCCGTTAGTAAAGCGCGGTGTGCCGGTGAAGACTGTCCATATAGAGAATCTGGTATTCCCCGCCACCCTTGCAGATACAAAAGTGCTTCTTATGACATATTCCAATATGAAACCACTTGATCCAGAGGCTCACCGTCATCTTGCCGAATGGGTGAGGAAAGGTGGAATGCTCATATTCTGCGGCAGCGATGCCGATCCGTTCCAGAGTGTGGAAGAGTGGTGGAATACCGGAGCAAATTCCTATGCCGCCCCCTCTCAGCACCTGTTCTCGCTTATGGGTGTTCCCCTGGATGCCGTTGAGGGTGAATATAAGGTTGGGAAAGGTACCCTACTTGTGATGCGTGAGGATCCGAAAGAACATATCGTAAATAAAAACGGCGATGCACGGTTCATAGATGCGGTCAGCCGCCTTTATGCGCTTAAGGACAAAGGCCGTCGTCCCGAATTCAAGAACAATTTCTTGCTGCAGCGTGGCCCTTATACGATAGCGGCAGTGGTTGACGAAGGTGTGGAGCCTGATCCACTCGTACTTAAAGGCAAGTATATAGATATGTTTGATCCCGCATTGCCGGTGCGCAATGAAGTTGTAGTGGCTCCCGGCACACAGGCACTGTTGCTTGATATGGGACAGCTTGAAAAGCCCAAACAGCCTCAGGTGCTTGCCGCGTCGTTCCGCGAATCGGATGAAGTGGCCGGCAAACGCGATTATTCCTTTGTGGCCAAAAGCCCTATATATACCGACGGCGTTGCCCGTGTGCTTCTTCCTTCCGCGCCTTCAAGCGTCCTCGTGGACGGCGTGGAGACCTTATCCGCTTCGGCATGGGATGCGGACAGCCGCACATATCTCTTGAAGTTCGAGAACCATCCTGACGGTCACCGCGTGCAGTTCCGCTGGTAATCCAATCAAAAAATTTATACATGCCACAATACGGCGCCATGTCCAAGCATAGCTTTCCGGCATGGCGCCGTATTGTGTTTTTCATGACACATCAATGTGGGATGTTAGATTTATTTTAATATTGTTTGCGGTTGTTTGGAAATGAAAATGTTTAATTGGATATTTGCGATTATGCAATAAACCTGTTTCAAACATTTAATTCAATCACTAAAATGACACGTTCCACAATCGTCTTCTTGCTCGTTCTGGTTCTCGCATCGTTGGAGGTGCAGGCTAAATCCGGGATTCCGGCTTCCTGTTCCGGCAGTGTCAATGACTTGCCGGATGCACCCTTGAAGTACACTCCGATGCTGGAGGTGGGCAAGGAGTGGCGGTATACCCAACGCGACTATGTGGTGTATAGGCCGCAGCGTCCTGACAGGTCAAGCGTGTTGAGGGTGGTAGATAAGGTGGAATTCGAAGGGAAGGAGCTGTTCCATGTGCAGTCTTTCTGGGATGAAGAGGGGGAACCTGACGATATCCGGGATGAATATCTGTGGGAGGATGTTGAGAATAGGCGCATAATGTGGCTTGTGAATTTCGACAAGCCGGATGCACGATTTGATATGTGTCTGTGGGATTTTAATGACTTGAAAGCGGGTGAACAGTCAATGCAGTTGTTTTATCTGAGTCCCAGCACGGTATCGGAGTGTGATTATGAGGCATTGGATGGGATTCATAAGGCTCTCCGTTCTGAGAAAATCACCATATGCTGGTAGAAGGATTGGGGGTAATAGCGGCGAGTGATAAGCAGGAATATTATCCGGTTTATGGTGACTTTTTCCAGTTTATGGGACCTGGATGTTCGGGTGATTGCGGGTATCTGCCGTTGCTGTATGAGATCGCCGACGGGGATGGCAATATAATATATTCTCTTGACAGTGCTCGTCCGGGTGCTTCGTTGGATGCGCCAGACTTTACGGAAACGGCAATAACTATCTCGGATGGTGGCCTGGAGGTCATCTCTGTAAAGGAGATCGGAGATGTCGTGATCGTAAGTGCCGCCGGGGCAACGGTTTTCAACGGTCATGTGGCTGACACGAGGTTTGCCTTTGCGACTGATCATCTGCTGCCCGGAGTCTATATCTTGCGTGCCAACGGAAATACGCGCAAGTTCACGGTTAGGTAATCGCCTTTTCGTCAGATGCCGTATAATGGCGGTATGTTGAAATGCGAAATTTCGACATATCGCTGTTTTTTTGATAGTCAAATACGTGTCAAGTATAGTGAAAAGCCGGTCATTTAGGCTCTGGTAGCGTGCGATGCAACATTTGTGGTATGAGATGCACGATTTTTTTAAGTCTGTCGGGATGATAATGCGTTACTTTGGCGCCGTTAATTGTGCGGTGTGCGCATTGTCCTCCCTCATGACCGAAAAATAACATAACCAACATACAAAATTAATACCATAAATACCGATGAAAAAATGCTGTTTTATCGTAGCCGCGGCGGTACTCATGCTGGCAGGCTGTACGCAGGATGGTGATACGATTTACCAGGAGGTGGATCCCCCTACGCTGAATATCGACGATGTGCGATCTGATCTCATTGAGATGACTGCCGAGGGGAATGACATAAGTTTCTCATGGCCTATGCTTCCTGAGGGATTGAGCATGGTGGTGGATGTGGTAAAGGATGGCACTACTGTGTCGCGTGAGACTTACAGCCGCGATGTCACAGGTTTTATACAGAAAGACCTTGAAAGCAATGTGCGTTTCGCATATGTGTTCCGCGTTACCGACGGCACGCTTTATTCCGATGGAATTGTAAAGACCTATACGCGCCCCGGTGCTACAGCTCCGGCGGAAGTCTCTGTAGTACAGCGCGAAGGTGCGGAAGGATATGAGGCTGTAGTTACCTGGGCTCCTCTCGCGGATGCCGACGAGGTGCTGATTGACATAACAAAAGGAGGATCTACAGAAACGGCGACCGTTGACGGCAACGCCGTGTCGTATACGTACAAAGGTGTCGCTGACGGCGACGAGATTATGTTCTCGCTTGTGGCAAGAAACGAACTCGGTGAGTCGCTTCCAGTAGCAGCGTCGTTTAAAGCCGGCAAGACCGCTGTGGCTTTCCTTGGATGTTATGCCACGCCTGAGGAACTTGTCCAGAACGGCGACGATGACGAGGCGTCTGCCTGGTTGTGGTTCAATAGCGAATATCCCAACAGCCGCTATCTGTATTTCGGTGATATAAAATCGTCTGACGACCTGAAAGACTTCCGTGTGCTTTTCTACATCCGTGATGTGGAGAATGGGAATGAGAATGATGTATGGGAGCAGCCGGTTGTGGTGCAGGACGCCACTCCGTTCATTACAGAATGGTACCGCAATGGTGGCAACCTGCTTCTCTGGCAGCATGCCTGCACATACATAGGCGACCTGGGACGTATTGATAAGGAATTGCTTATGAAAAACGACCACCGTATCACTACCGGCAAAGGATTTTTTAACAATGACCGTTGGTATATGGCTGTATGTGCCAATCTTGCAGGGCGTTACTATATAGACTATTCCAAGCATCCTATCTACAACGGTGTGGCGGTAAACTCTAACAAGACGATAACGGTAAAGGGCCGTTGCTGGACTGAAGACCATAATTGCTGCTTTTTCAATATACCGTCGGCAATTACAGGCATGCACAACCAGAGCGCCGATACCTATAAGGTGCTTACCGAGACATATGGCATATATCCTCTTGCCACCTGGGACAATGAGCAGATGAATTTCATCTCAATGCTCAACGTGTGGGAAGCGCAACAGGGCAATACAGACTTCAAGGGCACTGTGCTGTGCATGGGCAACGGCGGTCTGGAGTTCTCATACAAGAACGATGACGCCACTCCCGATGTAAGCACATATCCTATGAACAATCCTTATCATGGCAATATACTGAAGATTGCCCGTAACGCCATTGAATACCTTAAGACAAGATAATCCCAACCATCATTATACAGAAAAATATGAAACCGATTATATATTGCCTCGGGGCAGCAGCCCTTATGCTCTCGTCCTGTACCAAAGAGGCAGATACCATCATGGAGGTAGTGAAAGAGCCTGAAAAAGGTTCACAGGCAGAGTTGGAGCTTCAGCCTACTCCCGACATATCCACCGACTACCGTGAGCAATGGCGTCCGCAAATACACTTCACTCCCCGTCAGAACTGGATCAACGACCCTAACGGCATGGTATATGCCGACGGTATATGGCATCTGTATTACCAGTATAATCCATGCGGCCAGGACTGGGGCAACATGTCGTGGGGACATGCCACTTCAACCGATCTTTTCCACTGGAAAGAGCAGCCTGTGGCTCTCATGCCTGATGAACTTGGATACATCTATTCGGGAAGCGCCGTGGTAGACAAAAACAACACCGCCGGTTTCGGTGCCGGTGCCATTGTGGCGATCTACACTTCCCATGGAGCGCATGAGCAGCAGTCAGTAGCCTATAGTACCGACGGTGGCATGACATTCACCAAGTATGAGGGAAATCCGGTAATCAAGAACAGTACCCATGGCGACTACCGTGACCCGAAGGTGTTCTGGAGCGATGACTACAACTGCTGGTATATGATTTTCGCCCTTGGCGGCGAGCATACAGCGCAGATCTGGAAATCCGACGACCTCAAGAAATGGACGATATGTTCCACCTTCTCCGTAAACCGTTACAGCGGTTGCCTGCAAGGCATATGGGAGTGTACGGACATGTTCACGATGGACTACAAAGGTGAGAAGAAATATGTGATCACTGTAAATATCAGCGGTGGTTTCCCCAACGGAGGCGGCTCAGGCACTATGTATTTCGTGGGTTCTTTTGACGGAAAGAAATTCATCCTTGACAATTATGACTATCCTCTTTGGGCAGAACAGGGACTTGACAACTATGCTAGTGTCACATGGTCCAATACCGGCGACCGAAGAGTCTCCATCGGTTGGATGAACAACCAGCTTTATTCCGGAAACTATCCCTGCAAGCCATGGCGCAGCAGCATGACTTTGCCACGCGACATAGTGCTGGGGGAATACGACGGAACCCCGATACTTATGACTACCGTCGCCAAGGAAATCGAGGGTATCGCCGGTGAATGGCGTTCGGCAAGGGCTTCGCTCGGCATCACGGATGCTTATCAGCTTAATGTGCCTGTAAGCCTTTCCGGCGACTGTGTGATCACACTAGGCAATGCCGCCGGCGAGGAATACGAAGTGAAGGTAGATGCGGCAAACCGTCGTGTAATAATAGACCGTGGCGGCAGGACCGGCGCATACTCAGCCCGTGAATTCCCGCTGACAAATGTAATAGGCAATCTCAACACAGACAAAAACGACATAGTGCTTCAGTTCTATGTGGACCAGTCTTCTGTGGAGCTGTCAACAGCGGATGGTTCGCTGATGATGTCAACGCTGGTGTTCCCGACAACGATCTATGACCGTCTGACAGTAAAAGGCCAGGAGGTGGATGCCAAGGTGCGCGATCTGTCAAGAGTATGGTAATCAATCATTAACTTATGAACCTGTGCAGGAGCAATGCCGTTTGGATTCACCTGCACAGGTCTTTTGCTTGGCTATCTCGCCGGGATGTGTTATTTTTGTTCAACAATTAAAGACATAATTACTTAAATCTAAGTAAGTCATGAAAATTATTACGCATCAAATATCTAATAGGGCTTTATATTATCTGCGGCATTCTTTCGCCGCTTTTCGCCCTCATCTTCAGTTGTGTAGCCCGCTACACTCCTTCATCTTCGGACAAAAATCGGCTGAAAGCATGCTCTCAGATAATATAAAATAATTTCCACGACTTACTTACCAAAAAACAACAATGAGAAAATTGACAATTCTGACACTGTTTCTGTCAGTCTTTTTATGGGTAAACGCGGCTAGCGGCCTACAGGAAAAATATGGCAGTTTTTCTGTAATAGGTGACTCATATTCCACTTTTATGGGATTTACAGATCCGTTGGCAAATGCCCAATGGTATCCTCATGCCGGCAATGCCATGGCAAGTGTGGAGCAGACGTGGTGGAAATTGTTCGAACGTGAAAGCGGAATCAGACTTGAACAGAACAATTCTTTCTCAGGCAGTACCATCTGCACCCACAGCTGGAACAATACCACAGATCTTACAAATTCTTTTGTGGGGCGTGTAGACAATCTCCGTAAGGCGGGTCTCATAATAGTGGAGGGTGCTACAAACGACAACAATGCAGGTTCTGTAATAGGTGATTATGTCTGGAGTGGTTTTACAGATGCCGATAAGCGCACTTTCCGTGGCGGTACCGCATATGTGATAGATTTCCTGCAGAAGAAGTATCCGGAATCGCAGATAATATTCATGCTCAACAACGGCTTGCGCGCTGATATAAACGAAAGTGTGCAGACTGTCTGCGACCATTATGGTGTGCCGGTTCTAAAACTTCATGACATAACAAAGATTGAGGATCATCCCGATACTCCCGGAATGCTTGCCATAAAGGAGCAACTGATGGAGATGCTGTGCCAGATGAACGGCATGACATATATCTCGGAGGATGGTGATGTGGAGGTGCCTGAGGCAAAAGCTGGTGCCGATGTGCTGGTTAACAAGACACTGCGCGGTGGCGAGTGGAACACGCTGTGCCTCCCGTTCGCCATGTCTGCCGGGCAAATAGCAGATATTTTCGGCGAGGGTACCGATGTGCAGGCTTACGACTCGTTTGCCGACAGCAATATCACACTTAAAAAGGTTGGAAGCATAGAGGCGAACATGCCTTACCTGATCATGCCGGCAAATGATGTTACGGCGCCGTTTGTGGTTGAAAACGTAGATCTTCAACCAGCAAAGGCTGTGGTAATGGGTGATGATTGTGTGATGAAGGGCATATACTCGTCTGTAGTGGCGCATGTAGGCCGTGAATATAACTATACATTCGCCCCTAACGGAAAAGTCTATACCCATAGCGATAACAGTGTCGTATTCCCTTCGTTGAGCGTGATCCTGAAACCTAAGAATATGGGGGCTGTCAAGGCAACCCTGGAGGGTTATACCGCTCCTGTTCTTCCGGCACTTGCTTTCGAGGATGCATTTACCCCGGTGCATGCCGGTAAAAGGCTTTCTCCTGCCATACCGTTGGTAACAGCAGATCCGTTTCTTTCCGTTTGGTCACATGAGAGCAATCTCAACGAGGGCACTACCAAGCATCTGAGTGGATCCAACAATGCATTGGAGGGGTATGTGGAGGTTGACGGCGAACTTTACCGTTTTTTGGGAGTTGAGACAGCCGAAGTTGTAAAGGGGATTAAAGGCACGTCTGTGGCTACCCTTTCTGCGGTGCAGACAGCATGCACGGTAACGGCTTCGCAGACTTACTGCGATTTCAATGCCGGCAATGTTTCCCTTTCTGTAGTGTTCTCATCGCCGTTGCTGGTAAATGATGCTTCATCGCTTCAGGCTGCTGTAAATTATATTTCATACCGTGTGGTTTCACTTGACGGACAACCCCATGATGTAAAGTTCCATTTCGCAGCTTCCGCCGACCTCGTGCGCAGAAGTACGGGCGACGGGGTGAAACTAGTTATGGATGAAACGGAGGGGGTTACTTTCGGCAAGGTCGGGCGTTCCGTACAGGCCATGACGGAAGGAAGTCGTGGCAACTGGGGTTACCTGCTGATAATGGCCGATGCAGGTCGTGGCCAGAAAATGGCAAAGACCGTGAAAAATCTTATCTTTACCGATGATATGGGGTCTACGGCTTCGGCGTCGGGTTATACACTTGTCGGGCGGGATGAGAATGATATGGCAATCGGATTCGGCTATGCCCGTTTCCCTGCACCTTGGAAGCGTCATTTCAATTCGTTTGCCGGATTGATGGTGGACTATGCCTCAGATGTGAACACACGCCTTAAAGCATGCCGCGACTTCGATGCGATGATCTATGATGACGCTTTGTCAAGCGGAGGCGAGGATTATGCCGATCTTTGCCAGTCGGTTTACCGCCAGGTTATATCTGGGTGTAAGCAAGCCATATCCGATACAGGCGATATACTTCTTTATAACATTGACGCTGGCAATACATGGCAGATTTCCCAGGCAGACCAGCTTCTGGCTGTCGCCCCTCTGTTCCTGATGTATAATCCGCAGCTTGCCTATGGTTTGTTCGAAGGTGTGCCCAACTACATAAAGATGTATCCAGGTTTCTCCAGCCCGTTCGGCAATGCGCCGCACCATCTTGGGGCATGGCCTATAATGGCCGGTGCGCACCTTGACAAGGGTGTTGATTCCACCACTGACCTCTGTATCCTTGCCGGTGCGGCTGTAAAGTGTGGCGTAGACCCGCATTCCATCAGTGATTACAGTTATGAATATCTCACGTCATTGTGCCGTTATCTGGATCTGTTCACTTTGCCACAGTATGTTGCCAACTTCCCGAATGAGGGATCGGAAGACGGCGCCATAAACAATAACGCCAATCTTCGCTTGAAGAGTGTGCTTGCCATGGCGTTTGTGGCTTACATCGCAGAGGAGCGTGGAAATGTCACGGACGCAGCTTTTTACCAGGAGATGGCAGGACGCTGGGAGGAGATTTTCCGCACTACATATGACGCTGGCGACCATTACCGCCACGGTTCTACCGTGGAATGGGGACAGAAATACCCGCTCTATTACGACCGTGCTTTCGGGCTTGATATCTTTACAGACGTGAGGGATACGGAACTGGCATGGTATGCCCGGCAGCCGATGGGGGAATACGGTTTGCAGCTTGACAGCCGTTCCACATCCTCTGCCAAAGTAAGTGCCACTATGCTCACAGCTTCCATGTCTGAAAATTTCGGTTATTATTTCGCACCTGTGGTGCGCTACCTTGAAAATGACCTTGTGGTATCTCCTGTGGGAGACAAATACAATTGCCTGAAAGGTGGCGCCACAAGCAGCAAAGGTTCTGTGGCGCTTGGCAGCGTGTGGGCCAAGGCGCTTATTGACCGTCTCGGCACAGGCACAGGCATAGATGGTACGTTTGCTGATGAAAAGGAATCTTCTTACATCCGTACAGGTGTATACGATCTTCAGGGCCGCCGTGTAAAAGGCACTCCGGCTGCTGGGCTATATATCATTAACGGCAAGAAAACCATCGTGAAGTAAACTGGCAGATCACGACTAGGCGAATACCCAATACCCCGGAAGTCGGTCAATGGACTTCCGGGGTACTGTCGTATAATTGGGCAAAGTGTGGGAAAATGTTTTTGGGGGAATGCGGGGAATTGTGTAATTTTGTGGTTATGATTGAAGGAAAACCACAGATTGCCGGAGAAACGGCAGGGGAGTGCGCGGCTGTGGAGGCTGCGCTCTATCTGTTCCCTGTGCCCCTGAGCGACACCTCCAAGGTGGGTGATGTATTACCTGGTGGCAATGCAGGTTTGCTTAGGCATATACGCCATTTCCTGGTGGAGAATGTGCGCTCGGCCCGACGCTTTATCAAGCGGGTGGATCCTTCGATTGATGTAAACCGGATGGTTTTTACGGTGCTTGACGAGCATACCCGTACAGAAGAGGTGGAGGGGATGCTGGCACCGCTGGAGGCAGGCGAGCCGATGGGGATCATTTCTGAGGCGGGATGTCCTGCCGTAGCAGACCCGGGAGCTGATGCGGTGGCAGTGGCGCAGCGCCGCGGCCTGAAAGTCGTGCCCCTGGTAGGACCGTCAAGCATATTGATGGCGCTTATGGGCTCCGGTTTCAACGGCCAGAGTTTCGCTTTCAACGGTTACTTGCCTATAGAGCCTCCCCGGCGGGCGGCGAAATTGCGCGAGATGGAGAACCGCATACGCCGCGAGCGACAGACACAGATTTTTATTGAGACACCTTACCGCAACAACAAGCTCATTGCCGAGCTTGCCCGCACATTGCCGGGACAGTTGCGTCTGTGTGTGGCTTCTGATATAACCGGTAAAGGGGAGAGCATTGTCTCCTTACCGTTATCCCAGTGGGCAAAGAAGAACTACGACTACGGGAAAGTGCCTACGATTTTCCTGCTGTTTAACTGAGAGTAAGCGATGGCGCGATTCAAAAAAAAAGGCAATTGGAACGACGGCATGACAGGTCTGTTTGACAATCTCGGGGACAATCTGTTTCCTGAGGTCGCGCCTATGCCTGTATCGCCCCAGATAGAGCAAGCTGCCAGAATGCATATTGAGGAGATGGAACGCAGGCGACGTACCGATATTTTCGGTGGCGATGACGGAGCTTTTGCACCGCTTGACGTGCTTCCGACTATAAACAAGCTCGGTTTTATTTCTTTTGGGAGCGGCAGTTCAGGCAATTGCGCCTATATCGGCGATGCGGATACCGGTATGCTGATAGATGCAGGTGTGGATTTCAATGCGGTAGTGCTTGAGTTGAAACGCAATGGCATACCGATGAACAGTATAAAGGGCATACTGCTCACGCATGACCATTCAGACCATGTGAGGTATGTGTACTCTTTTGTCCGCAAGTATCGTCATATGGGGGTCTATTGCACGCCTCGTACGCTCAACGGGCTTTTGAGGCGCCATAGCATTTCCAACCGGATAAAGGATTACCATCGTCCCATATATAAGGAACATCCTTTCAAGATCGGCCATTTCGAGGTGCTTGCGTTCGAGGTAATGCATGACGGCACCGACAATGCCGGATTTTTCATAACCCGCGGAGACCACCGCATGGTTGTGGCTACTGACCTGGGGTGTGTGAGTGATCGTGCCGACCACTATATGCGGCAGGCCAATTATCTTATGATAGAGGCTAACTATGACAATGCAATGCTTGAAACAGGCACTTATCCCGAATATCTCAAGGCGCGCATAAGATCTGCCAACGGACATCTTGACAATGAAGTTACGGCAGCTTATCTCGCCCGGATATATACGCCTCAGTTGCGCCAGATCTTCCTGTGCCATCTCAGTAAAGACAACAATCTGCCGGAGCTGGCTTTGAAATCGGTAGAAAAGGCACTCGTTGAAAGCGGGGTTCCCCAAGTCGGGGACGGCTCGGAAACGCCTTACGCACGCATGGCTCCGGTCCAGTTGAGAGCCTTGCCGCGCTTTGACTCCACAGGGCTTATCACCTTGAGGCTTGACTGAAAAATGTAATGAACTGATATGCCAGGACCGGATAAACTGAAATGTTGGATTGAGGCAATGAGGTTACGCACCCTGCCGGTATCGGTGGCAGGTGTGTTCACAGCCACCGGTTTGGCTCTGCTTGACGGTGGTTTCAAGTGGCTGCCGGCTGCGATATGCCTCGTTTTCGCTGTGCTAGCCCAGATAGCCTCTAATTTTGCAAATGAATATTTCGATTATCGCGACGGGCTTGACCGTAAAGGGCGTGTAGGGCCGCGCCGTGGCGTGACCGAAGGTGATATTTCACCGCAAGCGATGCTTCGTGCCGCTATAGGCACGCTTTTTGTGGCAGCGTTGTTGGGTCTTGGCCTGATATATTGGGGTGGATGGTGGCTTATTGCGGCCGGGGTGCTTATTGTACTGGGAGCACTGGCATATTCCACCGGGCCGTATCCTCTGTCGCGTCATGGATGGGGCGAGGCTGCAGTGGTTTTTTTCTTTGGTATAGCTCCTGTGACACTCACATATTACGTGCAGACCGGCACATGTACCACACAGGTATGGATGGCAGCCGTCGCCATGGGGTTGCTTGGCGCGAATGTATTGATCGTCAACAACTATCGTGATATAGATGATGACCGCGCTGTAGGCAAGTCCACTCTTGCGGTACGTTTCGGCGCGAAATTCGTCCGCGGACTTTACTTGTCAGACGGAATAGCGTCCTGGGCGCTCCTGTGGCTTTTATGGAATAAGCTACCTTGGGGTACGATACTGGGTATTTTTCAGTTGTTTTCGGTAATAACGCTTTGGAAGCAGCTTGGTACGCTTGAAGGCAGGGCGTTGACCGGGCTGCTGGCACGTACCGCCATGCTGATGCTTCTGCTAAGTGCCGCTATTTTACTTTTAGGTGCATTTTCTTAGCAATAGCCAGATAAGTCATGTCAAGGGGAACCGTGCCTCAGCGCTTTTAGATTTCTAAATTTCTCAACTTCTTATTTCTAAATTCTTAAAATCTTGCATCTTAAACGTCTTGCCATAACGAATTTCAAGAATATCGCTGATGCCCGTTTGCAGTTCAGCCCGAAAATCAATTGTTTTCTGGGCAACAACGGCATGGGCAAAAGCAATCTGCTTGATGCGGTGCATTATCTTAGCTTCTGCAAGAGTTTCAGCGGCCTGGCCGATGCCTCGCTAGTAAAGCGTGGAGAGGATTTCATGACCATGCGGGGAGAATATGACAGGAAAGGGGTTGACGAAGAATTGCAGGTGGGGTTGCTTCCCGGCAAACGCAAGAGTTTCAAAAGGGGAGGGAAAGAGTACGACAGGTTAAGTTCGCATATCGGTGCTTTCCCGCTTGTCCTGGTCGCCCCGTCTGACCAGGAACTTATAAGCGGCACCGGGGAGGAACGCCGTCGGTTCATGGACCAGGTTATTTCCCAGACCGATCCCTTGTACCTTGACCATCTCATACGTTATGGACGTGCCTTGCAGCAACGCAACAAACTACTGCGTGACCATGCGGTGGATCCTTCGCTTTATTTGGCAATAGAGATCGCCATGGAGCGTTCGGCGTCATATATAACCAAGGTGCGCCTGCAATGGGTAGAGCGCCTGACAGGGATTTTTGACCGTTATTACGGCCGTATAGCGGCAGATGGGGAAAAGCCGGCTATAGGCTTGAAAAGCCATCTGTCCTCCAGGCCTGACGGCCTTATGCCGCTTCTTGACGAGACACGGCGCCACGATGAAATGGTAGGGCATACTTCTGTAGGGCCACACCGCGACGATATAGACCTCTGGCTTAACGGTATGCCGGTGCGTCGTGCCGCTTCACAGGGGCAGTGCAAGACATATACCATAGCATTACGGCTGGCACAGTATGACTTCATGCGTGAAGCAGCCCGTATGAAGCCGCTGCTGCTACTTGACGACATTTTCGACAAACTTGACGCCACCCGTGTGGAGCGGCTGGTGGAGATAGTGTCGGAGGACATATTCGGCCAGATATTCATTACGGATACCAACCGCGACCATCTTGACCACATAATGAGCCGTTCTGCCAACGACCACCGCTCGTGGCTTGTGGAGGACGGGGTGTTCACTCTCATGTCGTCGGAAAGATTGGGAGGTATACAGGAAAAACAAGGCATATGAAACGCACGGACCCGATGAGCATACGCCAGATCATTGACAAGGTGCTTGACAGTTCCTCAAGGAAAAACGAATATATGGAGCAACGTGCCATGTCTTATTGGCCGGAGGTGGTAGGACCAGGTGTGAACCGTCTTACGCAAAGACGCTATGTGAGCCGGGGGATACTGCATGTGTATGTGTCGTCCGCGCCGCTAAAGACAGAGCTGGAGTTTCAGAAATCGGCTATAATCGCCACTCTTAATTCTCTGGCAGGTGGAGATGCGCTGACAGAGCTGCGGATCCATTAATGACAGTAAATAACACAGACTATTCACTTACAGTTTGCAAACATATACATATGAGAGAACCTATAATACTTCCAGAGTGTAAAAATGAAAAAGTGCCTGAGGCGCAACATCCGTTTTACCACAGTGTGGAGATCCAGACCCGTTTCAATGACTTCGACATGCTGGGGCATCTCAACAATTCAGCATATCTCCAGTTTATGGATCTCGCGAAGGTGCGTTATTTTGAAGCTGTTACCGGAAAACCGTTGGATATGAATGGCATTGCCACGGTAATAGTGAATATAAACGTCAGTTTCTTTTCCCCTACATATTTCGGAGAGACAATATCTGTGCTTACAGCCTGTGTCAAGATCTCACAACGGAGTTTTGTGCTTGAGCAGCGTGCTGTAAATCCTTGCACCGGCGATGTCAAATGTGTCGCCACAGTGGTCATGGCGGGTTTTGATCCTAAGACAGGCCATGGAGTGGAACTTGATGCCGCCTGGATCGCCGATCTCAGCCGTTTTGAAAGTGGTGTTTGAAAATATCCGGAATTTTCCTAATTTTGTAGGTGTGGTGCCCGCAGAAGGGCATTGCCGAATGTTTTCATATTTTTCAGGTGGGTAAGGATTAACCGTTAAGACATGCAGATAGAGCAGACCATGCGCGATATTCTCATTGCAGAAAGCGACGCGATCAGAAACATTCCATATTCCGAAGACTACGACAAGGCTGTGGGGCTTATTGTGGACCATGTGCACCGTCGTGGTGGAAAACTTGTGACTTCAGGTATGGGAAAAGCCGGCCAGATAGCCATGAATATAGCTACTACATTCAGTTCCACCGGCATTCCGGCTGTAAACCTGCATCCATCGGAGGCACAACACGGTGATCTCGGTGTGCTTCAGCCCGATGATGTAATGTTGCTGATTTCAAATTCAGGAAAGACACGTGAAATATTGGAATTGGTGAGCCTTGCCCGCAGGCTGATAAAGGATGTTCCCATCATCGTGATCACTGGCAACGGTGAAAGCGGGCTGGCGCGTATGGCAGATGCCACTTTGCTTACCGGGGGGACTCCTGAAGTGTGCCCTCTTGGCCTTACTCCTACGACTTCTACCACTATGATGACGGTAATAGGTGACATACTGGTTGTCAATGTGATGAAACTTACCGGTTTTACCCGCCAGGATTATGCCTTGCGCCATCACGGAGGATATCTCGGACATGCGGCCCGTCAGGAAAATTGATAATTACTAATTGTTGATCAAGTTGAGTACAGGATTAAAAGGGGGAGCACCTGCAGGGCAGCTCCCTGAGATAGAGAACATGAGGGTGGCTATAGTAGCTGCCGAGTGGAACGGCCATGTCACTTCACGCCTGACAGAAGGTGCGCTGGAGGTGCTGGAAAAAGCCGGTTTTGACATGGAGGAAAACGTGAGCGTGTTCCATGTGCCGGGAGCGGTAGAGCTTACTTTCGCGGCATCACAGCTTATAGAGGCGAGCCTTTTTGATGCCGTGATAGTTTTCGGATGCGTGATCCGCGGCGGCACACCTCATTTCGATTATGTATGCCAGAGTGTGACACAGGGTATTACCGGGCTTAACGCCGATTGCGACATACCGGTAATTTTCGGCGTGCTGACGGTGGATACCGAGCAGGATGCGCTTGACCGTGCCGGAGGCCCACTGGGCAACAAGGGTGCCGAGGCTGCGGAAGCTGCCATCAAAATGGTGGATTTCAAGCGTAAGGTTGAGGAATTATAACGAAAAATAGTTAACTTTGCACCCCGTAGTGTTTGAAAAGCACTACGGGGTGCATGTGCGTCCGTACACCCCGGCGCGGGCGCCTCGCTCGTAGTAGACGTAGTTTAATCTTATAAACTTTTTCTACAGTGGAAACCAAGTACATTTTCGTAACGGGCGGTGTGGTGTCATCGCTTGGCAAGGGTATTATTTCATCGTCATTGGCCAATCTCTTGATAGCCCGTGGGTTTCGTGTGACCATACAGAAATTCGACCCATATATAAACATTGATCCGGGAACGCTCAACCCCTACGAGCACGGTGAATGTTATGTGACGGTGGACGGCCATGAGGCAGATCTGGACCTGGGACATTACGAGCGTTTTACCAACATCCAGACAACCCGTGCCAATAATGTGACCACAGGGCGCATATACCAGAGTGTGATAGACAAGGAGCGCCGTGGCGACTATCTTGGCAAAACGGTCCAGATAGTGCCGCATATCACAGACGAGATAAAACGCAAGGTAAAACAGTTGGGCAATACCGGGCGATTTGATTTCGTGATAACTGAGATCGGAGGTGTGGTAGGGGACATTGAGTCGTTGCCTTTTCTGGAGGCAGTGCGACAGTTGAGATGGGAACTTGGCCGAGACAGCGTGTGCGTCCACCTCACTTATGTACCCTACATAGCGGCAGCCAAGGAGCTGAAGACAAAACCCACCCAACACTCCGTAAAGCAGCTCCAGCAACTTGGCATACAGCCCGATGTGCTTGTGTTGCGCACCGAGCATACTGTGACAGCAGAAGTGCGCCGTAAGATAGCGCTCTTCTGCAACGTAGCGCCAGATGCCGTGGTAGAGAGCATTGACGTATCGTCTATCTATGAGGTTCCGGTCAGGATGCATGAGCAGGGGCTTGACGACATTGTGTTGCGCCTTACCGGGTTGCCGGCCGAGGGCGAACCGCATATGGCTCCATGGCTTCATTTTCTTGACAAGATGCATAATGCACGCGAAAGCGTGACGATAGGGATTGTGGGGAAATATGTGGAGCTGCAGGATGCCTATAAGTCAATAAACGAATCGCTTTTCCAGGCGGTGACCTATGAGGGGCGCAAGTTGGATCTGCGGTTCATACATTCCGAAAAACTTGACGACGGGAATGTTGACGGGATTTTAGGTGAGATGGACGGGGTAGTTATCGCACCGGGATTCGGGCATCGTGGGATTGAGGGGAAATTTGTGGCACTTAAATGGTGCCGCGGGCATGATGTGCCGACTTTCGGCATATGTCTGGGGATGCAGTGCATGGTCATAGAGTATGCACGCAATGTTCTGGGACTGGCAGAGGCCAATTCCACTGAGATGGATACGAAAACGCCATACAATGTCATAGATCTGATGGAAGAGCAGAAAAGCATATCCAATATGGGCGGTACAATGCGTCTGGGAGCTTTTGACTGCGTATTGAGCGCCGATTCCCTTGCCGCCAGGGCATATGGCAAGACACTTGTAAGCGAGCGTCACCGTCACCGTTTCGAATTCAACGAGGGGTACCGCTCCCGTTTTGAGGCAGCCGGCATGAGGTGCGTAGGTGAAAACCCTGCGACACATCTTGTGGAAGTAGTGGAGGTGCCAGGCAAACGCTGGTATCTGGGTACGCAATACCATCCTGAATATTCGTCAACGGTGCTCAGCCCGAATCCTCTTTTCATAAGTTTCATTGATGCCGCAATAAAGTATAAAAAAGAAAAGAACGAAAATAAAGAACAATAAAGAAAGGATAGTCTGAAAATCAGGACGGCCAAGGCGTACAAGGGAACAAGACTGCGTAGTTTCTTGCCATTTTCCGGTTCCAGACTTCTGATTCATAAAAAACTAACACCAAATTAATGGACAAAAACACGTTATACGGTTTGTTGATGATGGGTCTTGTTATATTCGGGTTCATGTACATCAACAATAAGGATCAGCAGAAGGCGCAGCAACAGCTCCAGGAGCAAGCAGAGAAACAGCAGCAACAGGAGGCGATTGCCGCCCGGAAGTCTCTTACTGTTGACTCCATCCGTCCCGAAGAGCTGGCCGGTATCGCTTCGGTATTGCGTCAGGCAGGCACTCCGGTGGAGGGATCCGACTCAACCTCGGTCGGAGCAGTACGCTATCGTACCAAAACGGTAGATCTTACCGTGGCAGGCGACCATGTATCGGGCACTGTGCAAGCCAATGACACGCTTGTCCCGTATGCAGACCTTGTCGCATCACGATTCGGTTCCGATCTCTCATTGCAGAACCGTATGACGGCAATTGATAATTTGCGCACAGCCCTTGCCGATGCAGACCGTTACCGCGGATTCGCACGCCATCTTAACGGTGAGGAACAGATGGTGGAACTTAAAAACGACGTGCTGTCGCTTTCGATCAGCAACCATGGCGGCAACATAGCCGGAGCCACCTTGCAGAAATATGACACATATGTCAATACAGATGCAAAAACCGGCAAAATAGACACTGCCCTGGTAAATGTATGCCGGCCGGAATATTCGGGGTATAACTTCATACTGACTTCAGCGACCCGCCGTTTCGATACATCAACCTTCTATTTTACCCCGGAAGTGGTGAACGACTCTACCGTGATGATGAAACTTGATCTCGGTGGTGGCGCTTTTTGGGCATTGCGTTATACTTTGCCTGCCGATTCGTATGTGGTGCGCATGGATGTGGTGCAGCAGAACATGGATAAGGTGATTCCACCCTCTGTGGCTACCATGGAAATGTCGTGGCACCAGAAGATGGGGCGTAACGAACGCGGACGTGTGTTTGAAGAGCGTAACTCCGGCATATATTACAAATACGCCGGCGACTCCCCCGACGAGCTTGGAAATACGGGCAACCATAGTGAAAGCCTAAACCAGCAGTTGAGGTGGATCGCTTTCAAGAACCAGTTCTTTTCTTCCGTGATGATTCCCCGTGGAAATTTCGTTGGTGCTGAAGTGGCATCTACCGACCTCAAGGGCGATCCGATGTTTGTAAAAGATCTTACCGCCAAGGCTACAATGAACTATTCGTCCATGGCTGAGAACCCTGTCAGCATAGATATTTTTTATGGCCCGAACCTGTACCCTCTGCTGAAACGTCTTGACAAGAGCATCGCCGTGGAGGAGGGAGAAGAGGCCGGCGAGGATCTTCAGCTCCAGAACCTGATACCTCTGGGATGGCCTATATTCCGGTGGATAAGCACTCTGGTGATCATACCGGTGTTCACGTTCCTCAGCGGATTCATAAAGAGCTATGGCATAATAATCCTGCTGCTGACATTATTTATAAAGTTGGTGCTCTTCCCGTTGACATACAAGAGCTTCAAGTCGCAGGCGAACATGCGTGCCCTCGCCCCCGATATCAAAGCCATAAATGAGAAATATCCAGGTCAGGAAAATGCCATGACCCGTAACCAGAAGACTATGGAGTTGTATTCGCGTGTAGGTGCCAGCCCGTTTGCCGGTTGTCTACCAATGTTGCTCCAGATGCCTATCCTTATCGCGATGTTCTGGTTCTTCCCGTCCTGTATAGAACTGCGCGGCCAGTCGTTCCTCTGGGCACAGGACCTAGCTGCCCCGGATGTGATTTTCACTCTTCCGTTCACAATCCCCTTCTATGGCAACCATGTGAGCCTGTTCTGTCTGCTTATGACCGCCACCAATGTGATATATACGCGCGTCAATATGCAGAACCAGCCTTCGTCTGCTTCCATGCCGGGAATGAAATGGATGATGTATCTGATGCCGGTGATGTTCCTGTTCATATTCAATGACTATGCGGCAGGTCTGAGCTACTATTATTTCCTTTCGCTGCTTATCACCATAGTACAGACATACATATTCCGTCTATGTACCGACGACGAAAAAGTGCGCGCCCGCCTTATGGCCAATGCCGCCAAACCTAAAAAGAAATCAGGTTTCATGGCACGCCTTGAGGAAGCGCAGCGCCAGCAGCAAGCGATGCTTCGCGAGCAGCAGAAGCGCAACAACAACGGCAAGGGACGCCGTTGACATAGCGCTTGCGCATAACTTATCAGAGGCATCAGAGAAACCTATATGTCAGGGCTACTCTGGTGCCTCTGTGTAATCAACGAATTGTTTTCGACTTATTATGAGAAAAAGATTGTCGCTTTTGCCAGTTGCAGTTTTTGCAGCATCTTTAATGGCGTATGGCGTTTCACCGGCTGGTGGCTCTGCTTCCGTATCCTCTGTTCGTGCCATAAATTTTGAGAAATATGCAGAGGCAAATGCAAGTCTGTCCCCGTTGAAAAAGGGGGAGAAGCGGGTTGTGTTCCTTGGCAGTTCCATTACCGAAGGGTGGATGGCAGAACATCCGGAATTTTTTGAAACCAACGGATATCTGGGGAGAGGTATAAGCGGCCAGTCTACTTATGCTTTGCTTTTGCGTTTCCGTAGCGATGCGCTTGACCTGCATCCCACATGCATAGTGCTTGGGGCCGGTGAACCTGACATTGCTGCCGGTGACAGCGATTACGACGAAGACCGCACGTTTGCCAATATAGTCACAATGTGCGAGCTAGCCAAGTTGCATGGGGTGAAAATGGTGCTGACCTCGCTGCTTCCTGCCGAGGGATATTACTGGACACAGAATGCCACCAATGTGCCGGACAAGATAGAGAGCCTTAACAAGCGCATAAAAGCGTATGCGTTGGCAAACAGGATCCCTTATGCCGATTATTATTCTCCACTTGTGCATCCGGGCGACCGGGCGTTGCCGGTGACTTTCAGTGACGACGGTGTGCATCCCAACCGTTTCGGATATACGATAATGGAACCCATAATCAATGCGATACTGAAAAAGATCTGACTTTTCCGCCGGCGATCACTTATGGCAGGTTGGCGAGTATTCAAAATTATTTCGTATTTTTGCATGAATACGCAAAATTTCTGATTTATGCAGGTAAAACCGAAAAAAGCGCTTGGGCAGCATTTTCTTACAGATCTTACTGTGGCAAAGCGCATTGCCGACACACTTGATGGCTTTGCAGGACTTCCGGTTGTTGAGGTGGGGCCAGGTATGGGAGTGCTCACACAATTTCTTCTTGAAAAAGGTCATGACCTTACTGTCGTGGAGATTGACACGGAGAGTGTGGATTACCTGCGTGTTAACATGCCGGCGCTGGAAGGGAGGATTTTTGGTGAGGATTTTCTAAAACTTGACCTGGGGGCGATTTTCCCCGGCAAAAAATTCTGTGTGATAGGAAATTATCCGTACAATATATCGTCACAGATATTTTTCCATGTGCTTGAATGGAAAGACCAGGTGGAGTGTTGCTCCGGAATGTTGCAGAAAGAGGTGGCAGAGCGCCTGGCGGCTCCTCCTGGAACGAAAGCACGCGGCATACTTAGTGTGCTGTTGCAGGCATGGTATGATGTGGAGTATCTTTTCACTGTGGATGAGCATGTTTTCAATCCGCCTCCAAAAGTAAAATCAGGTGTGGTGAGGCTTAAGCGCAACGGGGTGACGGATCTCGGGTGTGACGAACGCCGT
The DNA here is from genome assembly GCA_947643665.1 of uncultured Porphyromonadaceae bacterium. Taxonomy (GTDB): domain Bacteria; phylum Bacteroidota; class Bacteroidia; order Bacteroidales; family Muribaculaceae; genus UBA7173. The sequence goes on along the minus strand of CANRWW010000029.1, from coordinate 3,326 downwards.
TTCAAGGCTGTGGTGAAAGCTACTTTCGGCCAGCGCCGCAAGACAATAAGAAATTCCATAAAGTCGGTACTCACGCCTGGTGCGGAGTTGCCGGACACGCCGCTTTTGGCGATGCGTCCTGAGCAGCTTACTGTAAGTCAGTTTGTAGAACTTACAAAGTCAATTGGCGGTTAGCCGTTGTCTGCCGGTAATTTTGACAGGCTGATCTGGTGGGGGAGCAATTGAAAGTATGACGAACAGGCGAATGCCAATTAGTGACTTACAAAGGTGAAGGAGTTTAACGAGGAATATATAGAGAGAGTCAGGCACATAGCCGATACCCACGACGAGGTAGCCGCGAAACATGTGCTTGAGGAACTTCATCCGGCTGATATCGCAGAACTTTTCAAGGAACTTGAACTTGAAGAAGCTGAGTATCTCAATAAGTTGCTTGACGGTGACAAGGCTGCCGATGTGCTCATGGAGCTTGACGAGGAGGATCGCCGTAAGCTCCTCAGCGACATGGAGCCAGAGGATATCGCACGCAAATTCGTGGACCACCTTGACACCGACGAGGCTGTAGACCTTATCCAGGAGCTTGACGAGGAGGATCGTGACGAGGTGCTCTCGCATATTGACGATGTGGAGCAGGCAGGCGATATCATTGACCTTCTGAAATATGACGAAGATACCGCCGGCGGTCTCATGGGCACCGAGATGCTTGTTGTCAACGAGAACTGGAGCATGCCTGAGTGTATAAAGCAGCTCAGGATGCAAGCCGAGGATATGGATGAGATATACTATGTATATGTGGTTGACAATGATGACAGACTGCGTGGCACTCTTCCGCTTAAGGAACTTATCACCCATCCGTCGGTTTCAAAGATCAAAAATGTGATGGAGACAGATCCTGTGGCTGTGAAGACTGACACGGCTCTTGACGAGGTCGCCATTGATTTCGAGAAGTATGACCTTGTGGCGATGCCGGTCATAGACTCTATCGGTCGTCTTGTGGGGCATATCACCGTCGATGACGTTATGGACCGTGTGCGTGAATCGTCGGAACGCGACTACCAGCTGGCATCAGGTCTCTCGCAGGATGTGGAATCGGACGATACGCTTTGGCAACAGACCAAAGCCCGTTTGCCATGGCTGCTTATGGGCATCGTGGGAGGTATAGGCAATTCTTTGATATTAGGTAATTTCGAGCAAGGTTTTGTGACAAATCCCGCCATGGCTCTTTTTATCCCTATGATCGGCGGCACAGGTGGGAATGTGGGCATACAGTCGTCGGCGATTGTAGTACAGGGTCTGGCAAATGGATCGCTTGACCTCAAAGATACAGGCAGGCAGATCCTTAAAGAGGTAGGGGTGGGATTTGTAAACGGTCTTGTGATTTCACTTATAGTGTTTGTCTACAATGCTTTTCAGCTTAATCCTTTGAATCCTACGACTCTTGCTGTAAGCCTTTCGTTGATGGGTGTGGTGTTGTTCGCATCGGTATTCGGTACTTTCGTGCCACTTACGCTTGAACGTTTCAAGATAGATCCTGCATTGGCGACAGGTCCCTTTATTTCTATTACGAATGACATAATAGGCATGCTCATATACATGCTTATATGCTCATGGCTCATGTCTATGCTCGGTTGATTTATGGAACTGTTCAGTGTTGAGTTTTATGTGCTGATGTTCACTTTGGCGGCTATGCTTGTGGGGCTGATAGTGAAGCCAAAGGACAAAAGTGCTGCCGAGACCTCTTTTGCCACCGCGATGGTGCTTGACAGGGAGGCGGATATGGCTCCACGCATAGAATTCAGGTGTCTTGAAAACGGAGATGTGGCTCTGATACGCAGCGGGCTTTCAGGCCTTACAGATACGGCGACGGTCGCGCTGGCCATAACGCGCATCGGATTTGACATATCCATAGAAGAGCGCGTAACCCCTGGAATAGGAGGTTCGCCCATAGAGCGTGCCACATTCATTCTCGGCAACCTTGGCGCGGAGCGTTATCATGTCACTTATAATTCTTCCTCTTTTTCCCTGTTTCTGGCAACCGGCCTTGTAAACCGTCCCGGAGTGAATTTTACCCGTTGTTTTACTCAAGCCTGAGGCTGTTTTAATACTGGTCAGGTAATGTAAATTGTTGACTGGCAGCTTTCAATTGGCGGATATGCGCCTGCACTATAATAAAATTTTATAAAAGTTTTATAAAATTTTGTTGTTTTGATAATTAGTGTTAACTTTGCCGGTGTCTTGAACAGTTCAATGGAATAGGCACCAGGAATACACACAAATTATCCATTTATAATCTATTTATCATGAAGATTTACAAAACACTCGCGCTTGCAGGCATTTTGGCTGTAGCCGGTAGCGCCAATGCAGAAGATTACAACCGTGTTGCGATCTCTTATGACAACACCAGTTACGGTTACAACAAAGATTACAAGCTGTCGTATGATGACGACGAAGATCCCAGTTTCAGCACAAATGGTTTCGGCCTGAACTATATCCATGGCTTTGGCCTGTCCAACAGTCTTCCCATGTTCCTTGAAGTCGGTGGTAACATCAATTTCAATTTTTATTCCAATACGGAAGAATTCAAGTTTATGGGTGAGACGGAAAAATACAAGAGCCAGTTCCAGAACATCAATCTCCAGGTTCCTGTAAACTTCGTGTGGCGTTTCAATGTTGTGGATGATCTTACCATAGCTCCATATGTAGGTCTTAACTTCAAGGTGCATTTCACAAGCAAGATGCGTGCATACATGGATGGAGAATGGGATGACAAGGCTGAAGAAGACGAGGCAAAACAATGGATGAATCTTTTCAGTGACGATAAAGACAAAGGCACTGGCAACAAAGACCTCACCTGGAACCGTTTCCAGATGGGCTGGCATGTGGGTGTGACTTTCCAGTATTCACAGTGGAGCCTCGGAGTGCAGTATGGCACAGATTTCATCTCTGCTTACCGCCACACTTTCAAGGCTGCTGATATAGATGAGGATAGGGACTGGACACCTGCTATCAACACCGGCAACCTCAAGCTCTCTTTAGGATATACTTTCTGATAATATCCGGTTACAGGCTATACACAGTGCGATCCGCATATCCCGGCAAAACGGGATGCTGGTCGCACTGATATTTTGCGGAATGAAGAAATTGTTGTAATTTTGCACCGCCTTTCCGGCTCATATAGCAGTCCCCGGAAGGTTCCCGACATATTATAGGCCGTGGCAGCCCCGTGAGGGGAGTGCGCGGCGATGTGGAAAAATTTGATTGCTTGCAACCACTAAAAAAAATGCTAAAAAGACCCATGAACTATCTTTTTACATCGGAATCAGTTTCCG